>NZ_LR738849.1:1406666-2110000 GCF_902702915.1 Desulfovibrio sp. 86 | reverse complement strand
ATGGCAAGGTAGGCCAGTTCCTCAGGAATGCCGCGCGAACGGAAAACCTGGCGCGAATAGCTCAGATATCCTTCGGCCCTTTTGGAGAACACGCAGACGGAATTGCGCCCCTTGTGCAGATAATACTTGTACTGCCGGGTCACGTCGTCCATGGCTTCGGGGGGCACGCTCTTGTCCACCTGGCCCGTGGACTGGAGCGCCGCCAGTTCTTTGCCGCTCAAGGGAGTGGGGTCGTCATCGGGGACAGAAAAGGAAACGCCGCGACCACCAGAGTCGCCACTTTGCCGCGAGGCGCAGCCCCCGGCCAACATGAGGCAACAGGCAACCGCCAGCACGCACAGGCGCAACCCTACGGTACCACCCTTGCGTCCTTGTGCGGCAATGTCCATACTATACTCCGTCATGGCTTCTCCTCGTCCGCCCGGCTTGCCAGGAGCCGGGAAGATGCGTACACAGCCGATGACTGTGGACGCCCTTTTCCTCATAATTTTTACCTCGGCAGCTCATGGCGGCCGTGTCACTCCGCGCGGAGGCGCGTATGCATACCCAATCCGAAGACGCCCCTCTTCTGCCGGGGCTCAAGCCCGTGCTGGAACTGTTGTCCAGCGACCCGCAGCGCATTGACTGCGTGTTTTGCAAAAAGGGGCTTCGCGGCCCCGAGGCCCGCGAAATGCAGAACCTCTGCCGCAAAAACGACGTGCGTTTCACGCTGGTGGAACAGGCCGTTCTCGACCGCCTGTGCCGTCCTGCCAGTGGCGGCAACCGTGAGGCGGGCCGGGACGCCGTCAGTCACCAGGGTGTGGTGGCGCGCCTTTCTGTCACCAGCTTCTGCGAGCTTGAAGACATTTTTGCGAGCCTGGAGCAGGCGCCCCTGCCCATAGTCCTGGCCCTTGATCAGGTGCAGGACCCCGGCAATGTGGGCACGCTCTGCCGCACCCTTTACGCCCTGGGGGGCGCGGGCATCATTCTGCCCCGCCACAACAGCGCCTATCTGGGCCCTGCCGCCCGCCGCGCCGCCGCCGGAGCCCTGGAGCATCTGCCCGTGGCCCGCGTGACAAACCTGGGGCATGCCCTGGACAGCGCTGAAGAGGCCGGACTGACCATTTACGGCGCAGGCGGCCAACCCGGATCCGGGAGTCTTGACGCCTTTGCCGAGCCCATGCTTCTGCCCGCCATTCTGGTGCTGGGCAACGAAGACAAGGGGTTGCGGCCAGGCGTGGCCAAGCGTTGCGCGCATATGCTGCGCATACCCCTGGCGCGGACTTTTGATTCGCTCAATGTGGCCCAGGCCGGGGCCATTCTTCTGGGACTGGCGGCATCCGTACGCGCCAAATCCTGAAGGCGCCGCAGGGCCGGGCGCGGCCATTCTGGCGCGCGCCCCACGCAAAAAACCGGGATGTTTCTTCCGCTTTGACAAAGCGCACGATCTCCAACCTACACAAGGATGGAGCGACAGACAATACAAAAAGGAAATGTCCACGACATTTCCTTTTTGTATTGACCTGCAGAGTCTTTCTGTATTTTCTCTAGACTTAATACTGTTCTCTATATTCCTTGCTGCAATTACGTCTTTTTGTACATCGTACCGTTTATACGAGTTCCGATACATGGTGCAGTGACCGCTTCGTTGGGCAATGGAAAAATTCCTTGCCTCTGGTGATGGAATTGCAGAAGAACAGCATCAGGCTACCGTACATAATTGGGGATATTGATAAACACGTCGCGCGTGAAGGTTATCATGCGCTCCATGAGCCACGGCAGGGCCACAAGCAGGGCCAGAAACATGCAGACTATCTTGGGAATAAAGGTCAGGGTCATTTCCTGAATCTGAGTTGCGGCCTGAATGACGCTCACAAGCACACCCACCCCCAGACCCACCGCAAGCATGGGCAAAGCCATCATGAGACACAGTTCAATGGCCTGACGGCCAAAACCGATGACAAAATCAGGAGACATGGGCCTACCCTCGCGGAAAAAATTGACACTGCCAACAACTGGCTCTCTATACTTACAAAAATGATGCCAGACCTGCGTCAGAGCAAAAAGCTGTTGACCAGCGATCCCACCAGCAGGTTCCAGCCGTCAACCATGACAAAGAGCAGCAATTTGAACGGCATGGAAACCATCATGGGGGGCAGCATCATCATGCCCATGGCCAGAAGCACGCTGGAAATGACCATGTCCAGGACGAGAAAGGGAATGTAGATGAGAAAGCCGATGGTAAAGGCCGTTTTCAGCTCGCTGATGACGTAGGCCGCCGCCAGCAGCATGGTGGGAACCTCCTCCTTGCTCTTTGGGGATTCCATCTTGCTGATGGAATAGAAGATGGAGAGGTCTTTTTCGCGCGTATGTTTGAACATGAAGGTGCGCAGAGGAGCCTGCGCCTTGTCCAGCGCCTCTTTGTAATCCATGCGTTCGCTGAGATAGGGCTGCAGGGCATCGTCGTTGATCTGCTTGCCCACGGGATACATGATGACCACCGTCATAAAAATGGCGAGGCTTGCCAGTATCTGGGTAGGCGGCAATTGCTGCACGCCCATGGCCTGACGCAGAAAGCTGAACACGATGATGATGCGGGTAAAGCTGGTGACCGTGAGCATGATGGCGGGAGCCACCGAAAGGACGGTGAGCAGAAAGAGAATTTCCAGCAGCACCGAGACTTTTTCCGGCGATTTCGCGCCGCCGGCAAGGCTGAGCTGCAAGGTGGGCATGGCCATGTCCTGGGCGGCATGGGCCAGATGGGGCAGCAAAAGAAGAATACTAGCGGCTGTCAGTACTGCGAGCGGCTTCTTCCATGATATGTTTGAAATCTTTGTCCTGCGGCTCATGCTGCGCCTGCTCCTCTGTCAGAAGGGTTATGTGCTGGTCGGTCACTCCCAGCAACAGCCTTCTATTCAAGAAGCGTACCACCATAAGCCCTTTGCGGGGCCCCAGCGGCAACTGCGCCTCCATCACCAGAGCGCCCTTGGGCAGCGCCCCCGGACGCGGCAGAAAATTGAACTTGCCAAAGCGGCGCACCACCCAGACCACCAGCCACAGCAGGGCCACCAGCAAAAACAGTATGCCCACGGCCTGCGCGTAGCCGCCCCAGGAAAAGGAGCTTCCCCCAAGGCCCGTGCCGTGTTCAGCAGCCCTGGCCGCAGCCTGCCCGGCCAGACCGCCGTCAAGGTTGTCAGCAAGGGTGTCGGCAAAGCGGCCCGCCGCCTGCGCGGCAGCGCCAAGCCCCTGGCGCGTCAGCTCAACGGCGTTTTCCACAACTTTGTCCAGCCCGTGCGGCAGCGCTGCCGCACCCTGCTCCACCACGCCGCGCACCGCCTGCCCCGAACCGCCCGCTTCTGCGGGCAGCGACGAAGTGACGGGGCCGCCCGCAGCGGCCAAGACTGCGGCATGTTCTGCGGCATGTGCAAGACTAGCCAAGCTGTTTCACCCTTTCAATGGGACTGATGATGTCGGTAAGGCGCACGCCAAACTTTTCGTTGATGACCACGGCTTCGCCGCGCGCCACGAGTTTGCCGTTGACGTAGACTTCCAGCGGCTCGCCGGCGAGCTTGTTCAGCTCCACCACCGAACCTTGTCCCAGTTGCAGCAGTTCGTTGATGAGCAGCCGGGTGCGCCCAAGCTCCGCCGACACGTCCAGCGGAATGTCCAGAATAAAGTCCAGTTCCCGCTTGAGCTTGTTGTCGGCTGGCTGCCGGGCCATTTCCGTCATATCCTTGAAATGGGCCTCGGTCGCATGGCCGCCCATGCCAGCCCCGGCCCCGCCAAAGGACTGGTGCGCATGAGATTCCTCTTCCTGGGCCATGTTGGCGGCCCACTGGGCTGCAACCATCTCATCGGCCTGACGCTGCGCGTCGTCGCCAGCGGGCGGGGTTGCCGTCGGAGCGGCGGCCTCAGCCGTGCCGCCGGAATCTCCGGCTGCATCAGACTCCTTGGCGAGTTCGGCTTCCCACTGGGCGGCCAATTTGTCCTGATCTTCCTGCGACATGTGTCACCTCGTTGTCTTCCTGCCGCCGGACGAGTGCGCATCCGGGGCATTGGCCCAGCGGCGAAGCCGCGCAAAAAACCTATTCGACCACAAAGTCCGTAAAGTACACGCGGATAACGCGCTGTGCCCCAAGTATCTGGTTAAGGCGCGCCGCCACTTCGGCCTTGAGCAGCACCTTGCCGTCCGGGGTAGATATGTCCGCGTAATTCTTACCGGCAAGCAGCATGATGATGGCGTCGCGGATGCGGGCGTTGTTGGCCTGAAGGGCAGCCGAAACATCGGCGTTGACCTCCACCTCCATGCCCATCTTGAGATAGCGCCGCCCGGTAGGGTCTGACAGGTTGACGGTAATGGACGGCAGGGGCAGCACCATGCCGCCGCTGCGGGGCAGATCGCTTTGCCGCTCAATACGTCCGTCGCCTCCTGCTGCGCCCTGGCCGCCAGACTGGCCTTGTGCGGACAGTCCACCCTGGCCGCCCTGCCCACCGGCCTGGGACGAACCTGCGGGCTGGCCCGCAACGGCAGGCGCGCCAGCGGCATCGGACGCGGGAGCGCCCGAACTGCTGGAGGGCGTACGCAGATAGAGCCACCAGTAACCGCCGATTCCAGCGCCGCTCAAGGTCATGAGCAAGATCGCCAAAATAATGACTATTCGCTTGACCCGGGATTTTTTCTTGGGGCTTTCAACCGTCCCTTCGGGCAGGGCCGGGGCTTCTTTTTCCTTGGCCGCCATAATCAACTCCGTTGGCCTTTGCAGCGCCACGGCCATGCCGCGCCGCCGTCATGTTCACGGGAGGGGAGCGCCTTCGGAAAGCCCGAAGAGGCCCAAAACGCCGCTGCCCGCAAAACCGGCCTCAATGCCTGTTGCAAACTGTTGCAGACACTATGCCAGAGGCGGCGTTTTGGCCGGGCGCGGCCCGAAAATATCCGTGCCTATGCGTACCAGAGTCGCCCCTTCGGCCACAGCGGCCTCAAAGTCGCCGCTCATGCCCATAGAAAGAATGGGCAGAGGCAGGCCAGAATGCTGGCGCAGGCCGTCACGCAGTTCGCGCAGATGGGCAAAATGGGGACGGGCCGCGTCGCCGGCGTCAAAAACCGGGGGCAGGCACATGAGGCCCCGCACATCAAGGTGCGGGCATCTCTCAAGTACATAATCGGTCAATGCCGGCAAATCTGCAGGCATAAGGCCGCTTTTTTGCGGCTCGGAGGCGATATTTATCTCAAAAAGCACGGGCTGCCGCCCTTCTGCATCGAGCATGCGCTTTTCAAGGCCGTCCGCCAGTTTGCGAGAATCAAGCGTGTGTATGAGGACAAAGGCCCCGGCCACCTGCGCGGCCTTGCGGCTTTGCACATGCCCTATCATGTGCCAGCGGATGCCAGCGGCAAGAGCGGCGGAACCGGCGTCTGCCGCCAGATCTTCGCGCTTTTGCAGGGCTTCCTGCACATAGTTTTCGCCAAAGTCCACCTGTCCGGCGGCGGCCACGGCGGCCACGTCGCTCGCCGGGTGCAGTTTGGACACGGCGATGAGGGTCACATCCTGCCTGGGCCGCCCTGCGGCGGCGCAGGCGGTGTTCAGCCTGTCCAACACATGACCGTAACGCTCCAGCAGATCCATAGCTACTCCGCCATCATGCCGATGTCGCGCAAAAAGGCCGCGTCTTCAGTCCAGTGCTCGCGCACCTTGACCCAAAGTTCCAGATGCACCTTGCCGCCCACCAGAGTCTGAATGTCCTTGCGGGCCTCGGTGCCGATGGCCTTGATGGACTGCCCGGCCCGGCCGATGACCATGGCCTTGTGCATGGGGCGGGCCACGTAAATGGTGGCATGAATGACCGTCTGCCCGCGTTCCTCGTCTTCTTCCCAGTTTTCCACGTCAACAGCAACGGAATAGGGAACTTCCTGCCGCAGATGGAGAAAAAGCTTCTCGCGGATGATTTCCGCCGTCATGAAGCGCATGGGCGCGGTGGATATCTGGTCTTCGGGGAACTGGGCAGCCCCCTTGGGCAGCTTTTTATTGATCAGAGCCACAAGGTCGGTCAGGCCGTCCCGGCGCAGAGCGGACACGGGGAATATTTCAGCCTTTGGCCACATTTCGTGCAGCCGTGTCAGCAGCGGCAGCATGCGGCTTTTGTCGCTGAAAAGGTCCACCTTGTTGACCACCACGATCATCGGGCGCTCGTCACTGGCCAGAGCCTGAGCCACCGGGGCCAGATCGCGATCGAGGAATTCGGGGTGACGGATGTACAAATGGGCGTCCAGCACCGGCATGATGATGTCGGCCTGCCCGAGGCTTTGCCATACGGCCTGGATCATGGTCTTGCTCAGGCGGCCACGCACCTGGGTGAGACCGGGAGTATCCATAAAAATGATCTGGGATTCCGCATCGGTGTGGATGCCCACGATCTGATTGCGTGTGGTCTGCGGCTTGGGTGTGACAATGGTCACCTTCTGCCCGAGAATGGAATTGAGCAAAGTGGATTTGCCAGCATTGGGCGGCCCCATGAGCGCCACCCAACCGCAACGGTATTGCAGGTCGGTCATTACATCTCCTGGCCGAAGATCCGGCCTACGCTGCGCGCAAAAAGGCGCAGAATTTTTCTAGATACATACTAAACTGTTTTTCTGTCCCATATCCGCGCGCTGTGGTCAAGCCGCAAGCCTGGTCCACGGGGTCCGCCGCTCTGCTGCGAGTGCCTTTTGCCGCCCTCAAAACACAATCAATAGCAACTTGTTATGACATTTTCTCCACTGCGCTGCCGTGGTTTGCGGCCGCGCATCTCTTGACGGACATGCCGCCAGCGCTTACTCTCGCGCCATGTTTACTCTCTTTACCTACATGGCGCTTATTGTTGGCGTGAACTACGCCTTTGCCGTCACGCCCCTGATTGAACTGCCCAATGGCGAGTTGTGGGCCCCGCTGTCGCTGATAGTGGGCTTTATTTTCGTGGTGCGCGACTACGCGCAGCGCCGCGTGGGCCATCAGGTGCTGTGGGCCATGCTGGTGGGCTGCGTCATAAGCTGGTACATGGCCACCCCCCAGCTCGCGCTGGCCAGCGCCGCCGCCTTCGCCATGGGCGAACTGGGCGACTGGGCGCTGTTTACCTTTACCAACCGCCCGTTCTCGCAGCGCATACTTATTTCAAGCCTTGTGGGCGCGCCGCTGGACAGCATCGTATTTCTGCTCATCATCGGCCTTGCCACGCCCTGGTCCATCATAACCATGAGCGTCAGCAAACTGCTGGGCGCGCTGCTGGTCTTCTGGCTGGTACGCCGCCGCGAACAGCGCGAATACGCCATGGGGCTGGAGTCCTGAACCGAGCCACCGGGACAGCTTCTGCCGCCTCGCCAACCATTGCCATAAAAAACTGCCCGAAGGATGACGCCTTCGGGCAGTTTTCTTTTCTTTTTTGCGCGCTGTTGCAGCGACGCCCGGTACCAGTCTTCATGCCGATTCGCTGGCCTGCTTTCTGGCCCGCATGCTGGCCTGTTCACCGGGCCGTTGGCGGCTTTGCCGCCAACGGCCCGATATACTCAAAACGCTTACTTCACCACCCTGAAGGTATTGCTGATGACGGTCAGATCCTCCAGCACTTCCTGGGGCAAGTGGCGGAATGGCGGCATGACCGTGCCGGGATAGCCGTTGGTGATGACCTCAAGAGCGCGGGCATGGGTCACGGAGTACTGCTGCAAATCCGGCGGCGGGGGCAGCAGGGTATGCCCGAAAGCGGTGATCTCGCCCTCCACGCCGTGGCAGACCGAGCAGGTTTCAGCCCACACGATCATGGCGTCGCTGTCCGGCTCGCGGTCTGGCACATCGGTCTTGCCGAACATGTCAAAACGCTTGCCCATGGCGTCCAGCACCATCTCGATCTTTTCGCGGTCATACAGGCGGAAGTACGGCATGCCGGAACCGGGCACCCCGTCCCGCACAAGGGTGTAGACATACTCCCTGTTAGCCCGGATGTCGGCCACGTGCTCGGCGGGTATGATCAGCTGCCTGGCTGCGGGGCCGTCGCCCTTGCCTTCCAGACCATGACAGGGCGCGCAGGCCTGATCGTAAATGACGTCGCCGTTGTCATACACGGTCTTGAGCTTGAAGGCGTAGGCGTCCAGCGAGGGCTGGCGGAAGGGGCCCATGGTCTTGGCCCGCTCGGCACGGTAGGCGTCGTTGGCGGCCTGAAGAGGATTCATGGCTCCGTCCTGTATGAACTGGCGGCCCACCAGCATGGCCGCGAAGGCCAGGGGCAGCAGCCAGAGCAGACTGCGCGGCGCGGGCAGGGGCACGGGCCTTGGGGCCGGATCCGAAGCGGACTGACGGGGACGCAGCACCCACAAGACCAGCAGGGCGGCCGTCGCGCCCACCGTAAGCGCCGCAACGATGATCCAGGTAAGTTCGGCGGCCACGGTGAACAGCAGCGGTATGCCTATGAGAATCTGCGCCAGGGTCGCGCCGAAAATCCAGTTCCGCAGGCGCGGAGTTTTCTCCGGATTGTTCCTTGTGGAGAAAAAGAGCTGAAATGCCGCGCCAAGCACAAGAGCCGCGCCGATAACATGCAGATAACGCAACAGCCAGTGCGGCCCCAGCGCGGGCAAGTTGGCGAAATCCTGTCCGCCCGACTGCCCGAACCGGGCCCACAGGGCATGCCGCTCCATCAGCGCCAGCGCCCCGGTAAAGATGGCGGGCACCGTAAGCAGGGCTCCCACGCCGATGACGCCGCAGGCCATGGCCAGCCAGGTGCGGCTCGTCATTGAATGGTTAAAGCCGTCAATGAGCAGAAAGGCCACGATCAGCAGGGGTATCACCGCCAGCCACGCATAGGCGAAAAGACCCGTGGCGGTGAAGAAGGAGTAGGAATAGCGAATCTGTATGAGCAGCAGAGGCGCAATGCCAAGCACCACAGCCAGGCTTTTGAGTCCCAGATGGGTGTGCAGGAACTTGCTGTTCCAGTGCTGCCCCGGCTGGTCATTGTCCAGCCAGTCCTGCAAAAAGAACACAAATCCCAGCACGGCCGTGCCCACAATAAGCAGGGCAAACAGCAGGTGCAGGCCAAAGGTCACGAAAAGCAGGCCGTTGAGCCAGCCCTCGGGCAGGGGATGCAGGAGGAAGAGATCTGTCCATTTGTTCATGGCTACTTCGCCTCCTTGGCCGCCGCCTGGGCTGCCGGAGCTTTCGGCGCCTGCGGTATCTTGATATAGCCCTGCTCGGTTCCGAGCATGTAAATATAGCTGGCCAGCAGCAGGCGCTCCGGTTCCGACCCGGTAAAGGGCGTCATGAAGGGGCCGAGGTTTTCCGTAATGGACACAATGGCGTTGAGGCTGTCCAGAGTGCGCCCGGCCACGCGGATGCCGATATTGTTCAGCCCGCCCTTGACCGTGGTGTGGCACACGCCGCAGTTGGCGGCAAACAGCGCCTTGCCCGCCACCATGTCCGGCGGCAACGTGCCGTTGTCATCCACCCAGCGCATGCGCGGCAGATAGCTCTCCTTCTTTTCGTCAACAGCCAGCTTTTCCACCAGCGGCACCTGATTGGCGTACATATGGCCGGGCAGCAGATACGGCCCGCGCACGAATTCACGTATCCGCTCGAATTCCATCACCATAAACACGCTGAGAAGGATAGCCGGAATGCAGAGAATGCGGCATACCACCGGCCAGCGCAGTACGGCGACCAGCCCGGTGAGGCACAGCACCCCCACCGCAATGGCATTGAGGGCGGGCAGAAAGTCAGGCTTCTGCGACATGTAGGACGTGGCCACAGCGAACTTCCAGTGGGTGAGAAAGGTCATGGGCACGCGCGAGAAGTAAATCCACGCGCTGACCGCGCCCACGGCCACACAGCCAAGAAAAACGCCGCCCGCAAGCCGCAGGGCGCTGCCCCGCTCCTCCCGCGTGCCCTTGAAGCGCCAGGCTATCCAGGCCGCCAGCAGCAACGACCCTATGGCAAGCCCGCCAGCCAGCCGCAAAAAGACCTGGGGCGCAAAGGTGGGATTGTAGTATGCCTCGTCAAACGTCTGCCCCCAGGGCCAGCCGTCGGGCGTGAGCATGAAGCCCAGGATGCCGGATATAAGGATGGCCGAGATGACGGCCATGGTCACATAGCCCCAACCCAGGGCGGTCAGGCGGCCGGGATGCTTTTCCGCCAGCCTGTCCCACAGATAGTAGTAAAAGAGCAACAGGATGACTTCAGAGGTAAAAGCCCCCCACTCGATGAACCAGGGCCAGAAAAAGAGGTGGATAAGCGAGCCTATGCCCTCTGGCGCGAGAATGCCGGTGATGAACCAGATGCCCACGCCCGTCACCGCGCCCACGGAGGTGATGACCACCACCGCCGGGCCCAGCAGGCTGCGGCTGATGCGCGCCCAGTGCGGCCCCTTGCCCGCGTACGTCATGGTTTGAAAAAGGATCAGCATGGTCATGAAGCCAATGGCCAGACCGTGACTTATGACGACGTGCAGCACGGCGTCCATGGCGATGGTCATGCCATCGCCAACACCCGGAATGTGCAGTATGGGAAAAATCATGGCTACTTCCCTTCCGTCAGGGGGATGAGCAGCTCAATCTTGTCGGGATGGCTGGGCACGAACTTGGGCCTGGGCTTTTCATGTATGTAACCCGCCACGTCCAGGGCCGATTCCTGCGTGAGCGAGGGGGCGTTCTTGGGCATGAAGTGCCAGGCAAATGTGGACAGGGTACGTATCCGGTGCATGCCGGCCCCGTCGTTGTACGACCCGTCACCCCACAGGGGCGGCGCGATGTCCGTGCCTTCGCCGTTCACGCCGTGGCAGCGTGCGCATACGTCCTTGTACACCTCTGCGCCAGCGGCCACGTCGGGCTTGTGGGGATTGCCCAGACTTCCGGGCAAGGTCCAGGGCAGCTTGGAATAGATGGGGATGTCCTTGGAAATCCATTGCAGATAAACCAGCAGGGACTGGATGATCTGCCCGTCCAGCGGCGGCGGCGTTCCGTTCATGCTGCGGTCAAAGCAGCCCTGAATGCGGATGCCGAGATCAACCGTATATTCGTTGCGGTCGCGGTAGCGCGGGTATGTGGCGCCGACCCCCACCAGGGAGAAGCTCTCCATGGACCGGCCGCCTTCAAAGTGGCAGCTGGAACAGGAGAGCTTGCTGTCCTTGCCATTGCCAATATATTGCGAGGCGTATTTGCTGGTTTCCGTCATGATCTTGTAGCCCAGCATGACCTCTTTGCGGATGCTCTCGGGCGCATCCTCGGGCCGGGGCGGATTGAACAGCGCCTGCCCCGATGGCAGGGCCACCCGTTTGGCCGCGACCTCCGAGTCCATGGCCACCCTTTTGATCGAAAGCGTTGTGTCAAAAAATGACAGCACCCATACGCCAAAGACAAGCAACAGGCCCGCGAGAACGAGCCCTGCATATACGCCGCGGTTTTTCATTGTAACTCCTGCTGGGGCACGACCCGGGCTGACCGGTGTGCATGGAAGCAATCCTGTGTGGTTTGGTAAGAATAGCATCCTGGTTTCTCAGATGAAGAGAAGGATTACTATTCGTTGTATGAATTTCAAAAATACAGAACCTTGTCAACAGCGTTTCAAAAAAGCACTGTCTTTTCGTATAGCTGCAAATAGCATTTTTATTTAAGAAATTGGAAGTTGGTAAACCCGAAAATATTGTTGCGTTTTTAGGGGCTTGTGAGCTTACGCTCTGGAGAAAACAAAGCAGGGCTTGTCGTTTGAATGATGGTTGCGGTGCCCTGCGGGCATGGGGGCTTTCTATTTTCTTTTGTTTTGGCCGCCTGCGTGGCGAGACGGCGTAGCGAGGGTATGCGCGGCGGGCGCTTTGAAGAAAATAAAATAGGGCTTGTCCTTTGAAAGACAGTTTGTGTGCCCTGCGGGCACGAGGGCTTTTCTTTATTTTCGATTGGGCCGCCTGCGCGGCGGGCGGCGTAGCGAGGGTATGCGCGGCGGGCGCTTTGAAGAAAATAAAATAGGGCTTGTCCTTTGAAAGACAGTTTGTGTGCCCTGCGGGCACGGCGACCTTTCTTTTCTGTTGTTTGGGCCGCCTGCGCGGCGGGCGGCGTAGCGAGGGTATGCGCGGCGGGCGCTTTGAAGAAAATAAAATAGGGCTTGTCCTTTGAAAGACAGTTTGTGTGCCCTGCGGGCACGGGGGCTTTTCTTTATTTTCGATTGGGCCGCCTGCGCGGCGGGCGGCAGATGGGGGCCTGTTAGGGGCTGCCGCCCCTCCGAGGCCCCCTCTGCACTCCCCCCGGACGACCCCGCTGGGTTTGTCGTATATCCCACACTCCCACGGACTAGCCTTCAAGGGCTTTCCATATCCCGCCATTCCACGAGGGCTGCGCGGCTATTGCTGCGGGAGCTTCCTCGCTTCGCTCGGCGATCTCCCTCCACGCCGCGCAATGCCAGCGTGCGCCTTCACGTTGGATGCAAGGCTGAGGACGTCTGACTGGCTTGAGACATCGTTGAGGATTTAGGTTTTATAGCTGATCGTTGTGTTACGGACAAACGTGCCGCAGTTGTTGTGTGGTTCAGCCCAAAAAATCTGTCGCATAAGCAACACAGTGGGGTCTGCGCAGTTTCTCAGGCAGAGAGCGGATTGATGCCGGGGGCGGCGTCATAAAGAACCGAAGCCGACACGTCGGCGAGGTTCGTGCGTAGCCGCCCCCGAAAAAGAACATTGGTCGGTCAGGGTAGGACAGGGGGTGCTTCGGGGGGGGATGCAAGGGGGGCCGAGAAGGGGGCGCAGCCCCATAACCGGCCCCGCCTTGCCGCGCGCCGCGCAGGCGGCCAAAACTAAATCAAAGAAAAGTTTCCGTGCCCGCAGGGCACAACACCTACCTCTCAGAGGACAGACCCTTCTTTGCTTTCTTCAGAGCGCCCGTCGCGCATACTCACACCACGCCGCGCGCCGCACAGGCGGCCAAAACAACAGGAAAAGAAAGCCGCCGTGCCCGCAGGGCGCAACACCCACCTCTCAGAGGACAAGCTCGGCTTGATTCTCCATAAACCGCAGCTACGTATACCCCCTCACCACAACGTGCTTTCCCCAACAATAACCCGCCATTCCCGAAGCTCCATACCGTCAACACGACGCCCCCAAGCCCTCATGCAGCGCGAAGACGCACGCTGGCATTGCGCGGCGCGCAGGGAGATCGCCGAGCGGAGCGAGGAAGCTCCCGGAGCAGCAGCCGCGCAGCCCTCGCGGGATAATGGATATGGGAAAACCCCAGGGGGGTGCTTCGGGGGGGATGCAAGGGGGGCCGAGAAGGGGGCGCAGCCCCATAACCGGCCCCGCCTTGCCCCCGCCGGAGGCGGCCCAAACAACATAAAGAAAAAAAGCCTCCGTGCCCGCAGGGCACAACACCCACCTCTCAGAGGACAAGCCCTGTTTTTTCACGGAGCATACTCTTACGGTACATGCCCGAAGTACAAAATGGCCTTTTGACACAGCCAGATTTACGAAAGAATTAGTTAACGGCAGCCCTAAAAATCGAGCAGTATCTTCTCACGCGCTACAGCGATACGGTTATTTTTGAACCCGTAGCTGCGAGCGTAGCGAGCCAGTTCTTCGAAGTGGGATACGGTTTCGCTGGCGGCGTGGGCGTCGGAGCCGAAACTGATGGTCAGCCCAAGGTCAGCGGCGATTTCCATTATGGCGGGGCCGGGATACGGCTCATGAAAGGATTTGCGCAGTCCGGCGGAGGAAACTTCCATGGCCGTATCGGAGTCGCGCATGGCGGTAAGAGCGCCAGCTATGAGATCAAGACTGCCGGGCTGTTTGAGCCATGCCTGAAAATCGTCATAGCAGCAGACCTTGATAAAATCCGGATGGGCGACCACATCCACCAGACCGCTGGCGGCCAGGCGGGCCATTTCTTCATAATAGGCGGCATAGCGCGCAAAGCGCTGCGGCAGGGCAATGCCTTCTCCCCAGCTGCGCGGCGAACCCACAGGCACGTCCTGCACGAAATGCAGGCCGCCGATAACGTAGTCAAAGGGATAGTGACCCAGAATCTTCCGCATCCAGGGCGCATTGACGGGCAGCCAATCCAGTTCCATGCCGAGCAGAACGCGCGGCCCATCGGTCGGCGCGCTTTCCTTGAGGGCCAGCACGGCATCCACGTAAGCGGGAAAAGTTACAGTGAGATCGCCGGTATACAGCGGGCAGGCGTAGCCGGGCGGCAGGGGCGAATGTTCGGAGAGACCGTACCACTCCAGATGACTGCCCAGAGCGGCCTCGTACATGGCGGCCACGGTGTCGCGTCCGTGAGCGGCAAGGGTGTGGTTATGCAGATCAGCGCGTATCATGCCTCAATCATACCCCCATGCTGGCCCAAAAGCCACCCGTGTTCCTACAGACGGATGAAGGCGGCCAGGATGCGGCGCGCGTGGTCAACGTCGGCCGCGATCTGCGCCTTGAGGGCCTCCACGGAGTCAAAACGCTCTTCCCCACGCAAATGATCCACAAAATCCAGACGCATGGCCTGACCGTAAAAATCCCGTCCGCCTTCAAGCAAAAAGGTTTCCACGGTGAGTTCATTGTCGCCGAAGGTGGGTTTGCGTCCTATGCAGGTCACTGCGGGCCAGGTATGGCCGTCGGCATCGGCAGGCGTGGCAAGGGTTGCGTAGACGCCCTCGGTGGGAATGACCACCTGCGGGCGGGCCAGATTGGCCGTGGGAAAGCCCAGACCGGCTCCGCGCCCGTCGCCGTGCACGACGATGCCGCTGAACCCGTGAAAGCGCCCCAGCAGGCGGGCGGCCTCACGCACGTTGCCCTCGCCGATAAGCGCGCGCAGCGTTGTTGAACTCACCACTGTGCCGTCCACAACCACAGGCGACAGCTGCTCCACGCAAAAACCCGCGTCCGCGCCCAGGCGGCGCAGCGTCTCCACATGCCCGCCCCGATCGCGCCCCAGGGAAAAGTCATAGCCGACGATCAGGTGGCGCAGGTGCAGCGGCGCAAGAAATTCCCGCACAAAGCTGTTGGCGTCATGAGCGGCCAGTTCGGGAGTAAAGGGTAGTTCCAGCACATGCTCCACGCCAAGGGCTTCCAGCAGGGCAAAGCGTTCTTCGCGCGTGGTCAGAGGCATATGCCCACGCTGGGGCATGACCACCTGACGCGGATGCGGCCAGAACGTCATGACCACGGGCGTCAGCTTTTCTCCGGCGCACACATCCAGCGTATGCCGTATGAGCGCCTGATGCCCAAGGTGTACGCCGTCAAAGTTGCCTATGGTGAGGCCGCTGGCCTCAAGAAAAGTAAGCTCTTCAATGGAATGTGCAATATTCATGTCTGCCGGTTCCAAGGCAAATACCCGCACGGCAAAAGACCCGGACTGCCGGGCCCACGCGCAACGGCCTTATATAAGCCTGTCAAATATATGTTTGTAAAGTTTGCGGATGTGCAGCACGAGCTTGAGATTGACGCTCTTGGCGCCCATTTCTGTCCTGGAGAAAAAGGAGGTCAGGTGGCGCGCCACGTCACTGAAGTCGCCGTCACCCATGGGCTCCAGCATGCCCCAGTACTCGCGTCCCCGCGTCAGCACGCGGGCGCTGGCCCTGTCCCTGTTCTTTGCGGCGTATTCCCGCAAAAACGTGTCAAACATGAGGTCCGCGTCCTGCGGAAAAGACTTGGCCAATGCCAGCCGCCAAAGGGCCATGTACAGCCCGCGCAGCTCAAGCAGCATCTGGCGGCGGCGCAAAAACTGCATGCGCCCCACGCCCAGATAGGCCAGTTCCACAGTAAAATCCGCGTCTTCATACAAGGCCATGAAATTATCCAGAGCCTGCCGCATGGTGTCGGAAAGAACGGCGGGTGTCGCCATTTCCGGGGATGTGGTTTCAGAAGCTGGTCCCGGTGTGCCGTCCATATGACGCATACAACTCCGTCGGCTTATTCAGCGCTGTCCGTTTTGCCTTGCTCATTCCGGGGCGCAGTGTCCCCGGCATCCCTGCCCTGTTCGCCGTCACGGCGGCGCGAAGAACGGCGGCGTCTGCCCGAGCGGGCCTCCGCGCTTTCTCCGCTGGCGGTCTCGCCACGTTCACTGCGGGCGCCACGTTCGCCACGGTCACTGCGGTCGCCACGTTCGCTGCGATCGCTGTTCCCGACATTACCGCCCCTGGAACTTCTGCCGCCACGGCTACCTGAACCGCCACGGCCGGAACCGTGACGCGAACCGCCGTTCTGACCTGCGGAGCTGGGGGAAGACGGATCGGGAAAGCGGTTTTCACGCAGGCTTTCCTGATGGGCCGAATCCAGCAGCATGGCCAGCAGCAGGGCGCTGTCCTCGTCATCCCCCCCTTCGGACGCGAGGTCGCGCGCCAGTTGGGTATAGCGGGCCACGCGCATGCGCTCAAGGCCCGTGAGATTGCGAAAACGTCCTTCAAGAATGGCTGTCAGGCGGGCTCCCGCCACGCGGGCCACATCCTCGTCCGTGGGCAAGGGCAGGGGGATGAGGCCGATCTTGTAGTGCTTGGCGATGCGGTCAAGTTCCATGCGCTGCATGACGTCCACCAGGGAAATAACCGTGCCTGCGGCTCCGGCGCGGCCCGTGCGGCCAGCGCGGTGGATGTAGCTTTCGTGATCTTCGGGCGGCTCGTACAGGAACACGTGCGACAGTTCGGGGATATCAATGCCGCGCGCGGCAACGTCCGTGGCCACCAGGTACTGGAGCTTGCCCTGGCGGATCTTTTCCAGCACGGCCTCACGCCGGGACTGGGAAAGGTCGGCGGAAAGCTCGTCGGCGCTGTAGCCGAAGCCCTGCAAGACCCCCGTCACATAGTGGACGTTGGCCTTGGTATTGCAAAAAATGATGGCCGAAGCGGGGTTTTCCGTTTCCAGCAGCCGCACCAGGGCGCGGTCTTTATCCATGGGCTTCACTTCGCAGAAGAGGTGCTGCACCTCGGCCACGTGCACTTCTTTTTGCGAAAGGGAAAGCATGGCCGGTGCGGCCATGAACTCTCCGGCCAGCTTGAGCACGTGCGGAGGATACGTGGCCGAAAACAGGCAGGTATGGATGGGCCGCCGGGGCAGATAGCGCTGTATCTCCTTCATGTCCGGGTAAAACCCGATGGAGAGCATGCGGTCGGCCTCGTCGAAAACCAGTTCGCGCAAGTCCTTGAGGTCAAGGGTGCGGCGCAGCAAATGGTCCAGCACGCGGCCGGGAGTGCCCACGATGAGCTGGGCTCCGTCACGCAGGGCGTCCATCTGTTTTTTGTAGCCCACGCCGCCGTAAACGGCGACAGTGACAATGCCCGTGCCCTCGAACAGTGTGGCGGCCTCGCGCTCGACCTGCACGGCCAGTTCCCGCGTGGGGGCCAGCACAAGGGCCTGCGACGCTTTGAGGTCGGCGGACAGCCGGGGCAGCATGGGCAAAAGGTAGCAGCCGGTCTTGCCGCTGCCGGTGCGCGACTGCACCATGATGTCGCGCCCTTCCAGCAGATAGGGGAATGCCAGAGACTGAACGGGCATAAGCCCCTGCCAGCCGGCGCGGGCGCAGGCTTCACGCATGACCTGGGGCAGATCGTCCAGGGTTACGCGCGGCAGCGCGTCTTCGGGCTCACTGACGGATATGCCCTCAAGGGGCGCGGCAGCGACGTCAGACGGCGCGTCTTTCGCTGTTGCGGAGGCTGTGTCGGGGTCGGTGGGCAATTGATGTTCTGGCATATATTATTCCCGGCGGCATTCCGCCATTAAATATGATTCGCTAACGGACGAACATGCCATAGCGCGGTAAATTGCGCAAGTTGCCTGGATCCGGGCGGTGAATGAACCAAGAATGGGGCATGCATGGGGCACGTAACCTCGCATACAGGCTGTCCACCCACGCGGCCCGCCCCAGAGCAGACCCTGTGCATGACGCGGCTGGCGATCATCCGGCACAGGCACACTGCACGAACAGTGTACCGCTACGCATGTACATCCGCAACGGCCTTGCAACGCCGCCGGGGCGCACAACAGTGCAGACAGGCTGCGCATACGCCGGGGGCGAGGTACGCATCCCGCAATAAGGGAGCACTTGCGCCGTAAAACGGCTTCAGGGCAAACTGCAACGTGCGGCCTGCCCACACGATACAGATAAGAGCCACATGCAGTGACGCAACACTTTTTCCGCCAAAAACATTTTTTGCGCGCTCTGTAATGGCTGCGGCCCCCTGCGGCCTATACCGCCATACAGGCTTTGCTTGCGTCTCATGGCGCTTCTGGTTAGATTTAATCCCTTTGCCGACCACGACCGCCGCGCGCGCACTGCCCACGGCTCATGGCACCGCTTTTTCTGGAGCATTTTACCTTTCAAAAAGAGTAAATGCTCTAACGCCGCAACGTGGCGTGGATACAGCCGCAAATCGCATTTTTCGGCTGTATGAACGCTTTGAAATATAAAGCATTTCAAAGGTAATCTGCTCAAGGAGTGTGTATGAAAGCCCCGGAACAAACGCCCGCAGCCCTTCCCGGCGCGGATTTTGCGCCCGACTTCAGCAAGGGCCTTCTGCCCGCCATCGCGCAGGACCACGCCACAGGCGAGGTGCTGATGCTGGCCTATATGAATGAAGAGGCCTGGCGCAAAACCCTTGAGACCGGCGAGGCCCATTACTGGAGCCGCAGCCGCAAGGAACTCTGGCACAAGGGCGGCACTTCCGGCCATGTGCAGAAGGTCTGCGCTTTGCGACTGGATTGTGACAATGACACGGTACTTCTGCTGGTGGAGCAGGTGGGCGGCGCGGCCTGCCATACGGGCCGGCGCACCTGTTTTTATCGCGAATGGAAGGACGGCGCAGCAAACCTGTGCGCCCCAATGGTTTTTGACCCTGAAAAAGTTTACGGCGTAAAATAAGGACTGCAACATGAGCGCGGATACAAAGCCCATCATCAAGCTGGGCGTGCCCAAGGGTTCGCTGGAAGAAGCCACTATCAATCTTTTTGAGCGCGCAGGCTGGAAAATCCGCAAGCATACGCGCAACTATTTTCCCGACATCAATGACCCCGAAATTACGGCATCCCTGTGCCGCGTACAGGAAATCGGGGAATACATCGAGGCGGGCGTGCTGGACGTGGGCATCACCGGGCTTGACTGGCTTGCCGAGCGCAATCACGAAGACAAGGTCGTGCGCATTTCCGACCTTGTGTACTCCAAGACCTCCAACAGGCCCTGCCGCTGGGTGCTGGCCGTGGCGGGCGACGCCCCCTACCACTGCGCCGCCGACCTCGCTGGCAAGCGCATTGCCACCGAACTTGAAGGCATGACGCGCCGCTATTTTGAAAAAGCCGGCGTCAATGTGGACGTATTCTATTCTTGGGGCGCCACCGAGGCCAAGGTGGTGGAAGGGCTTGCCGACGGCATTGTGGAAGTGACCGAAACCGGCACCACCATTCGCGCCCACGGCCTGCGCATCATTGACGAGGTCATGGTCTCCTACCCTGTGCTCATCGCCAACAGGGACGCCTGGGCCGACCCGCGCAAACGCGCCAAGATCGAGCAGCTTGACCTGCTGCTTCAGGGCGCCCTGCGGGCAGAAAATCTGGTGGCCCTCAAGATGAACGCCCCGGCGGACAACCTGGCGGCCATTCTTGAAATGCTGCCGTCGCTCAACTCCCCCACGGTGTCCCCCCTGCGGGACGAAAAATGGCTCTCGGTCGAGTCCGTGGTGCAGATCGACGTGGTGCGCGACCTTATCCCGCGCCTGCGCGAGGCTGGTGCCGAAGGCATTATCGAGTACGCCCTGAACAAGGTCATCTAGCAGTATGCCAAGGGCGGCCCGCCGAATGACGCGGGCCGCCCTTCTCTTTTTTGCCGCTGACTGCACATGCGCATCTGCTGCGCACTTACGGCACAGCAACGTCACATCCACTGCACACTTGCGGCATTCTTGCGGCAGCCGTGCCGCCCGCAATCCCCCGTCCCACAAGGAGCCCCCATGAGTAAAGACGCGAGCCGCGATTTTATCGACAACCTGCCCGAGCTTGGCCCTGACGAAACCTTCTGCTTTGACTGCAACCCCGAGGTGCCCTGCTTCAATCGCTGCTGCGCGGAGCTCACCCTGCCGCTCACCCCCTACGACATTTCGCGCCTGCGCCGCCATCTGGGCATGGCCAGCGATGTTTTTCTCAACACCTTTACCACCTTGCGCTCATTCCCTGACACGGGCTTTCCCCTGCCCATGCTGCGCATGCTGGACGGCCCGGATGAACCCTGCCCCTTTGTGACGCCTGCGGGCTGTTCCGTCTACGAGGACAGGCCGGGCGCGTGTCGCTACTACCCCATCGGGCGCGGTACAAAAATGGCCGCCGATGGCGTAGCCGAACGCTTTTTTATCGTGCGCGAGTCCCATTGCCGGGGGTTTGACAAGGGCACCAGCCGCACCCCGCAGCAGTGGATGAAAAATGAAGAGCTGCAGCCCTTCAATGAGGCCAATGACCGCTATATGCGCCTGATGGCCATGGTGCGCGCTACCGGCAAACCCCTTGAGTCGCGCATGGCCACCACGGCCGTGCTCTGCCTTTTTCAGATCGACAAATTCCGCGAACTCATCAGCGCCATGAACATCTTCAGCCATGTGGCCATTGACGAGGCGCGCAAAACAGCCGTTATGGAAGACAGCCTTGACGGTGACGTGGCGGCCCTGAACTTTGCCCTGGACTGGCTGGAACTGATCATATTCGGGCAAAGCCAGGGGCTTGCAAAAAAATAGCCATGTGTCTTTTTTCACAATGCTGCGGCGAGACACGCAAAACATCACGAAACCGAGCAAGAAGGTGCGTATTTTTGTTCTTTTACACCAACCGCTTGGATTGATTACTCCAAAAGTGACCTGCAATGGGGGCATTTTCTCCCCGCAAGTCACAAAAAACTGTCGCTCGTGATAAATTTCTTTTACAAAAACAAAAGAATGTGTCACGGTAGCTCCGTGTATGGGAGAAAATTGGCCTTTTCCATTTTACCATGGAAAAACCACCAGTTAACAACACTTTGGCTGCACCGGGGCGCGCCGCGCAGCCATAGGCGTCTGTACACGTCATTGTTGGGGCCATGACCTACGGCCGTTGGCCGGCCACAATCGTATTGGAGGAGAGTATGAGTTTTGGCAGACAAGTGTACGAGTTTCTGCTGAGCGGCTCACAAGCCTACGCGAAATGGGATCTGGAGGTATCGACCTCCATTCTCAAGAACCGCAAAAAGCTGCTGCTGATTCTGGCGCTGGCAGTGCCGATTCTTGCGGGTTGCCTGGCGGAGGCTTATGAGTACCACGAAATGCTGGGCGGCAAAAGCGCCTACGCGCCCGCCTTTTACACCACTAACATTTTTCTGGCTTCCATAGCCGTGGGCCTTGCCGCCGGTCTCATCACCGGGTGTATCGGCGCTGGCGGCGGTTTCATCATCACCCCGGCGCTTATGGCCGTGGGCGTCAAAGGCATCCTGGCGGTGGGCACCGACCTGTTCCACATTTTCGCCAAGGCCATCATGGGCACCACGGTGCACAAAAAGCTTGGCAACGTGTCGGGCAAACTGGCCGTGGCCTTTCTGGCCGGGTCCATTATCGGAACATTTATCGGCGGCGCCATCAACAAGGGCCTTTACAACGCCGACCCCCTGCTCTCCGAATTGTTCATCAGCAGTATTTACGCCGTGTTGCTGGGCTTTCTCGGCTTTTACGCCCTGTTTGACTTTTTGAAGAGTTCACGCGGCGGCGCTGCCGCCAGTCAGGACGCGCACGGCGGCAGCTCCGGCATGACCGGTCTTGCCGTGAAGCTTCAGGGCCTGCGCATGCCCCCCATGATCTCCTTTGATGAAGACCTCGTGCCCGGCGGCCGCCGCATTTCCGGCTGGATCGTCGCCGCTGGCGGCGTCTTTGTGGGCCTGCTGGCCGCCATCATGGGCGTGGGCGGCGGCTTCGTCACCTTCCCCATGTTCGTGTACATCTTCGGCGTGTCCTCCATGACCACAGTGGGCACCGATATTCTGCAGATCATCTTTACCGCCGGTTTTGCCGCCATCGGTCAGTACGCCATTTACGGCTACGTGTTCTACACCCTGGCCATCGGCATGCTGCTCGGCTCGCTGCTGGGCATCCAGGTCGGCGCTCTGACCACCAAGGTGGTCAAGGGCATCCACATCCGCGGCTTCTACGCCATTTCCATCATTGCCGGTTTCATCAACCGCGCAGCCACCCTGCCCAAAAAGCTGGTGGAAATGGAAGTGCTGCACTGGTCGCCCAGTCTTGTGGGCATTATCGAAGATGTCGGCAACGTGGTTTTCTGGGTCGTTGTGGCATTCTTCGGTCTCTGGGTTTTCAGCAAGTTCTTCTTTAACATCGGCAAGCTCAGAGGGGAGGCCTGATTATGCTCGTACATGCTAAAGCGCCCTTTATCCGTGGCTGCCTGCTGCTGATTTCGTTTCTGATACTGTTTGGCGTCATGCTCTTGCCCCTCATGAAGGATGAACTCGGCAATCATATGACCGGTCTGCAATACGCGGACAACGTGTTCAATGAACTGTCCAAGGGCTCCTCCTACTTCATTCCCGGCGTGCGTAACAGCGTCAAGACAGTCGATGGCAAGTCCATTCAGCTTACGGTCAAGCTCAAGAAAGCGGCCCTCGCTGCCCTGGCCGGCGCGGTGCTTGAAAAATCCGGCGCCACTGACGTGCGCGTTGAAGACGGCAAGGTCAGCTTCTCCGGGGATCTCGGCCTCATCCTGACCTCGGCCACCGATGACGCCGACAATCTGTACAACAACAATGCCGACGCCGTTTCGCAGAAGTACGACGGCCAGCCCGCCCTCAAGGTCGCGGCTGCGTGGTGGTACGTGCTTTCGCCCTGCATCAAGGAACTGCAGAAGCAGTACAAGATTGGCGAAGCCCAGGTCGTTGACAACGTGCTGCGTCGCGCCATTGAACCGGGCAACAACTTCTTCAGCGTGCCGCCCGCCAAGGTTTCCGAGCACCTCATTCTCATGAGCGCCATGCTCATCTTCTACGTGCTCTATACCCTGTGGTACGGCTTTGCCATCTTTGAACTTTTTGAAGGCATGGGCCTGGCCATGACCAAGTCCAAGGTAAAGCAGGAAAGCTAAACGCCCCTGTTCCACAACATCAGACGGGCTGCCCCAACGGGCAGCCCGTTTTTATGCTTGAGGCCACAAACAGAAAACGTGCCCGCCTTCCGGCGCGCGCGGCAACAATGGCGCGCTGGTTTCAACCCCGGGCATCACTACGGGCATCACCCCGGTCATAGCTCCTGGCCATGCGGACACGCTCACAGGCATCAGGGCGCCCCCGCCGCCCGCCGGGCAGAATCCGCGCAAAAGATATGCATTCTTGACGTTCACGGCGCCTCTTTGCGACGCACAGCAGCGCAATGAGACCAGAGTACCTTTGGAAGGCTTTACATTTCAGAATTTTCATTCAGTCAAAAAAAGCTCTCCCGGCTGAATCCACGCCGCATTGTGGCGTGCGGCACTCTCGTGCAGCATGAGAGCATGCGCCCTTTTTCAAGGGTAAAAAGCGCTAATGATACCGTTTCGCTTGCTCACTCTCCCGTAAAGCGGTACAGATGAAGTTCTCATACAACAGCAAAAATACGTTCAAGATAAAAGCGTCATGTGACGAAGCATAAAAATCATTGTTCGCTTGAAACAACATGACAGCATGCCCTTGTATTGTGCACTGCACATTAGAGCAGATGAGCTTTGGGAACATACATTCGCAAAGTTTAAGGCACACTCGCTTGGGCGCTTAACAGCGCAAATTACTATTCGCTGCAAGAACTTTCATGAAAATCCTTACCTAGTCGTTACTGTATTTCATTCGTTAACTGCTCTGGCTTCAGCGAGCCCTGTTTTTTGCGGTACAGTCAACGGGGCATAATTACTGACTATATGCAAAAGGCTAGCTGCATTCCCACAAATTGGACAATGGTCTTCATTGACTAGCTGATAAACTTGTCATACTAGAACTTGCTAACTTTTCTGATATAATATCTGACAGCATACAGGTTTTCCTGTCGTAGCAACAACTGTCTCCCAGTCCTGTACAAACGTCTCCGCGCGCTTCATGATGATTACCGCCTCCCCTTTATGAAACGCTTCGGGCTGTCTCTCCCCCCAGCGAAACGACCAGGGCCTGTAGCCGCAAGATGAGAACGAAATGATCAGCGTCAAATCTTTCAGCCTTTGGAACTCGGACCTTGCGGAAGCCTTTACCAATGCCATGCTGCAGAGGGTAAACGTGCGCGTCAGGTGCTGCATTCTGCACGAAGGCAAGCCTGCGGACGTGCTTTTGCACGGCAGGTTTCGCAAGGTTGAGGGTCGCGAAGTGCATTTTGTGGTGCGCCACAAGGAAATCACGCAGGGAAAATGCAAATCTGAAGAAAATACCTGCGAATATTTCTTTTGCCTTGAGGAAGAGACGCCCTCCGGCAGGATTCGCCTTGGCTATCAGGGAGCAGGGCTGGTGCTTGAAGTCAGCTACAACGAAAAAAACGAACTGCGCAGCCTCTTTTTGCGCCTTGCCAACACCTGCTCCACGCGCAAGATGCGCCGTGACAGGCGGGTTCCCTGGAGCAACGAGCGCAGCCGCCTTGCGGGGGTCATGCCCCTTGAAGAAGTGCCCTCCACCAGAGCGGAACTGCGCGATCTGCTGACCCTTTACTACAACTCCGGCCAGCCCAATCCCCTGCCCCTGGTAAACCTTTCCGCTGGCGGCGCGTGCGCCTGCGTCTCGGAAGAAATTGCCCAATACTCCCGTTCCGGCAACATTTTCTACCTGTTCTTCATTGTTCCCAGCAGATCGCCAGCCTCGGCGCCCCCCCACATCTTTCTGTCCAAAAAAATGGGCATTTCCCGCAACCTGTGTGAAAAAGGCGCGGGGCTGCGCCTTTTATTTGCTGAAGAGCTCAACTGGGAATTCCCTGGGCCGACTCTCCAGTGGAACGACATCCTTGCCTCGGGCTCTGACCGCCTGCGTGCCTGCCTTGATGAGTATCCCGATGATGACGATGAGGCTTTGCTGACCGCCTGAGCTGCCTGCTTGAAATCCTGCCTGCCGCCCAATGGCGTCTACCCCGCAGCCTCGCCGCAGCCGCCGAAGCCGCTTCAAACGCTCCGGCATGCCGAGTGTCATTCTGCCGCCAACGGGCTTTTTGCGCCTGATCCCACAGAGCGTGCACCCTACTAGAGCAATTTCACTTTGAAATTACTCTGGCGGCTGCGTGAGCAAACGCCCGCCGCAGAGGCGTAAGCGCAGCTTCAGGCCAGCCCTGCAAGCAACGGCTGCCGCGAGAATGGATATTCCCAATGCGAAAATGCACTAGCAAGAACCTGCATTCCCTATAGTTACACACGTCAACAACGCCGGATAACGGCCCGTAACAGGCAGACCAGCGGCCTAAGCCTTCATGCGCGTGCCCACACCAGCAACGCCAGCGCTTTCAATGTGTGCGGGCCGGAACCGTCAGAAATACACACAACTTTCATGGCACCCAACTTGCATAATTCCCGGCATCCGCCCAGGGCGGAAAGTTTGACCACACCCGCGCACGCGGCCACATCATAGAGGATACCGCCATGGAAATTTCCGGCATCAATGCATTCCACCCCATCTCGTTTCCGCGTCCCGACAAGGACGATTCCGGCTCCACCCCCGCCGCAGTGCAGGATGTGGTCAACCTGAGCACGCCCAAACTGCTGGAAGACCACGAGGTTGACTCCGTCATGGACGACACCCTGAGCATGATTGCGCAGGATAATGTCGCCGCGCTTTCGGTTCATGGCGGACTGAGCCAGAGCCGCGTTTACGCCCTGCTCGGCATCTAGATCAAAGCCCCTTTGAAATGCTCCACAATTCAATGTGTTATTCTGCCGAAGATACGATTTGCGGTAGCCGTTAGCGGGTCTTCATCGCAAGGACTTCAGTTCGGCAGAATCCACGCGCGTTGCGATGCGCACAGTACGCTCACGCCAACGTCTGAGCCCCTTCAAAGCGAAATTGCCCTGACCCCCTCTGGTTGCGAGCAAAAGTTGACCGCATAGGCAGTGAAAATTTGACACCCCAGCAATCTTGGGGGTATCCTTGTCAGTCTGCGCAGGCACAGAACCCAGTTCTGTGCCGCGTTTTTTACCAACAGCACTGTATACCGCAGCCAGCACATGAGGACAGGGTGATGACCGATATCGACCGCCAGATGGCAATCATTAAGCGCGGCGTGGCCGAACTGATTGACGAAAACGAATTGCGCAAAAAAATCGCTCGCGGCGCGCCCCTGCGTATCAAGGTGGGTTTTGACCCCACCGCGCCCGACCTGCACCTCGGCCACACGGTGGTCATGCACAAGATGCGTCATTTCCAGGAGCTGGGCCATCACGTGGTTTTTCTTATCGGCGACTTCACCGGCCGCATCGGCGACCCGTCGGGGCGTTCCGAAACCCGCCCCCCGCTCACCGAAGAACAGGTGATGTCCAACGCCGAGACCTACAAAAAGCAGGTCTTCAAAATTCTTGATCCCGAAAAGACCGAGGTGGCCTTCAACTCGGCGTGGCTTGGCAAAATGGACGCCGCCGGCTTCATCAAACTGGCCTCCAGCTACACCGTGGCCCGCATGATGGAGCGCGACGACTTTGAGAAGCGCTTTCGTGAGCAGCGCCCCATATCCATTCACGAATTTCTCTACCCGCTCTGCCAGGGCTACGACTCCGTGGCCCTCAAGAGCGACGTGGAAATGGGCGGCACCGACCAGAAGTTCAATCTGCTCGTGGGCCGCACCCTTCAGGCCCACTACGGCATTGAAAGCCAGTGCATCCTTACCATGCCCCTGCTGGAAGGCACGGACGGCGTGCGCAAAATGTCCAAGTCCTACGGCAACTACATCGGCATCGACGAAGCGCCCTCTGAAATCTTCGGCAAGGTCATGGCCGTTTCCGACGAACTCATGTGGCGCTACTACGAACTGCTTTCCGCCAAAAGCCTTGAAGACATCGCAAGCCTGAAACAAAGCGTGGCCAAGGGCGAAGTACACCCCAAGGCCGCCAAGGAAGCCCTGGCCCACGAGATGGTCAGCCGCTACCACAGCCCCAAGGACGCAGACGAAGCCCAGCAGGGCTTCAATGCGGTTTTTGCCGGGGGCGGCGTGCCGGACGATATGCCCGAACACCAGTGCCAGAGCGGCGACGACAGCATGCCCCCCGCCTTTCTTGAGGCTGCGGGTCTGGTCAAAAGCCGCGGCGAAGCCAAACGCCTCATGAAAGAAGGCGCGCTTGCCATTGACGGCCAGCGCTGCGAAGACGCCCTGAGCCCCCTGCCTGCTGGCCAGTACGTGGTCAAGCTCGGCAAAAAGCGCTTTTTGAAGCTCATTGTCAACTAGAGCATTTAACTCATTTCATTCGTAAACTGCTCTAGAGTGGTGTTTGTTTAGAATGCATTTGCGGGGGAGGGACCCTTTTGCCAAAGGGTCTCCTCCCCCACGCCCCCACCCCCTAAAATTCTTACAGGCCCCGCTTGGTTGCACACGTTTTCAGCGGGCCAGCGCCATCTCCGCAGCAGCGGTGGCGTGCAGCACGGTCGTGTCCAGCAGGGGAAAGTCCCCGTCCTGCGGAGGCACCAGCAGACCTATCTCCGTGCAGCCGAGCACCACTCCCTGCGCGCCCCGTTCGCGCAACCCGTCAATGACAGACAGCAATTTTCGCCGTGAGGCGTCTTCAATGCGACCCAGGCACAGTTCCTGAAAAATCACGTCATTGATCATGGCCCTGTCCTGAACTTCGGGAATGAGCACCTCTATGCCCCGCCGCCGCAGCACGCCGCAGTAAAAGTCTTCCTCCATGGTGTAGCGCGTGCCCAGCAGCGCCGCCTTGGCGATGCCTTGCCGCAGCAGCGCGTCTGCCGTGACTTCCGCCAGATGCAGCAGGGGAATGCCGACCCCCGCCGCCACCTCTGGAGCCACCTTGTGCATGGTGTTGGTGCAGATGAGCAGAAAATCGGCCCCGCCGCGCTCCAGGCTTCGGGCGGCCTCCACCAGAATGGCCGCCGCATCGTCCCAGCGTCCCTCTGCCTGGCAGACTTCAATTTCTGCAAAATCAACGCTGTACAGCAGGCACTTTGCCGAGTGCAGACCACCGAGACGCTGTTTCACAATGCGGTTGATTATCTGGTAATAGGAAACCGTACTTTCCCAACTCATGCCGCCAAGCAGGCCGATGGTCTTCATATAAGCTCCATAATTGTTACGGTTACAGCGCCGCCTGCGCGCCGCTTTTGTTTTACGGTCTTTTACTCTAGTCTGTCAGGTGGAGGGCATATGCAAAAACTTTATGTAGCCATGGTGGGGCTGCCCGCGCGCGGCAAGTCCACCCTGGCCAGACGCATCCGCGACGGGCTTATGGCCGAGGATATTCAGGCCAAGCTTTTCAATAATGGCGACCTGCGCCGCTCCCTTATGGGGGCGGAATCCACCAACCCCGATTTTTATAATCCTGACAATGCCGCAGGCCGCGAAGCCCGCGAAATGATCTGCCGCCGCAACATGGACATGGCCCGCAACTGGCTGGCCGAAGGGGGCGAGGTAGCCATTCTGGACGCCACCAATGTGAGCCGCGCCCGCCGCCGCATGATTGAAAGCACGCTTACCGACTATCCCGTGCTGTTTGTCGAGTGCGTCAACGAAGACCAGCTTTTGCTCACGGCCTGCATCCGACGCAAGACCACCCTGCCGGAATACGCGGCCTACAGCGAAGAAGAGGCGCTGCAAAGCTTTATGAAGCGCATCGGCTACTATGAGACGATCTATGAACCTCTTGAGGACGAAAAGTTCTGGCTTTGCGTGGACTCCACCGCCAACAGGATTCTTGCCGAGCGCCCCTGCGAGGGCTCGCCCTTTTACCCGGCCATACGCGAAATTGTGGTCAGCGCCTGGGTGCACTGCCTTTACCTTGTGCGCCACGGACAAACGGAATTCAACGTGCGCGGCCGCATCGGCGGCGATCCGCCCCTGACGCCCAAAGGACGCGTTCAGGCCGAGGCCCTGGCGCGGCATATGCGCCATAAGGAAATTGACTGGGTTTTCACGTCCACACGGCTGCGCTCGCACGAAACGGCCGCGCCACTGCTGGCCGAGCGCCCCGCTGCCCATATCATGGCCTTCAAGGAATTTAACGAGATATGGGCCGGTGACTGCGAAGGCATGCTGTACAGCGAAATACGCGAAAAAATGCCGCAGGTTACCGCCGGGCGCAATGCCAACAAGTTCTCCTATGCCTATCCCAATGGCGAGAGTTACGCCATGCTGGGCGAGCGCGTGCAGCGCGGCCTGCGCCGTGCCCTTTTTCTGGCTGGCGACACGCCCCTGGTGATCGTGGGCCATCAGGCCATCAACCGGGTGCTGCTGTCACTTTTTTTGCGCCAGCGCAGTGAGGACGTCCCCTATATCTATATCCCCCAAAACCAGTACTATCACATCAGCCTTACCCCCCGGCGCAAGGTTTTTGAGCGGGTTGCCTACCAGGACGATAACAGGTAATGCCAGCCCTTGGCTTTTTTATCGGCAATACGTTTCATTCTTCAGCACTCGTGAAGATTGCCTGGCGCATGACCTTCTTTTGTCCCTAGTGCCGCACCTGATTTCTCAGGTGATGATATCAAGTTTAAAGTCCCATATCCGATAAGTATATATGCTGTCGCCGCGCGTGTCCCGTGGCGACAAAGAACGAGGGAGCACCATGAAACTGCAGACTAAGCTTTTGACCGGCTTTATTGCCTCAGCCCTGATCACCTTATTGGTGGGTATTTTCGCCGCTTCGCGGATGCACGACATGAGCAAGGCCGACGATTTTCTCTTTACGCACGCAGTGGAGCCCATGGGCGACCTGGTCAACATCTCGGCCTATTTTCAGCGTATCCGGATAAGTTTGCTGGATTTTTCCATTACAAGCAGTGAAACCGCAAAAGAGAGATCACGCACCGTCATTCCCCAGTTTCGTTCCATCATCGACAGCAGCGCCGTAAAGGTTGAAGCCACCCTCATCTCTGACGAGGGTCGCAAGATCATGGCTGAATACAAGATACGCCGCCAGGATTTCAGAAAGATGACCGACGAAGTCATGGCCATGACCGAGTCAGGCCGCAAGGAAGAGGCATATGCCCTGCTGACCGGCAAAGGCAGGGAAATTGCCCTGGCCTACCAGAGTACCATTGACGCCCTTGTGACCTCCAAGCGTGAGCAGGGCGCTCTTTTGGCCAAATACAATACTGAACTCGCCGATACGTCCAGCTCTCTTCTCTACGTGGCCCTTGGTTTCGGCCTTTTGCTTTCCATCACCCTGGGCGTTTTGCTGACCCGCAACATCATGCGCCAGCTTGGCGAAGACCCCGGCTATCTGGCTGACGTGGCCAGCGAAATAGCGACCGGCAATCTTGACGTGAACTTCCGGGCGCAAAAGCGCCCCGGCGGCGTATACCATGTGATGCAAAACATGGTCGCCACCATGAAGGAAAAAATAGCCGAGGCCGAAGAAAAGAGCTCTGAGGCCGCCCGACAGGCGGAGCAGGCCCATGAGGCCATGAAAGAGGCCCAGGCCGCCAAGGACGAGGCCCTGCACGCCAGGGCCGAGGGCATGTTGCAGGCCGCCAACCAGCTTGAAAGCGTGGTGAACGTCCTCACCTCCGCCTCCGAAGAACTTTCCGCGCAGATTGAGCAGTCCAGCCGTGGTTCTGACGAACAGTCCCAGCGCATCAGTGAAACAGCCACCGCCATGGAACAGATGAACGCCACTGTGCGCGAGGTGGCCAGCAACGCCGGACACGCTTCGGAAATGTCCGGCAACGCCCGCACCCAGGCCCAGGAAGGTGAAAACATTGTCACCAAGGTGGTGCACGGCATTGACGAGGTGTCCAGGCAGAGCCAGGAACTCAAAGAGGACATGGACAAGCTCAGCCAGCAGGCCGAAGGTATCGGCCAGATCATGAACGTCATTTCGGACATCGCGGACCAGACCAACCTGCTTGCCCTCAATGCCGCCATCGAGGCCGCCAGGGCGGGCGACGCCGGGCGCGGCTTCGCTGTCGTGGCCGACGAGGTGCGCAAACTGGCCGAAAAGACCATGACAGCCACCCACGAGGTGGGCGCAGTCATCACCGGCATTCAGGAAGGCACCCGCAAGAGCGTGGCCGGGGTAAACCTTTCCATCAATACCATTCAGGAAGCCACCAACCTTGCCAATCAGTCCGGCCAGACCCTGCGCACCATCGTTAACCTGGTTGACCAGACCAACGATCAGGTGCGCTCCATCGCCACCGCCAGTGAAGAACAGTCCGCCGCCAGTGACGAGATAAACCGCTCCGTGGAACAGGTGGCCGCCATATCCAGCCAGACCGCCTCGGCCATGGGCCAGGCATCGCAGGCCACGGCCGAACTGGCGCGGCAGTCACAGGTTTTGCAGCGCCTTATCAATGAAATGAAGTCTGAAAGCAGCCAGGGTTAGAGCAGTTGTCGTTGAAAAGCTTTGTGGGGGAGGGACCCTTTTGAAAAAGGGTCTCCTCCCCCACGCCCCCACCCCCTAAAACTTTTATTTCCGGCATAGCGCAACAAGTTTTCTGATCTCAAGCGCGGATTCCGGAGGTGGGGGGGCTTCATAAACAGCTTTCCAGGCATGACGACATCTCAAAGGGTATCTGCTTCCGTCCTGTAACCGAAAGGCCCTACATTTTGCACCATAAACAGGGGCCGCGCACCACATGAAGTGCGCGGCCCCTGTTTTTTTGCGGCGTAGAGCAGTTTAGGAATAAAACGAGCAAGTGGAAACTACGCTGCCCCAGACAGTGTCGTCACGAGATGGATTTCCAGTCTTATCAGGGCGATGTTCGGCGCAGAAATACCTGGAAAGGCGCTCGTGACGACACTGTTTAAAATAGTCAGCATTCGAGGCATCCAGCCAGACGGTTGAAGACCGCCGGCTCGGCCTGCCCCACATGCACGTCCAGCACGTCGTGCAGTTTGCTCACCTGTTTCACTATCTGCTCCATGCGTCCGTCGTCCTTGACCACCAGCCACATGCGGCAGGTGGCCCCGTCGTCCTCGGGCGTCACAAGAATCCCTTCAAGATTATAGGCGCGTCCGGCAAACAGGCCGCAGATATGCGACATGACGCCGGGATGGTTGTTGACGCTCAGGCGCAGCATGGTAAGGGCGCTTTTGATGGAACTGCTCATGACGGAATCCCCTCGATCATTTGACTGTTGGCCGCTCCTGGCGGCACCATGGGAAAGACCTTGTCTTCTGCCCGCACCTGCACTTCAATCAGGCAGGGGCCGGGTCTGCCAAGAAATTCTTTCAGCACACGCTGTGGATCTTTTCCAGCGGCAAGTCTGGCCGCAGGCAGGCCAAAACCCTTGGCAATCTGCACAAAATCCGTGCGGGTGGTATAGGCGGAGGCAGTGATGCGCCCGTCAAAGAAAAGATCCTGCTGTTGCTGCACAAGCCCCAGCCCGTTGTTGTTGCACAATATGATTTTTACGTTGGCCCCGGTTTCAGCGGCAGTGGCCATTTCCTGGATATTCATGAGCAGGCTGCCGTCGCCGGTAAAGCAGACGGCCATGCCCCCGCGCCGTTCCAGCGCCGCGCCTATGGCCGCAGGCAGGCCAAAACCCATGGTGCCCAGCCCGCCGGACGTGAGCCACTGGCGCGGGCGGTTCATGGGGTAGGCCTGCGCCACGCGCATCTGGTGCTGGCCCACATCCGTAGCGATGACAGCATCGTCACCCACCAGCTTCGCCACATGACGGATGATGCCATAGGGGGAGAGGATGTCGTCCTCCCTGTCAAAGCGCAGCCCGTGCGCGGCCTTGCGGGCATCCACACGCGCCAGCCATGCGCCGCGATCCCGTGGCTTCACCAGGGGCATGAGCGCCCGCAGAGCCTGGCTGGCGTCCGCCGTCAGCCCCACCTGCGGCATGAGCAGCTTGCCCACTTCACTGGCGTCAATGTCGATATGGATAAGCCCGCTCTTGGGGCAAAAACTGTCCAGACGGCCTGTGGCCCTGTCGCCCAGGCGCGCGCCCACCACCATGAGCACGTCGCATTCTTCCACCAGCATGTTGGAGGCGCGCGCGCCGTGCATGCCCAGCATGCCCACGGCAAGCTCATGCCCGTGAGGCACCACGCCAAGCCCGCGCAGGGACATGACGGCCGGAATGCGCTGCTGCTCCATAAACTCCAGCGCGGCGGCGGCGGCCTCCGGCGACGACGTGCCCCCGCCAAGCAGGAGCAATGGCCGTTCCGCCGCGTTGAGAAGCTCGGCGGCCCTGGCCAGGGACGCGCTGTCGGGCGTGGGCATGGGCGTGGCCACGCCGGGTTCGGGCAGACCGTCTACCTCGACGGGAGCCACCTGCACGTCGCGCGGAATGTCCACAAGCACCGGACCGGGACGGTCGCTGACCGCAATGGAAAAGGCGTCGGCAATGACACGCGGCAGTTCTTCGGGAGAGCGCACGAGAAAATTGTGCTTGGTGGCCGGGATGGACATGCCGTAAATGTCCACTTCCTGAAAGGCGTCAGTGCCTATCATGCTCTGGGGAACCTGGCCGGTGATGCACACCAGAGGCACCGAATCCATGCGGGCGTCGGCAAGGGCCGTGAGGGTGTTGGTGGCTCCCGGCCCCGATGTGGCGAAGACCACGCCGGGACGGCCGGAGACCCTGGCCATGCCCTGCGCTATAAAGCCCGCGCCCTGCTCGTGGCGCGCCAGAACATGGCGGATCGCGCCGCTGCGTCCCATCGCGTCGTACAAGGGCAGATTGAAACCGCCGGGAATACCGGCAATACAGGTGACCCCCTGATTTTCCAACAGGCGTATGGTTAATTCGGCTCCAGTAAGACGTAACATCGCCACAAGGCTCCTTTTGCGTTGGCTGGGGCTTGCTGGCGGTCTTCGGGTATAAAAAAACCCCGCCAGCTCGCGCCGGCGGGGTTCACATATACCTTTTGTTCTTCCCTGCTTATGACGCGCCTAAAGATCGGTCCCGTACTACTAGGCCGACCATAACGAGGCAAATCATGCCGCTGAAGAAGAAAGAAGTGTTGTTCATTTTCATATCTTTTGTAAAATTACAGCCGAGTCCACTGGCTTGTCAACAGTTTTACGGCGGAGTTTTCAATCAGCGCCGTCCGGAGGCATCCCTGGTTTTTTTCTTTCCCTTGACCGGGGGCGTCAGCAGGCGCACGGCGCGCACTTCGTCAATGCGCCGCCTGTCCATGTGCGTGATTTCCAGATCCCACCCCTGATAGTGCAGGTGCGCGCCTTTTTCGGGTATGCGCCCAAGGCGCTCCAGAATGAACCCGGCCAGGGTCGCGCTGTCCAGACGCTTGGGCAGGCTGATGCCAAGCCAGCTGGCGAACAGGTCAATGGTGAGCCGCCCTGGCATGACCCAGCTGCCGTCGGGGCGACGGCAGGCTTCCGGCCCGGCGGGCATGTCGCCCATCTGCCCGGCCAGTACGCTCAAAAGCTCGGCCGGGGTGATGATGCCCACCACGCTGCCGTATTCATCGCGCACAAAGGCCAGCGGCGAAGGATGGGTGCGAAAATCCTCCATAATGACAGGCAGGGGCGTATGCTCGAAGATGGTGGGGGCTGGCCGGATGAACTTGGTCAGATCCCACTGCCCTTCGGGTTGCTCGCCTTCGCGCATGAGGATGTCGCCGGGGTGCACCACGCCAAGCACCTCGTCGGTATCACGGCGCAGCACGGGCAGCCAGGCCAGCCGCGACGCCGCGGCATGTTTGCTCACGGTTTCCCTGTCCGCATTGCTGTCCAGCCAGTTCACGCGCTGGCGCGGCACCATGATAAAGCGGGCCGTGCGTCCGCCAAGGCGAATGACGCGGGCCAGCATGGCCCGTTCTTCCGGCGCGAACAGCCGCTCCTTGGTTTCGCCCGCCAGGGCGGCTGCGTCGAGCTGGGTATCACCCTGCCCAGGCGCGCTGCCGCCCAGAATATTCAGGATCACGCGGGCCGTGGATTCGCGCATGTCGCGCATGCTGAAACGTCTTCGTCGGTTGCGGAGCGCCCACTGGTTGCACATTTCCACCAAAAGGGAAAACACAATGGCCGCGTACATGTAGCCCTTGGGAATATGGTAGCCCAGACCGTCGGCAAGAAGGCTCAGGCCGATCATGAGCAAAAAGCCCAGGCACAGCACGATGACCGTGGGGTGACGCTCCATAAAGGCAAGCAGTGGCCCGGCGGACATGAGCATGATGCTCATGGCTATGATCACGGCCAGCATCATGATGGTGACATGTTCCACCATGCCCACGGCCGTGATGATGGAGTCCAGCGAAAAGACCGCGTCCAGCACCACTACCTGAAAAATAACCTGCCAGAATCCGGGGTGGTGCTCCGTTTCTCCGGCATATCTGCCGCTGTGGCCTTCAAGCCGGTCGTGCAGCTCCATGGTGCCCTTGAGCAGCAGAAAGACGCCCCCGGCCATGAGTATGAGGTCACGCGCTGAAAAGCCGTGCCCCCCAAGCACGAACAGGGGCGTGATCAGCGTGGCCAGGCGGGCCATGATGGTGAGCAGGATCATGCGCATGAGCAGGGCCAGCCCAAGCCCCACCAAAAAAGCCTCCCGCTTGCGGTCGCCGGGCAACCTTCCCACAAGAATGGAAATAAAGACCAGGTTGTCCACGCCAAGCACCACTTCCAGCAGTACCAGCGTGCCCAGACCGGCCCAGGCGGAAAGCTGTGTCACCCATGAAAATTCCAGCATATATACTGCTCCGGGGCTGTGCCCCTTCTTGTAAAATAGAGCAATTTAACTTTTATATTGCTCTGACGGCTGCGTGAGCAGACGTTCGCTACGGAGGCGTAAGCACAGTTTATCTGCGCGGTTAAACGCCGAAGTGAGCCTGCCTTAAACTTTGAGACTGTACATTCTCAAAGGTAATCTGCTCTAGACTCCCGGCCTTAGGCCGGGCGTGGCCTCAAAAAGACAAAAGAGGGCCGAAGCCCCCTTTTGTCAATAGTCTGCTGCGCCTAAAACTGTGGTATCCGGATCAGAGCACCGTGGCAATATGAAGTATTGCGGCCTTGTCTCTCTGTGGGAAAATGCGATTTTCGGCTGCATCCACGCCATGTTGCGGCGTGCTGCACTCTTGTGCAGCCTTTTAGAGCGTGTACCCCTGTTTCAAGGGTAAAAAGCTCTATGGCCGGACGGATTCGCCCGTCCGGCCCGGCGAGTCGGATACTATTATTCGGCGGCAAGCTGAATGCGCTCAAAGCCGGTGACGGTGATTTCATCACCAACGGTCTTGCCGGTTTCACGCACGATGTCGTTGATGGTCTTCTTGTCGTCGCGGATGTAAGGCTGTTCCATAAGGCACACGTCCTTCTGGAACTTCTTCACGGCGCCGTCGGCGATCTTGTCCACGATGTTGGCGGGCTTGCCTTCTTCCAGAGCCTTCTGGCGGTAGACTTCGCGTTCACGCTCCACGGCAGCCTGGTCCAGGCTGGCGGCGTCAAGAGCCATGGGGCTGGCGGCGGCCACCTGCATGGCGATATTTTTGGCCAGTTCCTGCACTTCGGGCCTGGCGGCGCTTTCAGTCTTGCCGCAGGTCAGAAACACCAGCACGCCGATCTTGCCGTTGGCGTGGATGTACTGGCCGATGACGGAGCTTTCGCCGGGCTTGGTGTGGCGGGCAAACTTGCCGATCTGCATGTTTTCGCCCACAGAGGCGATAAGCTGGGTCACTTCTTCACCCATAAGGGATTCGAGGGCCACGGCGTCAGCGGGGGCATTGTCCAGCACGGTCTTGGCGAGCTTGGCTGCCATGGTCTGGAACTGCTCGCCACGCGCCACGAAGTCGGTTTCGCACAAAAGCGAAGCCATGGCCACGGTCTTGCCGTCATCACTCAGGGTCACGGTCACAAGACCTTCACTGGTGGCGCGGCCCGACTTTTTGGCAGCCTTGGCCATGCCCTTCTGACGCAGCCAGTCCACGGCCTTTTCCAGGTCGCCTTCCACTTCCACCAGGGCTTTTTTGCAATCCATCATGCCCGCGCCAGTCATTTCGCGCAGTTCTTTTACCAGTTGAGCGGTAATAGCCATTGTATTCTCCAAAATGCGTCCGGCCTGAAACCGGAGTTATCAAATAGGCCTGAATGTTGCGGTGCCGCATCCAAACAGGGGCAGCGCAGCCATCTATACTGGTTGCGCTGCCCCCAAAATGCGAAAGCAGAAAAGCCGGTTATTGGGCGGGAGCAGCTTCGGCCACAACCTCGGCAGCGGCAGCCTTTTGCATGGCTTCTTCAGCGTTGGAAGCTTCGCCCTTGTGGTCCTTGCTCATGGCTTCGCCTTCCGTGCAGGCTTCGGCGAAAGAGGCCACAAAGAGCTTGATGGCGCGGATGGCGTCATCATTGCCGGGAATGATATAGTCGATGACATCGGGGTCGCAGTTGGTGTCCGTGACGGCCACGATGGGGATGCCGAGCTTGCGGCATTCCTTGACGGCGATGTCTTCACGATGCGGGTCGATGATGAAGGCAAGCTGGGGCAGACGGTCCATGTTCTTGATGCCGCCGAGGGTTTGTTCCAGCTTGTTCATTTCGCGTTCCAGAAGCAGGATTTCCTTTTTCTGGTAGCGGTTGATGCTGCCGTCGGCAAACATGACTTCCAGCTTCTTCAGGCGATCAACGCTCTTCTGGATGGTGACAAAGTTGGTGAGCGTGCCGCCCATCCAACGATTGGTCACATAGTACTGTCCGGCGCGACCGGCTTCGGTGGCCACAGCTTCCTGAGCCTGACGCTTGGTGCCGATGAACAGAACCTTGCCGCCCTTGGCAACGGTGTCCACAACCTTGTCGTGGGCAATGCGGAAGAGCTTTACGGTCTGCTGCAGGTCGATGATATGGATGCCGTTACGCGCGCCGAAAATGTAGGGACGCATCTTGGGGTTCCAGCGGCGGGTCTGGTGACCGAAATGCACGCCGGTTTCCAGCATTTGCTTCATGCTGACGTAAGCCATTGGGATTCCTCCAAAGGGTTGTTTTCTTCCACCCACGCCCTGACCCTGCAACCCGATGTTGCGCCTTTGGCGCAAAAAGAACGCCGCCACACGCGGCATTCCACCGGGCACCCCGGGCCGCTGCCTAGGTGTGCTTGATAGAAAGAGAGTACATACATGATCGAATCACGCTTGGCAAGCACGGGCGCGCTCTTTTTGACCGTCAGCACGGCGCGCGGCGCAATTCCTTTGTAGTGCCGGGCTGTTGTCCTCTTGCCGGGCATGCGTGCGCATGGGGTGGGGGCGGGCGAGAATGGGGGCGGAGATGGAATGGGCCAGGGAGGCGGCGGGAATGGCCACGGCGCAAAACCACGGCTCGCCGCCGCGCCGTGACGCCAGAGACGGCTCACGGCCTGCGCTTTGCCGCCCCTTTTCAAACCCCGCCGCAGCCCTTATAGTCTGGATTCATTTGCCGTATATTCCCAACAGGCCCCAAAATTATTTGCAGGAATCATTATGAACAACAACGGTTTTACTCTTGTCACCGAACGGCACCTCCACGAAGTGGACGGCATGGCCCGGCTGTGGCTGCATGAGGCCACGGGCGCGCAACTGCTTTCCATCAGCAATACGGATGAAAACAAATGCTTTGGCGTGAGCTTTCGCACGCCGCCCACCGATTCCACCGGCGTGGCCCATATCCTTGAGCACTCAGTGCTCTGCGGTTCCGACAAGTACCCGGTCAAAGAACCCTTTGTGGAACTGCTCAAGGGCTCCTTGCAGACCTTTCTCAACGCCTTCACCTTTCCGGACAAGACCTGCTATCCGGTGGCGAGCTGCAATCTGCGCGACTTCTACAATCTCATCGACGTCTACATCGACGCCGTCTTCCACCCGCGCATCAGCGAGGACATCCTCAAGCAGGAAGGCTGGCATGTGGAAGCCCCCAGCGCGGACGGCCCCTGGTCCTACAAGGGCGTGGTCTACAATGAAATGAAGGGCGTCTACTCCTCGCCCGACTCCGTGCTCTCCGAGCAGAGCCAGCAGGCGCTGTTTCCCGACACCCTGTACAGCCTTGACTCCGGCGGCAATCCAGAGCGCATCCCCGACCTCACCTATGAGGCTTTTTCCAATTTTCACAGCAGCTACTACCATCCGAGCAACGCCCGCTTCTTTTTCTGGGGCGACGACCCGGAAGCCGAGCGCCTGCGCCTTGTCAACGAATCCCTGAAAGGCTACACGGCCCGGCCCGTGAACTCCGCCGTGCCCCTGCAAAAACGCCTGGACACCCCACGCCAGATTGAAGTGCCCTATGCCGCCTCCGAAGGCGAAAAGCGCGCCCTGCTCACGGTCAACTGGCTGCTGGGCGAACGCGGCGACGTGGATCAGGCCCTGCTGATGGAAATGCTGGAGCATATCCTTGAGGGCCTGCCGGGTTCGCCCCTGCGCAAGGCGCTCATCGCCTCCGGCCTTGGCGAGGACACGACCGGCTGCGGGCTTGAGACAGACCTGCGCCAGATGTACTACTCCACCGGACTCAAGGGCGTGGCCCCCAAAGACGTGCCCAAGGTCGAGATGCTCATCTTTGAGACCCTGGCCCAGATCGCCGAGGATGGCATCCCCAAGGCCGCAGTAGAAGCCGCCGTCAATTCGGTGGAATTCGCCTACCGCGAAAACAATTCGGGCCGCTTCCCGCGCGGGCTTTCGGCCATGATCCAGGCCCTGTCCACATGGCTGTACGACGGCGACCCCCTGGCCTCCCTTGCCTGGGAGGCTCCGCTGGAATCCCTCAAGGCGCGCATCGCCGCCGGTGAGCCGGTGTTCGAGCAGGCCATAAAGGACTGGTTCCTGAACAACGAGCACCGCGCGCTGGTCGTGCTGCTGCCCGACACAAGCCTCGGCAAAGCCCGCGAAGAGGCCGAAAAAGCCCGCGTGGACGCGGTGCAGGCCGCCGCCGACGCTGAGGCGCGCGCCGCCATGGCGGCCGACACCCTGCGGCTTGAGGAAGTGCAGAGCGCGCCCGACAGCCCCGAGGCCCTGGCCAGCATTCCCGCTCTGGGGCTTGAGGATCTGCCGCGCCACAATGCGCCCATACCGCGCACTATTGTGGAACTGCCGGAACCCGCATTGAGCCATGAACTGCCCACCAGCGGCATTGCCTACGCGACCCTTTTGCTGCCCCTGGCCAATGTGCCCGACCGCCTTGTGCCCCTGCTGCCCCTGTTTTCCCGCTGCCTGACCGAAATGGGCACGGCGCGCCGCGACTTTACTGAACTTGGCGAACTCATGGCGGCCAAAACCGGCGGCGTGGGAGCCGACACCCTGCTGGGAACCGTGCGTGAAAGCCGCCAGACCGTGAGCTATCTGGGCGTCTCCGGCAAGGCGGTCTACGACAAGCTGCCGGATCTCTTCGCCATCATGCAGGAAATCCTTCTGGAGCCCCTCACGGATCAGGCCGTCATTGAGGAACGCCTGGGCCAGATGCTTCTGGAAGCCAAGGCCCGTATGGAAAACGCCCTGCAGTCCGCAGGCCATGCGGCGGTCAGCGCCCGTTTGCGGGCGCGGTTCACGGGGGCGGGCGCTCTGGCCGAGCGCACTTCCGGCCTGAGCTACCTTGAAAGCGTGCGCTCCATGCTCCAGCGTCTTGAGAAGGAACCGCAAACGCTCATGGCCGATCTGGAAGAATTGCGCGGCCGTATCGTGGCCCGTCCCGGCGCAATTTTTGACTGCACCGCCGAGGCCGCTGGCCTCATCCTGGCCGAAATCCAGGCGCGGCAACTGCTTCAGGCCCTGCCGCCTGTCCGCTCTGGCGCGGCCAGCGGCATTGGCGAGGCCCCCATGAGCCTGCCCCAAGCCGAAGCCTTCATCGCTCCGGCCCAGATCAACTATGTGGGCAAGGCAGCCAACATCTATGACCAGGGCTATGTGTACCACGGCTCGGCCAGTGTCATCCTGCGCTACCTGCGCATGGGCTATCTGTGGGAGCGCGTGCGCGTGCGCGGCGGCGCGTACGGGGCCTTCTGCAATCTTGACCGCATGGGCGGCACCCTGGTGTGCGCTTCCTACCGTGACCCCAACGTGGACGCCACCCTTGAGGCCTTTGACGGCATGGCCGAGTTTTTGCGCGGCTTTACGCCCGACAAGGCCCAACTGACCCAGGCCATCGTGGGGGCCATCGGCGATCTGGACAGCTACCTTTTGCCCGACGCCAAGGGTGCGCAGTCCCTGAGCCGCTGGCTCACCAATGACACGGACGCCGCCCGCGCCATCATGCGTGAAGAAATCCTTTCCACCACTGAAAAGCATTTTCGCGAGTTTTCCGAAGTGCTGGCAGAGGCCGCCAAAACCGGGCACATCTGCGTACTGGGCGGCCCCAAGGCTGAAGCCGCCGCCAAGGAACACGGCTGGCAGAGCAGCAAACTGGTATAAGAAAACGCTGATGTATTCCGTTTGGCGGTTTTGCTTCACGCTTTTTGAAACAGTCGGGGCGGGCCTTGCGCCCGCCCCGTTACCGCGCCGCCCATTCCCTTCGCCAGAGCAACTTCATAGTGAAATTGCCCTGATTTCAAGTACATTAGCACCATGTGACAATGGAAAAAATCCATGCGCCTGCTCTTCTGTACCCATGCCATAGATAACGGCGGCTCCGGCCGCAGCCTGTTCGTGCTGGCCCGCTGCCATGCCTGATCCTTCCCGGCCGCCCCGCGCCTGGGCAGAGGCACGCCCCGCGCCGGAGCAGACGGGCAAGGGCGGCGGGCGACGGCTTGAGGGCCGCATTGCCGCGCCGTCCTTTGTCATTGCCGCCAATGTGGCCGACAACGCCTCCTTTCTGGCCCACAAGGTGGACGAGGTGGGCCTGTGCCTTTTTGAAACGCGCGGCTGCCTGGACTATGGGCCAGCCGACCTGCCTGCCGCCCTTGCCCACCTGCCCCTGCGCTGGCATGCCCACCTGCCCGTGGATCTGCCCTGGCCCGCCAGCGCGACCGCAGGCGCGACACGGCCGGCCCGCGAGGCCGCCCGGCTGGCTCTGGCCGTGCTGGACAGGGTATACGCCCTTGTGCCCCAGATGACCTTGCAGGCCGCCGTGCTGCACCCGCCCGAGGGTTCCCCCGCCTTGCAGCGCCGCATGCTGGCTGATTTCGCAAGGTTTTGGCACGCGCAGGAGCATGCTGCGCCGCCCCTGCTGTTGGAAAACGTGGCGCACAGCGATGTGCTCTGTCTTGGCGGCAGTTTCCTCGCAGACCACGGCCTGGGCCTTTGTCTGGACGTGGGGCATCTCCTGGGCTATGTTCAAAAAGAGTTGCTGCACTCCGCACTGCCGCGCCAGGCGGCCATGCTGCACTGGAGCGCTCCGGGCAACGGCGACCAGCATCTGCCGCTCACCGCTTTCACGCCGGAGCAGCGGCATATCGCGCAGAGTCTTATGGCTGATGCGCCGCCCACAGCCACACACATGGTCGAAGTTTTCAACTGGGACGGCCTCTCGGCCTCATTGCCTGTTTTGGCGGCCCTTGCGGGCCAATCCCAATGACATGGCAACTGGCCCTGGAGCAGATCAACTTTGAAATGCTTCTCATTTCAAAATTTTCATTCAGCCGAAAAATGCGATTTTCGGCTGAATCCACGCCACGTTGTGGCGCGCTGCACTTCGTGCAGCGTTAGAGCACTGACACTTTTTCAAAGGTAAAATGCTCTAAAAGACCACTAGAGCGATTTCGCTTTGAAATGGCTCTAACGGCCAGAACATATAACCCGCGCTGCCGCATAATCTGGGGCCAATCCCCCGAAGGATGACCACACCAATGCTGCCCACTGCCGAAGCCGTCGCCCATATGAAGGACTGGCGACAGAATCTGGACAAAGATGACCGCTGGTGCATTCTCATCAATGCTGATCCTGACGCTTTGGCCTCGGCCATGGCCTTGAAGCGCCTTCTTCTGCCCAGGGTGCACAATGCCGATATCGCCCGCGTCAATGAAGTGACCCGGCCCGACAATCTGGCCATGATACGGTATCTGCACATTCCCGTTCGCGCATGGCAACCCGAAAAGGCCGACCAGTACACGCGCTTTGCCATTGTGGATTCGCAGCCGCACCACCACAAGGCATTTCAGGGCATTCCCTTCGACTGCATCATTGACCACCACCCCCTGCCGCCGGCCACGTGCGGCACGGTCGCGGCCCTGCATCCCTCTTTCTGCGACATCCGGCCGGGGCTTGGCGCCACCAGCACCATCATGACGCGGTATTTTCAGGCCCTGCGCCTGCGGCCCAGCCCCCGTCTGGCCACAGCCCTGCTCTACGGCATCCGCACGGATACGGCGGCCTTTGAACGGTCGGGCGACGAGGACGATTTTCGCGCCTATCAGTGGCTGTCGCGCCATGCGGACAACAATCTGCTGCGCCGCATCATACGCAGTGAATACCTGCGCGAATGGCTGCCGCTTTTTTCGCGGGCCTTCCGTGGCCTTACCGACTGCCGGGGTAGCGGGGCCTTTGCCTGGCTCAATGAGGTCAGCAGCGGCGACCTGCTGGTGGCCGTGGCGGACTTCTTCACCCGTGTTCACGGCCTCAAGTGGATCGCGGTCAGCGGCATTGTGGGCAAAACCGTCATTGTCATCTTTCGTGGTGATGGAGCCAGAGATATCGGCCGCCTGGCCGACGCCTGCTTTTATGACGTGGGGCAGGCCGGTGGGCACCGCACCCTGGGCCGGGCGGAGTTCAGCCTGGACGCCGTGCCGGAAGACACCAAACCCGCCGACTTTGTGCTCAAGCGGCTCGAAACCCGCAAGCTGCGGCCCCAGACCGCGCGCGACGCCGCGCAGGCTTCGGCCTCTGCCCCCGCCGCTGCTCCGGCCGCTACCCTCGCCGCTGCCGCTCTGGCTCACACGGCGAATGAACCTTCGGACTGCAAAAACAAGAAATAAAATCAGTACTGTAAAAAAATATGCCGCTTTTTCAACAATATTCTTGACACCTCACGCCCAAGAGGCGTAGTTCTTTTTCAGAAGTTTTTTTAAAAGGATTTTCGTGATGCAACGCATTTCTTCCAACCACACCTCCGCTTACGCCGCTAGCTTTTATAGCTGGTATTTTTTTGCGTACTTTATGGATGCCTGTGGTCGGGAGCTTCGCTGACGCGAAAATACAAGTTAGCAAGTTCAAAGGGCCGCAGGCAAACCGCCGGCGGCCCTTTTCTTGTATGGGCAGCCGGGCGAAAGAATGTCATCAGCCGTGCGGTCCATGGCTACAGGCAGTATGTACTTGATCTGCAATACGCAGCACAGCAACTGAAAGGAGCAAGCCATGTACCTTGGCAAAAAAGTCCGCCTGGAACGCATCATCAATCGTGAGAACGGCCGCACCATTATCGTGCCTATGGATCACGGCGTTACCATCGGCGCTGTTGATGGTCTTGTGGACATGCGGGGCGCCGTCAATGACATGGCCCTCGGTGGAGCGGACGCAGTGCTCATGCACAAGGGCCTCGTGCGCTGCTCCCACCGCAGCGCGGGCAAAGATATCGGCCTCATCGTCCATCTTTCCGCCTCCACCGCCCTGACGCCCAACGGCAACACCAAGACCCTGGTGGGCACGGTGGAAGAAGGCATCAAGCACGGCGCGGACTGCGTTTCCGTGCACGTCAACCTGGGCGACCCCAACGAACGCCTCATGCTGGCCGACCTTGGCCGCGTGGCCGAAGCCTGTGACAACTGGCATATCCCGCTGCTGGCCATGATGTACGCTCGCGGCCCGCAGATCCAGAACGGCTTTGACAAAAACATCGTGGCCCATTGCGCCCGCGTGGGCGTGGAACTGGGCGCGGACATCGTCAAGGTTCCCTACACCGGCGATGTGGACAGCTTTGCCGAGGTGGTCTCCTCCTGCTGCGTGCCCGTGGTCATTGCCGGGGGCGAACGTATGGAATCCACCCGCCAGATACTCCAGATGGTTTCCGACTCCGTCCAGGCTGGCGGCGCGGGCATTTCCGTGGGGCGCAACGTTTTTCAGCATCCCAACCGCGTGGCGCTCGTCAAGGCCCTGCGCGCCATCGTGCACGAAAACGCCTCTGTGGCTCAGGCCATGACCATTGTGGGAGAATAGGCATGTCACGCATTTACTTCAACTGCACTCCCTTTGACAAAGGCGACGTAACGCTGGCCCTCGAGTCCGGCGTGGACGGCGTCATCGTGCCGCGCGAGCATGTGCAGCAGGTGGCCGGTCTTTCGCGCTGCACCGTATGGGCCGCCGAAGAAACGCCCATGGCGGAACTCAACGCCAAGGCTGACGAAGAGGCCGTGCTGCAAAGGCTGCTGGCCGGGGAGCGCGTGGTGCTGGCTCGCGGCTGGGAGGTTATACCGGTAGAAAACCTTCTGGCGCAGAGCGACAGTGTCCTGGCCGAGGCCGGAACGCTGGACGAGGCCCGCCTTGCCGCAGGAATTCTGGAACGCGGTGTGGCGGGCATTGTTGTATCCAGAGAGGCCGTGTCCGAGCTCAAGGATATCGTGGCCCAATGCAAGATGGCCCGCACCCGCGAGGAGCTTCAGACCGGCGTGGTCACCCGTGTGGAGTGCGTCGGCCTGGGGCACCGCGTCTGCGCCGACACCCTTTCGCTCTTGCGCAAGGGCCAGGGCATGCTGGTGGGCAACTCCAGCGCGTTCACCTTTCTTGTGCACGCCGAAACCGAACACAATGAATACGTGGCCGCGCGCCCCTTCAGGGTCAATGCCGGAGCCGTGCACGCCTATGTGCGCCTGCCGGGCGACCAGACCACCTACCTCGGCGAGTTCAGGGCCGGGCAGGAAGTGCTTGTTGTGGACTATACCGGTGAAACCAGCGTCGCCACCCTTGGGCGGGTCAAGATTGAAGTGCGCCCCATGCTGCTGGTGGAGGCGCAGGTGCAGACCGATGACGGCGTGAAGACAGGCGCTGTTTTTCTGCAGAATGCCGAAACCATCCGCCTGACCACGCCAGAGGGCGAAGCCGTGAGCGTTGTGGGCCTCAAGCCCGGCGACCGCGTGCTCTGCCGCCTGGACGAAGCTGGCCGCCACTTTGGCATGCGCGTGCGCGAAGATATCCAGGAGGTTTAGCATGGACGGCAGCAACAGCCACTGGCCCGATGCCGCCCGGCACACTGCGGGGGACCAAGATCAGCCCGGCAATGCCGAGGAGCGCCTTTCGGCCATCCGCAATGAAATAGACGCGGTGGATCAGGATCTGCTGTCCCTTTTCAACCGCCGCGCGGCCCTGAGCCGCGAGGTGGGGCACATCAAGGCCGACGTGCCGGGCATCATCTTCAAGCCCGTGCGTGAAAAGGAAGTGCTGGACAGTCTGGCAGCCCGCAACCCCGGCCCCTTGCCCGAAGATCATCTGCGGGCCATCTGGCGCGAGATTTTTTCTTCCTCACGCGCCCTGCAACGACCGCAAAACGTCGCCTATCTTGGCCCCGAAGGCACATTTTCCTATTTTGCCGGTGTGGAGTATCTGGGGCACGCGGCCACATTCCATGCCTGCAACGATTTGACGCAGGTCTTTGAGGAAGTGTCTTCGGGCAATTGCGAACTTGGCGTCGTTCCGCTTGAAAACTCCCTGCAGGGCACTGTGGGCGTAAGTTTTGATCTTTTTCTCAAGCACGACGTTTTTATCCAGGCCGAGCTTTTTTCGCGCATATCCCATTGCCTGTTGAGCAACGCGCCTTCCCTGGCCGCCGTGCGCACGGTGTATTCGCACCCGCAGCCCCTGGCCCAGTGTGGCGGCTGGCTGCGCGCCCATCTGCCCAACGCGGGGCTGGTGCCGGTGGAATCCACCGCCGCAGCGGCCCAGCGGGCCGCGCAGGCGGATCAGGGCCACACCGCAGCCATCGGACACGGCAAGCTGGCCGACCTCATGGGCCTTGGCATTCTTGCCAGCCGCATCGAGGACGAGCCCGGCAACTGGACGCGCTTTGTCATCATCGGCCCCAAGGTCAGCGGCGGACAGGGCGGCAACAAGACGCAGAACCCGCAGCCCGGCCACAGCGGAGCGGACAAGACCTCGCTGCTCTTCACCCTGCCGGACAAGGCCGGGGCCCTTTCGCACGTGCTGGATCTGCTGGCCAAACACGACATCAACATGCGCAAGCTGGAATCGCGCCCCCTGCGCGGCCAGTGCTGGAAGTACGTGTTCTTCGCCGATGTGGAAAGCGATCTTGAAGACCCGCGCTATGCGAGCCTGCTGACAAAACTGCACGAAGCCTGCACCAGCTTTCGCATTCTGGGCAGCTACCCCATGGGTCCGCAACTGGACCGCCTAGACCTTCATACGGAAGAATCGGAGCAGCAAGAATCATGAACCAGACCAAGGATACCGTGGCCGCCAGCAACGCGGACCTCACGAACACAGCGGAAACAGTGGCGGTCACCGCGCCTGCCTCAAAGTCGGTTTCGCACCGCTACCTCATGGGCGCGGCCCTGGCCCACGGCACGTCCGTTGTGCGTCATACGCTTGAAAGCCGCGACCTGGAACGCACCCGGGCCATCCTTTGCGCCGCTGGCGCGAAGATGGAGGAACTGCCCGAAAGCACGCCCTCGTCCGGGGCCTGGCGCGTCACGGGCATGGACGGCAGGCCTTCGGGCGGCACGGCCGCAGCGCCTCTTTCCTGTGACGTGGAGGAGTCCGGCACCACCTGTCGCCTGCTCACGGCCGTACTGGCCGCCGGACACGGCGTGTTCCGCATCCACGGCGCGGGGCGCATGCACGAGCGGCCCATTGCCGAACTGACCAATGCCCTGGCGGCCCTTGGGACCAAAACCGTTTTTGAGGAAAAGCCCGACTGCCCCCCCTGCGTGATCACCGCCGACGGTCTTGATCCGGCGTGCTGCGGCGGCACGGTGGAACTGGGCATGGATATTTCAAGCCAGTATTTTTCAGGCTTGCTGCTGGCCGCTCCCATGGGGCCGTCGCCCCTGACCCTGTCGCTCGGCGGGGGCAAGGCCGTGTCCTGGCCCTATGTGGGCCTGACCCTGCAATGCCTGACGGACTACGGCATCAGATTTGAGGTGCAGACCCGCCCCGACGCCGCAGCCGCGTGGCAGACCCTGCCCCACGGCGCATGGCGCCAGCTTGCCGAGGCCAGGCCCGGCTGTTTGCGCGTCACCGTGCATCCCGGCCGCTACCAGGCGGGCGAGTACACGGTGGAGGGCGACTGGTCCGGCGCATCCTACCTGCTGGCCGCCGGCGCTCTGGGCCGCCGCCCCGTGCGCGTGGAAGGCCTGCGGGCCGATTCCCTTCAGGGCGACCGCGCCATGCTGGAAATCCTGCAAAAAATGGGCGCGCGGGTCAGCGTTGAGCCGCAAGCCGTCACAGTGTATCCCTCCCGCCTGCACGGCGTGGAACTGGATATGGGACACTGCCCCGACCTTGTGCCCACGGTGGCCATGCTGGCGGCCTTTGCCCAGGGCTCCACGCGCATCCGCAATGTGGCCCACCTGCGCCACAAGGAATCTGACCGCATCAAGGCCCCTGCCACGGAACTGGCCAAAACCGGCGTCATCGTGGACGAGCTTTCTGACGGCATGCTGGTCAACGGCCTGGGCGGCCGCAACAACGGCAAGCCCAACCACCCCGTGCTGCCCGAAGGGCAAAGCCTGTCGGCCCACAACGACCACCGCATAGCCATGTCCCTGGCCCTGCTGGATCTGTGCCTGCCCGAGGCCACGGTGCGCTCGCGCCTGGACGACCCCTCAGTGGTCAGCAAGTCCTTTCCGCAGTTCTGGAGCGTCTGGGGGCAGCTGGCATGACAGAGCAGTTTGGCCCGGCCCTGAAAACAGGGGCGGCCGCACAATCGCAAACAGGGGGCCAGACCGGCCAGACCACTCAGACTGGCCAGACCACTCAGACCGGCCAGACTGGCCAGACTACCGAGAACCGCCAGGCCGCGCCTGCCCACGCGCGGGGCAAAACCGTCGTCATAGGCTCGCAAGGGCGCATGGGAGCCATGCTCATACAGCGCGCCCAGGCCGCCGGTCTGGCCATAGCCGGAGCCGACGTGCCCCTTACGCCGGAAAAACTGGCGCATGCCTGCGCCGGAGCGGCCATGGCCATCATCTGCGTGCCCGCCGCCGTGTTTGACGAGGTGACAGCCGCAGTCTGTCCCCATTTGCCGTCCACGGCGGTGCTCACCGATATCACCTCCGTGAAGGAGCAGCCCCTGCGCCAGATGGAACGCCTCTGGGCCGGGCCCGTGGTGGGCACGCACCCGCTTTTCGGTCCCAACCCCGAAGCTGACGCCGAACTGCCCGTGGCCATCACTCCGGGCCACCATGCGGGGCCGGAACACCTGGCCCTGGTTGAGGGCTTTTTTGCCGACCTTGGCTGCCGCACCTTTCTGACCTCGGCGGAAAAGCACGACAAGGCCATGGCCCGCATCCAGAACATGAACTTTATCACCAGCCTGGCCTATTTTGCCCTGCTGGCCGGGCAGGACGATTTGCTGCCCTTTCTTACGCCGTCCTTTCGGCGGCGGCAGCACGCGGCCCGCAAGATGCTCACGGAGGACGCCCGTCTCTTTTCCGGCCTGTTCGAAGCCAACGCCCACAGCCACGAAGCCGTGCGTCAGTACCGGCAGATGCTCAACCTCGCCGCTGCCGGGGACATTGATCTGCTCTGTGAACGGGCTGGCTGGTGGTGGCAGGAGGACGAAAACGAGGGCGAAAACAGGGCCGCGTCAGAAGCCCCCAATGTGCTCCAAAATGCGGCCCAAAATGCGGCCCCAAATACGGGCGGTCACAACGGCCGGATGTAAGGGCTGAAATTGCGCTCCCGCCGCCAGAGCAATTTCAAAGTTAAAATGCTCTGATTAAAGAGCCTCCTGGAAACGCGCAGTTGTTTCGTTTGGCAAGGCGCGTTCTTTTTTTGAAGCAGGAGTGGACTCTTTCGTCCTCGACTGTTTCAAAAAAAATGCGCAACGCCGCCAAACGGAACAAATCAGCGTTTCCCTAAACCCTGCGCCGACGCACAGCGCCCTCCACGGCGTCGCCTTCACGCAGGTACAAACTCAATCCCAGCGAAAGCAGCAGCAAGCCCACAAAAGCAATGTCCGCAGCCCCATAGCCGCCCGTTATTTCATAGGAATAGCCCATGATGGGGTATCCCAGGCAGCGCAGCATGATGAAGATGGACACGAACTTGTACGAGGGCAAAAAATTGCCGCTGCCGTAATAGTAGGAAACCACGGCGGGCAGCACTGTCCACAATCCGCCCACGCACAGGCCGAAGCTGAGGCTGAAGACGGTCATGGTCCACACGTTGGGCGGCAGAAAGCCCAGACACAGGCTTGCGGCGCAGGCCAGCATAATGCCGTGAACTGCAGTCAGGGGCGTGAAGCGGTCGCAGGCCCAACCCCACACATATTTGCCAAGGGCCGCGCACAGCGCGGCGGAGCAGGCCAGCAGCATGGCCGGATAGGGCGCAATGCCCAGGTCCACAAAACGGGGTTTCATCTGGCTCATGACCGAAGAGCTGACCATGAGCGCCAGACCGAAGGTCATGCCCAGGCAGTAGGCGCGGGGCGAATGCAAAAGCCCTGTGAAGGATGTGTCCGTCGCGCACTGTTTGCGGCTCACCGGGGGGTCGTGTCTTCTGCCGTCCGGGTGCATGTGCATGGCCTGCGGCGTATCGCGCACCAGCGCCCAGGACAGGGGGGCCAGCGCGCAGGTCAGCAGGCCGAGCACAAGATAGGCCGTGCTCACGTCAAAATGGTTGATCAGCACCATGGCCGCCAGGGGCAGCACAACGCCCGACAGCGATGTGCCCGCGTTGGCGACGCCAAAAGCCCGACCACGAAAATAATAGAACCAGTTGCTCACCAGGGCGTTGCCCACCACGCCGCCGCATATCTGGGTGGCGCTCCAGGCAATGGTGAACAGCAGGGTAAAGAGCGCCATATTGCCCGTCATACCCTGAAGAATGGTGGCAACACCGCCCACCAGCGCCCCTGAAGCCATCAGGCGGCGCAATGAAAACCGTGCGGAGAGCGAAGCCGCCACCGGCATGGCCAACTGCCCCACAAGGGCGGCCACAGCCATGCTGACGTTGAGTTCAGCGCGCGTCCAGCCATAGGCGTCGCACAGGGGCTCCATAAAAGCGTTCATGCAGTAGAGCACGCTGCCCTGCAACATAAAATTGCCGCCCATGGACAGCAGACTGATTTTCCACCCGTAAAACATGGCTTCCTCAATATGAGGCGTGGGCTGGCCAAAACATGGCAGCCATGCAGGTTTCGCTTTTGGCGTGCGCCGTTGCGCTGCCCGCGTGCATCGCCACTCCGCCGCACAGCGCTTGACGCCCGCGCCGCAGGCTGGCCGCCCGCGCCAAGCGCCGCATGCGCAAGACCACCTTTGAAAACACAGCGTTGCAAAGGGCATGGCAACCCCTCGCAAAGACAACGCGGACAACCACGCTTACCTTCATACGGGCGCGGCCCATACAGCCGTCGAACAGTTTTTAGAGCATTTAACCTTTGAAAAAGTTAAATGCTCTAACGCTGCGCGAGAGTGCAGCGCGCCACAACGTGGCGTGGATTCTGCCGCAAATCGCATTTTCGGCAGAATGGCCCCTTTGAAATGTCTAACATTTCAAAGGTAATCTGGTCTAGGCAAACAGTTTCAGGCCTTACGCGACAAAAGCCCATGCCCTGCAACGCAACCCGTCTTCTGCACATACACTTCTTGGGCCCCACCCTCAAGCCTGTCCCTTCCGGCTTCGGCCTGCCCGGCGAAAGCACTCGGCCAGCGCACCGGGCACGCTTTTTGCTCAGTGCATGTGACGCGGCCCCTGCCCGGAACCGCGCCAATAAAACGACGGCGGATACGGCATGTTCGGCACGCAGAAAGACCCCAGCAAAACAGAAAAAGCCACCCCAAAGCGCATCAACAAGCAACGCGCCGAGGGCAATGTTCCCAAATCGCAGGAACTTGGCAAAGCCGTGAGCCTGCTTGGCGGCATGTCCATTCTTTACGCATGGATAGGCCCCATGAGCGAAGAAATAAAAAACATCTTCCGCCATTTCTTGAGCCACGCCTGGGAGTTCGACCCCAACCCCGAAAATGTCTACAGCCTGACGCTGGATCTCATGGTGGAGATATGCAAGATAACCATGCCCATCCTGCTCACGCTGGCCTTTCTGAGCATGCTGGCCCAGCGCCTTCAGGTGGGCAAGCTGTGGACCACCAAGATTTTCAAGCCCAAGATGCAGCGCTTCAATATCTTCAAGGGCATCAAGCAGATGCTGTTTTCGCCCCAAACGGTATTGCGCACCGTAAAAAGCCTGATGTTTTCCATTATCCTGTCCGTCATACCCGCCTGGATCATCTACAAGGAATATGAAAATTTTCTTCCCATGTATTATTCCACCACCGAAGGCGTGGCCATATACATGCTGAAGATGGCCTTCAAGCTGGCGAGCTATGCCCTCATCCCCATCCTTATCATTGCCGCTTTTGACGTGTGGCAGTCCCGCTACGCCTACAAAGAGAACATGAAGATGACCAAGGACGAGGTAAAGGACGAACAGAAGCAGGCGGACGGCGACCCCAAGGTCAAGAGCCAGCAACGCAAAAAAATGATGGAAGCCATGAGCAGACGCATGTTGCAGGACGTGCCCAAGGCCGACGTCGTCATCACCAACCCCACGCACATAGCCGTGGCCCTGCGGTACAATACCGCAGAGGCTCCGGCCCCGGTGGTCGTGGCCATGGGCGCGGATCACCTGGCCGAAAAAATCAAGCAGGTCGCCCGCGAAAACAAGGTGCCCATCCGCGAAAATGTGCCTCTGGCACGGGCTTTGTATAAATCAGCCGAAGTGGGCGACATGATCCCCGAGGAGCTGTACAAGGCTGTGGCCACAGTATTGGCCGCCATCTGGAAGCTCAAGCCAAGAGTGCATAATTCATAGTTTTTCCGGCGCGCGCAGACAGTTGCGGCGCAGAAGCGAGGTGTCAGAAAAATGGCTGCTGCAAGCTTACCGAAGATGGATTACAGCAGGTTTTCCAAGAATGGCGAAATCATGCTGGCCGCTGGCGTGGTCATCATCCTTTTTGTCATGCTGGTGCCCCTGCCCACCTTCTTTCTGGACATCATGCTCTGCGTGAGCATCTCCATAGCCCTGCTGGTGCTCATCACCACCATGTTCATGACCTCCCCGCTGGAGTTCACCATCTTTCCCTCCCTGCTGTTGGTGACGACATTGCTGCGGCTGTCGCTCAACGTGGCCGCCACCCGTCTTATCCTGCTCAACGGCGACATGGGCGTGGACGCGGCGGGCTCGGTCATCCGCGCGTTCGGCGAGTTCGTCGTGGGCGGCAGCTACGTTGTGGGCGCGGTCATATTCATGATCCTGTTCATTCTCAACAAGGTGGTCATCACGGCGGGCACCACGCGCATCGCCGAAGTGGCCGCGCGCTTTACCCTGGACGCCATGCCCGGCAAGCAGATGGCCATCGAGGCCGACCTCAACGCCGGACTCATAGACGAGGAGCAGGCCACGGCACGCCGTAACGGACTGCGCAAGGAAGCCGACTTTTACGGCGCCATGGACGGCGCGTGCAAATTCGTTTCCGGGGACGTGAACGCGGGCATGTTCATTACTCTGGTCAATATCGTCGGCGGCATCATCATTGGCATGGTACAGAAGGATATGGACTGGAACACCGCCCTCACCACCTATTCTCTGCTGACCATCGGCGACGGTCTGGTTTCCACCATTCCGTCCATCATCGTGTCCACGGGCACGGGCCTGCTGGTGTCGCGCGCCGCCTCCGAAGCCAAGATGGGCGAAGAATTTCTGGCGCAGCTCACCTTTAACAGCCGGGCGCTCAGGATGGTCTCGGCCGTGCTGCTGCTTTTCGCCCTTGTGCCCGGCCTGCCCACCCTGCCCTTTCTGGTCATTTCCGCCCTTATTTTCACGGTGGCCCGCCTCACGGACAAAAACGAGGCCGACGACCAGGCCAGAGAAAAGAAAGAAAAGAAGGCCGCAGCCGGTTCCGGCACAGCCGACACCCCCGAAGAAGTGCAGGCCCTCCTGCCCCTGGACACGCTGGAGCTTGAAGTGGGCTACGGCCTCATTCCTCTGGTGGACGAGGAGCAGAGCGGCAACCTGCTCGCGCGCATCCGCTCCATACGGCGGCAGTTCGCCCTGGACATGGGCGTGGTCATCCCCTCGCTGCATTTGCGCGACAACCTGCAACTCAAGCCTGGCCAGTATTCCCTGCTCATCAAGGGCAATCAGGTGGCTTCGGCGGAAATCCTCGTTGACCATTTTCTGGCCATGGACCCCGGCAACGTGACCACCAAGATCAGCGGCATTGAAACCCGCGAACCGGCCTTTAACCTGCCCGCCCTCTGGATACCGGACAGCCAGCGCGAAGAGGCCATGCTGGCCGGCTACACGGTGGTGGACCCGGCCACGGTCATCGCCACCCATCTGACGGAAGTGTTCAAGCGCCATCTGTCCGATTTTCTTGACCGCCAGGCCGTGCAGGGGCTGCTGGACACCGTGGCCAAGCACTCGCCCAAGGCTGTGGAAGACCTCGTGCCCAACGTGCTGCCCCTTGGCACGGTGCAAAAGGTGCTGCAACTTCTGGTGCGCGAAAACGTGGGCATACGCGACATGCTCACCATTGTGGAAACCCTGGGCGACTTTGGCGCGGGCATAAAAAACCCCGAAATACTGGCCGAATATGTACGGGAAAAGCTGGCGCGCTCCATCGTGCGGCCCTATCTGGACAGCCAGGGCACCCTGCCGGTGCTCACCCTGGCCCCCAATGCCGAGCGCATGGTGCAGGAAGGCGTGCGCCAGGCCGATACGGGCGCGACCTTTCTTTCGCTCAACCCGGCGGCGGCCCAGAGGCTTGTGCAGAACATCAGCGCCGCTGTGGAAAATGCCGTCAGTACCGACGGTCAGCCCGTGCTGCTGGTCAATCCCATCATACGCCCGCATTTGGCCCAGCTGGTCACGCGCTTTCTGCCCTCGGTGCCCGTGATTTCACAGGCTGAAATTCCGCAGGACATCCGCCTGCAGTCAGTGGGCAGCGTTGCGGCCGAATAACCTCCGCGCGCACCATGACAAACAAAAAGCTGAGAGCCTGCAAGGCGTTCAGCTTTTTTTGCGGCAATGCGCAACCCACGGGAGAAGGATTTGCTCTCATTAGAGCATGTTACCTTTGAAAACGTGTGCATGCTCTAACGCTGCACTTTCGTGCAGCGCGCCACAACGTGGCGTGGATTTAGCCGCAAATCGCATTTTACGGCTGAATGAAAACTTTGAAATGCTTTTCATTTCAAAGTTGATCTGCTCTAGAGCAATTTCACTAGCGGTGCTGTCGCCAGCCGCAAGGCTTCTTCGTCGCCTGACGGCTGCCGCTTGAAATTGCTCCAAGACCCATACCTTTTACGGCGGGCAACGGCAGCGCAGTCCTGGTCAACTGGCTGCGTCCACGCTCCACGGATCAAATTGCCGTTGCCATGTTTCACATGGCAACGATGGGATTCTGCCTGAAAATGCGCTTTTCGGCAGAATCACACGGCCGGGTCTTGCGTCAGTATTTGACGTTCGGCACCTGCCCGTGCGCTTCATAAAAAAACGTTTTCGGCTGAAGAATAACTATCTCATCGCTGTTTTTGTCAAAACTCAACAGCCCGCGAGACTGGGCCTCGCGCATGGCCTTGTACAGCGTGATGCGGTGCATGCCGAGCAAATCCGCCATTTCGAAAAGCGGCATATCACGTTTGGCCCGCAAGGGGTTGGAGCCGGGTATGATCCGCTCGGCCAGAAATTTGCACACTCGCGTAAGGTGCGACTCAACGCTCAATGAAACCACCTGCTGCGCCAGAAGCGCCACCTTGACGCTGTAGCTCTGGCAAAGATTGAGCAAAAGGTCGGGCCGCGCCTCGCCAATACGCTGCAACTCTTCCATGGAAAACCGCTGCACATAGCAGTTTTCCACAGCCTCGTACTGAAAGTCGGCGGTATTCAGCGACAATGGCATATTGTCGTTGCCACTGAAAAACAGAATTTTTTCATTAAAGCAGCACCCCTCGCCAAGATACCATATGATCTTTTCTCCGCCATTGGCGGAGAGCGCCGTCAGGCGCAGCCTGCCGCTGACAAGAATGTACATATAGTCGTCTGGGAAGGTACTGCCCTTGGGGTACAGTCGAGGTTCCTCGCTGGAAACATTCTTCCAGCATTCATTTTGGTTCACCAATTCGGCAAAAGACATGAGATTTCCCCGGGAGGAAGAAATGGAATAAGAAAGGCGCGGCGCGTAAGGCTCTGGGAGCGTGTCAGACAATGGACTGGCGCAGAGACAGGGCCGGGAGCCGGCTCGATTTGGAAGGCCTGTGCGATGGCCACACAGGGACAGGAATACCCTGACTTGCCCTTGAGGCAGATAAACTATACCCCAAAACACATGCTTTGCCTAGCCATAGGGCACAACTATGTAATTCTTGCCGCAACCAGCCGAAAAAACGGCACAAGGCAACGGTCAGGTTGGCCCCTAATTTGCATTTATCCAGAGAGCCGTCAAACAAACGGCGTAAAAAGGCAATAACAGACGGCCCGACCGCCGTCAGTCAAAGGAATGGCCATGCAGGTAAAGACGTTCACTGGAGCCACATCGCAGGAGATTCTGGCAAGAATCAAGGCTGAAATGGGGCCCGACGCCGTAATCCTGGGCAACCGCACCTACCGCAAAAACGGTGCTGTCTGTCACGAGATCACTGCGGGCATGGAGCGCCCCCAGACAGACAATAGCGCGCCTGCTGGTGGAGTTCCCGGTGGATGGGGGGAATGGCACAAGGAATGGCAGCAGATCAAAAACCAGCTTTTTGCTCTCATGAAACCCGCCATTCAGCTTGAGCGTCTTACGCCCCGTCAGCGTATCGCCCTCGAGTATTTGCAGCGCGAAGGCATTTCCGACGCTGTGGCCGTGGATCTCTATCAGCGCCTCATCTCCCAGCCCGGAGCGTCCGTGCTGGAGTGCCTGTGCGGCATGGTTCCCGTCAAAGGCTGGGGCCCGGCGGGCTGGGATCAACGCCTGCACCTTATGGCAGGGCCCTTTGGCTTTGGCAAAACCACCTCGGCCCTGCGCTTTGCCCTGCATTGGCGCAAGGCCCGGCCAGAAGCGCGCATTGCCTTTATCAACGCGGACTGCCTGCGCGGCAGCGGGCGGCTCATCCTGCGCCACTGGGCCGAACTTTCCAATTTCAGCTATCTTGAAGCCCCCGACAAGGCCGGAATGGAAGCCGCCCTGCGCGCCACCGCCGAAGCGGATCTGATTTTTGTGGACGTGCCGGGGCTTGACCGGTCCACCACACTCGCGCAGTGGCGGGAGGAGATGGGCCTGGCCGATGTTGCGGCCGCCACCCATTTGACGCTTTCCCCCTACTGCGACGCCATGCAGACCCAGGCTTTTCTGAAGCGTTACAAGAGCGACGGGCCGGGGTCACTGGTATGGACAAAGCTGGACGAAGCTGTGAGCTTTGGTAGTATAGTCAACGTCGCGTGGGCCGCAGGTTTGCCCGTATCGGCACTCTCATACGGCGCAGAACTCAAAGAAAGCCTTTCTCCAGCCACCGAACCGCTGGTCTGGCGACTGATTTTCAAAAGGCAACTTCCCGGCCAGGCGGCCTAGCCCGGCCATAACGATGCGGAGCACACTGATGAGCGGCACTTTTCCCCTGGTATTTTCCGTCACTTCCGGCAAAGGCGGCGTGGGCAAGACCAACATTTCGGTCAATCTGGCCATATGCCTTGCGCAACTTGGCAAACAAGTGGTGCTCATTGATGCCGACCTGGGCCTTGCCAACGTTGACGTTGTTCTTGGTCTGACCCCGCAGAAAAATATTTTCCACCTGTTCCATGAAGGGGCCAGCGTGGGGGACATTCTCTTTCCCACACCCTATGGCTTCTCCATTTTGCCCGCTTCTTCCGGCATGAGCGAAATGCTCACCCTTTCCACCGGGCAAAAACTGGAACTGTTGGACGCCGTGGACGAACTTGAGGATGATCTTGACTACCTCATCGTGGATACCGGCGCAGGCATCAGCGACAATGTGCTGTATTTCAACATGGCCGCCCAGGAACGCCTGGTGGTGCTCACCCCGGAACCCACATCCCTGACAGACGCCTACGCCCTTATCAAGGTGCTCAAGACCAATCACGGCGTGGAGCGCTTCAGGGTTTGCGTGAACATGGCCCCGGATCAGAAAACCGCCAAGGAAATGTTCGTGCGTCTGCATCAGGCCTGCGATCACTTTTTGAGTGGCGTTTCACTGGAGCTTGTGGGCGTGATTCCGCGTGATACGGGCGTGCGCAAGGCCGTGGTGCAGCAGCTGCCTTTCTGCGTGAGCGAACCGCAGGGCCCGGCGGCACGCGCTGTCATGGATCTGGCGCGCAACATCACGCAATGGGAAGTGCCGGAAAATCTTGACGGCAACATCAAGTTCTTCTGGAAAAAGCTGCTGTTCCGCTAGAGCGTGGGCCTTTGAGAACCTATCCGCTCAAAGGATGAAGACGCCGCTTTGGCGCATGACCGCGCAAAGAGAACCGTGCGTGTGAATGGCGCGGAAGAATGGTGCAGAAAAATGACGCAGACGAACTGCGCAGATGAATTGCGCAGATGAAACGCGCAAATGGACTGCGCCTCCCCGGCTGACGCCTGCCCACGCAGCCGCGAGGTCTGCGACAGGCAACGGATCGGGATTCCGCCCCTGACTGCAGGCTGGCTGGCCAGACGGCCTGCCCACACATCAACCCTGACGTGGATCAACACGTCCTGTCCGGCCTGGCGGGCGCGAACAGCGGCGTAAACAGACGCACTACGCGTCACGGGGTAGAAGAGGCAATACCGGAAAATCCCGGAAGGACAACATCATGAAAGCCAGCACCGCCCAAGCGCACATGCCCTGCCCCTGGGAAGCGCTAGAAACCGGGGCCACAGCCTGGGAAAACTTTTCTCCGGCCGAGCAGGAATCCGTGGTGCGCCACTATGCGCCCAAGATACGCTTTCTGGCACTGCGCCTTAAGGCCAAACTGCCCCGCAGCGTAGAACTTGGAGAGCTCATCAGTTCCGGCACGTTAGGCCTTATGGAGGCCCTGGGCAAGTTTCGCCCGCAGCTCGGCATTCGGTTTGAAACCTACGCCGAAAGCCGCATCCGCGGCGCCATGCTGGACGAGCTGCGCAGGCTGGACTGGTTCCCGCGCTCACTGCGGCAACGGGTGCGCGTGCTGGACGAGGCCATGCGCAAGGTCGAGCACGAGCACGGCCGCCAGGCTACTGAACAAGAACTGCAAGAGATTACTGGACTTACGTTGCGGGACGTGCGCCAGGGCCTTGAAGCCCTGCAAAACCAGCTTTGGCTGTCATTGGACTCCATTCAGGATACGCTTGCAGGTGATGGACAGGAACCCGGCGGCGAACCCTACCGCAACACGGCCTTTCGTGAACTTGTGGAGCGGGTTGCTCCGCTTATAGAGCGCTTGACGCCAAGGGAAAAGCTGGTACTGTCGCTCTACTATACTGATGAGCTGAATATGCGTGAAACTGCTGAAGTCATGGGCATCACAGAAGGCCGCGTTTCACAATTGCACTCACAGGCATTGAGCCGTCTGCGTAAAGAGTTCATCAGCCTTTATGGTGAGGGCGCTGACATATCATAATGCTTACGGAGGACGCGCGGCATGGCCAGCCCTCCCAGACGGCGCCCGCAGGCGTTAAGGAGTTTTATTCATGCCTTACAATCCCAACATGCGTGTTCTTGTGGTTGATGACTTTTCCACCATGCGTCGCATTGTACGTAACATCCTGCGCCAAATCGGGTTTCAAAACGTTGTGGAGGCTGACGACGGCACCACAGCCTGGGACGTGCTGAACCGCGAAAAAATAGATTTCATCGTTTCTGACTGGAACATGCCCAACATGACGGGCATCGACCTGCTGCGCAAGGTTCGCGCCAGTGAGCAGTTCGCCCACATCCCCTTTCTCATGGTCACTGCAGAAGCCCAGCAGGAAAACATCATTGAAGCCGTGCAGGCCAAGGTGTCAAACTATATCGTCAAGCCCTTCACCGCTGACACCATGAAGCAGAAGATAGACAAAATCTTTGGCTGATATCGCACGAGGGAGTTTCTGCCTGCGGCGGCCCCCAAAGCGGCCGCCAGGAGTACCGCGTGGCAAACAAGACTGACGTCAAAGAAGCTCCCGCCAGGGATGAGATGCAGGTTTCGCAGGGGTCGGATCCGGCCGTGCGCAAGGTTGACCTGGATCTTGACGATGCCCCTTTTCTGAAAGAAGAGGGGGCCGATACTCCGGCTGTGGCAGAGGCAAAAAACCTCCCTGCCGAGCAATTGCCGCCTCCTGCCTCCAAAAAAAACATAAAGCTCTTCATCATCGCCGGCGCTGCGGTTTTGCTGCTCATTCTGGGCGCGGCCGTCTGGTGGTTTTTTCTGCGTACGCCGCCTGTTCCCCCCGTTGAAATCAAGCCCGAAGTCATTGTCGTGCCCTCAAGCCAGACGCCCGCCGCGCCAAGGGACTATGTGAAAGAACTGGCCCCCTTTGTCGTGCCAAGAAACGTCAACGGCGCCACGCGCTTTCTGGTCTGCAAGTTTTCAACCATCAGCAAAAGTTCCACCGTCGGCGCGGAGCTGGATCACAAGATGATCGCCCTGCGCGACGCCCTGTATTTCTACCTGAGCAGCAAGAGCAACGACTACTTGCTTAACCCGTCCAATGCTGTCACCATCAAGAAGGATCTGACCGGCATCCTCAACGACTATCTTGCACAGGGCCGCATTGATGACGTGCTTTTTGAAAGCTATTTGAACGAATAGCGCCCTGCCCCGCCAGTGAGCACGGGTGGGGCACACGCCGCACCTCAGACCACGGAGCCAGCCATGAGCGTTGACGCTACCATGGCCGTGCTGTATGCCCAGACAGGCATGGCCACTTCGATGGTGAATGCCGCTGCGGTGGGACCGCAGGCCTCGGCCGCCATGTCGCGGGTCTTGGCTGCAGAAATGGCCCGGCATGAGCAGCAGCAGATCGCCAAGAGTGAAGCAGGCGACAAAACCAAGCTTTCGCCAGATGCCGACGGCGGCACGCCCACGCCCCAGTTCGGCAGCCGCCGCCGCAAGCGGCCACCGCCCCTTGTGTCGGACAAGGACGAGGCTCCACGCGTGCCGGATTCCCCTCTGGTGGGCAAACTTCTGAATCTCAAAGTATGAACAACACGCTGATCTTCGCCCTTATTGCCGCCTTTTCCGTACTTGAGCTCATGGTCCTCGGCGGGGTGCTCTTCTTCTATCTGCGCCTGCGCCGTTCCGAGGCCATGCTCAACGCCCTTCAGGGCAATCAGGAAGCCCTGCTGGCCCGCATTGAGATGAACGCCCGGCTGGAACGGGAAATCGTGGCCACCTTTGCCCAGCGGCAGGCCGAACTGCAAAACCTGGACGAAAAGCTTGAGGAACGCGCCCGTGACCTGCGCCGCCTGCTGGAACAGGCAGAGGGCATCAGCCGTTCCCCGCAGTTTTTGCGCGAGCTTATCCTTAACGGCAGACACAAGGGGCTTACAAGCCGCCAGATCGCCCGCAACTCCGGCCTGAGTGTTGACGAAGTGGAACTGATTCTGGCTCAGGAAAGCGAATAAGGCCCTCACACGGAACCATGCCCGGCGGCCGCAACAGCCTGACGGCAGCACAAGTCCGACGACAGTACAAGCCCCTTCCGACCTTTCGACCGTTCCGCCCTTCCGACCGTTTCGACCTTTACACAGGAAAATCGCGCGCATCTGGCCGCCGCAGCAGCAAATCCACCCCTGACTGACCGTCACCGCAGCAAACCCGCCGCCGTCTGACCGTCGCTTTAGCCATGTCTGGCAGAGCGCATGAACCAGGCCGGAACCACTGCCGCGAAAAAGGCCAGACCCACCAGAAAAAAACTCTCCCTGAAGCCCATGGCCCTTGCCTGCGCGGCCAGCATATCCGCCAGAAAACTGTATGCCTGCGGCGGCCGCAAGGCTTGCGCCACGTTGTCCAGTTGCCCTCCCCTGAGAAACAGGGATGCAATCAGATCCAGGGCATCCGATGCCGCATGGGTGCCATTTTGCAACGCGCTGAAGGCCTGCGCGTAAACTTCCGTCTGGCGTTCCAGATATACGGAAAGCAGGCTCACGCCCAGCGCCCCGCCCAGCTGACGGCTGAAATTGATGGCCCCGGCCCCCTGCGCCATATGTTTGGCGTCAAGCAGCCGCAGCGCCCCGCTGTTCAGCGAGGGCATGATCAGGCCAAGCCCGACGCGGCCCATGGCGATCCAGCCCACAAAATCCCAGAAATAGGTGGAGGTTCCGGCTTCGGCCATGCACAGGCTGGACCAGCCGAATATGGCGAGCCCTACCATGATGAGGGCGTACGCCGGCAGACGGTCGGCAAAGCGTCCCGCCAGGGGCATGACCACGCCGAGCACCAGCCCGCCCGGCATGAGCAGCAGGCCGGATTCCGTAGGGCTGTACCCCTGAACGGTCTGTACAAAAAGCGGGATGAGGTAGGTGGAGCCGAAGAGCCCCATGCCCAGAATAAAGGCCACCACCGACGCGGCGAGAAAGCGGAGGTTCGCGTAAACGCCGAGATGCAGCAGGGGCTTCGGACAGGTGCGCTCGCGGATGACGAAGCCCACCCAGGCGCAGATGCTTGAAAAAAAAGCCCCCAGCACGTAGTCCGAGTCCCAGCCTTCCCGCTGCCCGCTGGAAATGCCTGCGAGCAGCGCGCCAATGCCCACGCACAGCAAAATGAAGCCGCTGAGGTCAAACGCGCCGCGCTCCACAGCGCTGTCGCGGCCCGGCAGAAAGGTCGCGGCCAGAGCCATGCTCACAAGGCAGAACGGCGGCCCCAGCAAAAAGACATACCGCCAGGAATAATTGTCGATGAGCAGGCCGCCCACCGTGGGGCCAAGCGCAGGAGCCAGCACCACGCCCAGGCCGAAGATGCCCATGGCCATGCCCCTGTTTTCCTCGCCAAAGACGGAAAAAACCATGACCATGGCCAGCGGCTGCACCAGCCCGGCGGCGGCCCCCTGAATGGTGCGGGACAGCACAAGAACCTCCACGCCGGGGCTTGCGGCCCCCACCAGCGACGCCGCCAGAAAGGCCGCCATTGCCGCAAGATACGCCTGACGCAGGCCAAAAGCGCGCAGCATCCAGTCCGTCGTCAGCATGGACGCCGTCATGGCGGCCAGAAAGGCCGTGGACAGCCACTGCACCTGATCCTGCCCCATGCCGAATTCGCCCATAATGTCGGGCATGGCCACGTTGACGATGGTGGAAGACAGCACCGTGGCTATGCAGCCCATCATCACCGCCGCCGTGGCCCACCATTTGTACGCAGCGCCATAGCGCTGGCTAAGGGCGTCAAATTCCGGCGAGGTCAATGTCCACCTCCACCATCATGCCGGGACGCAGGGGATTGTCGTCCGGCTGGTCCACCTTGATGCGCACGGGCACCCGCTGGTTGATCTTGGTAAAGTTCCCCGAAGGATTGGGGCTGGGGATAAGGGCAAACTGGCTGGTGGCCGCTGTGCCGATGCGCTCAATGCTGCCGCTGAAAGGACGGCCGGGGTAGGCATCCACGCTGATGCTCACGGGCTGGCCGGGCTTGAGGCCGCCCAGCTTGGTCTCCTTGAGCAGAACCTCCACCCACACAGCCTTGGGATTGTGCACCATCACCAGGCGCTGACCGGGAATGACGTACTCCCCAGGCTCCACAAATTTCTGGTCCACCACCCCGTTGATGGGGCTGCGCACCACACGGTCGTCCAGCGCCACCTCTTTTTGCCTGATCCTGGCCTGCACTTCGGCCCTTTGCTGTGTAAGCTGCTCCAGCCGGGCTTCAAGCTCGTGCGGGTCGTTGCGGTGGGCAAGGGCCTGATCAAGATTGGCCTGGGCCTCGGCAAGCTCGGCTAGGGCCTGACGGTGCTTTCCCTCGGCCTGTTGCAAAACCGTGCGGCTCTGGTCCCACACCCGGCGGGCAATGGCGTTTTCGGCAATAAGATTTTCACTGCGCGTGTGATCCTTGCGGGCCAGGTCCAGAGCGGCCTGACTGGAACGCAGGGCCGCCGCCGCATTGTCGCGGTGCGCCCGGCCTGCGGCCACCGCGCTTTCAGTGGCATTGCGGCTTGTTTCCAGCCGGGTCTTCACCTGCTCGGACTCCAGCCGCAGGGCCTCGTCGCTGGCCTTGAGCTCTTCCACCTGCATGAGGGCTTCACGCTGGTCTATGACAACAAGCTGACGGCCCTCGGTCACGACGTCGCCGTCGGTGACGTCCCTCTGGGCCACCCAGCCGTCCACACGGCTGCTGATGGTGATCATGTCGGCCATGACTCGTGCGTCATTTTCTGAAATATAGCGTTGTCGGTGCACAAGAAACGCGATGGCGGCAGCGGCCAGAATCAGCCCGCAAAGCATGACAAGACGTTTTCTGGTGCGTACCGGGGCGGACAGCAGGCGCGCTGCCTGAGGCGAAAGGGAAATGGGCATGCGCTGACAGCTCCTTGAAGGGCGCACGGCCTGACGTCACCGGACGGCAGCGGCGCAAAGATTGTTAAGTATGATTTCAAGTATCCGTAAAAACTCGGCCAGTTCTTCGTCAGAGAGGCCCGCCAGGGCTTCGGCGCGCAGGCCGGCGCCTATGCGCTGGATTTCCTCGTTGACGCCCTGGGCCTTGTGCGTCAGACGCACCGTCTTGGCCCGGCGGTCGTCTTTTTGCCCCACGCGCTCCACAAGGCCCAAACGCTCAAGGCCGTCCACCACGCGAACCATGGTGGGGCTTTCAACGCCAATGGACTGCGCAAGCTCTTTCTGCGGGGCTTCACCGCCCATGCGCGAAAGATGCATCAACACCAGCCAGCGGGCCTGCGTCAGGCCCAGGGGCTCAAGCCTTTCGTCAAGGCGTGTACGCCATACCCTGCCGGAACGGCTCAACAGCATGCCCACTGTGTCTCTGGGTGATGTACTCATGGTGCGACCTCACTTAGGTGCAATGCTAAATAGTAGTGTGCTATCAATTTGTCAAGCAGGTGTCGCCTACAAACGGCGAAAATTCGTGTCCGCCCTGATACGCCAAGCACAAAAACAGAGGCCAGCCCCTTGCGGAGCTGGCCTCTGATATCTGTACGGCACGGGAGGGGCTTAGAGCATTTTCACTTTGAAATGTAAAACACTTCAAAGTTGCCCTGAGCTTAGTCCCAATGGCGCTTGTCTTCAATGGGACGGATCTGCGGGGGCAGACTGCCGGGAGCCAGCACGCGCAGTTCGGGACGCAGCTTGATCTTCTCGCGGAACTGGTGCAGCAGCTCTTCTTCGCGCTTGAAGCCGCTGGTTTCCACAAAGAGGGTCATTTCGTCGATGCCGCCGGGGTTGGTCACTTCAATCTGCCAACGCTTGATTTCTTCAAAGCGGCTCATGACCTGTTCGACCTGATGCGGGTACACGAACATGCCCATGATGCGGGCAGTGGTGTCCACGCGGCCCACAATGCTGCCAAGGCGCGGGCTGGTGCGGCCGCAGGCGCAGGGACTGCGGTCAATGAACGAAAGGTCGCCCGTGGCCAGGCGGATAAGCGGATAGGTCTTGTTAAAGGCCGTCACCACGATTTCGCCCACTTCGCCGTCCTTCAGCGGAATGCCCGTGTCAGGATGGCAGATTTCCACATAGCAGCGGTTGGCGATGTGCAGGCCGGTTCTGTGGAAGCATTCGTACCCGATGCAGCCCACGTCCGCCGTGCCGTAACCCTGGCGCATGACCAGGTCGTACTTCTTTTCCATCTGCGAGCGCATTTTTTCCGAAAGCCGCTCGCCAGTGACGAAGGCCACTTCCAGAAAAAGATCCTTGCGCAGGTTAAGGCCCTTTTCTTCGGCCTTTTGCGCCAGGTGCATGAGGAAGCTCGGCGTGCCCACATAGCCCGACACGCGCAGCTTCTGCATGATGTCCAGCTGGGTCGCGGCGTCCGTGGGGCCAGCGGGAATAACCGCACAGCCAAGGTTGCGCAGGGGTTCCTCAAACATGAGGCCCGCAGGCGTCAACTGATAGTTGAACGTGTTCTGCACCGCGTCGCCGGGGCGAAAGCCCACGGAATAGAAGGCTTCGGTGTAGCCCCAGTAATCTTCGCCACGGTCTTCGGGGTCAAAGATGGGGCCGGGGGAAAGAAATATGCGCTTGAGTTCGCCAATATCCTTGGTCAGCAGTCCGCCCAGACGCGGCCCCATGGACTGAAGAAAGATAAGCTCCTTCTTCTTGAGAATGGGAATATGCTTGATGTCAGCAAGGGTCTTGAATTTCTCCACATTAAACTGCGCACGGTCAAAACGTTTTTTTACGTCTTCCGAATACCGGTACGCATAGGAAAGCAAGTCCTTGAGCTGGATAAGGCAGTACTGGCGGCGCTCACTCTCATCAAGAACTTCGCGGCGGCTGTATATGCCTTCTGTGCGGTCTTTACGGGTCATACCTACTCCACATGGCCTGTTTTACATTGAAGGGCCAAAATAGCCACTCCAATCACAAAGTGCAAGCACTATTTATTAAGATAAATTATAACAACACGTTACATATACTTTTACGCACATCAAAAAACCGCCTGCAGCACGATGTTCACGCCGCCCCGCCAAGAGCGCCGCCCACAGCCCTTTGCGGACGACGCGGCTTGAGCCTGGGGCGCTTGATTTTTCCTTCCACAATGCAGCGGCGGCGCAGGCTGTCGTACACGGGCTCGCACCCCATTTTGTCGGCTACGGCAGCAGCAATATAGGCCGTAATGATGATGAAGGCCATGTTGGAATATGCGCCCGTCATCTCGAGCATCAGGAACGCCCCTGTCAGTGGGGCGCGCACCGAGGAGCCGAACAGGCCGGCCATGCACATGATAAGTATGATGGCGCTCTTTTCGGGCGTGACCACGTCAAAAAGCAGCAATGCCGCCGTAACGCAGGCCCCGGCCATGGCCCCCATGGCCAGGATGGGCATGAGCAGGCCGCCGGCCACCCCGGAGGCGAAACTCGCGCAGGAAAAAAGCATCTTCACGGCCAGCAGCAGCAAAAGCGCCGTCAGCGGCAGGGCCATGTCGGCAAGTTGCAGGGTTGTCATGCCAAAGCCTGCCAGCACCGTGGGATAAAAATACAAGAACAGCCCGGCGCACATGAAAGGAATGACCACGCGCAGATGCAGCGGCAGCATTTTTGTGGTGTCGGCCCAGAGGGTCAGACGGATAAGCAGGGTATTATAAAGAGCGCCAAGGGCTCCCATGGCCACGCCCACCGCCGGAACCAGCCACCACGCCTCCCAGGACAGCATGGGGCGCCGGCCAAAGGGAAAAACCAGGCCAAAGCCGTATATGCTCTGCATGACGAGCATTGCCGTATAGGCCGTTATGGCGCAGGTAATGATCATCGGCGCACGCAGGGGCGTCTTCATTTCCTCAAAGGCAAAGCACATGCCCGCTAGGGGCGCGCCAAAAGCCGCCCCAAGGCCAGCGGCACTGCCGCCCACAAGAAACCGGGGTTCATGCGCGGCCTTGGGATCATGCCACAACCGCCCCACCCCCACGCCAAGGGAAGCGCCCATCATGATGCAGGGGCCTTCACGCCCCACAGAAAGCCCTCCGGTCAGGGCCGTCAGAGCGCCAGCAAACTTGCAGACCAGCACACGAAACCAGTTCATGCGCAATTTGCCCCTGACCATAAGCTCCACCTGGGGGATGCCGCTCCCGCTGATCAACGGCTCCACGCGCAGCAGCAGCACAGAAAGCACGGCCAGGAGCAGCAGGCCGGAAAACACCGCGCAGCCGACAAGGCCGTCGCTCAGTCCGTGCGCGTTCACAGCGCGCACAATCCAATGCGTGATCATAGCGTTCAGGTGGCGAAACAGCCCGATGACCACGCCAGTCACTCCCCCGATAAGAAGAGCCTGCACGATGGTTCTTGCCAGGCCTGAAGCGCCCATCTGTTTGAAATCATGTTTGATTTGAGGAAAAGGATTGCCCGGTTTCACTAAAAAAATCCTTGTTGCAAGGGCATCCGGGATGGATGATGTGACCATAAACACTTTGGGGGCATGCCCCAAACCTACGCTGGCGAGCCTCCTGACGCGGCACCGCTGCATGCAGGCTCGCGCGCCAGGGGGTGATTACTCCAAAAGCCAGGCGGGGCAAAGCCGTTTTGGGGCCCTGCTCCGTGCTGCAACTTCGGCAGTATGGCCGGAAGACGCACGATTTTCAAGGGATTGGATAAAATTTGCAAAAAAAGACTTGCCAAAGCCAGGCCAAGTGGGTAGAAGACTTCTCCAGCCGCTGTGGAATTTATTCCGCTGGCCCAAGGGCCGAGGTAGCTCAGTTGGTAGAGCAGGGGACTGAAAATCCCCGTGTCGGCAGTTCAATTCTGTCCCTCGGCACCACGAAATTTAAGGACTCAGGTAGCAATACCCGAGTCCTTTTTTCGTTTTCCTTCTGTTTTTCTCCCTAATCTCTCCCTTGGTTGTGGATGCGGATTTCACGTAAGTGTTCTCTGTGCCCCTCATAGTAGCCTTACTTCTCCTTCCCTCCGGAGGGCCGCCTAATGCTGCCCTCTACATCCACACACTCCCAGCCTTCCGATGGCCGCATAGTTGACCTTTTCGCAGGTGGCATCGGTGCGTCTGCATACGCAGGCGTCCGCCACAAAGCTGCAAGCGCTATGTACTTGCGCGATCAAACGCCGAAGCGAGCGCATCGCAAACTTTGAGAACATGCATCCTCAAAGGCAACCTACTCTAGTTAAAGGGGATTATCAATTTTCCGATGGCGCTCAACCATGAGCACGTGAGTGACACATAATTACCTCCATGTCGTCAACAAGTGTTCACACACCACCTTTATACCCTTGTCCAGCGCGAATTTCTGCGCTCAGCAAGAAATACAGGTGGAAGAACATGACCCTTTCCAAAAATGCGGAAGCGCTGACGCGGCCGCAATGGATGCGCCTGCTGGCCCTTGCGCCTGAGGATACCCTCCAGGAGTCGCTGCGGCCCCTGGCAGAGGCGGTGAACTACACGTTTTTGCGCAGGCCCGAGGCAGGCTTGCTGATGGTGGAAGGCAAAACCGGCGGCGCGCGGTTCAATCTGGGCGAAATGCTTGTCACGCGCTGCGCAGTCACCCTGTCCCCTGCGTCGGAACAGCAGAATGGGTCAGAGCAGTCCGCCAGCGCAGGGCACTCCGCCCTGCCGGACAGCCCCGTGCAGGGGTATGCCTGGATATGCGGCAACAAACCGCGCCACGCCGAACTGGCAGCGCTGTGCGACGCCCTCATGCAGTTGCCGGACTACGCCACGCGCCTCAGCATGGAGCTCTTTGACCATCTGCGCGCGCATGAAGCGCATGAGGCTGCCGAAGAAGAGTGCACAACGGCCCCCACTCGGGTGGACTTTTTTACGCTGGCGCGGGGAGAAGACGCATGACCGCCCTGGCGCATGGATTTGCAAACCCCGTACTGGACTGCCAGTGTTACTATCGTGCAGTGCTGGACGCCATGAGCCGCCCCGCCCGCCCCGTGCCCCTGCCGGCGCTGCCGCCCATTCCGGTTCCGGGCGGCGCTTTCGGCTCCGGCATGGCCGCGCTGGCCCTGACCCTGTGCGACGGCGAAACCCCGCTGTGGCTGCAGCCAGAACTGCGCACCGAGGCGCTGCACACCTATCTGCGTTTTCACTGTGGCGCGCCCCTTACGGAAGACCCAGCCCGCGCCGCCTTTGCCTTTATCGCTTCCCCCCTGACCATGCCCCCTCTCTCCGCTTTTGCCCAGGGCTCGGCCCTCTGCCCCGAGCAGAGCGCCACCCTGGTGCTGGCCGTGCGCCTGAAAGGCCCTGCGGACTTCAGCGCTGCCGGGCCCGGCATCGGCGGCCCGGACACGGGCGGCACTGGCGTGCGGCCTCTGGCATGCAAAGGGCTGCCCCAGACCTTTGCGGAACAGTGGCAGGCCAACCATCAGGCATACCCTCAGGGCGTTGATATACTGCTGCTGGACGACAATCTGTCCGGCAACGGAGCCTTCATGGCGGGCTTGCCCCGCACAATCGGCATGAGCACGATGCCGCAAGCGCCGGAGGCCTGAGCATGTATGTTGCCGTAAAAGGTGGCGAAAAAGCCATCAATGCCGCCCACAAATTGCTGGCCCAGGTGCGCCGGGGCGACACCGCCGTGCCGGAGCTGGGTGTGGATCAGATTATGGAGCAGCTTTCCCTGTCCGTAGACAGGGTCATGGCCGAAGGCGCGCTGTACGCGCCGGAACTTGCCGCTCTGGCGGTCAAGCAGGCCAGGGGCGATCTCGTTGAAGCCGTTTTTCTGCTGCGGGCCTTCCGCACCACGCTGAGCCGCTTTGGCTCTTCCCTGCCCGTCAACACCGCTGCCATGCGGATACGGCGGCGCATCTCCGCAACATATAAAGACATCCCCGGCGGGCAGGTGCTGGGGCATACCTTTGACTATACCCACCGCCTGCTGGACGCCTCCTTGCTGACCGGCGCTGCCAGGGATTTTTGCGGCTCCGCCGCTGGACAGGCCTCGCAGGAAAGCCCCCAAGAGAGTCCGCAGGGGAATCCGCAGGCATGCCCCGCGCAAACTGGTTCCGCACAAACTGGCCCCGCGCTCATGAACGCCGCGCAAACGGGCGCAGCCCAGAGCAATGTTGCAACGAGGGCGGCACAGGTCACCGTCGCCCAGGCCGCTGCCGCACCGGTACAGGTTATGCCGGATGGCCCGCTGCCAGAATCCCCCCGCAGTTACGCAAAAGTCATGGATTTTCTTGAAAAAGAAGGTCTTTTACCCACTCCAGCAGAAGAAGACGCCAACGCGCCCGCTGCCGCTCCCACCGACATCACGCGCGGCGCGCTTACCCTCCCCGCAGGGCGTGACGCGCGGCTACAGAATCTGGCGCGCGGCGACGAGGGCCTGATGCTGGCCCTGGCCTATTCCACCCAGCGCGGCTACGGCTCCACCCATCCTTTTGCGGGCGAAATACGCATGGGGTCAGTAGAAGTAAGCTTTGTGCCCGAGGAGCTGGGCTTTGCTGTGGTGGTGGCGCGCCTGCCCCTCACGGAATGCGAAACCGTCAACAAGTTTCATGGCGGCAACGGCGTGAAACCCTGCTTTACGCGGGGGTACGGCCTGAGCTTTGGCGAAAACGAGCGCAAGGCCCTGAGCATGGCTTTGGTGGACAGGGCCCTGCAGTCGGCGGACTACGACGAACCCATAAAAGGCCCGGCCCAGGATGAGGAATTCGTGCTCAGTCACAGCGACAATGTGGAAGCCTCGGGTTTTGTGCAGCACCTCAAGCTGCCGCATTATGTGGATTTTCAGGCCGAGCTGGCCCTGGTACGCGGCATGCGCCGGGCAATGGAAGACACTGATGCCGCCGCCAACGGCGCTGGCGAAGGGGAACGGCAATGACCGCACAAACCCGTCACACTGCCGCACCGGGCGTTGAAAGAGCCGACGCCGCCCGCCCGCAGCGCGCCGCAAGCCCATGCGCGCCTGAAGCGGAGCAGGGCAAGGGTTTTGGCGCTCTGGCGTATAATTTTGCCTATCTGGACGAACAGACCAAACGCTCGCTTCGCCGGGCCATCCTCAAGGCCGTGGCCGTGCCCGGCCACCAGGTGCCCTTCGGCAGCCGTGAAATGCCCATGCCCTATGGCTGGGGCACGGGCGGCATACAGGTTTCGGCCTCCGTCATGGGGCCGGACGACGTGCTCAAGGTCATTGACCAGGGCTCGGACGACACCACCAACGCCGTGTCCATCCGGGCGTTTTTCCGCAAGGTTGCGGGCATTGCCACCACCACGGAAACGGCGCGGGCCACCATCATCCAGACCCGCCACCGCATACCGGAGCAGCCCCTGCACGAAGGCCAGATACTGGTCTATCAGGTGCCCATCCCCGAACCGCTGCGCTGGCTTGAACCAAGCGAAACAGAGACCCGCGCCCTGCATGCCCTTGAGGAATACGGCATCATGTATGTGAAGCTGTATGAAGACATTGCCCGGCACGGAGAAATAGCCTCCAGCTACGACTACCCCGTGCTGGTGGCCGGGCGCTATGTCATGAGCCCCTCGCCCATTCCCAAATTCGACAATCCCAAGATGCGCGGATGTCCCGCCCTGCAGCTTTTCGGAGCCGGACGCGAAAAACGCGTCTACGCCGTGCCCCCCTATACCGAAGTCAAAAGCCTGGACTTTGACGATCACCCCTTCACCGTGCAGCAGTGGGACCGCCCCTGCGCCCTGTGCGGCAGCACCACAAGCTACCTTGACGAAGTGATTGTGGATGATGACGGCTCGCGGCTTTTTGTCTGTTCCGATACCGAATACTGCGCGTCCCGCCGGGCCGCTGGGCATGAGGGCGACGGCATGCCCGTGGTGGCCCCCGGCAGGACAGAAAGGGCAAAATCATGACCTGCCTTCAATGCAACGATCAGGCCCCGCTGCTGCGGGTGATCAACGCCACCCACTACTACGGCGGGCGCAAAGGCTGCGCCGACGTCTCTTTTGATCTCTGGCCCGGCGAGGTGGTGGCCATTGTGGGCGAGTCCGGTTCCGGCAAGAGCACCCTGTTGAGCCTAATTTCCGGCAGGCTGCCCCTGACTTCCGGCGCTGTCGTATACCGCGACTCTCAGGGGCGTGACCGCGACATGGCCTCCATGGCGGAAGGCGAACGCCGCAGGCTGCTGCGCACCGAATGGGGCTTTGTACACCAGAACCCCCGCGACGGCCTGCGCATGCGCGTCAGCGCGGGCGGCAACATAGGCGAACGCCTGATGGCCTGCGGCGCACGCCGCTATGATGACATACGCCAGACCGGGCACGACTGGCTGCACCGGGTTGAAATTCCTGTAGAACGGCTGGATGACCGGCCCACGGCCTATTCCGGCGGCATGCAGCAACGCCTGCAGATAGCCCGCAACCTGGTGTCCTCGCCCCGGCTGGTTTTTATGGACGAGCCCACGGGCGGCCTGGACGTTTCCGTTCAGGCCAAGCTGCTGGACCTGCTGCGCCATCTCGTGCGCGACCTGGGTCTGGCCGTGGTGCTGGTGACCCACGACCTGGCCGTGGCGCGGCTGCTGGCCGACAGGCTGCTGGTCATGCGCAGCGGCGGCGTGGTGGAGGAAGGGCTTGCCGACCAGGTGCTCGACGACCCCCACCATCCCTACACCCAACTGCTTGTTTCTTCCATTTTGCAAGGATAGCCCGCCATGCATCTGACATCGTCCATCGCGCCCGCCGCGCCCGCCGCGCCCATTGTGGGCATCAGACCGGGCTCCGCAGAGGGCCAGGCCATGCTCACAGTGCGCAACCTCGCAAAAACCTTCACCCTGCACGCCCAGGGCGGGGTGCGCATAGAGGCCTTCAGCAACCTGAATCTTGAAGCGCACTCCGGCCGCTGCCTTGTGCTGCACGGGCCGTCCGGAGCGGGCAAGTCAACCCTGCTGCGCTGCCTGTACGCCAATTACAAGCCTTGCGAGGGCAGCATTCTTGTGCGCCACCACAACGGAATTGTGGACATGGCCACGGCCACGCCCCGCGCCGTGCTGGAAGTGCGCCGCGAAACCATGGGCTATGTGAGCCAGTTTCTGCGGGTCATTCCCCGTGTGAGCACCCTGGATATTGTGGCCGGTCAGTGCACGGCCCACGGCGAAGACCGCAACGCCGCGCTGGAAAAAGCCGCCGCCCTGCTGGATCGCCTGAATATTCCGCAACGCCTCTGGAACCTTGCTCCGGCCACGTTTTCAGGCGGCGAGCAGCAGCGCGTCAATATCGCGCGCGGCTTTATCCGGCACAGCCCTGTGCTGCTGCTGGACGAGCCCACCGCCTCTCTGGATGCGGCCAACAAGCGCACCGTCATCACACTGATCGCCGAGGCCAGAGCGCGCGGCAGCGCCGTCATCGGCATCTTTCATGACGACGAAGTGCGCGAGGCCGTTGCCAACACCGTTTTTCATCTGCAACCAGGAAATAATCATGCCTCGTGAATATTGTATCGCCAATGCCCGCATGGTCACGGCCGACGCCGTTGTTGAAGGGCATCTCTGTGTACGCGACGGACGCATCCACGCCATGGACGCTGGCGCGCCGCCCGTAAACGGCGACATTGCCGTGGAAGACTGGGAGGGCGACTACCTTGTGCCCGGCCTGGTGGAACTGCATACGGACAATCTTGAAAAGCACCTCATGCCCCGGCCAAAGGTCATCTGGCCGTCGGCCCGTGCGGCCTTTCTGGCCCATGACGCGCAGATGGCGGCGGCCGGAGTCACCACGGTATATGATTCGGTGTGCATAGGCGAAACACAGGACAAGGGCCGTTACCCCATGCTGCGCATGGCCGTGGACGCCTTTGTGGGCTGCACTGCGGGCGACCCCGACAAAACGGACGTGCGGGCCGAGCACCGCCTGCACCTGCGCTGCGAGCTTAACGACCCCAACATGTGGGGCATGTTTGAGCCGCTGTCCGCCACGCCGGGGCTGGGGCTCATCTCGCTGATGGACCATACGCCCGGTCAGCGGCAATGGCGCAATACCGATGCCTACCGCACCTATTACAGCACCACGCGCTCCTGGACGGAAGAGGAGTTCGCCAGCAATGTGGCCGAACTGCAGGAGCGCCAGCGGGTTTACACCCCCCTGCACACCGGCATGGTCACAGAATTCTGTGCGGCGCACGGCGTGCCCATGGCCAGCCATGACGACACCACAGTGGACGACGTGAACCTGGCGCTGGGGTACGGCATCGTCATCAGCGAATTTCCCACCACTATGGAAGCCGCGCGGCACGCGCGCGACAACGGCATGACCGTGCTTATGGGCTCGCCCAACGTGGTGCGCGGCAAATCCCATTCCGGCAATATCAGCGCTCTGGACGTGGCCCGCGAAGGGCTGCTGAGCGGCCTTTCTTCCGACTATGTACCCATGAGCCTGCTGCACGGCGCTTTTGTCCTGCACCGCGAGGCCGGGCTTTCCCTGCCCGACGCCGTGAGCATGGTCACGCGCCGTCCGGCTCAGGCCGTGGCCCTGACGGACAGGGGCGAACTGCGCCCCGGCCTCAGGGCCGACCTTGTGCGCGTGGCCCTGCACGATGATCTGCCGGTAGCGCGCGAAGTCTACGTACGGGGCAAAAAGGTATTCTGATGGCGCAGTATCCCGGCCTGCTGGTCTATGTGGTGGGACCTTCCGGCGTCGGCAAGGACAGCCTGCTGACCTTTGCACGGCGCTGCCTGACGCGCGGCGAAGGGCAGGACGACGTGCACTTTGTGCGCCGCCACATCACCCGTCCCGCAGAAGCGGGCGGGGAGGATCACATCGCGCTGAGCGAAGAGGAATTTTCTCTCTGCGCCCAACGCGGGGACTTTATTCTGGCCTGGCAAAGCCACGGCCTGCGCTACGGTGTGCACCGACAGGTGCTTGCCCTGCTGGAACAGGGGCATGTGGCCGTGGTCAACGGCTCGCGGGAATACGCCCAGGAAGCCGCCCGCCGCATAAGCCCCATGCTGGTGGTGGAAATAGCCGCGCAGCGCGACGTTTTGCGCAGCAGGCTTGAGCAGCGCGGCCGGGAGCAGGGGGCGGAGCTTGAAGAACGCCTTACGCGGGCCGCCCAGTCTCTGCCGCGTATGCCCCACCATGTGCGGATAGACAATTCCGGAGATCTTGAAACGGCCTGCCGGGCTTTTACGGAGATTATCGACCATGCCCGTCATTATGCAACGTAAGGAGCCTTCCATGATCAGTATAGAAAACCTCACCAGAACGTTCGGCAGAAGCCGCGCCCTGGACAATGTTTCCCTGTCGGTTGGCAAGGGGGAGATGGTGGCCCTTATCGGCGCTTCCGGCTCCGGCAAGTCCACCCTTCTGCGCCATATCGCGGGCCTCACCGAGGCTGACAAAAACGGCGGCAGCGTGCATGTGCTCGGCAGCGTCATGCAGCGCGAGGGACGTCTGGCCCGCCATGTGCGCCACCTGCGCACGAACATTGGCATGATATTTCAGCAGTTCAACCTGGTGGACCGTCTGCCGGTACACACCAACGTCATGCTGGGCGCGCTGGGCAGGATACCCCTGTGGCGCTCCCTGCTGGGCCTGTTCCCCCGCCAGGTGCGCTCGGATGCCCTTAAGGCCCTGAACCGCGTGGGCATTGTGGAAAAGGCCTTTCAGCGCGCCTCCACCCTTTCGGGCGGGCAGCAGCAGCGCGCGGCCATTGCCCGCGCCATGGTGCAAAAGGCCAGGGTTCTGCTGGCCGACGAGCCCATAGCCTCTCTGGACCCGGAATCATCCCGCAAGGTTATGGAACTGTTGACCGAAATCAACCGTCAGGACGGCATCACCGTGGTGGTGACCCTGCACCAGGTTGATTTTGCCATACGGTACTGCCCGCGCACCGTGGCTCTCAAGGGTGGCTGCATCGTGTACGACGGACCTTCGGACAGGCTGACCCCCGGCTTTTTACAAGAAATTTACGGCGCGTCCAGTGAAGAGCTGTTCGCCCACGCCACCGGCGGGGATGAGGAATCGGCCCTTGCGCCGCGCCCCTCCCTGCATCAGGCCTGCGATGCGGCATAACCAATGTATAATCAAGGAGATTATGGAATGAAACTGTTGCGACTGCTTACCCTTGCCCTGGCTTTGGCCGCTGCAGGCCTGCCCGCGCTGTCGGCCAGGGCCGCTGAACCGGAAGTGCTGAACTTCGGCATCATCAGCACTGAATCTTCCCAGAATCTGCGCACGCTCTGGGAGCCCTTCCTGAAACGTATGGAACAGGAAACCGGGCTCAAGATCCGGGCTTTTTTTGCCCCGGACTACGCGGGCATAGTTACCGGCATGCAGTACGGCAAGGTGCAGCTGGCCTGGTACGGCAACAAGGCGGCCATTGAGGCCGTTGACAGGGCCGACGGCCAGATCTTCGCCCAGACAATGGATTTGGCGGGCATCGGCGGCTACTACTCGCACCTTATCGTAAACAGGGATTCTCCTTACAATTCTGTGGACGACATACTCAAGGACGCCAAGAACATCACCTTCAGCAATGGCGACCCCAACTCCACCTCGGGCTTTGTGATACCCGGCTATTACGTCTTTGCCAAAAACGGCGTTGACCCCAAGGACGCCTTCAAGCGCACGCTCAACGCCAACCACGAAACCAACGCCCTGGCCGTGGCCAACAAGCAGGTAGACGTGGCCACCAACAACAGCGAAAACCTTGAACGCCTGCGCGCCACCCACCCGGACAAGGCCGACCTTATCAAGGTGATCTGGACTTCGCCCCTGATCCCCGGCGATCCGCTGGTGTGGCGCAAAGACCTGCCCGAGGAAACCAAGGAGAAAATCTCCAAGTTCATCTTCAACTTTGGCGTCACCGGCCCCCACAAGGCCGAAGACCTGAAAATCCTGGCCGACCTGGGCTGGGGGCCTTTCAAGGCCGCCACCAATGACCACTCCATCCCCATCCGCCAGGTGGAATTGTTCAAGACGCGCGTTAAAATTGAAGGCGACACCAAACTGGGCGCCGATGAAAAGAAGGCCAAACTGGCGCAAGTGGACGAAGCCCTTGCCAAGCTGAACGCCCGCGCCGAAGCCATTAAAAAAGGTTCATAGCGCCCGGCCTGCGCCAGGGCATTCTCCCTTTGAAAAAATGTACATGCTCTAACGCTGCATGAAAGTGCAGCGCGGCAGCACCCCACGGCAACGCGCCCCGGCCGCAGCGGGCACCCTCATGTTGCGGCCGGGTTCCGCGCCTTTCAGCCGGAGCAGTTTACGAATGAAATGAATTAACTGCACAGCAGGGATTTCCAGGAAAATCCTTGTTGCGAAATGCGGGGAGGCAGGCTTTGCCTGCCGTAAGCGGGCATTTCAAGTGCTAAATGCTCTAAAAGGATATTTCATGACGGCATCCGAACAACACCTGTCGGTCAACCGATCCTGGTTTTCACTACTGGGCTGGGGCATTTGCCTTGCCCTGCTGGCCTGGTCGTGGGGTGGGGCAGAAATGAATCCCTCGGCCCTGTTCAGCGACGCCCGAAACATGGGCTCGTTCGCGAGCGAGTTTTTCCCCCCCGATTTTTCCGACTGGCGACTTTATCTCAAGGAAATGGTGGTCACCATCCAGGTGGCTCTTTGGGGAACGGCCCTGGCGGTGATCTTTGCCGTGCCCTTTGGCATCCTCAGCTCGGACAATCTCGTGCCCTGGTGGGTTTATCAACCCGTGCGGCGCATTATGGACGCCTGCCGCGCCATTAACGAGATGGTCTTTGCCATGCTTTTTGTGGTTGCCGTGGGTCTTGGCCCCTTTGCGGGCGTGATGGCGCTTTTTGTGCACACCACGGGCATTCTTGCCAAACTTTTTTCCGAAGCCGTAGAAGCCATTGACCCCCAACCTGTGGAGGGCATGCGCGCCACCGGGGCGCTGGCCATTGAGGAAATCCTGTACGGCGTCATCCCCCAGGTGCTGCCCCTGTGGATATCCTTCTCGCTCTACCGGCTGGAATCCAACATACGTTCGGCCACGGTGGTGGGCATGGTGGGCGCTGGCGGCATTGGCGTGGTGCTGTGGGAGATGATCCGCGGGTTCTACTTTCCCCAGACGTCGGCCGTCATGCTTGTCATTATTGCGGTAGTGATACTTTTTGACATGATTTCCCAATTCATCCGCAAGCGCTTTGTGTAATATGCAATACCGTTACGCTGTTTATTACGTCCCAGAGGAACACAGCCCCCTTTACTCCGCCGGTTCCGCCCTGCTGGGCTACGACGCGCGCACCGGGCAGAACGTGCCCACCCCCTGCCTGCCCCTGCCGCGTGATCTGCCGCACGACCAGCCCCACGACCTTTCGTGGGAGTCCCTTGTGGCGGAACCCACGCGCTATGGCCTGCACGCCACGGTCGTGGCTCCCTTTTTTCCGCTGCACAGCAGCGAGGGCGCACTGGCCGACACCCTGCGCCTTTTCTGCAAACGCATGGCGGCGGTGCGCACCCCATTGCGGGTGGTGGAGCACAGAGGTTTTCTGGCGCTTATGCCGGATGCGCCGGATGTGGCGGGCGCGCCGGACGCGCCGAATGTGGCCGGCCGCAGAGCCCAGGCTGCCTTGCGTCACATGGCAAGTGAAGCCACACGCGTGTTCGCGCCACTGCGCAGGCCAGCGCCCGAAGCTGAAATACTGCGTCGGGCCAAAGGGCTGACCGCCCGGCAACTGGGCCTTCTGCGTGCCTGGGGATACCCGTATGTATTTGAAGAATATGACTTTCATATCAGTCTCACCGGGCCGGCAACGGCCTCGCCCGCCCTTTGCGAAGTGCTGGCCGCCTACCTTGCCGACTCCATAGCCCAGCCACAGAACGTGGCGAGCCTGAGTCTGTGCCGCCAGCCTGTGGACGAGAGTCATGAACCGGGAAAACCCTGTACCGGGCGGTTCAGGGTTCTGGAATCCTTTCCCCTGACCAGCGTGGACAGTGAGCAATGAGCATGAACGACCGTTTCTCTTCTCCTGCGGCCGTGACGGATTCCGCCGCCGCGCCACGGGTGGCGCAGGACGCCGTCCTTACCGAGACGACTCTGGGGCGCTGGACGGACGTGGGGCCGCGCTGCCTGATGCACGGCGTGACCCTGGGCGACTATTCCTATGTGTGCAACGACGCCGACCTCATGTACGCCAATGTGGGCAAATTCGTGTCCATCGCCTCGCACGTGCGCATTAACCCCAGCAATCATCCCTGGTGGCGGCCCACTCTGCACCACTTTACCTACCGCCCCGGCAGATACGGCCTTGCCGCTGCGGACGGGCCGGACGTTGATGAAGATATTTTTGCCTGGCGCAGGCAGTACACCGTGCGCATCGGCCATGACGTGTGGATAGGTCACGGGGCAGTGCTGCTGCCGGGGGTAAGCGTGGGCAACGGGGCCATTGTCGGCGCGGGCAGCATCGTGACCAAGGATGTTCCCGCCTGGCATATTGTGGTGGGCAACCCCGGCGCGGTGCTGCGGCCACGGTTTGCCGACCCTGGCGTGGCCGAGAGGCTGGAACGCCAGGCATGGTGGAACTGGCCGGAAGAAACCCTGCGGAGTAACTGGAAGCTTTTTCAGCTCCCGGCCGAACAGTTTTTGCTTGTGGCCGAAGGGCTGGCCCCATACGAGTGAAAGGTCTCACGCGGAAAGCCCGGTAAGGCGGGCTTTACAGAAGAAGCGCGTCCCCAAGAGGCCTTTGCCGCGTCACGGGTGCCGCCCTGGCCGGACATCGGGCCGATCGCTGACGCTTTTTCAACGCATACAGATGGAACCGCAACAGGCCTGGCAAGTTACAGGCGCGCTCAACGGGCTAAAGCCATAATGCAGCACAGGGCACGCATCGACTTTGCCGATACGTGCCCTGTTGATATACGCCGCGCATATGTGCACCTTATTGCAGGGCCTGCCCTATGGCCTGATGGTAGCCGTGCATGCGCTGCCGCTCAAGACGTGAGCGTTGCAGTTCCTGGCGCAGGGCATCACGGGCTTGAGTGGCGAGGCTGGTCAGATGTTCCTGCACACGGTTGAGTTCAAGCAGATGCCCCCGGCACTCTTCAACGTTGTCTCCATCCAGCATGCGCCAGGCCATACTGGTGATCTCGTTGCGTTTTTCAGCCAGAGCCACGGCCTTGTCATAGGCCCCGTCCTCAAGTGCGGCCATCTCCTGCATGGCCAGGTCAAGGGCCTGATCCAGCAAGCAAATTCCTTGAGCCATAAACGCTCCTTGCCACCCTATTGGGCGACACGCCTGACAATCTGATCACGCAGATGTTCGCTGACCTGGCCCCATTCGTTGCAGACGGGCAAAAATTCATATTCCAGAAGGTCAGCCAGCAGAATCCAGTCTTCATTTTCAAGAGCATCGCCCATTTCAGAAAGCAGGCTGGAAAGTTTTTCCGTCTTTTCGGCAAAGCCCAGGCTGTCGTCGTTGGCATAGCGCTGACGCAGATCGCCGAGCATATTCATGAAATCACGGGTGACGTCCAGCAGATCCTGAAAAAGTTCCAGGGCGTCCGTATCAGACGCTTCGCGGAACAGGCGCGAAACATGACGCGCGCCGTGGCCCATCATCTTGCTGACCTTTTCCATTTCACCCGCGATATCCACAGCCAGCTCGCTGCTGGGCACCGAACGCACCTCTACGGAAGAAATGGAATCGCAGGTGATATCTTCAGCCTGATGCGGATAGATCTCCGAAAAGGCTTCCTGGTTTACAAGCACATCGGTAATGACGCGACCTTCCAGGCAGTCGTCCTGCATGATGTCGGTCAGCACCTGTTCGAGGTTTTCAAAAGTAGATATGGATTTGGAGCTTTTATTGCCATCAACGATAATCATGGTTGTTCCTCCCACACCCCGCAGGGCATAATTTGCCGTCCATAGGCAGTTGCAAATTAAATGCAAACCATATGCCACTTTAATTATATTATTTTATTCAAATCTGTTACACAATTTTTCATCTGCCGGATCAGTTGGACAAGATCCTTCATGTCGCCGCCGCGCTGCTGCCGCATTTCGCGCCAGAAGCCGCCCAGTGCGGAAAAAGACGCGCTTGCGTCCAGCAGGCTCTGCAGCCGTTCGCAGTTGCGCAAAAACAGTTGCCCCGCCATGGCGCTTTTGCCCACCAGGCCGCCCTGCTCTTCAAGCAGGCCTAATAATTGTATTGTCTGCGTCAGGCAGTCCCGCACGCTCGCGGCAAAGGCAGGGCTGAATGGAATAGTTGGCTGGTGCTCTGTCAGGGGGTACGCCGGGCCATGGGGCAATGCCCCCGCAGGCGCGCTGTCCGTTTCTTCCATATGGGCCGCGTCGAGGTCTGCCGTGTCTTCAGCCAGGGAGTCAAGGATCTGACGCCAGAAAACACGCTGGCTGTTGAGCCACAGGCTGCGGTCTTCGCCCTCATGACCCGAAAGGCAGCGCACGACGGCAAAACCCTGACTGTCTTTTTCTGTCAGCCATACACGGGCTTCACCGGTGATGCCACTGGCCTTATGCAAGGCAGCGTCCCAGCTTCCCGACGCAAGCCAGCCAAGAACAAGATCGCCGACGCTCTGGGCCCCAATGCGCTCAAGGCAGGCATGCCCATAGGGGCAGGCGCGGCCATAGGGGCAGGGGTGGCAGGCCATGGCCGGTTCAAGGCAACAGCAACCGGGCAGGTAGGGGCCTGTGTCCCACGGTTGCGCTGTGGCCAGAAAAATCGCCAGGCAGGGGATGCCCAAGCCTGCCGCAAGGTGCATGGTACCGGTATCGTTGGTGATCAACAGGCGGCACTGACAGAGCAGCGCCGCCAGTTGCGGAATATTGGTGCGCCCCACCGCGCTTAAATGCGGCCCCTGCGCCGCCTGCGCATACGCGGCAGCCAGCGGCGCTTCCGCCGGACTGCCGAGCAGTACGGGGCAAAGACCGGCCTCGCGCCACAGGCGGTCGCCCACGGCGGCAAAATGCGCCGCAGGCCATTGCCGCCGCGCCTCACTAGCCCCAAGCTGCATGGCGACAAAACCCTTGCACTGACTGGAAATCCCCTGACTGGCAGCCTCTTCGTCAAGCAAGGCGCGTGCAAAGCGCATATTTTCTTCAGCGGGCGGCCGCAGGCCGGAAGCTGCCGCAAGCCCTTGCGTACCGTCCGAATTCTTCTGTACACCGTCCAAATCTTCACGAGTGCCGCCCAAACTCTCCTGCGTGCCGCCAGAATTTTCGTGGGCACTGGCGCAATGCATACGCTCCTTTTCCTGCGCGGACAGGGCGTGCGCTCCGACCATGCGGAAGGTATCCACAAGATTGAAAGGCGTATTGAGGCGGCGCAGTACTGTCCCGGCCAGAAAGGACGTCCAGATGCCGCCGCTGAAGCCGAAGCCCTCCGCATCCATGCCGAAGCCCCCTATGCCGTCAGGCTGCGAGGCCAGCATACGGGCCAGCAGGCGGGCAGGCAGCGTGGCGGTGAGGTTGACGACGCGCGCTCCGGGCATCTCATGATGAATACGGCGCACAAAGGCCAGCAGATTCAAGGCCGCGTCCCGCCAGTTGCCGCTTACGTCAGCCAGCAGACTTGCTCCGGGCAGGGGCCAGGCAATATCCACGTGGCGCAGAAGCGGCACAGCCGAAACGAAGTTTTCAAGGCAGACCAGACCCACGCGCAGGCCAGCTTTGTGCAGATCATTGACAAGGGCCTGACTTTGCAGCAGATCGCCGAAGCGTGTCAGATTAATGATGATCACGCCCGTGCCCTCTCCCGCGTCGCCGCAGGGCGAAACGGGGGGGCACGGCGTGTCTGAAGCGTGTAGCGCGGTGGTATTCATACAGTTCAGGGGGGCGATCAGGCCAGATTGGAACTGTGCCCGTCATCCAGAAGATTGAGCGCCAGAGTGCGCTCCTGACGGAAACGGTTTTGCACGGCGGCCTGCACTTCGCTGGTTGAAGAGCCGAACTGACCGGCGCGTACCTTGTAGACGTTGCTGATGAGCTTGCGCTCATAGCCGGGATCATTGGGGCTGCCGCTCATGTCGTCCGCCCTGGCGAAAATGCGGGCCGCTCCCGAGGGGCCATGTTGCACGGCCGTGCTCCAGATGACTTCGCGCACGGCTGTGGAGAGCTTGTCCGCATCAAGCGAGGTGCGCTGGGCTATGGCCTCCACTGCGGGCTTGTAGTGGCTTTCGCGCACAAAGGCCTCCTGAAGCTCCTCAAAGCGCTCCGGCTGCTCATTGGCAATGGCGCGCCAGACATCGGGCATGGCTCCCTTGCGGCTGCCCGTATTGCCGGGCCCGGCCGAACGCAGCCTTTTGGAAAGCTCCGGCGCTTCACTGTCCAGAAAATCAAGAAAATCGCCAAGGCTGCCCGCGCGCGAAGACACCTGATACTTGCCGTAGGAAGTTCCGCCGTTGCGGTCGTAGCCCACGGCGGCAATGCCGTCGCGGCCAGACTCGAACTGGGCGGAAAGTTTGCCCATTTCAAGGTCATCCGCACTGGTTTTATGCCGCGCCTGACGCGCTTTGCCCTGCCCCTGCGGGCGGGTATGCACAAAATCAGAGACGTTGAAGCCGCTCATCTTGTCGCCCAAGGCGCTTGTCATGGACCGCAGGTGGCGGGCCGTGCCCATGCTGCGGGCCAGATCCAGGGTGGAGCCGCCGCCGCCCACACTTTGCATAAGACCCTCAATTGCCTGCGTCTGGCGCATATCCGTCTGGGCCTTGTTGAAAACCTGGGCGCGCATGAGGTCGCTGGGAGTACGCCCGGCCAGCACCATGCCGTTTCGCCCCGACGCCTGTCCGCCCATTTGGCCGCCTGTCTGGCCGCCTACTGGGCCGCCTGCAAGGTTGACGGGCATGCCGGCACCGACCGAGGCTTGCACGCTCTGGCTCTGCGCTGCCTGCTGCGACTGCGCGTTGTCTTCTGCCTGACGTGTCTGTCCCTGCATGACAGCGGCAAAACTTGGCCCGCCCGTGGCGGCAGCGGACGCAGAACGACGCTGTCCGGCCTGCTGGCCCTGCTGTGCCTCGGTGGGTGGACGTATAAGAAAATTTGAAAGCGCCATATACTCATTCCTCCTGAGGCGACCGCCTTTGAGAATTTGCATTCTCAACGTGCAGAACGCCCGCATCGTCGCTTAACAGCGTCAGTAAACAGCAATGTTGTCTGTACCGACCACCGGCTTGCGGCCAGCAAAGGTCAGTCAGTTTTTTTAGAGCATTTTGCTTTTGAAACACTCCTTGTTTCAAAGCATCATTCTGGCGAAAAACAAGGAAGCCGCGCTGGCGACTTCGCTGCCAAAGCCCGCTCGCGCAATCACCCGAACTGGTTCATGGGCACTGCGCACGACGGCCGATCTGCCGCCACGACAGAGGAAAAGCAAGGACAATGCCAAGGCATTAAAGATATGACATTGCAGCGGGTTGTCTTGGAGGCTGGCGCGGGGGGCAGCATGCGGGGCTGGCTACGGCTGGGGTTTGGACGGCATTGCGCCAGAATACCGACGCAGGGTGGAGCATTTTTGCTCTGAAGCACACGAAGGGATTACGGGAGTACCAGGGGGAGTATCAGGGGGAGTTCAGGGGGTGATGGCGCACGGCGGGGCGCACGAGAGTGGAGACACGTGGCGGGAGCAACGCAGCCTATTCTTGACGCGGCAGCCTCAAGCAGGGGTTAAAAATCCAGCTTGAACTGCATGCCCATGCCCAATACGGAATCGGGCTGCTTGTTGTTGGAAGGGCGTTCGCGGTGCTCGTTTCTGAGTATGAGCTCCGGGCCAAGGCCGATGTTCATGTCCTCGTTGACTTCGGTGTCGGCATAGGCGCGCACCACGTGGCGGCTTTCCATACTCAGGTTCTCGTCAGGCGTAACGCCGCTGGTGACCGATTCACGCCAGGGGGAACTCTCGTCGTCCACGCTCAGGGCAAGCGCGCCCTTTTTTTTGCTCTTTTCCGCCTGGCTCAGGGCGCTGTCGATGCCCTTGGAGGTGTTCACCACCTGACCGGGGGCAATATCTTTCGGCACTGGGCTGCCAACGGCACGTCCCTGCAGATTGTTGGTGGGCATACCCTGGATCTGCCATGCATCACGGCTGCTGCCCTCACTGAATGTCCAATCCCGGGCGTGCAGGGAGTTTTTCTGCTTTTTCACCGACATCTGCTTGGCAGAAGCGGTCGTGGGGGCTTTCCGGGTTTTTCCCGCAGCTGGCGTTTCCTTTTTCAGCTTGTCCGCCGCCTGGGCGTTTTGCGCCTGCACAGTGGCGTCGGCAGCGCGAGAGGACGGCACAGGGGCCGCCGCCAGAACGAAAACGAGAAGAAGAAGAACGGTGTACACTGTCTTGTCCATAATTGCTCATACGATAGTCGCTCTGGGTTGTAAAGTTCTTGCCAGGAGCCGCCGCCCCTGCGCATGCGGGCAAAGGCACGGCCGCCGCGCCGCATTCATATTCCGGGATTCCAAATTCTCCGCATGCGCAGGAGATTTGAGCCGTTGAAGTCAGAAACTTCTTTCATAAAAGGACATAATGAAGGTTTTAGGGGATGGGGCGTGGATTCTGCCGAGCTTTAGCCGTTGCGACGAAGGAAGCTACGGATGCTTAAAGCGTTGTGACGCAGGAAACTACGCTTGAAGACAGCATGCGTAACGACACCGCTTGTTCCATACAATCGCTGTCCCATCCGTAAGCCCTTCGGGCAACGGCTGCCGCGAAGCTACGCTTGAAGACAGCATGAGTAACTATACGTCTTGTTCTGTGTAATCGCTGTCGCCATTCGTAAGGCTCGCAGACTCGCCAACGACTGCCGCAAAGACAGCAATTGGTTAATAGAGCGATCAGCCTGCTGATGCTTGGCGCAAATCGCATTTTCGGCAGAATGACGCCTCTGAAATGTGAAACATTTCAAAGTTGATCTGCTCTAAAGAGGGTCCCTCCCCCACAAAAAATTGCGCCATGCCACTGCGCTGATCCTTCACGCGTACAAAAGGCCCCCTGACGACAAGTCAGGGGGCCTGATGACATTGAAGGAAGCGCGGCTAGAGCGTTTTAAAGGCTTACGCCGCCCTTGGACTGATCCTGTGTTGCAGGCTGAGTTTTGACAGGTTTGGGTGCGGCCTTGCCGGAAACCGGAGCCTTGCCCAGCGCGCCTGTGCTGGTTTCCTGATCAAGCAGTTTTTCGGTGCTGACCACGGGGAAGCTGGGGCTTGCGCCGGGATCGTTCCAGCCGCCGCCAAGGGCCATGCACACGCTGACAACGCTGTCCAGACGATCACGCAGAGCCGAAGCCAGTTGCAGTTCGGCGGCGAAAAGCTGCCGTTCGGCATCCAGCACGGTGAGATAGTCCGTGTAGCCGTTATCGTATTGCAGACGCGCGATGGTGGTGGCACGCCGCAGGCTTTCCACCTGAATCTGCATGCTGCGTACAATGGCGTCAGCCTCGCGCTGGGTCGTCAGGGCTGTGCGCATATCCTGGAACGCCGTCTGAACGGTCTTGCGGTACACGGCAATGGAGGCTTTTTTGCGGGCTTCCGCGTCCTTGACGTTATACCAGGTCCGGCCAAAGTCCAGCAGGGGCATCGAACCGGTGACGCCGTAGCTCCACGCCCCGGCGGGGCCGGTGAACAGGCTGCCTACGGCCGAACTGACCGTACCCAGCATGCCCGTCAGCGAGATGGAGGGGAAGAACTGGGCGCGGGCCACGCCGATATTGGCATTGTACGCCATCATGGTGAATTCGGAGGCGCGCACGTCAGGCCTGCGTTGCAGCAGGTCAGAAGGCAGACCTTCGGGCAACACGGGCGGCGAAGGCAGCATGCCAATGGCCTGACCGCGCGGCATGCCGCGTTCCATAATGTCGCGGGGCGAACGGCCCAGCAGAACGGCCAGACCGGCTTCGGCCTTGTCTACAGCCACGGTGCTGGTGTGCACCTGGGCGCGGGCGGTTTCCACCTCGGCCCTGGCGCGCTGCCAGTCAAGCTCGGTGATGTCGCCCTGCTTGTAGCGGCTCGTGTAGATGCTGAACGCATCTTCGCGGGTCTTGAGGGTACGGCGGGCCGTATCAAGCTGCATGTCCAGAGCCAGCAGGGCAAAATAGCCCTGGGCGGTCTGCCCCGCCACCGAAAGGCGCAGGGCCTCGTGCCCGATGACCGTGCTCATGAGCACGTCACTGAGCATGGTGTAGTTGTTGCGGTATTTGCCCCAGAGGTCCAGTTCCCAGGAGGCGTTGAGCGCAGCCTGGTTGGTGGTCGTGGTGCGGTCAAGGCCGCTCCTGTTGAACGGCGTGGTGTTGGGCGTCTTTTCAGAAGCGCCCGCGGCCACGGAACCGGCCGAACCACTCACGGCGGGCAGCAGATCAGCGGTGGCCACGCCAACCTGTGACGCGGCGGAATCTATCTTGGCGAGAGATTCGGCCAGGTCCTGGTTATTCTTCAGCGCCTCGTCCACCATGGAGGTAAGCACGGGGTCATTGAAACGGGTCCACCAGTCGGTGTTCAGGGGGGCTGCCCCCATATCAACCTTTTGCCACTGGCTCGGCATGTCCATTTCGGGGCGCTCATAGCGCGGCGCAAATGAGCAGGCCGAAAGCGCAAGCACGGCCAGCAGGGCGACAATGGCCCCGGCCGGGTTCATGCGTCCGGCAGTACTGATGGAACTCATAGATCCTCCTGTTCGTTGCCGGAACCGTCCTTACCGGCGTTCGGATCCTTCTTGCCCTGGATTTTCAGGGATATCTGCATAATTATCTTGAAGAAGTACGGCACAAAGAGCGTGGCGAGGCACGTGGCCGCCAGCATGCCGCCGATGACCGCCGTGCCCAGGGCGTGGCGGCTGTTGGCGCCAGCGCCGGTGCTGATGGCCAGGGGCACGCAGCCCAGAATAAAGGCCAGCGAGGTCATGACAATGGGCCTGAACCGCAGACGGGAGGCAAAGGATGCCGCCGAATCAAGACTGCGGCCGCTACGCCATGCCTCAACCGCGAATTCCACGATGAGGATGGCGTTCTTGGCCGCCAGACCCACCAGGGTGACCAGAGCCACCTGGAAGTATACGTCGTTGGAAAGGCCGCGTCCCCAGGTGGCCAGCAGTGCGCCGAACACGCCAAAGGGCACGGCCGTGAGCACCGAAAGGGGCAGCGACCACGATTCATACTGCGCGGCCAGGATCAGGAAGACCATGACCAGAGCCAGAATGAAGATGGTCGTGGTGTCTGTGCTGGCCAGTTTTTCCTGAAGCGCCGAACCCACCCAGCCGAGGCTGTAATCGGTGGACAATATGGCCTTGGCTGCATCTTCCATCTGGCTGAGGGCCTGCCCCGACGAGAAGCCCGGAGCGGGCGCGCCCATGATGTGAGCCGCCGGGAAGACGTTATAGCGTTCCACCACCTGGGGGGCGGTGCGTCGTTCAAGGGTCATGACCGCAGTCAGGGGGATCATCTCGCCCTTGTTGTTGGGCACATACACGTTGCCCAAATCTTCGGGCAACAGGCGGTAGTCCGCCTCGGACTGCAGGCGCACCTGGAAGGTACGGCCCATATAGTTGAAGTCGTTCACATACGCGCCACCAAAGGTGCCGCCCATGGCCGTGAACACGTCACTGATGCTGACGCCCATGTCCTTGCAGCGTTCGCGGTCCAGGTTGGCGTACAACTGGGGAGAGCCGGTGGAGAACAGGTTGCGCAGCATGCCGATGGCCGGATACTTGCGCTTGCCGTCAGGGCCAACAGCCATGACTTCCTGCACCAGCTTGTTGGCTTCGGTTTCCAGGTCCTTCAAGCCGCCAGTGCCACGCATCTGAATGTAGCCTTCAAAGCCGCCAGTGGTGCTCATGCCGCTGATGGGCGGGGGCGCAAAGCCCAGAACCACGGCTTCTGGCTGCATGAGGGTGACCGCGCCGACGGTTTTCAGCACGGCGTCGGAAGACATGTCGGCCTTTTTACGCTCGCCCCACGGTTTCAGCAGGGCAAAGAACGTGCCGTAGTTGCTCTTGACGGAAATGGTCGTGATGTCCAGACCCGACAGGGTACCCACGCTTCGCACGGCGGGATTTTGGAGCAAGAAGTCGGTAAGCACCTTGTTGACCGCCGTGGTGCGGTGCTGCGAAGCGCCGTCGTCCAGGATGGCCATGCCAAGGATGTAGCCCTGGTCTTCGTTGGGCACGAGGCCGCCGGGAACAACCCTGAACAGCCACACGCACAGGAGGATCATGAGCGCGAACAGCGGCAGGGCGCGCATGCTCGATGCCTTGAGGAAGTCAACTATGTGCACATAGCCGTTGGTCACGCCGTCAAAGAAGTTGTTGAACCATACAAAGCCCCTGGGGGTTTTGTAATCGTGACTGTGCGGCTTGAGCAGCAAGGCGCAGAGGGCCGGGGTGAGCGTCAGCGCCACCACGCCCGACAGCACAACAGATACCGAGATGGTGATGGCGAACTGCTTGTACATCTGCCCCGCAAGACCACCCATGAAGGACACGGGAACAAACACGGCACAGAGCACGAGCACAATGGCCACAATGGGGGCCGTGACCTCGTTCATGGCCTTGGCCGTGGCCTCCTTGGGCGGCAGATGCTCCGTCGTCATGATGCGTTCAACGTTTTCCAGCACCACGATGGCGTCGTCCACCACGATGCCGATGGAAAGCACCATGGCGAAAAGCGTCAGGGTATTGATGGTATAGCCGAAAGCGTAGAGACCCGCGAACGTGCCGATGATGGATACGGGAACGGCCACGCAGGGAATGACGGTGGCGCGCCAGCTTTGCAGAAAGACGTACACCACGATGAACACCAGAATCATGGCCTCCACCAGGGTGGAGACAACTTCGTGGATGGACTCGAGCACGAAGTCGTTGGTGTTCACAAGAATGGTGTACTCAAGGCCGTCGGGCATGGTTGCGCCGATTTCGGCCAGCTTGTCCGTCACGCGGTCGCCTGTGGCGATGGCGTTGGCGCCGGGCAGCAGATAGACCGCCCCCATGCGCCCAACCACACCGTTAAACCGGGAGGTAACGCTGTAGTCCTTGCCGCCCAGCTCTATGCGGGCCACGTCCTTGAGGCGCAGCATGGCGCTGTCCGGCCCTCGGCGCACGATGATTTCGCCGAATTCCTCCGGCGTGACCAGGCGGCCCTGGGCGTCGATCTGCCAGGTAAGTTCCGTGGTATCGGGCGAGGGCATTTCGCCAAGACGCCCTGGGGCATATTGGGAGTTCTGCTCCTGAATGGCCGCGGCCACTTCATTGGCCGACACGCCATACTTGGCAAGCTTGTCCGGCTGCAGCCAGATGCGCATGGCATAGTCCATGCCGCCGAAAATGACGACGTCGCCAACGCCTTCAACGCGCTTGACCGCGTCCACCACGTTGATCTGGGCCCAGTTGTGGATGTAGACCTGATCATAGCGGCCATCGGGCGAAAAGTACGAAAACACCATCAGCATGGCCGGTGAGCGCTTGAGCACGCTGACGCCCTGACGGCGCACCGCTTCTGGCAATATGGTCTGCGCCAGGTTGACCTTGTTGTTGACGTTGACAAGGGCCATATCCGAGTTGGACCCCAGGGCGAAGTACACATTGATGCTGCCCGAGCCCGAACCCGAGGCCGCCATGGAAGTCATGTACAGCATGTTTTCCACGCCGTTGATGTTCACTTCCAGAGGGGCCAGCACGGTGGAGGCAATGGTTTCAGCCGATGCGCCGGGGTAAGACACGCTGACGTTGACCGTGGGGGGCACAAGGTTGGGGTACTGCGCGATGGGCAGTGCCCGCATGGCCAGTGCGCCCACCAGGGTGATGACAATGGATATGACCGCAGAGAGAATGGGTCTGCGTAAAAAGAAATTCGGCTTTGTGGAAACAGCCATATTTAACCTACTTCTTGGCCGCGCCTTCCTGAGGCTGCTGGCCCCCTGAAGGCATTATGCTCACTTGAGAGCCGGGGCGGGCCTTGATCATGCCTTCGCTGATAATGCGTTCGCCGCCCTTGAGCCCTTCAAGCACAAGATACCTGTTGCCGACGGACACGCCGACGACCACAGGAATGGAATACACCTTGTCGTCCTTGTCCACGCCCATGACCAGCGAACCCTTCTGGGTAAGCAGCACGCACTTCTGCGGGACGAGCACGGCATCCTTGAGAATGTCGCCGTCCATATACAGGCGCACATACTGTCCGGGCATGATGCTGCGGTCGGCATTGTCAAAGACGGCGCGCGCCTTGATGACGCCGGTTGTGGGCTGCACCTGGCTGTCGATAAAGGTCACCTCGCCCGTTCCCTTGTACATGCTGCCGTCCAGCAGGCGCAGACGCGCCTTGTATCGGCCGTCGGCAGGCGTCACAAGACGGCCCTCGGCAGCCATGCCCTGGCGGAGCATATGCTCGGGGGCGGCAATGGAAAAGTCGATGTACATGGGGTCAGTCTGGTTCACGTAGGTGAGCAGCGAATTGTTGCCCACGAGGTTGCCGGGCGTGAAGTTTTCCTTACTGCTGTAGCCGGAGACAGGGGCCGTCACCTGGCAGTAGTCCAGGTTGATCTTGGCCTGACGCAAAGAAGCCTTGGCGCTGTCATAGGCGGCCAGGGCATTGTCACGCTCTTTCTGCGACACCGCGTTTTTTTCATACAGCGGGCGCACCCGCCGCCATTCGCGCTCGGCGTTGGTGAACTGGGCCTGGGCCTGCTGCATGAGCGCTTCGTAGCGGTCACGCTCCAGCTGGAAAAGCAACTGCCCCTGCTGCACGTAGTCGCCTTCTTCATACAGGCGTTTTTCAATAATGGCTTCCACGCGAGCGCGCACTTCAACAGCGCGCGAACCGGAGGCCTGGGCCTGATACTCTGCCGGCCAGGGTTCATCCTTGGCCACAACGTCAAAAACGGCGACAGGCAGACGCATGGCGTCGTGCTGGCCGTCCTTGTCGCCATTGCAGGCAACCAGTGCAAGACAAAGGCTGAGTATGACAGGAAGAGAGAATAGCGGTCTTGTGGTCATGAACTACTCCGTAAGAGATGTGTGCTGACGCACACCAAAAAAACCGCCCGCCGTGTGAAACTCGGGCAGAAACATCGTTGTAAAAACACAGTTCATCGTAAAAAGCAATCAAGACAGGCGCATACAACAGCGCCACAACGAGCGCAAAAAGTCTTGCGATTCCAGCAGGTTACGATACCGTATTAATTTTTCATAACTCGTTGTTTTTATTGATAAAAATTTCATGCTCTTTTGCCGGCAGATCCCTGCGCTGCTCGGTCGTCCTTTATGCCACATCAGCCATTCCCGGCCTTCTATTTAAAAACGCATATCATTTAGTGGCATGTTTGAGCAACACCCTTTACGAAGTCAAGGCTTTCAGAACCATTTTGTAACATGCCCGTGCGTGATGCATTTTCTTTTTCTCGCCGTCCGCCCGCCGGATGTGGCCGTATGCGACCGGGTGCGACCGGTGTTCCGGATGGTGGCCGATTTTTTCCGGACGGGCTGCAGTGCGCAACGACAAACAGGGTTTCTGCGTGCGCAATGCCGAAAACCGGCCATGCGTTTCAAGCGATGGCGTACCGGGGGGGATCGTTGAACCGGGCGTGCTCGACAGCGGCAAGGCATGACGGGCGGGGGGGCAAAGCATGGCGGCCATACCCTCTGCCTTTTGCCGCCCAAAGGTCCGGCTGCGGAGGGTTGTGCTTGATTGCTGTTCCGGGAATCCTGAAAAAGCGCCTGCATGGCCGCGCTGTCGAGGTTTTGGCCATGGTGCGCGCGCAGGCTATGCACGGTTCGTTGTTCTTAGCGCAATTTCACTAGAGCATTTTACCTTTGAAAAAGTGTAACTGCTCGAACGCTGTACGAAAGTACCACGCGCCACAACGTGGCGTGGATTCTGGCGAAAACCACGTTCTTCACCAGAATGGCGCGTTGAAACAAGGAGTGTTTCAAAAGCAAAATGCTCTAAGGAACAATAGACATGGCGGATTGATACGTTCATGCGCCATGCGCCGTCCGGTCACAGTGTCGTGAGCCGCCGCAAATGTCAAGAAAGAGGCCAGCGCGAGTGCGGGGGACGTGCGGACAGCCCGCCGCGTGACAACAACCCCTGGCAGCAACAAGAAGCCAGCAGAACGGCGACACGGCGCGCGCCTCTGCTCAAACCGCAAAGGTTTCAGCACGCCGCCCGCGCCCAGGCTTCAACCCGCAGGCGTTCCAGCCTGCCGGCCGAAGTGTTGCGGCGTACCGGTCACGCCCTATTCTTCAAACCGCAGGCGTTTCAGCGTCCCGGCCTGCACGGCCAACAGTTCGGCCACAATGGACACGGCTATCTGCTGTGGGGTTTCAGCTTCAATGGTCAGCCCTATGGGGCAGCACACAGCGGCAAGTTCAGAGTCGGGCACGCCCTGGCCTCGCAGGATGGCATAGATCTGGTCGCGCTTGGTTTTGCTGCCTATCATGCCGATATACTGGGCATGGCTGGTCAGGGCCTGAGTCAGGGTTTCGCGGTCAAATCCGTGCCCGCGCGTGATGACGGCCACATAATGGTGCCGCCCGATGCCGCAGGCTTCCACCAGATTTTCATAGTCTGGCAGCACATGGCAATGCCGCGCCATGGGGAAACGTTGCGGATTGGAAAACTCGGGCCTGTCATCCACCACGTCCACAATAAAGCCGCAGACATGGGCCAGACGCGCCACCTCAAGGGACACATGCCCCCCGCCGCAGAGGAGCAGCACCGGCGGCGCTGCCAGCGGTTCAACATAGATGCGGCACGCGTCCGACGTGACCAGGCCGGGCCTGCCCTTGCGCTGCGCCAGCAGGGCGCGCACCGGGGCTATGTCCAGGCTGGCGTCCAGCGGCAGGGCCGAATCCGTGGCAGGGCCAACGTTTTCGGGCAGGCAGTCGAGATACAGACGGCGCAGGGGCGGCTCGCGGTTCACGTCCACAACCCACACGCCCCCTACCCCGGCGCGCAGGGCCTGGGCGGCAAGCGCAAACAGGGGGGCCTTGTTTGGCGTCAGAACTTCGCACAGCACGTCCATGCCGCCGCCGCAGATCATGTCGCTGTCAGGGGTGAAGCCGCTCATGTCGCAGGAGACCTGGCTGGACGTGCCCATAAACAGGCTCTGGGCCGCAGCCTCCATGGCGCGGGCCTCCAGCAGGCCGCCGCCCACGGTGCCTTCGGGGCCGTTTTGCGTATACAGCGCGCGGGTGCCCGCGTCGCGCGGGGCCGAGCCTGTGCGGCTGATGACCGTCAGCAGTGTCACGCTTTCCCCAGCGGCAAGCAGTTGGGCCACGCGGGCCTCCAGAGTTTCCGGCCAGGGCGCGGCCATGCCGCCTGAAGGAGCGGAGGTCGCTGAAGACGCGGAAGCGCTCACCGTATCTGATGCATCAGCTTTGCTCATCTCCGTCCTCCTTGACGTAGCCGCACCCCTTGACCGGGCACATGATCTTGGTGCCGGCCCGGCCCTTTTTTTCAACAAGGTATGGCGAGTTACAGCGCGGGCAGGGGCCTGGCACGGGCCTGTCCCACAAGGCGAAATCACACTGGGGATACTGGTCGCACGAGTAAAACAGCTTTCCGCGCTTGGTGCTTTTTTCCACCAGCTGGCCTTTCTGGCAGCGCGGGCAGGGCACGCCCGTGGACAGCGGGGCCGCATACTTGCATTCGGGGTAGCCGGTACAGGCGATAAAACTGCTGCCCGTGCGGGATTTTTTGATGACAAGATCGCGCCCGCACTGGGGGCACTGCCCCACTTTTTCATACTGCGGTTTTTCGGCGGCCACGGCCTCGACCCGGCCATCTTCGTTACGGGAAAAATTGCTGGTGTAGCTGCAGCCGGGATAGCCGGAACAGGCAAGAAAAGCTCCTGCCTTGCCGAATTTGATCATCAGCGGCTTGCCGCATTCCGGACAGGGCAGATCAGCGGGGATGCCGCCCTTGACGCTCTGCATGTTTTTGGCGGCCGCCGCCAGCGTGGGATTAAAATCATCGGAAAAGGCGCGCAAAAGATCCACCCAGTGGGCCTTGCCCTCGGCCACCTTGTCGAGGCCCTCTTCCATCTGGGCGGTAAAGCCCACATCCATGAGCCTGCCAAAGTGTTCGGTCAATTGACTGCAGACCACCCGGCCAAGATCCGTGGGCACAAAGTGCCTTTCCACCAGGCTGACGTACTCTCTGTCCTGAAGGGTGGAAATGATGGCCGCGTAGGTGGAGGGTCGCCCGATGCCCCGTTCTTCCAGCTCGCGCACAAGGCTTGCTTCGCTGTAACGCGGCGGGGGCTGGGTGAACTTCTGCTCCTTGTCCAGCTTGTCCAGCTTGAGCGTCTGCCCGGCCTCAAGAGGGGGCAGTTCGGCGTCGGCGTCTTCTCCGGCGCGCGGCAGGGCCGCCAGAAAACCGGGGAAAAGCATGCGCTCGCCCTTGGCGCGCCACTGGCTGTGGGCGCAGGCAATGGTGGCTGTGGTGTCGTGAAAGCGCGCCCCGGCCATCTGCGAAGCCACAAACCGCGACCAGATGAGCCGGTACAGATTGTACTGATCCGGCGGCAAATGCTGCTTCACCTCGTCGGGAGTGATGGTCACGTCCACGGGGCGGACGGCTTCGTGGGCGTCCTGGGCGCTGCCCTTGGCCTTGTACACGCGGGCGCGCTTGGGCAGATAGTCCTTGCCGAAGTGCGCGGCGATAAAATCCTTGGCCGCGTCGCGCGCTTCGTCGGCGATGCGCGTCGAGTCCGTACGCATATAGGTAATGAGGGCCGTCAGGCCACGGTCGCCAAGCTCCACGCCTTCATAGAGGCGCTGGGCGATATTCATGGTGCGCTTGGCCGTGTAGGAAAGCCTCTGGTTGGCCGCCTGCTGCAAGGTGGAGGTTATGAAGGGCGGCTGCGGCGCGCGCTCGCGCTCCTTCTGTTCCACGCTCTCAACCACAAAGGGCTGACCCTTGAGGGCGTCTTCCAGCGCCTGCGCCTCTTCGGCGTTGGCGATGACCGCTTTTTTGCCCTTGATCTTGGCGAGATCGGCCTTGAAGGGCGGCGGCGTGTCGCCCGAAAGCAGCACCTTGAACAGCCAGTATTCCTCCGGCTTGAACACCTCGCGCTCTTCCTCGCGTTCGGCGATGAGGCGCAGCGCCACCGACTGCACCCGCCCGGCGGATATGCCCCGCTTGATGGTCTTCCACAGCAGGGGAGAAATCTTGTAGCCCACCAGCCTGTCCAGAATGCGCCTGGCCTGCTGGGCGTCAAAAAGGTCTTCATTGAGGTCGCGCGGGTGCGCTAACGCTTCTTTGACGGCCTTGGCTGTAATTTCGTTGAACTGGATGCGCTTGATGTCCTTGGCCTTGTCGCGGATGAGCTCGGCCACATGCCACGCAATGGCCTCGCCCTCGCGGTCGGGGTCAGGGGCAAGGTAAACAGTGTCGGCCTTGGCGGCGGCGGCGCGCAGTTCGCTGACCACATTTTTTTTGTTGTCTATGACTTCATACTGGGGCGCGAAGTTGTCCTCTTCGTTTACTCCGAGGGCCTTGGCGGGCAAATCGCGTACATGGCCCACACTGGCCTGCACCATGTATGACGGCCCTAGAAACTTTTTGATGGTCTTAACTTTGGCCGGAGATTCCACTATTATCAACTGTTTGCCCATGCTGTCCTCGACTGCTTTCCGGCTGCGCCGGTAGTGTCTGACGCGCCTTTTATGTAACGGCAAGATACGATAAAACCCACAGGCGTCAAGTGCGCATCATCGGAACAGTGCTGACCGGCCTGTTCCCGCGCCCCGGCTGCGGCCCGGCCGCGTGCAGAGCGCAAAGCGTGACCGGCGCCGCCGCACGGCAGTAAAAACTTTTACTTATTGGGGAGATGCCACATACCTGCCATTCGTATGACAAACATACGCCCAACTGGACAGGCATGTGCAACTTGCGGTAATCTTGTAGAAGATTTCAGCCAAAATGAGGGCTATATGCATATAAGTCCAATACTCTACCGCCTCACGGCGGCACTGTGTCTTACCATGCTGTTCATGGCGGCGGGCTGTGCCTCCCACCAGAACAGCGGCAATACCGAAGACTCGGGTTTTCCGCCCGGCTCGCCTGCTGACCCGCGCGCCAGCCAGGCCCAGGCCAGCCCCGATCCTCTGCCCACAATCAAGGCCAAACCGGGGCAAAGCGTCTTTGTGGACGTGAGCGGCGGCAGCGCCAGTTTCAATGCCGACCTTCAATCCATGCTCACGGCCTACCTTCAGAGCGAGCGTGAGCTTGTGCCCGCCGAGACGGCCAAGGAGGCTGACCTGAACCTGCGCGTGGTGGTGGAAGACGTGACCCCGCTGGGCTCCCGCAGCACACCCGCCAGCCCGGGACGAACCCTGGGCCACGCAGGCACGGGGGCCATGCTTGGCGCGCTTGTGGGCGGCTCCGCAGGCGGGGGGCGCGGCGCGGCCTGGGGCGTGGGCGGCGGCCTGCTGCTGGGCCTTGGAGTCAGCATGCTTGACGGCGGCACAAGCAATATGTGGGGCATGCGCGCCCAGGTGGGCGTGGGCAAAAAGGGCAAGCAGCCGGACGCCATGCATACGGTGGCTGTGAGCGCCGAGGGTGAAAATATGGGGCGCGACGCCATCCTCCCTGCCCTGGAAGACAAGCTGAGCAACGAAATCGTCAAGGCTGTGAAGCCCTGACAAGATAGTAACGACATGACAGGCCAGCCTGTCGGAATGCCGCAACCGGCGCGCCACTATTTTGCGCACGCCGATACCGGCCACCCCCCTGCCGGACGAAGAACACTCCGAAATATTCACGCTGCCGTAGGGTAAAACCCGCGCGTTGCAGCCCTGAAAAACCAATGGCGAAAGTACGGACATTCCGAAAATTGCCCAACCCCTAACACAGCGAGACATCTTTGCCCACGGGCACAGGATCTTTCGTCATAAAACATACCGTACTTCATGGATTTGCAGCAGACCCGCCCAACGGATGTCGGCCTGGCCACAAAGAAATGTCGTTGCGGACGTGTTCACAGGCCCAAAAAATGCATGTTTGGGGACATGCATGGCGAAGGCCCCACGCTTTCGCCTTCAATACCAGCCGCGTTTGTGGCGGCAAGGATCGAGGTTTTCTTTATGACTCTGAAAAAAATGAGTTTTATTGCGCTGCTGCTTTGCGTGAGCCTTGTGCCGCTTGCAGCCTGCGTGCGTCAGGCCGCTGACCCGGACAAACTGGAAGTGCTGCGTTCCGGCAAGCTGGAAGAAGCACTGGACGATGATACAATTGCGGACACTGTCTACGTAAACGTGCGCGACAACACCGACCGCGTTTTCGGGCTGCGCGCCCAGGCAGAATCCTGGCTGCAACGCAGCGGATTCACCATTGTGGGCAATCCCAGCGAGGCCGGAAACATCGTGCAGATCACGGTGCTGTCCGCCGGAAACACGGACCCCGCCCACCTGCGGCAGACTGTAGCCGCAGGCTACGACACGCCATCCACCCTCAAGGGCACTGGAGCCACAACGGTAATGGCCGACGTATTGCTGGTGCAGCGGCGCGTTCCCAGCGCGCAGAGGGAAAGCAAGGCCAAGCTCAAGAACATATCCAGCCGCAACGCCCTTTCCAACAGCCAGATGCGCATAGCCCTGCTGTTGCCGGGACAGATACGCATGGACGCCGGAGCGCCTACCCTGTTTACGGAAACGCTGGCCCGTGAAATCGGAACCGCCATTCACGCCACCAGCAAGGCCGCTGGAGCCGCAAAACCGCAACAATAGAGCCGGTTGCGAATGAAATGGCAACTTGAAATACTTTGTGGGGGAGGGACCCTTTTGCAAAAAGGTCTCCTCCCCCACGCCCCCACCCCCTAAAACCTTTATTGCTGTACACGCGGGGGCAGGGGACGCGTCTTCCAGAGTTGCATCAGCGCCCGGCAGCGCAAAACGGCAAGGCGCGACCACCGCGCCCGACAGCGCAAACAAGCGCAGCTTCATCCATTGCTCCGAAGGGCTGAAGGATGAAGCTGCGCTTACGTCTTTTTGGCGGCCGTCCGCTCACGCTGCCGCCGGATCAATTTCAAGCGGCAGCCGGATGGCGACAGCATCGCTAGTGAAATTGCTCCAAGGAAGCACTGAGCAAAGAACCTTCTGGAAACGCGCCGTTATTTTGTTTGGCAAGGCGCTATCTTTTTTTGAAGCAGGTGGGGACCCTTCCGTCCTCGACTGTTTCAAGAAAAGTCACGCAACGCCGCCAAACGGAATAACGGCGCGCTTCCCTAATTCCGGTTTTTCAACCTGTCGATAAGCTCCCGCAACTCGGTGGCCATCTTGGCTACGGCCCGCACCTGGTGGTCGGCTTCGCCCATGGACGTGCGGGTGGCCTCGGCAATGTCCTGCACGTTCTTCATGCCCTGCGTCACATGCGCCACAGTGTCGTTCTGCTGCTGCGCGGCCACGGCCATGCCTGCGGCGCTGTCCACATTGGAGGCGGCCAGATCCAGAATCTGCGTAAGCGCCTCACCCGACTGCTGCGCAAGGTCATTGGACTCGTGCACGGCCTCGCTGGTCTGCCCCATAAAGGCCACGCTGGCATGGATGGATTCCTGAATGCCGGTGATCTTGGCCCCCACGGCCTGCGTGGCGGCAACCGTTTTTTCCGCCAGCTTCCGCACTTCATCAGCAACAACCGAAAAGCCCCGCCCGGCCTCACCCGCACGGGCCGCCTCAATGGCGGCGTTCAGCGCCAGCAGGTTGGTCTGGTCGGCAATGTCGGTAATAACGCTCATGATGCCGGTAATGCCCTGAGCCATCTCGCCCAGTTCGGTTATCTGCCCGTTCTGTTTGGACGCGAGGTCGTTGACCCGACTGATGGCCTGGGCGCAACGGGTCACCACATCCACGCCGCTTCCGGCATACTCCTTTGAACTGCGCGCTCCGTGGGCCGAATGCTCCGCATTGACGGCAATTTCAGTGGCCGCCGCGGCAAGCTGCTCCAGATCGTCAAGGCTGCCGCGCATGAGGTTGTGCTGGTCTTCGCTGCCCTTGTAGACAGTCTCCACCCGATCGGCCAGGATGATGGAATGCTCGGCCAGGTCCCCGGCAATGGTGTCGGCCTGAGCGGCTATGGTGTTCATATTTTCCAGCAGGGCGGCAATGCGGGTCTCTTTTTCCTCCGCATCCTTGAGGGAGCTCTGGGCATGGTCGGCACTGGCCTGAGCCTCTTCAGACTTTTTCTGGTTTTCGGTCAGCTTGAGCTTCAGACTGTCCAGCAAGGAGCCCAGCGCGCTCGACAGCGCGCCTATTTCATCCCTGCGCGGCAGGCGCAGATCCACGTCCATATTGCCCGCCACCACCTCGGCGGACTTGTCCACAAGCCCGCGCAAAGGATTGCGGATGGAGCGCGTAATGGCCACGCCGGAAATCACCATACAACCCAGCACGGCCAGCAGCAGGACGGCAACCACGTATCTTTCACGGGCCATGATATGCTTGTAGCTTTCCTTGTCCTCATCGGCGGCGTGCAGCATCATGGTGCGCAACTGCGCGAGCGTCTCCACGACCGCCGCCGATTTGCCCAGTGTAATGGTATTGAAATACTGCCGGGCCCTTTCAAGGTCACCTTCCTGCACCATGCGCTCAATTTCTGCGGCGCTCTTGTGCAGATCCAGGTGGGCGGCTTCCATCTGCTTGAAATAGGTGGACGTGCTCGGCAAAATGGCCTCCACCTCTTCCCGCCCGCCATTGTAAAACCACTGGCCGAAAAGGCATTTATGGCCGTCTTTCTGCACATTGAGCTTGCCGTCCGCAGGCGGCATGGCCACAAAATTGCCGACCCGCTCCTTCCAGTGCAGATGATCGGCCTCGCGCATGGCGAAAACCAGGGCATTGCCCTGCTTTTGCAGCGCGCTGTCGGCCATGGTCATGACTTCATTGGAGGCATTCCATGCAACCACGGCAAAGCAGATTATGCCCACCAGGCTGATGCCAAAGCCAAAACACAATTTTTTTCCTATTGAAAGGTTTTTCCAAAACATGGTGCCTCTCTATATAGTAACTATGTATAATCATGGGCAATCAATTCAACTTTGCACACATTGCCAAAAATCTGGACAGCACTATGCTGTCTCCCGAAATTCCGGACGCAAAAGTCGTATGGCAAGTTTGAAATCACCGCAGTGAACCTGCCTTCAGCCCTATCACAAAGCGCATCAGTTATTATTTGTACTTTGTGAAATGATACCTAATGGGAGGACTTTTGGTTGTCAAGCTCTCAAACTCCCGGATCTCGGCTAATTGCGCGCTTCGCGGGACTCGCGGGCGCTCCGTCATGCGATGCGGCCAAAGCCCGAATGGCAGAATAACCCCACTATTTTTGGGTATTACTCCTTGTATCGGCAGCAGTCGTAAAATGATGAGAGCGGGGGGCTGCAAAGGGCAAAAATTTATGTTACGGTTCAATGACAAACCAGACGGACGGCTTCGTCGGGCCTTCACCCTGCCGGACGTGCCAACGGCGGCGGCATTTTTTTGATTTTTTTTCGTCAAAAAAAAGGGCCTGGCTGCCAGGATTACGGGATATACCGGGAATATCAGACAAAAAATCCCTCCAGAGGAACCCAAAAAAAATTTCCCTGACACCCTATTTAACTGTTCAAACAACCAACTCTGTGGTATGGACACATTGCAACGACAACTGTGCCTTTTTCGCCGCTTTCTTGACGTCCATAATCTTTTATGGACGACCATGATTTGATGCGATAAATTTGAACAAACGCGTGATTTCAGAAACCCCCGAATGTTCCCAAAGCAAATCTCACCCCGCACAGGTCTATGCATTGCGGGCTTTACCCCGGGCCGCACCGGCCACGCAGAAATTGGAAAAAATATTGCGCGCCCCAGGGCGCCAAGGAGGAACAGATGGCTCATATGAAAACCATGGATGGCAATAACGCGACAACGCATATTGCCTACGCTCTGTCGGAAACGGCGGCGATCTATCCCATCACGCCCTCGTCCGTCATGGGCGAAGTCATGGACCAGATGGCCGCCAAGGGCATGAAGAACCTCTTCGGCCAGAAAGTGATCGTCCGTGAAATGCAGTCCGAAGCAGGGGCCGCCGGCGCTGTGCACGGCATGCTTTCCGCTGGCGCGCTGACCTCTACCTACACGGCTTCTCAGGGCCTGCTGCTCATGATCCCCAACATGTACAAACTCGCCGGCGAACTGCTCCCCGGCGTTTTTCACGTGTCGGCCCGCGCCCTGGCCTCCCACGCCCTGTCCATCTTTGGCGACCATCAGGACGTCATGGCCGCCCGTCAGACGGGCTTCTGCTTTCTCGCCTCCGCTTCCGTGCAGGAATGTATGGACCTGGCTCTGGTGGCCCACCTGTCGGCCATCGACTCGAGCCTGCCCTTCTGCCACTTCTTTGACGGCTTCCGCACCTCGCACGAAGTGCAGAAGATTGAAACCATCGACTACGAAGACATCCGTAGCCTGGTGAACTGGGACAAGGTGGCCGAGTTCCGCTCCACAGCCATGAACCCCGAGCACCCCCACATTCGCGGCACTGCCCAGAACCCCGACATTTACTTCCAGAACCGTGAAGCTGCCAACCTCTTCTACGACGCCGTGCCCGGCATCGTCATTGAAAACATGAAGAAGGTTGAATCCATCACGGGCCGCAAATACCGCCTGTTCGACTACGTGGGCCACCCCGAAGCCGACCGCATCATCGTCTCCATGGGCTCGTCCTGTGAAGTGGCGGAAGAAACGGTCAACTACCTGAACAACCAGGGCCAGCGCGTCGGTCTTGTGAAGGTGCGCCTGTTCCGTCCCTTCTCCACCGAGCACTTGCTGCGCGCCCTGCCCGCCACCACCGCCTGCATCACCGTGCTTGACCGCACCAAGGAAAGCGGCGCTTTGGGCGATCCCCTGTACCAGGACATCTGCACCGCCTTCCTCGAAAAGGGCGAAGCCCCCACCATCGTGGGCGGCCGCTACGGCCTGGGTTCCAAGGACTTCACCCCCGGCATGGCCAAGGCCGTGTATGACAACATGCTGGCCCTGCAGCCCAAAAATCACTTCACCGTGGGCATCACCGACGACGTCACCAATCTCTCCCTTGACGTGGACGAGGAAATCGACACCGTGCCCGCCGGTACCGTGCAGTGCAAGTTCTTCGGCCTCGGCGCCGACGGCACCGTGGGCGCCAACAAGCAGGCCATCAAGATCATCGGCGACAACACCGACCTCTACGCCCAGGCCTACTTTGCCTATGACTCCAAGAAGTCCGGCGGCTTCACCGTGTCGCATTTGCGCTTCGGCTCCGCCCCCATCACGTCGTCCTACCTCATCACCAAGGCCGACTACGTTGCCTGTCACAAGGCGGCCTATGTGACCCAGTACGACATTCTTGAAGGCATCAAGGAAGGCGGCACCTTTGTGCTGAACTCCAACTGGTCGCTGGCTGACCTCGAAAAGCACCTGCCCGCCGAAATGAAGCGCACCATCGCCCGCAAGAAGCTCAAGTTCTACAACGTGGACGCCGTGAAGGTCGCCCAGGAAGTGGGCCTTGGCGGCCGCATCAACATGATCATGCAGACCGCCTTCTTCAAGCTGGCCAACGTGCTCGACTTCGAAAAGGCCGTGGCCCTGCTTAAGGAATCCATCAAGAAAACCTACGGCAGCAAGGGCGACAAGATCGTCAACATGAACATCGCCGCCGTGGACAAGGGCATGGACGCCCTGGAAGAAATCAAGTACCCCGCCAGCTGGGCCACCGCCACCGAAGGCGCTGAAGTATGCCACTGCAACGACGATGACTACATCCGCGGCGTTGTGCGTCCCATTCTTGCCCAGCAGGGCGACAAGCTGCCCGTGTCCGCCATGGACCCGGCCGGTTTCATGCCCCTCGGCACCGCCGCCTGCGAAAAGCGCGGCGTGGCCATTGCCATTCCCGAATGGCAGGTCGAAAACTGCATCCAGTGCTGCCAGTGTTCCTTTGTGTGCCCCCACGCGGCCATCCGCCCCGTGCTTGCCACCCCTGAAGAACTGGAAGGCGCCCCGGCCAGCTTTGCGACCAAGGACGCCATGGGCAAGGAACTCAAGGGCATGCAGTTCCGCATTCAGGTCTATCCTGAAGACTGCCTGGGCTGCGGCTCCTGCGCCGACGTGTGCCCCGCCAAAAACAAGGCCCTGGTCATGAAGCCGCTGGAAACCCAGATGGACGACCAGAAGGTCAACCTCGAGTTTGCCGAAACCCACGTGACCCTCAAGGACAAACTGCTGGCTCGCGACACCGTCAAGGGTTCGCAGCTGCAGCAGCCCCTGCACGAGTTCTCCGGCGCGTGCGCCGGTTGCGGCGAAACCCCCTATGTCAAGGTGCTCACCCAGCTCTTCGGCGAACGCATGATCGTCGCCAACGCCACGGGCTGCTCCTCCATCTGGGGTGCTTCTTCGCCCACCACGCCTTACTGCACCAACAAGGAAGGCTTTGGCCCGGCCTGGGGCAACTCCCTGTTTGAAGACGCCGCCGAATACGGCTGCGGCATGGGCCTTGCCTACGAACAGCGCCGCAACCTGCTGGCCATGAAGATTGAAGAAGCCCTGAAGGAAGAAGGCATCAGCCCCGAACTCAAGGAAGCCATGGAAGGCTGGCTGGCCAACAAGGACGACGCCGAAGGCTCCCGCAAGTACGGCGACATGGTCATTGCCAACCTTGATTCCTTCGAAAGCCACCTTGCCCACGAGATCTGGCACATGGACGACCTCTTCACCAAGAAGAGCGTGTGGGTCTTCGGCGGCGACGGCTGGGGCTATGACATCGGTTACGGCGGCCTGGACCACGTGCTGGCCACCGGCGACGACATCAACGTCCTGCTGATGGATACCGAAGTGTACTCCAACACCGGCGGTCAGTCCTCCAAGGCCACCCCGCTTGGCGCTGTGGCGCAGTTCGCCGCCGCCGGCAAGCGCACCGGCAAAAAGGACCTTGGCCGCATGGCCATGACCTATGGCTATGTGTACGTGGCTTCCATCTCTATGGGCGCGGACAAGCAGCAGACCCTCAAGGCCTTCCGCGAAGCAGAAGCCTACAAGGGCCCCTCGCTCATCATCGCTTACGCTCCCTGCATCAACCAGGGCCTGCGCAAGGGCATGGGCAAGAGCCAGGAAGAAGCCAAGATGGCCGTGCAGACCGGCTACTGGCCCCTGTACCGCTACAACCCCGAACTGGCCAAGGAAAAGAAAAATCCCTTCCAGCTCGACTGCAAGGCCCCCAGCGCGGACATCCAGGAATTCCTGGGCGGCGAAACCCGCTTTGCCTCGCTGGAAAAGACCGATCCGGAAGCTTCAAAGGCCCTGCGCGCGGATCTGGCTGCCGCCTACGCCGAACGCTACGCCATGCTGAAGCAGCTGGCTGATCTGCCCTACCCCGACGCCAGCGAAATCGCCAGCGAAAGCAAGTAGGGATCTGACGAATGACTACCGCGTCCGCCACCAGGCTCCGCTATGGATTCCAGGCAGCGGACGCGGTCATGACATAGAACAATAGGCCGGGGCGCAGGTTATGGCCTGCGCCCCTTTTCGCGTCATCCTGCCAGCCTGCCCGGCACAATCAGGGGAAGCATATGTATAACGGACTCTATATCACAGCCACCGGGCCCATGACGGGCAAGAGCGCCATTGCCCTGGGAGCCATGCAGCTGCTCAGCCGCAGCATGCGCAACGTGGCGTTCTTCCGCCCCATCATCAATGAACCGGTATGGGACGATCGTGACCCGGACATCCATCTGATGCTAGAGTACTTCAAACTCAAGATGGATTATGCCGACACCTTCGCCTACACCCAGCGTGAAGCGCGCCAGATCATCAACCAGGGTTCGCGCAACCTGCTCATCGAGAACATTATCCAGAAGTATAAAAAACTGCTGGAAACTTTTGATTTTGTTCTTTGCGTGGGAACGGACTTTCTGGCCAAGGACCCGGTTTTCGAGTTCGACCTCAATGCCGAAATAGCCGCCAACCTGGGCACGCCCGTCATGCTTGTGACCAGCGGGCAAAAAGCCACGGCAGAAGACATCCGCGAGTCTCTCCAGATCACCATGGACAGCCTTGCGCCTTTTTCACTGGATGTGGTGGCCACCATCATCAACCGCCGCAACCTCACCCAGACCGAGCTTGACGAACTGCGCGGCCATTTCAGCACTGACGAGCGCAAGGCCCTCATCTACGCCGTGCCCAACGAGCCCACCATCGGCCAGCCCACCATGGGCGACGTGAGAAAGGGCCTGGACGCTGAAGTGCTGTTTGGCGAAAACCGCCTGGACGCTCTGGTGGACGACTACCTCATCGCGGCCATGCACGTGAACAACGTGCTGCCCTACATCGCCAAGGATCAGCTTATCGTGACCCCCGGCGACCGCGCCGACGTGCTGCTTGCCGCCATTGCCTCGCGCCTCACCTCCTCCACGCCGGACATCGCGGGCGTGCTGCTCACCGGCGGCATCCGCCCGGCCGAGGAAGTCTGCAAATTTATTGAAGGCTGGACGGCCTCACCCCTGCCCATTCTGCTGACCAAGGGCCACACCTACAATACCATGCTGGCTCTGCAGGAGCTTATCGCTCCCATCGAGCCCGGCAATGTGCGCAAGATCAACACCGTGCTGGGCCTCTTTGAGCAGCACGTCAATGGCAAGGAAATCGCCAGCCGCATTGTGAGCAAACGCAGCGCGCGCATCACCCCGATGATGTTCGAGTTCGAACTTATCGAACGCGCCAAGGCCAACAGGATGCGCATCGTCCTGGCCGAAGGCACTGAAGAACGCATCCTCCAAGCCACCGACATCCTGCTGCGCCGCGACGTGGCCCACATCACCCTGCTGGGCGATGTGGACGAAATACGCGCCAGGGCCAAAATTCTTGGTCTGGACATCGACAAGGCCACCCTTATCGATCCCGTCAAATCCGAAAAGTTTGAAGAATACGTCAACACCTACTACGAACTGCGCAAGAAAAAGGGCATCACGCCCGAACAGGCCCGCGACACCATGGCGGACGCCACCTATTACGCCACCATGATGGTCAAGCTCGACGATGCCGACGGCATGGTGTCCGGCGCGATCAACACCACGGCCCACACCATCCGCCCGGCCTTCGAGTTTGTGAAGACCAAGCCCAACTTCTCCGTTGTGTCCTCGGTCTTTCTCATGTGCCTCAAGGACCGCGTGCTGGTCTTTGGCGACTGCGCCGTCAACCCCAATCCCACGGCGCAGCAACTGGCTGAAATCGCCATTGCTTCGGCCCACACGGCTGCGGTTTTCGGCATAGAGCCCCGCGTGGCCATGCTTTCGTACTCCACCGGCACGTCCGGCAAGGGCGCGGATGTGGACATAGTGGTGGAAGCCACCCGCATCGCCAAGGAAATAGCCCCCGAGCTCGCGCTGGAAGGGCCCCTGCAGTACGACGCCGCCATCGATCCCAGCGTGGCCAAGACCAAGATGCCCGACAGCAAGGTGGCCGGCAAGGCGACCGTTTTCATCTTCCCGGATCTCAACACGGGCAACAATACCTACAAGGCCGTACAGCGCGCGGCTGGCGCGGTGGCCATCGGCCCCGTGCTTCAGGGCCTCAACAAGCCTGTGAATGACCTGTCGCGCGGTTGCACCGTGCCCGACATTGTAAATACTGTGGCCATAACGGCTGTTCAGGCCGCCGCCGAAAAAAAGGCGACGGGCCAGTAGCCGCCAACCGTGTTACTGCCGGGGGTGGGCCGTCCGCCCCTGGCGCTGCCAACAAGAAAAGGAAGACACATGAAAATTCTGGTCATCAACGCGGGCTCCTCGTCCTGCAAGTACCAACTGCTGGAAATGGATACCCACGCCGTCCTCTGCTCCGGTCTTGCCGAACGCATCGGACAGGACGAAGGCCGCCTGACCCACAAGATCGCCCCTGACACGGACAAGGAAGAAAAGATTGTCCGCACGGCGCATTTTCCCACCCACGTGCAGGCCATGGAACTGGTCATCTCCCTCCTTACCGACGCTGAAAAAGGCGTTATCAAGGACAAGAGCGAGATCGCCGGCATCGGCCACCGTGTGCTGCACGGCGGCGAAGCCGTCAGCGACCCCGTGCTTGTGGACGAGCGCGTGAAAGAAATCGTGCGCGAATGCGCGGTGCTTGGCCCCCTGCACAACCCCGCCAACCTCATGGGCATCGAAGTCGCTGAAAAGCTCTTTCCCGGCGTGCCCAATGTGGGCGTGTTCGACACCGAGTTCGGCATGGGCATGCCCAAGGAAGCCTTCATGTACGCTCTGCCCTACGAGCTGTATGAAGACCTGCGCATCCGCCGCTACGGCTTCCACGGCACGTCGCACAAGTATATCGCTGGCGCGACGGCCAAGTATCTTGGCAAGCCCCTCAATGAACTGCGCTCCATCACCATGCATCTTGGCAACGGTTCGTCCATGAGCTGCGTGAAAAACGGCAAGTGCTTCGACACCAGCATGGGTCTTACCCCTCTGGAAGGCCTCATCATGGGCACGCGCTGCGGCAGCATTGACCCTGCCATTGTGCCTTTTGTGATGGAAAAGAAAGGCCTTACCTCCGAGCAGATGGACACGCTCATGAACAAGAAGTCCGGCCTGCTGGGCCTGTGCGGCTTCACCGACATGCGCGACGTGCACGCCGAAGTGGACAAGGGCAACGAGCGCGCCGCCCTGGCCCTGCACATGCTGACGCGCAGCATCAAGAAGATCCTTGGTTCCTACTACTTCCTGCTCGACGGCAAGGTGGACGCCCTGGTCTTTACCGCCGGCATCGGCGAAAATGACAACATCGTGCGCGCCGACGTGTGCGCCGGTCTCGAACACATGGGCATCAAGATCGACGCCAAGGAAAACAACACCCGCAAACCCGGCGCGCGCACCATCTCCACGCCGGACAGCGCCGTGCCCGTGCTCATCATCCCCACCAACGAAGAACTGCAAATCGCCATGGCCACTGTGGAAGTGCTGGAAAAATAATTTCCACGCCGCCGCAGCGTCCCGCTGTGCCGGAGCAGACATCTGAAGCGCTCCGGTCGCCATATATTGAAGGCCGCCCTGAAAAGGGCGGCCTTTTTTTGCCGGATACGCCGCCAGGGGCGGGCCGCGCCGCATCTGTCCAACATGGAGCGGTTCACTCCCCGATACCGCGCAGAAGGCAACGACGCGCGGCGCATGTGCCTCTTCTGATACTATAATAAAAGTTTTAGGGGGTGGGGGCGTGGGGGAGGAGACCCTTTTTCAAAAGGGTCCCTCCCCCACAAAGCATGCTCCACATGCATCCTCCCACATGCATCCCCTCCACAAGCATTCCCTCCACAAGCATTCCCACTCCCCCGCAAAGTATTCCTGAAAAAATATCTGCCATCAGGCTTTCTGGACAGCGCCCCCACAAGCGCATATTTACAGACCCGATTTACACACCCAAAATGCGCTCACCATGCAGGCATCAGCCCGCGCCGGGAGAACCAGAGATGAGACGATCATACAGGGACTTTTCCACCACTGCTGCCGTGGCGGGCATGCTGGCGGTTATCGTGTCCTACGCGGGTTCGGCTGTGCTTATTTTTCAGGCGGCCAGGCTAGCGGGGCTTTCCGACGAACTGACCACATCATGGATATGGGCTGTGTCCATCGGCAGCGGCCTTTCAGGTCTGCTGCTCAGCTGGAGGATGCGCATACCCGTCATCACGGCCTGGTCAACCCCGGGCGCGGCCCTGCTCATCACCATGCTGCCGGGCGTGCCCTTTGCGCAGGCCGTGGGCGCGTACATCGCCAGCGCCGTCATCATCACCGTCATCGGCCTGACAGGCTCCCTGGACGTCATCATGCGGCGCATACCCATTGCCGTCAGTTCGGGCATGTTCGCCGGAATCCTGTTCAGCTTCGGGGCAAAGGTCTTCACGTCGGTTGCGGCGTCGCCGCTGCTTGGCCTGTCCATGCTGCTCTGTTTCATGCTGTTCCGCAGAGTATGCCCCCGATATGCCATTGCCGCAGTTCTGGTGTGCGGCACAATCGTCGCCGCCCTGACAGGAATGCTGCACGTGGACACTGTGCACTTTGCCCTGGCAAAGCCCGTGTTCACCGCGCCGGAGTGGTCAGTTGCCGTCATCGTCAGCATAGGGCTGCCGCTGGCCCTGGTAACGCTGACAGGCCAGTATATATCGGGCATGGCCGTGCTGCATGCCTCGGGTTATCCGGTGGTTTCCAACGGCATCATGACCGTGACGGGCATCACGTCCCTGCTGCTGGCACCCTTTGGCTCCCACGCCATCAACCTTTCGTCCCTCACCGCCGCCATCTGCACGGGGAAAGAGTCGCACGAAGACCCCGCGCGCCGCTATATTGCGGGCATGGTCTGCGGCGGCCTCTACATACTTGTGGGCTTGTCCGGCACGGCGCTGACGTCGCTTTTCGCGGCGCTGCCCGCCGTGTTCATCGCCGTTCTGGCTGGCCTTGCCCTCATGAGCGCGTTTGCAACGGGGCTTTACGGCGTCTTCAAGGACAGCGACAACATGGACGCGGGAATCATCGCCTTTCTGGCGACAGCGTCCGGCATGGAATTTCTTGGCCTGGGCGCACCCTTCTGGGGCCTGGCCTTCGGCGCCCTCGCCTATGTTGTCCTGAAAAAATAAAGGCCGCGTAGTGCGGCCTTGAACAGGTTCACAAACAACCTGTGGTGATTCAGAGTCTGCCAGAATGTGTCAGCTAAATTTGTCTGACAGGATTTGCCTGGCCGCGTCTCCATTTTGGCTCTTCTATTGCCAAAACGGTTCTTTTGCCAGACAGGCTCTTTTGCCCGGTTTTTTCCATCCCGACGGACAAATCAGGCTATTTTTCCAAAGGGAACCACAGCGGGTTAAGAAAGCGTAGATGGCAGGTCTCGCCCTCTTGCGGCCCGCTGGCGTAACGCCCCTTCTGCACGCGCACTTCCTGATCGCCGACCACAATCTGATAGTCGATGACTTCCCCCAAAAAGGTGCGCCGAATCACTGTTCCGGGAATCCCGCCGTGGTCTGTAAAGTCTATTTCATTGGGGCGGCTGGCCACTGTACCCTGTCCTGCACGTATGATTTCACTCGACGGCGCGTGCCCTTCAGCAAAGGGAACAGCTATGCCGTCCAAGACCATGGCGTTTTCAGTCACATTCATGTTGGTGAAATTTGAAAGACCAATAAAGCTGAACACAAAGCGGTTTGCCGGTTTTGTGTACACTTCAAGTGGCGAGGCTATCTGCTGTACCACACCATTTTTCATAATCAGGATACGGTCTGAAAGGGCCATGGCTTCCGACTGGTCATGCGTCACATACATGATGGAGAAGCCGTAAATTTTTTGCAGCTCCTTTATCTCAAAGCGCATCTCTTCGCGCAGGTGGGGGTCAAGACTCGAAAGGGGCTCGTCCAGCAGCATGACCGAAGGATTGATGGCCAAAGCCCGCGCTAGGGCAACACGCTGCTTGCCGCCGCCAGAAAGATCCGCAGGGCTTTTGGAGGCAACATCAAGCAGGCTTGTGTGCTCCAGGGCCTGCGTGGTTCGCTTGGCAATTTCGTGCGAACTGATCTTCTTGATGCGCAAGGGAAAGGCCACGTTTTCAAAGACACTCATATGTGGCCACACGGCAAATGCCTGAAAAACCATCCCGAAATTACGTTTTTCGGGCGGGAGATAATATTTCTTCTTGCTCGAGGACAACAGCACGTCATTGACGCTGATCTCACCCTCATCAAGGTCTTCAAAGCCCGCGACCATGCGCAATGTGGTTGTTTTTCCGCAGCCCGAAGGCCCAAGCATAGAAAAGCATTCTCCATCGCCAATCTTGAAATTGAGAGATGAAACAGCTTTAACCTTGCCAAAATACTTGGTTACGTTTGTAAGAGTTACTGACATGATCAGGCCTGCTTGGTTTTGGCAAAGTGGTTGATAATCGTTTGCCCGGTCACTATCAAAATCAGGGCGATGCCAGCCAGCGCCGCGGAAGTGACGGTTTCGCCATCTTCGTTGAGCGTGTAGATGGCCACGCCTATGGTTCTGCTGGTTGTGCCGTACAGCATGACGGAAACCGTCAGTTCACGCAGCGCTGGCAGAAAGATAAGAAAGAACGCAGCCACCATGCCGGGACGAACCAGAGGAAGCACAATATCACGCAATGCCTGCCACATGGATGCCCCGCAAGCCCGCGCCGCCTCTACCAGAGAATCGTGCACCTGCTCCAGGGCTGCGGAGTTTGCCTTGAGCGAGAAGGCCATATATCTGGCGATGTAGGCGATGAGGATAATCCAGATCGTGTTGTAAAGGTTGATGCCAAAACGCCCGCTCCAGGCCAGGATAACGCCAAGCGCGATAACCGAGCCAGGCACCGAAAACGGCAGCATCCCGAGGAATTCCAGAATCCCCTTGCCCCGCACCTTCATCTTGACGATGACATAAGAAATCATCACGCCAGAAAACATGGTTATGGTTGCCGCGCCAAGGCCAAGGCCGATACTGTTTTTGATGGCCTGCTGGGTCTGGTCCCATTCAAAAAGAACGTACTTGTAGTTATCCAGCGACAGATTCTCCCATGTAATGGGGATTCCGTAGGTTTTGAGCCCGCCAACCAGAAAGATGGTCACTGTGGGCAGCACGATGGTCAGCCCGATATAGAGCAGGCAAAAAACAAACAGCGGCGTGCGCAGGCCCCGCAGCTTAAGCTCCATGGGGCGAAAACTCTTGCCTGCAATGATCTGGTATTTGCCTGAGCCAAGAATTTTCCGCTGCAACCAGATAATGAGCGCCGCCGTGACGACAAGAACCGATGCCAGCACCGTCCCTGTGCGGATGGAATCAAAGCTGCCCGCGCTCTGGTGAATGCGCTCATAGATCAGCGTCGGGATATTGTAGATGCCCACTTCAATCCCAAGAACAGCCACCGTGCCAAAATGCGCCATGGAATACAGCATGATCAGCAATGCGCCGGAAAGGATGCTGGGCATCACCAGGGGCAGCGTTATTTTGCGGGTAATGGTAAAGAGCCCGGCCCCGGAAATCCGTGCGGATTCTTCCAGCGTGGGGTCCATGCGTTCCAGTGCGCCACAGACCTGAATAAAGACAAAGGGGAAAAGATACATTGTTTCAATGGCGATAATGCCGCCAAAAGAAAAGATATTGAACAAGGCATCTTCTGCACCGGTGACGTCCCGCCACAAGCGGTTGATGTAGCCAGCGCGGGGCGAAAGCAGCATCTTCCAGGCAAGAGCGCCGATAAATGAGGGCAGCATAAAGGGCACAAGAAACATGCCCTTCATAAAGCCTTTATAGGGAATGTCCGTTCGCGTTACGAGCCATGCGAAAAAGGTGCCCACAGCCGTGGCGCACAGGGTCACGCCACTGGCGATGAACAGCGAGTTCAGCAAGGCCTGATAGGTTTCGCCTTCGCTCAGTGTTTTGACCAGGTCAGCAAGGTTGAACTGGCCATCAACAAAAAAGGCGTTAAAAAAGATGAGTGCTACCGGCACCACAACCACGATCAGGAGGATGGCAATGGACAAAAGCAGAATGATTTCCGCCACGCCGAATGTGCGCTGTTGTTTGACTGCTTGCATAGTTTTATCCGATTTGATGCGCAGCATGCCCGAAAAGTTTACGCCGTAACCACCGGAGATTGTAACCAGGCAGGGCTGACGCCTTTACATTGGGATACGTGGAAAGCAAAGTCAGAAGTGCTACTTGAACCAATGGAAATTCCGCAGGGTAAAAACGCACTCCTCACCCTCTTTGAGCAACAAATCATTGGCCAGGGCTTGATGCGTATCCACTGCCGTGCGCACGTGCTGGCCATCCACCTCAAGCTGATAGTCCGTGATGGCTCCAAGAAAACTGGCTCGATGTACGGTAGCCTTGATGCCCTCGCCACTGCGGCGCAACACAACGTCAGACGGCCGAAAGCCTATACGGCCCTGGCCGGCATGGTCGGCCCCCGAAGGCATCGTAAAACCGTACCCCTGAAAGCGCACCACGCCGTTTGCCGCCTGAACGTGCAAAAAATTGCTCATGCCAAGAAAGGAGAACACAAAGTCATCGGCCGGTTCGGAAAAAAGCTGCGTCGGCGTTCCTATTTGCCGGATGACGCCGTGTTCATCCATAACAGCCATCCGGTCTGAAATGGCGAGGGCAATCTCCTGATCGTGCGTGACATAAAGGATGGTAACGCCAAGGTTTTTTTGCAGTCGCTTGATTTCAAAGCGCATTTCTTCGCGCAGATTCGCATCAAGGTTGTTGAGCGGCTCATCCAGAAGCAGCAGGGTCGGTTCCGCCACCAGGGCGCGCGCCAAAGCCACCCGCTGCTGCTGACCACCGGACAGTTGCGAGGGCAGGCGGTCTTCCATGCCGGAAAGATTGACGTCATCAATGCTCTTTTGCACCAGCCTGGCAGCTTCTGCCGGGGGACGTTTTGCAATCTTGAGGGGATACCCGACATTCTGGCGTACCGTCATGTGCGGCCACACGGCATAGTCCTGAAAAACAACCCCAAGACTGCGCCGCTCCGGAGGCAAAGAATCGCCCGTGCCGGCATCGGCGACAACGTCGGAACCGATGGACATGCTGCCCTGATCAAGCGACTCGAATCCGGCGATAATGCGCAAAAGCACCGTTTTGCCGCACCCGGAAGGGCCAATGAGAGTAAAGCACTCCCCATCCTTCACGGTGAGCGAAAGGTTTTGCAAGACCGCATGTTCGCCATATGATTTGGCAATATTATCAAGAACTATTTCTGCCATACTGATCCCTGCTTGTGTCCACACTTTGAAAAAAGCTGAACCCCATCACTTTTTGAAGAAAAACAGGCCTGCGCCGCGCCGACGTTGTTTTACAACGCCGACGCGGCCTATACAGCTCCTGCAGTTTGCGGTGTTGGCGCTATTTGGACATCATTATATCGGTGAATTTTTTAATGCTGGCTTCTTTTTCAGTCAGCACCTTCTGGTAGTCAATCTTGATGCCACGCGCAAAGGCTTCTTCACTGGTGGGAAGGTTATATTCCTTGGGCGGGGTGATGCCCTTGCGCACGGGCAATGTGCCCTGCTCCGCCAAAATCTTCTGCCCTTCCTCGGAGAGAAGATAGTCCACAAACTTCTTGGCGGCCTCAAAGTTGGGCGTGCCCTTGAAGATGGCCACGGGGCTGGGAATTACCAGCATTTCAGGGGGGTACGCCAGGGCAAGGCTTGCCCCTTTTTTGATTTTATCATTGACGATGTAATCGACGCCTATGCAGGCAAGAAGGTCGCCAGAAGCGGTATCGTCCACAACCTGGCCGGAACCCTTGCCTATCCGGCCGCCATTTTTGCTGATTTTTTCAATATACTCCCAGCCGAACTTGTCCACGAGCAGTTGAATGCTCATGTAGGCTGTGCCGGACAGGGCGGGATTGGCAATGCCAAAAGCCTTTTTGTATTCGGGCTTGATGACGTCGCTCCACTGTGTGGGGGCCTGTTTCACATAGCGGGTATTGTAGGCGATACCGAGGGTTCCAAGCCTGACGGCCGTAAAGGTGCCGTCGTAATCGGAAAAGGGATTGATGAGGAATTTCAGTTCGGGGGATTCGTATTTTTCAAGAATCCCTTCGGCGCGCATGTTAAAAAAGTCCGGCACTTCGCTTGTCCAGATAACGTCGGCCATAATCTTGCCGGACTGACGCTCAGTGGCCACCTTGGCCATAAGTTTGCCAGCGCCCGCTGACTGATAGTCCATGGCGATGTCAGGGTGCTTTTTTGTGAATCCTTCCTTGAGGGCCCCAATGATGGATTCCTTCATTGAAGTATAGACAATGAGTTTTTCAGCCGCCATTGCTGAAAATGCCGAAGCAACCAGCATGGTTACCGCAAGAAGAAGGATGCTGCATTTTTTCATCAGATATTCACTCCTGTTGAGGATGTGCAAAAATGTTATCTCTAGGCCAATGTTTTCATTTCATTTTTTAGAATATCACGGTGGCAAACACCGGCGCAACTGCTCTTCAGGCTGATCATATGACAAGTGAATGGCGTAATCCTTGTGGATTCTCACAGAAGCATATTTAACGACTTAACCAGCTGATTATATTGAATAGAAATGATGTTGGAAGGAGTTCATCGAAAAGACGCGTATCAAAAGGCATTACTTATCGGTTCACGTTATTAACTAGCTAAAACAAAAAAGTAAGTTCTTCAAGTGCCAAAAAATGCCTTTGCAGCTCGCAATAAAGCAGCAGCAACGCCAATGCCAGGAGGAAATTTTATATGGAATAAACAGGGATAGCTTCAATTCGTTCTCAAAGGTCGTCCTTGAAAAAAACGGGGGGAAGCGCCACGCTGATGGAAGTGGAGCGTTGCCATCAAGCGCGCAACCTGGCTCTGCATCTTGCCGCCAATGCTGGCAATATCTTTGAGGAGTACCCTGCCATGGGCTTTTCACCGAAAATACGCTGTACCGATAATACCCAGCGCGTGACGCCGGAGCGTTGAAGCCAATTTGACGCCAGCAGGCCTGATGCCAGCAGGGCAGGAGATATAACGCTCACGCTGCTGCCGCCCGCTCTACTCCGGCAGCAGTTTTTCCTCCAGGGTGGCGTCCACAGGCACTTCGCGCGAGGCCAGCACCTTGTCTATGCGCACGGTGCCCGCCAGGGCATTGCGCATGGGCTTGACGTGACGCACCTCGGCGTACTGGATGCGGGCGCGGGCCGCATCCTTTTGCCAGCTTTTGCTGGCCGCCAGGGATCCGGCCTCGTCCAGCGTGCTGACAGGCACGTCCTGACCGCCGTGGGTGCGCCGTATGATGACGTGCGAGCCCGGCCCGTTTTCGGCATGCAGCCAGATATCGTGGGGGGCAGCCAGTTTGCGGGCCGCAAGATTGCCCTTGGCGTCACGCCCGCGCAACAGGGCAAAGCCGTCCGAGCTGATGAAAAGCTGCACATTCTTGGGCAAAGCCGTGGGCATGCCCGCAGCTGCGCCAGCGAGGGGTCCGGCCCCGCCCGCCTTGCCGCTGCCTGCCTTGCCAGAGGTTGTTTGGCCAGAGATTGCCTGGCCCGAAAGGGTCTGGCCGCCACCTGTCTGGGTACTGCCTGCGCCAAGTAGGCTGTCGCGCCGGGCGCGGGCTATGGCCGCCATTTCCTGCTCCAGCGCCCCGCGTCGCTGCACCAGATGCTCCAGACCGCGCCAGCCGCGACGGGCCGTATGAAAAAGCCGCGCCATTTCCTCGCGCACGTTGCGCCGTGGGTCCAGACGTATTTCGCGAGCAGGGCCGTGCGCGCCCGCAGCCACCGTAACGCTGAGCGCCCGGTATTCCGCAGGCCATTGCCACAGGTTTTCCTGAAGCGCCAGCGCGTCGGCCTGCGCTTCGGTCATGCCCGTGAGGCGGCGCTCTTCTTCACGCAACTTGTCCAGCAGCTTTGCGAGCTTGCGCCCGCGCCTGTCCAGCGGCAGGGCCGCCTCCCTTGCCTGCTCGCCAGCGAGCCGCGCCAGCACCATGTCCTGCCCGGCTTTTTCCGTGAGGCCCAACACATCCGCGCCGCACTCTTCACGCAGTACAAGGCCGGACGCCCGTTCATCATCTGTCAGCAGGGCCGCGCGCTGCTGCGGCGGCAAGGGCCATGCGCTGACGGCCCGAATGGAATGGATGGCCCGTATGGAGCTAGAGGCGCGGCCAGCGAAAAGTCCGGAACTGGCGGGAGCCGCCGCATCCACGGCAGGGGCCATGCCCGAAAACTGGGCGTCGGGGAACTGCCCGCCCGGAAGCTGCCAGCCCGGAAACTGCCCACCCGTGAACTGGCCGTCTGCGCCATCCACCGAAATCTCTGCCGCTTCCGGCAGTGCCGGACCGTAACAGAACACGTCGCCGCCGCCAGCCCGCAAGTCTTCCACCAGGGCCCATTGCTCAGGCTCTTCCAGGCAGGTCAGGGTGCGCCGCAGGGCCGGAGTGAGTACGGACCACGCGCGCCAGTCCTGCAGGGCCTGGGCCAAAGTGTCCGGCCCGGGCCAGTCGGGGGCTTCCTCTTCCGGCGCTTCGTCTTCGGACAAAAAATGCAGGGACGGCCCTTCCCGCAGATCCAGCAAAAGCCAGGCGAGCCGCGACGCTTCAGCGGCAGAACCTTTGCCGCCCGAATCCGCCATCAGCGCGCTGTCGCCTCCGGCCAGCAGCAGCCAGAGCTGCCGATCGCAAAACCTGACCACACAGGACGCTATGCGCCGACCGGACGCGTATTTTCTCAGGCGCATGATCTGGGCCGAAGGCGCTTTGCCCGCTGTGATGCGGCTGGCGCTCAAAAAGCAGAAAGGCTCCTTGCGGGCGTACCGCAGGCACAGCTGGCGCTTGCGACCGCCGCCATACCAGGTGAGCGCCAGTAGCCCCGGAGCCGGTTCCTGCAATTTTTCAATCCGCGCCCCGGTAAGCTGGGGCGTCAGGTCTTCACAAAGGCGGCGAAAAAGATGTGCGTCCATAGGTATGAAAAAACCCGCCTGAGGGCGGGAAAGCTTATGCCTTCAGTGCTGAAGACCAATTTGCGCGCATCCCGTGTCGCCGGGGCGCGGTGCAAGAGCGGGGCGTCAAGAACAGCGCAGTGCCCCATATAATAAGCCCGGGCCGCGCCCTCGTTACAGGCGCGGCCCTCCGGGCGAAAACGGCATGGCTGAATCAGGAAGGCGCAAAAATTGCTCCTGCTTCTGTGGCCGTGTATGTAAAACCCGGTTTTGCCAGACGTGCAGCCGCGCGCATTGCCAGGTTTTTTTGAAGAACCCCGGCGGCAGTTCCATCGGTCATCCGGGGTTCCCGGCTGAATCTCTGGCCTCGGCTGGCCCGGCTGAGCCCCGGCCCCGGCTGCGAAGCTGGGTGGGAGCCGTCCGGCACAAAACGGGCGGCGACATGATCCGCTGGCGACCACGGGCCGCTGCGGGCAGCGCCTCAGTCGCCTCTCAGGTGTTCGTCCTCTTCCTGCTTGGCTTTGCAGTTGATGCACAGCCGCGTCACAGGACGGGCCTTGAGTCGCGGAATACTGATGTCGTCGCCGCAATCCTCGCAGATGCCATACGTTCCGTCATCGATACGCGTCAGCGCTGCCTGGATTTTGCGTATAAGGCGGCGCTCCCGGTCACGGATGCGCAGGGTAAAGGCGCGATCAGACTCTGCTGTGGCCCTGTCGGCAGGGTCAGCAAAAACTTCATTGCTGTCGGTAAGTTCTTCAATGGTGCTGTCGCCCTTTTGCTGGGCTTCTTCAAGCATCTCTGAAAGAAGTTTGCGAAAATATTCCAAGTCCTTATGATCCATGTAATCCTCCGGCGGACGCCGCTGGGGGCGTAAACACAAACTATTAACGCAATGGATACATATATCTTCAAGCCCTATCTTTGTAAAGCAGACCCTATACCTTTATTGACGCCTTTCGCAGTATGGCGGCAGCTTATTCCGCATCTTCCGGGCCGGGCTTGTGTTTGCCATGCAGTGTCGCGGCAAGGCGTTCCCTGGCTTCGGCCCTGATAACAGCCTTCACATCGTCCCAGAGCGCTTCGCCCCAGGCCTCTCCCACTCGTTGCGGCGTCACGTCCATCTCAAAGGCCGCGTCGCCCTCGGCCTGCCCCTGCCGCGCACGCACAGCCACAGGGCCGCCAGCTGCCACGGCCTTGGGCGCATAGGAGGCCGCGTGGGCCGCAGCGCTCTCAAGCACGTGGCGGGGCCAGTCCGCGCCGCTGCGGGCCAGAGCCATGGGCCCGGCCAGGTCGCGCAGGCGCAGCAGCATGTCGTCAGGCTGCATGGCTGCGGCCAGCTTGTCGTTGTCCGCGCTGTTGCGGCCGATGCAGAGCCAGTAATGGTTCTCGCCTTCGTGATGCCAGAACTGGCGGCCAAGATTGGCCAGGGTAAAGTCCCTGTCGCCAGCCTGGGGCAGCAAGGTGAGGACGGTCCAGTACCGGCGGGCGTTTTCTTTTTCCGTCAGGCGGCAACCGCCGCCGGGGGTGGGGATCTCCGTAACGCCCAGTTCCGCCGCCAGATCAAGCTGATCGCGGCGACCCCGGCCAGAAAAGCTCAACAGGCGGGTGCGGTCCACAAGGCCGCTTTCTTCCATTTGCGTCACCGGCAAATGCGCGGCGCAGAGGGGCCGCAGCAAGATACCGCTGACTCCGGCATCGCGCATGATAAGGTGCAGCGTGTCGCGTCGTTGCGACATGGGCCGCTGCCCCAACACCTCGCCCGTGGCGAGCCCCTTGGCCCCCACTGACTCCATATAGAGACGCGCCTTGCGCAACAGCAGTATCTTGCAGTCCACGCAGGGGTTCATGACCTTGCCGAAGCCATGCTCCGGCCGCTGGCGCAGCATTTGCGCAAATTCTTCGCCCACGTCCTGGCTCACGATGTCCAGTCCATAGATCTTGCGCCAGTAGGGCACGGCCTTGGCAGAGCCGAAAAAGGGCGTGATAAAATGGATGCAGCGGACGGCAAGTCCCTGTTGTTCCAATACCTTGGCCGCCAGGATGCTGTCCAGGCCGCCGGAAAAAAGCACGATGATGTCTGGCTGATTGCTCATGACCGCGCTTGTATGCCAGACAAGCCGCTCTGCGCAAGAGGCGGGTAGGGGAAATTTCTTGCCAGACGCATTATCAAGAATTATAGTTAACAATACGCATCCACCAGAGCACGCCACGGTTGCGGATACATTTCTCCACGCTTGCGACACGCGCGCGAGAGCAGTTTACGAATGAAATAAGTTACCTGCTCTGCAAGGATTTTTCTAAAATCCTTGCCACGAAATGCGAGTAGGCCGGCTTTTGCCTGCCGTACATGAGCGTTTCAGGTGTTAAATGTTTCCATGGCGCGCCGCAGCGGGACGGCATACCGGGCCGCTGGCGCAAGGGCATTTGCCTTGCGTCCGGGCCTTTGCTATAATGATGTGCTTGAAGATATCTTTACCCGGAGCATAAAAGCTATGGCCAAAAAACCGGCCCTGAGCCCTGAAGACGCGCGCGCGGAAGCCCTGGGCACCGCCCTTGCCACCATTGAACGCAAATACGGCAAGGGCGCTGTCATGAAGCTTTCTGACGACGCTCACGTGAATATACCTGTTATCCCCACTGGTTCCATCGGCCTTGACCTGGCCCTGGGCGTGGGCGGCATACCGCGTGGGCGCATATCGGAAATTTTCGGCCCCGAATCTTCGGGCAAAACCACCCTTACCCTGCATATCATTGCCGAGTGCCAGCGCATGGGCGGCACCTGCGCCTTTGTTGACGCCGAACACGCGCTGGACGTGACCTATGCCAAGCGCCTTGGCGTCAATACTGACGAACTGCTCATCTCGCAGCCAGACTACGGCGAACAGGCCCTGGATATTGCCGACATGCTGGTGCGCTCCGGCGCGGTGGACCTTGTGGTGGTGGACTCTGTGGCCGCCCTCATCCCGCAGGCCGAGCTTGAAGGCGATATGGGCGAAACCCAGGTGGGCGGGCATGCCCGACTCATGTCGCACGCCATGCGCCGCCTCACGGGCACCATCCACAAGTCGCGCACCTCGGTCATCTTCATCAACCAGATACGCATGAAGATCGGCGTCACGGGCTATGGCAGCCCCGAGACCACCACGGGCGGCAACGCGCTGAAGTTCTACTCGTCCGTGCGCCTGGACATCCGCCGCATACAGACCCTCAAGGACAAGGAAGAATCCTTCGGCTCCCGCACCAGGGTCAAGGTGGTCAAAAACAAGGTTGCGCCGCCCTTCCGCAGCGCGATTTTCGACATTCTTTACGGCCAGGGCATCTCGCGCTCTGGCGAACTGCTTGATCTTGGCATTGAGGCCAAAATCATCGACCAGAGCGGTTCATGGTTCGCCTTTGGCTCTGAAAAGCTGGGCCAGGGCCGTGAAAAAGTGCGCGCCCTGCTGGACGAAAACATCGACCTGCGCAACCAGATAGAAGCCAAGGTTGTGGAATTTTTGGGCTTGCACCCCAAAGAATTCACACCCACCGTAGAAGATCAGGATGAGGGGCTGGACCCCGTCTCCGCTGACGATTAAGGAAACGCGGATGTATTCCGTTTGGCGGACGTGCTTCACTTTTTTTGAAACAGTCGAGGACGGAAGAGTCCACTCCTGCTTCAAAAAAGGAGCGCGCCTTGCCAAAGGAAATACCTGCGCGTTTCCGGGAGGCTCTTTAATCAGTGCTTCCCTAGAACATTTAACGCTGTAATGCTCACCGGGCGGACGAAGCGTCCCAGTCTTCATCCGCTAATTTGCGGCGATTGTCGCCAAAGGGGCCTGCGCACGGCGGCCACGGTCGCAGAGATGACGTTGTGTTGCGACACACACTGTTTTCAGGCGCTGTTTCCCCAGGCACACGGTTCAGCTTTTGTCGCATGGGCGAAGCTTCAATGTCTTCGTCCGCAACGTGCTTCGTCGCATCGACGAAGCACGTTCGCCCTACAAGTATTTCGTGGCGCGAATTTTACAGAAATCCGCGCAGAGCAACAGACATTTTCAATGTTACCCTGCTCTTCCAGAGCAGAACACTTTTGAAATGCTTCACATTTCAAAAGTGAATACACGCTCGCTTCGGCGCTTAACCGCACAAATCAATTGCGTTTACGCCTTCGCAGCGGGCGACTGCTCACACAGTCGCCAGAGCAATTTCAAAGAGAAAATGCTCTACAGTCCGGCATGTCAGACCGCGCCGCTGCGGGCTGAGCGTCCGTGACCGTGACCCGTTACGGCAAGAACACGCCCCCCCACTGTACGGCGGGGGTCACACCGAGCAGCCTTCACCAGGAGCCCCTATGCTCACCGCTAAAGAAATACGCCGCCGCTACCTTGAGTTTTTTCACCGTCACCAGCATGAAATCGTTGCTTCCGGGCCTATTATTCCGCCCAACGATCCTTCGCTGCTTTTTGCCAACTCCGGCATGGTGCAGTTCAAAAAACTCTTTCTTGGCGAAGAAAAGCGCTCCTACTCACGCGCAACCACCTGCCAGAAATGCCTGCGCGTTTCGGGCAAACACAACGACCTTGAAAACGTGGGCCGCACCGCGCGCCACCACACGTTTTTCGAGATGCTCGGCAACTTTTCCTTTGGCGACTATTTCAAGCGCGAAGCCATCACCTGGGCATGGGAGTTCGTGACCAAGGAACTGGGACTCTCCAAGGACAAACTGTGGGTCACGGTCTTTCGTGAAGACGATGACGCCGCAGATCTCTGGGCCGAGATTGCCCAGCTGCCCGCCGAACGCATCGTGCGCATGGGCGAGAAGGACAACTTCTGGACCATGGGCGATACCGGCCCCTGCGGCCCCTGTTCCGAAATTTACGTGGACCAGGGCGAAGACATGTCCTGCGGCCCCGACTGCGGCATCGGCGTGTGCGACTGCGACCGCTTTCTTGAAATCTGGAACCTCGTGTTCACCCAGTTCGACCAGAGCGCCGACGGCGCCCGCACCCTTCTGGCCAATCCCAACATCGACACGGGCATGGGTCTTGAGCGCATGGCCGCCGTTGCCCAGGGCAAACGCTCCAACTTTGACTGCGACCTGTTCCAGGACATCATCCAGTTCGCGGCCGGTCTTGCCGGCGTGAAATACAGTTTCAGCGCCCCGGACACCAACGATGTGGACACGGCCCTGCGCGTCATCGCCGACCACAGCCGCGCCGCCGCCTTCCTTATTGCGGGCGGTGTGCTGCCCTCCAACGAAAACAGGGGCTACGTGCTGCGCCGCCTCATCCGCCGCGCCCTGCGCTTCGCCACCCTCATGGGCGTCAACGAACCCTTTATGCACAAGGTGGCCCGCAAGGTCACCGAAGTTATGGGCGACGCCTATCCCGAACTGGTGGAAAGCGCCGACTTCATCGACCGCGCCGTGTTCGAGGAAGAACAGCGCTTCTCCCTGACGCTCAAGAAGGGCCTGGATCTGCTTGACGAAGAACTGGCCTCCCTCAAGGCGCAGGGCAAGAGCCTCATTCCCGGCGATTTCTGCTTCAAGCTGTACGACACGTACGGCTTCCCGCTGGACATCGTGACCGACGTGGCCGAAAAGCGCGGCTTCAGCGCCGATGCCCAGGGCTTTGAAAAATACATGCAGGAGCAGCGCCAGCGCGCCCGCGAACACCAGAAAAAAGGCGGGCTGCTCGGCCAGGGCGACAATGGGGACAATCCCTTTAAAGCCCTTGCGGACGGCGGCGCGCAAAGCCGCTTTGTGGGCTATGACGGCTTGACGGCCCAAAGCGTCGTCACCGTGCTGCTCAATGCCTCCGGCCAGCCCGTGGACGTGCTTGGCGAGGGCGAGAGCGGCTACGCCGTTACCGAGGCCACGCCCTTCTATGGCGAGGGCGGCGGTCAGGCGGGCGACACGGGCCTCATGAGCGCCACCTCCGGCGAGGCCAGGGTCGTCACCACCCACAAGCCCACTCCCCAGTTGCTGGTGCATGAAGTGGAGATCACCAGGGGCGAACTGCTGCAGGGCAAGGAAGTGCGCCTGGCGGTCGATCCCGATGAACGCAAGGCCACTGCCCGCAACCATACCTGCACCCATCTGCTGCACGCGGCCCTGCGCCGGGTGCTGGGCACGCACGTCAAGCAGGCCGGTTCTCTGGTGGACGGCAGCCGCCTGCGCTTCGACTTTTCCCATATCGCGGCCCTGACCCCCGAAGAGCTTGCCGCTGTTGAACGTCAGGTCAACGCCGCCATTATGGCCGATCTTGAAGTTTCCGCCAAAGAAATGGCCATGGCCGATGCCGTGGCCTCCGGAGCCATGGCGCTGTTTAATGAAAAATATGGTGAAACTGTGCGCGTGCTCACAGTTTCAGGCGCTGAAACGTGCGACCCTGAGTCCGTAGAACTGTGCGGCGGAACGCATCTGTCCCGCACGGGCGAAGCCGGGGGCTTTCTCATTGTGAGCGAAAGCGGCGTTGCCGCCGGCACCCGCCGCATTGAGGCCGTCACAGGCTGGAACGCCTACGGGCATGCCGTGGAGCAGCGCGCCGAGCTGGACGGTCTTTCCGCCCTGCTCAAGGCCAGGCCCGGCCAGCTTGCCGAGCGCGTGCAGGCCCTGTACGCCGAGGTGAAAAAGCTGCGCAAAGCCTCGGAAAAAGCCTCGGCCGCTCCGGCTTCCGGCGCGGAACTGGCCGCCCGTGCCCAGGACGTCAACGGCGTGCGCCTGTTGGCCGCCCGGCTGGACAATGTGCCCGTCAAGGCCCTGCGTGAAGTTATGGACGACGTACGCTCGCGCCTTTCTGAAAATGCGGTGGCCTGCCTCGCCACGGTGGAAGAAGGCAAGGTGGGCATGCTTATTTATGTCTCCAAGGATCTGCACGGCAGATTTACGGCGCCCGCCCTTATCAAGCCTGTGGCCGCACCCTGCGGCGGCGCTGGCGGCGGCAGGCCGGATCTGGCCCAGGCGGGCGGCACTCAGCCCGAAGGTCTGGACGAGGCCTTTGCCATACTGAAAAAATGCATAGAACAATAAGGATCGTGTGATGATTGGCATTTCCAAGTTGTACTGCGACCAGGTGGAGCCTTCGGACGCGCTGCGTTATGGCCGTGAATCCGGCAAGCTGCCTTCGCACCTGTTGCAGTTTTCCAAGGATAAAAAACCCGTGGTGGTCTGGAACATGACCCAGCGTTGCAACCTCAAGTGCGTGCACTGCTACGCCCACGCCATCGAGGTTGACGGATCGGACGACATCAGCACCGATCAGGCCAAGACAATGATCGATGATCTGGCCGCCTACGGCGCGCCCGTCATGCTTTTTTCCGGCGGCGAACCCCTGGTGCGCAAGGACCTCGTGGAACTGGCCAGCCATGCCACCTCCCGTGGCATGCGCGCGGTCATTTCCACCAACGGCACCCTCATCACCAAGGAAAAAGCGCGCGAACTCAAGGCCGTGGGCCTTTCGTACGTGGGCATCTCCCTGGACGGCATGGAAGAAATACACGACAAATTCCGCGCCGTGCCCGGCGCTTTTCGCAAGGCGCTGGAGGGCATCACCAACTGTCAGGCCGAGGGCCTCAAAGTGGGGCTGCGCCTCACCATCAACAAGCGCAATGCCGGCGAAATCCCCGGCATCTTCCGCCTGCTCAAGGATATGGAAATTCCCCGCGCCTGTTTTTACCACCTTGTCTACTCCGGCCGTGGCTCGGAGCTGATCAAGGAAGACCTGGATCACGCGGAAACCCGCCAGGTGCTGGATCTCATCATGGACGAAACCCGCGCCCTGTTCGACGCGGGCAAGGGCAAGGAAATCCTCACCGTGGACAACCACGCCGACGGCCCCTACGTGTGGATGCGCCTCAAGCGCGAGAACCCCAAGCGCGCCGAAGAAGTGTTTGAACTGCTTCAGTACAACGAGGGCAACAGTTCCGGCCGGGGCATAGGCTGTATTTCCTGGGACGGCAAGGTGCACGCGGACCAGTTCTGGCGCAACCATGTGTTTGGCAACGTGCTGGAGCGCCCCTTCTCGCAGATTTGGGACGACCCCTCCATCGAACTTCTGCACAAGCTCAAGGACAAGAAGGCCCACGTCACGGGGCGCTGCGCCAAGTGCCAGTTCCTGAACATCTGTGGCGGCAACTTCCGCGCCCGCGCCGAAGCCTATTATGACGACATCTGGGCTCCGGACCCGGCCTGTTACCTGACTGACGAAGAAATCGGCATCAAGTAGCCTGCGCGACGCACTTTGCTGACCGTAGGGAACTTGGCGGCGCGCCCCGGGTACGTAGACGCCTACGCTCCGTGCAGGCGCGCCGCCTGTTTTTCTGCAGATATGGCTTTTATGCCCTTACGCCAGTTGCGGCGTGCGACGCTGGCTCAGGACAACGGCAACGCAGCCCATAACAGGCCCCTGCTTTGTTTTTCCGTGCAGGAGGTCTGCCTGCGGCTTTGGGGCCGCACCTGGACTTTCCGAAAAAATACGATACGACGCGCCACGCCCAAAAGCCGCGCCGCAGCACATATCCCTACAGGCTGGCGCAACAAAGGCCAGCACAAAGGACAACAGTCATGACAGCATTCCATCGCGGCCGCCGTTTACGTTCCACTCCCGAACTCCGCACCCTGGTGCGCGAAACCGCGCCCCTGCTTGTGGAAGACCTTATCCAGCCCTATTTTGTGGTTGAGACCGAAGACCGCAACTTCCGCAAAGAAATAGGCTCCATGCCCGGCCAGTTCCAGCTGAGCCTCGGCGAGTTGGAAAAACAGGTGGAGCGGGCCGTGGATACGGGCCTGCATTCCGTCATTCTTTTCGGCATTCCCGCCGTCAAGGACGCAAAAGCCTGCGGAGCCTACGCCGACGACGGCATTGTGCAGGAAGCAATCCGCCTGCTCAAAAAACGCTGGCCCAAGCTTTTTGTCATTACCGACGTGTGCCTGTGCGAATACATGAGTCACGGGCACTGCGGCATCCTGACGCCCGAAGGCGTGGTGCGCAATGACGCCACCCTACCCCTGCTGGCGCAGACGGCGGTGAGCCATGTGCGGGCCGGGGCCGACATGGTGGCCCCCTCCGACATGATGGACGGCCGCGTGGCCGCCATCCGCGAAGCCCTGGACGACGCGGGCTTCACGGCAACGCCCCTCATGTCCTACGCGGTCAAATACGCGTCCGCCTATTACGGGCCCTTCCGCGAGGCCGCCGAAAGCGCGCCCGCGAGCGGCGACCGCAAGTCCTACCAGATGGACCCGGCCAATGCCCGCGAAGCCCTGCGCGAAGCCTATGCCGACCTCGATGAAGGCGCGGACGCCCTCATCGTCAAGCCTGCCGGGCCGTACGCCGACATCATACGCCTTGTGCGCGATCATGTGGACGTGCCCTTGTGCGCCTATCAGGTCAGCGGCGAATACTCGATGATACGCGCCGCTGGCATCAACGGCTGGGTGGACGAACGCGCCGTCATGCTTGAATCCCTCATGGGCCTCAAACGCGCGGGCGCGGACACCATCATCACCTACTTTACCGAAACCCTGCTGGCGCAAAAACTGGCACGGTAAGGCTGAAAAATAATGAGCAACCACTCGCACCACGCCGGGGGCCATCCCGGCGGCATGCCCGGCAGCGCGGGCAACCCCATCAGCGGCCATCCCGGCCAGGCTGGCGAGCACGCTGGCGGGCATCCCGGCCACCCCGGCGGCCACCCGGCACAGGCTAACGGGCATCCTGGGGGACATCCCGGCGGACATCCGGCACAGGCTGGGGGACATCCGGGCGGCCAGGCGGGCATGAGCGCCCCCCTGCGCACCCTTGAAGATGGCAGCCCGGCCTGCCGCCTCATCGCCTGGGAAGTCACGCGCTCCTGTAATCTCGCCTGTCAGCACTGCCGCGCCGAAGCCCACCCGGAACCCTACCCCGGCGAGCTTTCCACGGCGGAGGCCAAGGCGCTTATCGACACCTTCCCGCAGGTGGGCAATCCCATCATCATCTTTACGGGCGGCGATCCCATGATGCGGCCCGACGTGTACGAGCTTGTGGCCTATGCCCACAGCAAGGGCCTGCCCTGCGCCTTTTCGCCCAACGGCACCCTGATCACCCCGGAAACCGCGCAAAAAATCAAGGAAGCTGGCGTCAACCGCTGCTCCATTTCCATTGACGGCGCGGACGCGGCCAGTCATGACCTGTTCCGTGGCGTGCCCGGCGCGTTCGACGCCTCCATGCGCGGCATCGAGTACCTCAAGGCCGCGGGCGTGCCCTTTCAGATCAACACCACGGTCACGCGCAACAACCTCACTAGCTTCAAAAAAATATTCGAACTGTGCGAGCGCATCGGCGCGGCTGCCTGGCATATCTTTTTGCTGGTGCCCATGGGCCGTGCTGCCGGCCTTGCCGATCAGGTCATCACCGCCGAGGAATATGAAGACGTGCTGCACTGGCTGTACGACTTCCGCAAGACCACCAAGATGCATCTCAAGGCCACCTGCGCGCCGCACTACTACCGCATCATGCGCCAGCGCGCCAAGGAAGAAGGCATCAGCGTCACGCCCGACAACTTCGGCATGGACGCCGTCACGCGCGGCTGTCTTGGCGGCATCGGCTTTTGCTTCATCAGCCATGTGGGTCAGGTGCAGCCCTGCGGCTATCTTGAACTCAACTGCGGCAATGTGCGCGAAACGCCCTTTCCCCAGATATGGCGCGAGAGCAAGTACTTTTTGCAGTTCCGCGACCAGTCCTGCTATACGGGCAAATGTGGCGAATGCGAGTTCCACAAGGTCTGCGGCGGCTGCCGCGCGCGGGCGCACAGCATGGACGGCGACCACATGGGCGAAGAACCGCTGTGCACCTATATTCCGGCCAGGACGCGCAAAAAGGAAAAGTCATGACCACCCAAGCCCACACCGCAAAGCCCTCGGCCACGCACAAGGATTCTGCCCTGAAGAATTCTGCCCACATGGACAGCCTGGACAGACAGCTGCTTGACATCATCCAGACGGACTTTCCCCTGTGCCCCCGGCCCTACGCCGAACTGGGCCAGCGCTTGGGCATTGCTGAGCAGGAGGCCTTCGACAGGGTACGCGCCCTCAAGGCCAGCAAGATCATCCGGCGGCTCGGAGCCAACTTCCAGTCGGCCAAGCTCGGCTTCGTGTCCACCCTGTGCGCCGCCAAAGTGCCGCAGGACAAGATGGAAACCTTTGTGGCCGACGTTAACGCCAAGCCCGGCGTGACCCACAACTACCTGCGCGAACACGACTACAACATCTGGTTCACGCTTATCAGCCCCTCGCGCGAAGAAGCGCAGGCCACCCTGGACGGCATAACCCAATGCACGGGCATACCCATTCTCAACCTGCCCGCCACCAAGCTGTTCAAGATCCGCGTGGACTTTCGCATGGACGGCGGCGACTAGCACAACGCCACTATGAAGCGCTTTGTGGGTGGGAAGAGGGAAATGCTTTGTGGGGGAGGGACCCTCCTTGGACCAGATTAACTTTGAAATGCTTCACATTTCAAAGTAGTCATTCTGCCGAAAATGCGATTTGCGACAACCATCAGCAGGCTGGTCGCTCTATTAACCAATTGCTGTCTTTGCGGCAGTCGTTGGCGAGTCTACGAGCCTTACGAATGGCGACAGCGATTGTATGGGACAAGCCGTGTCGTTACGTATGCTGTCTTCGCGGCAGTCGTTGGCGAGTCTGCGAGCCTTACGAATGGCGACAGCGATTACGCAGAACAAGATGTATAGTTACTCATGCTGTCTTTATCCGTAGTTTCCTGCGTCACAACGGCTGAAGCAAGCGTAGTTTCCTGCGTCACAACGCTTGAAGCATCCGTAGCTTCCTTCGTCGCAACGGCTAAAGCTCGGCAGAATCCACGCCACGTTGTGGCGCGCTGCACTCTCGTGCAGCGTTAGATCATGTAACCTTTAAAAAAGGTTACATGATCTAAAAAAGGGTCCCCTCCCCCACGCCCCCACCCCCCAAAACCTTTACTAAATTTACTGCGTACCTTTGAAAAAGGTTGCATACTTTAAACCCGCAAATTTTCGTCTTTTAGCCCATACGCGAAGAGCGCGCCCACACGGCGCGCTCTTCCGCGTTTTATGCACAGATCCTCATGGGGAACCCCTGATTTCAAAGGGTATGCCAGGCCCCGACGCGATGCGCAACAACCTAGAGCGGTTAACACTTTTCATTAGTAACCAGCTCTAAAAACACAGCATAAATAAGTCCGGCAAAGTACCTGCGCGGGCATTGCACACACCCGCCATCACGGCCCGCGCCTTGCCCCGCTACCGCAGGTCAGCCGCAAGCACGCGCGTTGCGCAAAACCACATCGCGCAAAAAGCGGATTTGTCCATATGCTCCGCCCTATTGCCATGCACGCCCAACTTTAGTACATCACCAGGAGCAACACTGTTTAGCAATTATCTATACAAAATCCAGAATCGGCCCCGTCGGATACGCCTGCGAAAAGCCGCATCTTCCGGATGGGCAAAAACGGAAAAAAGCCGGGCCTCGCTGCGGCAAGCTCCGCAACGTCAACCCGGTTCCCCCGCCCTGGCCGAAAAAAATTGCTTTGCAGCGCCCAATGACTGAGGTATTTTCAAAACTTCACACATGTTCTTTACGTACTAGAGCAGAGTAACCTTTGAGAATGTACATTCTCAAAGGTTAAGGCACGCTCACTTCGGCGTTTAACCGCGCAGACAAGCTGCGCTTACGCCGCCGTAGCGAACGTCTGCTCACGCAGCCGTCAGAGCAATTTAAAAGTTAAATTGCTCTAGCCAGCGGACAAGGCCGATTTCGTCTTGCCCGCTTACCTGAGAGTCCGTTGCCTGCGCCACAGCCCAAGGATTGCCCATGATCTGCTTCTTCCGTCGCCTGAAGTACAGCGCGCTTTCGTCCAGCCTGCCGCTTTTTTTCATTGTCCTGTGCATGGCGCTGCTGCGCCCAGGCGTGGCCCTCAGCGCCCCGGCCATCCCCCCGCACGGCTCCCTTGAAACCTGCTCGGCCATCCTGTACGACCTGGACCACGACGCCATACTTTTTGAGCAGAACGCCGATCAGCACATTGCCCCGGCTTCGCTGACAAAGGTGCTTTCAATGTTCCTGGCCATGGACCAGATCCGCCAGGGGACGGTCAGTCTTGACAGCCCCGTCATCGTCAGCCGCGCTGCCGCGCGCACGGGCGGTTCACGCATGGGCCTCAGTGAAAAGGACAACGTGACCCTTGAGCAGTTGCTCATGGGCATGGCCGTGTCTTCCGGCAACGACGCCAGCGCGGCCGTGGCGGAATTTGTGGGGGGCTCCACCCCGGCATTCGTGACCATGATGAACGCCAAGGCCCAGGCCCTCGGCATGCACGACAGCCAGTTCCGCAATCCCCACGGGCTGCCCATTGCCGGGCAGTACACCACCGCCCGCGACATGCTGACCCTGGCCCGCGCCTACCTGCAGACCTACCCCGAGGCCCTGCGCTTTCACAATACCCACTTCATAAACCACAAGGGCCGAGTCACCTGGAACAAGAATCCTCTGCTCGGCCAGTACCCCGGCGCCGACGGCCTCAAAACCGGATGGGTCAATGCTTCCGGCTACAACATCATCTTTACTGCCAGCCACGGTTCCAGACGCCTGCTGGCTGTCATCCTGGGCGCGCCGGACTCCCGCACGCGCGGGGTTGAGGCCTTTCGCCTGCTGGACGCCGGGTTCCAGGTTTGCGACAATCGCGCGGCTTCGGTCGTAGCGGCGCTGGACTGCCTGCCACCCAACCAGTACAGACCCGATATACACAAAACAGCCCGTGAAGCCTGGCTCACCTATGCCAGCGCCGACGACGCCCCCGTCAAAAAGCTCGGCAAGAGCAAAAAGGCCCAGGTCAGCAAAGCCAAGCAGACAGCCAAGACCAAAACTCAGCCTAAAAAGAAAGAAGCCGCCAAGGCTGGCGTCAAACAAAAACGCACCTCGGATCAGGCCGCAAGGCGCGCCGCGGACAGCGCAAGCTGACGCACAGCCTGGTCATATTTAAGGAAGCACTGATTAAAGAGCCTCTTGGAAACGTGCGTTGTTTTGTTAAATACTTTGCGGGGGAGGGACCCTTTTGCAAAAGGGTCTCCTCCCCCACGCCCCCTCCCCCTAAAATCTTTACCGCCCTTTAATCTCCTGGTGGCTGCTGCGACAAGAAATTTTGTGTAAAAACAGAAAAACGGCCCTTTGCATTCCGGCAGAACAAAACTCATTCTGCCGGAATGTAAAGGGCCGTTTGGCATGGCGCGCAAAAAACAGGCTATCCCCTGTCCAGAACCCGCAGGGAAACAGCCTCGGCCAGATGGGCGGTGTCTATGCGCTGCCGCCCCTCCATATCCGCAATGGTGCGGGCCATGCGCAGCACCCGCGCGCAGGCGCGGGCCGACAGGGCAAGGCGGTTCACGGCCGCTTCCATCAAATCATGGCCTGCGGCGTCGAGCGCGCAATGCTCGTCCAGCAGCGCGCCTGAAAGCTCCGCGTTACAGTGCGGGCCGTCAGCGCCATAACGCTGCCTCTGCACCGCGCGGGCCGCGAGCACCCTTTCACGCATGGCGGCCGAGCCTTCACCGGCGCGGCCCTGGCGCAGATCCGCATAGGGCACGGCAGGAACTTCCACATGCACGTCGATGCGATCCAGCATGGGGCCGGACACGCGCGCCTGATAGCGGGCACGCTGGTCGGGGCGGCAACTGCACTCATGCGTGGGATCGCCGTGATAGCCGCAGGGACAGGGATTCATGGCCGCCACCAGCATGCAGGCAGCGGGAAAAATCACGCTGTGCGCGGATCTGGCAATGTGCACAACGCCGCCTTCCAGCGGCTGGCGCAGCGATTCCAGCGCGCTCTTCTGAAATTCCGGCAGTTCATCGAGAAAAAGCACGCCCCTGTGGGCAAGGCTGACCTCGCCGGGGCGCGGGTAGGTTCCCCCGCCCACCAGGGCCACGTCCGAAATGGTGTGGTGCGGCGCGCGAAACGGCCTCTGGCGCACCAGCCCCTCATGGTCGATCAGCTTGCCGGCCACGCTGTAAATCTTGGTGACTTCAAGCGACTCCTCAAAGTCCAGTGGCGGCAGAATGGTGGGCAGGCGCTGCGCGAGCATGGTCTTGCCGCTGCCGGGAGGGCCGAGCAGCAAGACGTTGTGCCCGCCAGCCGCGGCTATTTCCAGCGCGCGCTTGGCGGCCTCCTGCCCTTTGACTTCGGCAAAATCAAGGCCGTGGCCCAAGGGCGGCAGTTCGTCCATTTCCGGTTCGGGCAGAGGCTCAAGAGGTTCCCTCCCGGCCAGAAAGGCCGCGCACTGCGCGATATTGCGGGGAGTATGGACGCAAAGGCCGCGTACAACGGCGGCTTCCGCCCCATTGCCCGGTGGCACGATAATGCCTGCGGCCCCGCGCTGGCGGGCCAGCAGGGCCAGTGGCAGAACGCCGCTCACAGGGCGCAGCTCGCCGCTCAGGGAGAGCTCCCCGGCCATGAAGAACTGTTGCAGATTCCCGGCGGGAATGGCGCCAGAGGCGGCCAGCAGACCAACGGCAAGAGGAAGGTCATAGCTGGCCCCGCTTTTGCGCCGCCAGGCCGGAGCCAGATTGACGGTGATCCGCGCAGGCGGCAGCTTGAAATCGGCAGCCCTCAGGGCCGCAAACACCCTGTCCTTGGCCTCGCGCACCGCCGTTTCGGCCAGGCCCACCATGGTGAAGCCCGGCAGGCCCTGGCGCACGAAGTCCACTTCCAGTTCCACGGGATAGGCGTCCACGCCTTCCACGCCGCCGCTGTTCAGCCGGACAACCACCGGGCCTCCTTGCAAGGCTTCAACCGCCGTAGCGGTGGGCGTCCGCTCGCGCGAACGCCGGGGCTACACCTTGAAAAATCTATTCCACCTTTTTGCCCATACGGTCCCAGCGCATGTCGCCAAGCCCGCCCCACGACCAGTAGATGCGCCAGGCCTTGGCGCGGATGGCGTTGCGGCCCACAAAACCCCAGAAGCGCGAATCCAGCGAATTGTCGCGATTGTCGCCCATGACGAAATACTTGCCTTCGGGCACCGTCACCGGGCCGAAATTGTCGCGCACCGGCTCTATGCGGTCGGGCTGGGTAAAGCGGATATAGCTTTCCTTGACGGCCTCGCCATTGCGGTACAACTGCTTGTTGCGCACCTCGATAATATCGCCGGGCACGCCCACAATGCGCTTGATGTAGTCTACGCTGGGGTCGTTGGGGTATTCAAAAATGATGATTTCGCCGCGCTGCGGATCACTGCCCTTGTAGACGTAGTAATTGGTAAAGGGCACCTTGACGCCATAGGAAAATTTGCTGGCCAGCAGGTGATCGCCCACAAGCAGGGTTTGCAGCATGGATTCAGAAGGTATCTTAAATGCTTGCACGACAAATGTACGAATTACGAGAGCAAGCAGCAAGGCCACTAAAAGGGCTTCGCCATATTCGCGCCACAGGGGCTTTTTGGGAGGCGCAGATCTCAAAAGCGTGGTCATAGGGTGCTGTTCCTTATTCTTTTTGGCTCTTGGGCCCAATTATATGCAGGCTGCAAAGTATGCACTTATGCGCGCCCAAAGGCAAGGCGGGGTCAAACTGAACTTACTCTGGAATATCTATTCATTACGCCCACCCGCTCAAAAAACAAGACCCCGGAGTATCCGGGGTCTTGAACATATGCGCTGGACGCTAAGGAAGCACCGATTAGAGCATTTTAACTTTGAAAAAGTGTAACTGCTCTAACGCTGTACGAAAGTACAGCGCGCCACAACGTGGCGTGGATTCAGCCGAAAATCGCATTTTTCGGCTGAATGAAAACTTTGAAATGTGAAGCATTTCAAAGTTAACCTGCTCCAAAGAGCCTTTTGGAAACGCGCTGGTATTTCGTTTGGCAAGGTGCGAGCTTTTTTTGAAGCAGGAGTGGACTCTTCCGTCCTCGACTGTTTCAAAAAAAGTGAAGCAAGTCCGCCAAACGGAATACATCAGCGTTTCCTGATATATGCGCGGGCCGCTCGAGCCTAGACAGTGTAGTCACGAGATGAATTTTCAGTCATATCAGGGAGAACTAGCCTTTTATGTAGGGAGTGTACTCTGATGGTACTCGACCGGAATAAAAGGCGAAGTTCGACGAAGAGATGCCTGAAAAGGCGCTCGTGACGACACTGTCTATGGCAGGCGCAGGGCAAAGTTGATCACAAAGCACAGGGCGATGCAGACCATGACCAGGTTGAGATCCTTGAAGCGCCCGGCCAGGGCCTTGATGCCCACCCAGCTCACAAAGCCGAAGCCGAAGCCCGTGGCGATGTTGAAGGTCAGGGGCATGCTGATGATGGTCAAAAAGGCGGGCAGGGCCACGGTAAAGTCCTTGAAGCAGATGCGTCCCACTTCCTGCATCATCATGGCGCCCACGATGATGAGCACGGGCGCTGTGGCGTAGGCGGGCACCATGCCCACCAGGGGGGAGAAAAAGAGCGCCAGAAAGAACAGGGCGGCAATGGTGACGGCGGTGAGGCCCGTGCGTCCGCCTTCGGCCACGCCAGCCGCGCTTTCAAGGTAGCTGGTGGCGGTGGTCGCGCCCATGACGGCGCTGGCCATGGTGGCCATAGAGTCGGTGATAAGGGCTTTGTCCAGATTCTCGATGTGGCCGTCCTCACGAATGAAGCCCGCCTTCTGCGAGAGGCCGATGAGCACGCCCATGTTGTCGAAAAGATCGACCATGGTCAGGGTAAAGATGATGGAAACAAGCCCGTGGTGCAGCGCGCCCTTGATATCCATCTGCAGGAAAGTCTCGGTGGGCATGGGCAGGCTGGCGGAAAAAATCGGTCCCTGCGGCAGGGGCGACACGCCAAGGACGATGCCCGCCACGGTGATGACCAGAATGCCGATGATCATGGCCCCGCGCACGCGCAGCGACATCAGGCCGCCGATAAGAAAAATGCCCGCCACGGAAAGCAGGGTCTTGGGGTTGCCAAGGTTGCCCAGGGTCACAAAGGTGGCCGGATCTGCCGCGATGATGCCGCAGCTTTTCATGCCGATAAAGGCGATGAAGGCCCCGATGCCCACCACGATGGCGAATTTGAGATCCATAGGCACGGCATTGATGATGAGCTGGCGGATGCGCGTGACAGTGAGCAGCAGAAAGACAATGCCCGATATGAACACGGCTCCGAGGCCCGTCTGCCAGGAATAGCCCGCAGGGCCGCAGACGTAGTAGGCGAAAAAGGCCGTGATGCCCAGCCCCGGAGCGACGCCCACGGGAAACTTGGCCCATACGCCCATGACAAAGGTCGCGAGAATGGTCACCCATATGGTGGACGCCACGGCGGAATCCCTGGGCATGCCCGCGTCGGCCAGCATGCCGGGCACCACAAAGATGAGGTAGCACATGGCCATGAAGCTGGTGAGACCGGCCAGCATTTCCCTTTTGACCGTGCTGCCTCGCGCGGCGGGATTGAACAGTTTTTCCAGCACACTCATGGCGTTTCCTCCTTGCTGTGCGACGCCAGACGGGGTTCGGACATAAGAGCGTGTACCACCTGGATTGCTCTAAAGCCCGCCCAGAAAAAAACAAAAAAAACAAATGCCGCCCGCAGAATGCGCCGTTTTCAATGGCAGAATGCTGCCTTTGCGATTCAGGCAGCAAGCACCGGACGGGGCAGGGGCGTATGGACGAGACAAACTGTATGGATATGAAACGAATGTGCAGGCATGTTTCCGCCTGCGTAATGAAGGCGGGAGCATGCCACATATGGCCTGTCATGTCCACAGACTTTTGGAAACGCGCAGTTATTCCGTTTGGCGGCGTTGCCTCACTTTTTTTGAAACAGTCGAGGACGGAAGAGTCCACTCCTGCTTCAAAAAAAGTTCGCGCCTTGCCAAACGAAATAACTGCGCGTTTCCAGGAGGTCCGTTAATCTGTGCTTCCTTTTATCTGCGCCGCGCCTGAAAAAATGAAGACTCCCCGGCTGCCGTGCGCTGCCGGGGAGTTGTGGAAGTATTTTGGAAAAAACTGATTAATGAGCCCTAAGGAACCGCTGCTTAAATGGCTCCCATAATCTTGCAAGCAATACCTGGAAATGCTGAGTTTTCGTGTTTGGCCAGGCGCAAGCCTTTTTGAGCGGGAGCTGGACTCTTCCGCCCTGCCCCCGCTCAAAAAAGGCGAAGCAACAACGCCAAACGCGAATAAATCAGTATTTCCCTAACGGCCCACGCCTATGCTCGTTTGCACCTGCCCCTTGGGCTGCACGCGCACGCCCTGCCCGCAGCCGGAAAACAACAGAGACGCCAGCAGGGCCAGCAGCAGGGCCACCGGCAAAGGGCGCAGCGAAAACCGGCGGGCAGGCCGCCGCAAATCCGCATCAGACACGCGGGCGTTCCTGCAGAATGCGCGCGCCGTCGGGCACATCCTGGGTGATCCACACATTGCCGCCAATGACAGCGCCCTTGCCTATGGTCACGCGTCCAAGAATGGTGGCCCCGGCATACACCGTGACGTTATCGCAGAGTATGGGATGCCTCGGTATGCCCTTGGTCAGGGTGCCGTCCGCGTTTTTGGGAAAGGACAAAGCCCCCAGGGTAACGCCCTGGTACAGACGGCAGTTGCGCCCGATAATGCAGGTTTCGCCAATAACCACGCCCGTGCCGTGGTCGATGAAAAATTCCTCGCCAATGCTCGCGCCGGGGTGCAGATCAATGCCTGTTGCCGAGTGCGACATTTCTGAAATGATGCGCGGAATCACCGGAACCTTGAGGGCATACAGCTCGTGGGCGATGCGGTGGTGCAGCATGGCCTGCATGGACGGATAGCAGAAAATGGCCTCGCCGGGACTTGTGGCGGCGGGGTCGCCCTCATAGGCGGCCTTGGCGTCACTGGCCAGCAGGCGGCGAATCTCCGGCAGGCGATCCATAAAGGCTCCGGCGGCTTTTTCGCCATCCGACTCGCAGGACGTGCAGGGATTGTTCTCGCCCGCACAGCCAAAGCAGAACCCGCGCACTATCTGTTCGCACAGCATGCGGTAAATGGTATCGAGATTGGCCGAAAGGTGGTAGCGCATGGACTCGCGCCATACCCGCGCGGAACCGAAATACCCCGGAAAAATGGCCGCCCGCAGGCGTTCCATAATTTCGGTAAGGTCCTTCAGCGAAGGCATGGCCGCGCCCTGAGCCGGACGATGCCACACCGCGTCCAGTGAGGAGGGGTGGCAAAGGCGCTCAACCACGCTATCCAGCAGAGGCATGGTCGTAGCCTTGAGGTCACGCATTTCACTCATAGTAGCATCCTGTGTTTTTCTTTCCTAGGGAAACGCTGATGTATTCCGTTTGGCGGACTTGCTTCACTTTTTTTGAAACAGTCGAGGACGAAAGAGTCCACTCCTGCTTCAAAAAAAGATCGCGCCTTGCCAGACGAAATACCAGCGCGTTTCCAAGAGGCTCTTTAATCTGTGCTTCCCTTGTATACTGAACGGCATGCTCAAGCAACACCGTTGCCATGCGGCGCGGCGGCGGCGGCAGTCGGCGCGGCACGGTGGCGGCACGGCGGCTACACTGCGCAGCGCGGCGGACGCCGGGCTAAGTTTTTCGCCGACCAGCCGATAAGACTGTTGCGGCAGGGCACGTTCCCGCTGCAAAGGAGCATGCCATGAATGACGTACAGATGGGCATGAGTGTTTCCATCAGTCGTGAAGCTCTGGATTTTCAGGCCAGCATGTCTGCCGCTGTGATCAACGGCAGCATCAACAAGGGGCAGGAAATGCAGATGCGCATGAGCAAGGATGCCGGTTTGGCGGCTCAGGGCATTGGCGGCAAGATCAATATTGAAGTCTGATCGCCGCTGACGCGCCAGCATGCGGGCCACGGAGCCACGGGGAGAATTTTGTGCCCCGTGCCCGTGACCCGCATTTGTTCTGGCGGCACAGAGCCGCGTTGACAATTTCCGCTCTTGGGGTAAGCCTGTACGCCAGCCGCTCCGGATGTTTATCCGCGCGGCCCACTCCGCCCCCAAGAGGTATCACAGTGAAAATTCTTGTTACTCCCCGCTCTTTTGGCAAAACCAATCCCGAACTGTTCGACCGTCTGGCGCAGGCCGGGCTTGAGGTCGTGCGCAACGACACGGGCGGCATCCTTTCCGCCGACCAGATGCGTGAAAAACTGGCCTCGTGCCAGGGCGTCATTTTGGGCGTTGACCCTATGGACGCCTCTGTGCTGGCCGCCGCGCCGGAACTCAAGGCCATCGCCAAATATGGCGTCGGGCTGGACAATATTGACCTTGAAGCCTGCAAGCAGCGCGGCATCGCGGTGTCGCGCACGGTTGGGGCCAACAGCAACGCCGTGGCCGACTACGCCCTGACCCTCATGCTGATGGTGGCGCGCAAGGCCGGGCTTATTGACCGCCGCTGCCGTGAGAAAGATTGGGGCAAGATCACCAGCATCGACCTTTACGGCAAAACCCTGGGCATCATCGGCCTTGGAGCCATTGGCCGCTGCGTGGTCAAACGCGCCCAGGGCTTCGGCATGAAGATTCTGGCCCACGACATTGCCTGGGACGAAGCCTGGGCCAAGGGCGAGGGCGTCGAGCGCGCGGATGTGGACCGCATCTGCCGCGAGGCGGACTTCATCACCCTGCACACGGTGCTGACGGACGAAACCCGCAACTGCATCAATGCCGGACGCATCGCCACTATGAAGAAAACGGCGGTCATCATCAATACCGCTCGCGGCGGGCTTATTGACGAAGCCGCCCTGCTGGCGGCCCTTCAGGCTGGCAGCATTTACGGCGCGGGGCTTGACGTGTTCGAGCAGGAGCCCCCGGCTGATCCGGCCTGGTATGCGCTGGACAACCTTGTGATGGGCTCGCACTGCTCCTCCTCCACTGCCGGAGCCACGGAAAGCATGGGCCTTATGGCCGTGGACAATCTTTTGCGCGATCTGGGGCTGTAGGTCTGGCAGATAGAGTCGCGCGGCTCGTATAATACATGCTCGGCAGCCAAGCTCACCACGCTGAACAGACAAAAGCCCGCGCCCTGTCAAAGGGCGCGGGCTTTTGTGTATTTTTGTTTTTTTTCACACGGGCACTGCCCGCACGAATCGGAAAGTCAAAAGCTTGCCGCGACAACAGGCCTTTGATGGAGGGCCGCCAGTATAAACGATATGAGGCCCGCCTGCATGCCATACTGCGGGCGGGCCTCAAAACGCTTCATTCAGTTGTGAACTATGAGGTGAGCGTCACCATGGTGTTTTTGACCATTTCTTCGTTGTCGGTGTGATGCACGGTCACGGTAAGGTCGCCAGCCGTATTTGTCCACTCATAGGGGGCACCGTCGCTTGCAGATTTGCCCACATGCCACTCGTCATGGTCAAGAACTAACTGATTGTTCTCGATTGTCATTCCCTTAGCAAGCAGAGCATGCATATCCGTCAGACTGTCCACACCAGTACCGGTAACAACAACTTCAATGCCTTTTGTGTGCGTAAAGAGGTCGTCAATAGACAGGTCTCCGCGATCATCGTTGCTGACCAGCAGAATGTCGATGTTGTTGTCCACCAAATTCCCGTTGCTGTCGATCGAACCGCCAACGATAACGTCGTTGGGATGGAAGACAAATACATCGTTGCCGTCGCCGCCGTACAGGTGATTAACGCCAGCGCCGCCGTCCAGAAAATCATTGCCTGCGCCGCCGTACAGATGATCATTGCCGTCGCCGCCGTACAAGTGATCATTGCAGGCACCGCCGTAGAGGATGTCATCCCCTGCGCCGCCATAGAGAAAATCGTCATGACTGCCGCCAATCAGGATGTCGTTGCCAGCACCGCCTGCGGCCTCATAGTTATGCGTGGTGGAGTTCTCCTGGGCGAAGAGCAACAGCCCGCCGGATGCGTCCAATTTCGCGCCGCTGTGCAGATCAATGCTCAATCTACCCAAGTGACTGGACTCACCGGAGATTTCATGCCCATCGGTTACCGAGAAAGCAAAGTGGTCATACACATGTCCATCAAAAGAATCGTCATAGGCTTTCTGGAAAGCGCCAAGATCGCTTTCTGTCGTACCCAGCGCATACTCATAGTTGCCGTCGGTGGACATCTGCATGTCGCCATGGTGGCTTCCACTTTTATCCGCCTGGAAGGTCAGCGTATCGAAACTCTCTTTGTTTGTGGCCGACACGTGTCCGAACAGCAGCCCATTATCCACATCCACCGCCACAGGGGCCGCGTTGGTGCCGTTGACTGATACATTGAGGCTCGTTCCCAGCACAGGGTCGTGAAGATATCCGTCGTTGACGCCAAAACTGATGCTATAATCCTCGTGTGTTCCCACCCGCATGCTGGCGGCAAGGGTTACATCTGCCGCAAAGGTATAACTCCACTGCTGACCAGAACCAGATGTATCTGTGCCGTTGCGAGTAAATGCGAAATCGCCGATCTGGGTATGCGCAATGTATGCATCGCTAGCGCTGTCTTTCACGGCGATTGCAGAAACTCCGCCGATGTTGACCGACAGGGTATGGATATCCCCATTATCCGCATCACTGAACGCGAATGTTCCGCCCTTATGCTCCGCATCATAGGACGAGGCTGTAATCACCGGGGCGTCGTTGGTCCCATGAACAACAATGCTCAACTGACCTGTGCCAGTAGCCCCGTGAGGATCTGTTACCTTTATGGCAAAGTCTTCTTTATGTTCTGTTGCCGCACCCATCTGTTGAACAACTAAAGAATTGTTGTTCAGGGTATATGTGTATTTTCCTGAATTGGAATCCAGCGTCACAGTGCCATAATCCGTAACCTTGCGCAGTGAACCGTCCTCAAAGCTGTAACGAAAACCAGTAGCATCGTCCGAATCAACAATATTGACAAAACCGGTAGCGGTGAGGGTTGTGTCTTCCGTCACTGAACCTTCAGTTGTTTTCACCTCAGGAGCGGTATTGGTTCCCGCAATGGTCACCTTTACTACCTGCTCGGCAAAGGTGCCGGTATCAGCCTTCACCATGATAGTAAAGCTCAATTCTTTCACATTGCCAACGTTCAGGAGCCGCACTGCCTCACTGTCATTATTGAGAATAAAGAAATATTCGCCAGTCGAGGCGTCAACAGTAAACGACCCATAGTCGTTTTTGATTTCGCTGACAGAGCTGCCGTCTTCGGTCTTCGCGCTGTATGTGAACGTGCTGCCGTGATCGACATCAATGGCGGCAGCGGTACCGCTGGCGCGTTTTGAGTCCGCCGCTTCCGTTACCTTGAGGATCGGTGTGTCCACAGACAGTTTGGGGTCATCGCTCGTGCCATTGATGGTTATCAAAACGCTCTCTACAGTGGAAGCTCCATGTTTATCCGTCACAGTTATAAAAAGTTCATCTGTAAGCGCTTCCCCACTTTTCAGTTTTTGCACGGCATCAAGAGCGTTGTCGAGCCGATAGGAATAGCTGCCTGTTGTTGCGTCAATAGTCAGTGTACCGTACTTCCCCGAGGCCAGAATATCGCTGCTGGGGGTGGTACTACTATTGCCCACGCCAAAATGCCATCCTTTAGTATCGTCGGCGACAGAAGCGACGGCTCCGTCAACAACCTTTGTGTCTTCCACCACACTAAGGCCTGTGGTCGTCAATGTGGGCGCATTGTTTGTGCCTGTAATAAGCACAGCAACCTTTTGCTCCACAGTACTGTTGGACAGGCCATGCCCGTCGTCAACCCGTACGGTTATCGTATCGGTCAGACTTTGGTCGGCGTTGATGTCCGTTGTTGTCGTCAGCGTATAGGTATATTTGCCAGTATTCTGATTAATAATCATTTTGCCATAAGTGGTATCAAGGCTTGCAACCGATTTGCCGTCCTTGTCGACCAGGAAGTATTTGAGATGTTCCATGTCGGCGGTGTCAACGTCAGTGCCGAGCACGTGCCCCACAGTGGAAACCTCGCTGCCGGCATTGCCTTGCGTTACCGACAAGGACGAGTCGATCTCGGTTATCAACGGCTGGTCATTGGTTCCGTTAACGGTAACCTTGATGACCGTGAGATCGCCGCGGGCATCGTAGACAGTAAAACTTTCAACCGGATGGTCACTGACTCCCAGGCTTTGCACCGTGGCGCTGTTGTTATTCAACACGTAGGTATATTTGCCGGTTTCACGGTCAAGTATCAGGGAACCATACTTGCCGAAAGCGGTCTGGTACTGGTTATCGGCGCTATTGGTTTCGCCGCCGTCCCGACTACGGAAAAAGAAGTAGGTGCCAAAATCCGTCAAACCTGAAGGTTTGGCGGATACTGTTCCGCTACTCGTGACCCCATCGGCGTGATAACCGGCGGGGTCTATCGTGCCGTTATCTTCCGCAACTCCCAAAGGATCAGCTGCCAATTTATAGGGAGAGGTGATACCGCTTCCGGGAGCTTCCCAAGAACCAACCACATTAAATTTTATGACCATAGAATCGGTCTTACCCTGAGAATCCGTCACGAATACAGTGAACGTTTCGGACTTCGTATCCCAAATATGGAGATTAACGTATTTTTCGCAGCCGACATCCAACATATAGACATATTTGCCAGTATTGGGATCGAGGGTGATAGAACCATATTCGCCCTTGTAGGTCTGGGTGTTCCCCGCGAAATGAAAGGTCAGTTCGCTGTGTTTTGTCTCCGTTTGGCCGGGGCCTGCGGACTCTCCATAATAATGGTTGTCTACGTCGGCGGCGTAGACTTGACCGGAGGTGGATGCGCTGCCCCACAACCCCAAAACATTGCCGCCAACGTCGCCTCCATTCCACGTGCCGTCAAAACTCTTGAAACCAGAGTCGGTAAAATACGGCGCATCATCAGATCCGTTGATGGTTATGGCTATTCCCCCGACAATGGAACTGGAACCGGTACTGTTTCCGGTGGTCAACGTGATGGGGAAGTTCTCCCGCAGGCTTTGCCCTTCATTCAGGTACTGCACCTTGCTGGTTGTCAGGGTGTAAGTATAGCTGCCCGTACTGGCATCAAGATCCAGATCGCCATACGTCCCCTTGATAACCTCGTGTGCATGACCAGCGTCATCCACGTAGGTATTTTTAGGGGCCTGATTAAGGCTTACGTTGTGCAGCGTATCGGACGTATCCGTATCACGCCACTCAACGCTACCGGTCACCTTGGTGGTGTCTTCCGTCATATTGCTTGAGGCGGAAGTGATGGAAGGCTTGTCGTCCGCCCCATTTATAGTCACGGTTATGACGCTATCGGAATATGCACCAAGATTGTCCGTCACTCGCACGTCAAAGCGTTCAACAATGGACTCCCCCACGCCGAGATTCTGAATTTTTGTGTTATCCAAATGATACGTGTAGGTGCCGGTATTCTGATCAAGCTCCAGATACCCGTATTTGCCGCTAAGCTGCTCGGTCTGAACCAGCCGACCTGATGCATGCTCCACCAGGCTGTAGCTGAGGCTCTTGCCCTCAGGCAGGTCAATATCCGTTGCGGAGACCGAACCCGTTTTCGTGTATTCCCCACTGTCTTCCTTAAGGGTCAGGTTATCGACAGCATTAATGATCGGCCTGTCGTTGGTACCGATCACATTGACAATCAATTTCTGTTCTGCTGAAAGACCCGTGGGGTCCTTGGCAACAACCGTAAACGTATCAGCTACGGTTTGCCCAGCCTGGAGCATATTCACCACATCATTGTCGTTCAGCGTATAGGTATATACGCCCGTCGTCGGATCAATCGCTACTGTCCCATATTGCGTAGTAATGGTGGTGGGATAGGTCGCAGAATTCCCCGAGCCTACTTTGAAAGAGTAGGTGAGGTGCTCGCCAGCATCAACATCCGTGGCGGCTATCGTTCCAGTCGTTGTGGGGCTACCGCTGTTGTTGACATTGCCATAAGGATCGCCCTGGCCCGCCTCTTTCACCTCATCCACAACGGAAGAAGTGGAAAACACCGGCGCGTCGTTGCTGCCCTTGATGAAAATTGTCAACGGCTTTTCGTCCCAAGCGCCGTAATTATCCGTGACACGGATGGTGAATGTGTCCTGAAGAGGGGTGGAAGCGGCATCCAGACTCTGCACGCTTTTGTCATCATTGTTCAAATAATATGTGTATGCACCGCTCTTGGTGATGACAAGAGTACCGTGCTCACCCTTAAGTGTCAGAACATCGGCATTGGTATTGCGGATGCTATAGGTATGGGTGTCGTTAACGTCAGCATCTTCATTACCCACGTTGCCGCTGACCGAAGTAGTAACGTCTTCCTGCACCGTCCGCGATGCTTCATCCGGCAGCACCAATGACGGTTTGTCGTTGGTGCCGTAAATGACGATGGGTACGGTGATTGCGTTGGAAGAAGCGCTGTGTTCATCTACAGCCACGGCCTGGAAGTTCAGGGTGAGCGTTTCACCGGAACCAAGGGCGTTAACCACGCTGCTGCCCGTAGCCAGGGTAAAGGTGTATTTGCCAGTAGCTTCGTTGAGATACAGCGTGCCGTACAGATTGTCGGCTGTGTGCGGCTTCCCCTCGGCATAGACGCTGATAACAGTGGCAACAACCCCGGTGCCGGGATATGCACCGGTACTCGCGTCCATTTCCGCGCTGATGGCCGTGGTCTGGGTCGCACCATCCTTAACAAAGGTGCCGGCCACGGTACCCTTGGAAAGCTCGCCAGAATCCGTACCCAGGTGCTTGTAGGCACCTGTGCCGGAAGTGGTGTTGACAAGGCCGTACGTCAACGAGGCTCCTTGGTCGGAATCCACTCCCTTCAACGCGCCCTCGACCGAGGCCACATAGCTGGTGCCGTGGGCCGCAGGAACCCCTGTGCCGGAAGGCATGTCGGTATTGCCGCCGTCCTGGCATCCGTCGTCCTTCAGCGTCAGGGTCTCGGCGGTGACCGTAGGGGCGTCGTTGGTGCCCTGCACGGTGATCTTGATATCGTGCGTTACGGGGTCACTCCTCCCATCCGTGACGGAGATGTGGTAATCCAGGGTTTCGGGTTTGTCTTCAGCCAGAGCATTCGCCTTGGTCTGGTCAATTTCGTACGTGTAGGTGTAGGTGATGGATTCCGAACCATCGGTGGCACTGACGCTGCGGACGCCAGTGATCGTAAGGGTGCCATAGGCATCGTCGACGGTCCATACGCCCGCACCGCTCATGTCCGGAACCGTGATGGTGGTGGAGTTGCTGGTCAGGGTGGCCGTAAGGGTGTCGTGAGTGTCCATATCCTTCACGGTGAAGGAACCCGTGGCCGTGGTCGTGCCGTTTTCCACCTGGTTGGCGTAGTGGGGAATGGTGGTCTCCGTGCCGGAAGTCACGCCCGCTTCCTTGACCGTCAGAGCGCCGCTGGTCTTGCCACTAATACTGGGCGCATTGTTGGTGCCCTGGATGGTGAACTCGACGGTTTCCGTGTCAAAGGAACCGTGCAGGTCTGTGACCTTGACGTTGAAGGTCTCCACATGCTTCTCGGTGGCGCCGAGGTTCTTCACCTTGTGGGAATCGTTGTTCAGCACATACTCATAGGTGCCGTTGGGGTTGACGGTCAGGGTGCCGTACTCGGTGGTGTAGGTGACAACGCCCGTACCCGTCGTAACGTCGCTGCCGGAAGCAATGCTGTATATCTGGTTGGCCTTTCCGTTGGTAAACTCCTTGAATGCGCCGTCTTGGTCGGGGTCCACCACTTCGAACTTGCCGGTAGAGGTAGCGTCGCTGCCCTCTTTAAGAATGGCGCTGGGCGGTGAAAGGGAGAGCGCGGGCCTGTCGTTGGCGCCCGTGATGTTCACGGTGATTTCCTGCGAGGCCGAGCCGCCGTGGGCGTCATTGACCGTCACGGTGAAGGTTTCCGTAACCTTCTGCCCTTCATTGAGGCTGTTGGCCTTGTCATTGTCATTGTCCAGTTTATATTTGTACTCGCCCGTCGTCGCATCAAGGGTCAGGGTACCGTATTTGCCTTTGCCATCATCCGCCACGCTGAAATTCAGCTTGCCCTTATCATTATCGTCCACGTCTGTGGCCACAATCCGGCCCGTGGCAATCTCCGTACCGCAATAGTCCGCATTGGGAGACGCAGGGTTACGGCTGCCCTGCACGCCGGCCTCCACAACGGAGACGGATGTGATCGAACTGTTGTCAATAACAGGCTTATCGTTGCTGCCATTGATGGTCACGGTAATGGTATGGTTGTCGTGCGCTCCGTGCTTGTCTGTTGTGGTAACGTTGAAGGTTTCCGTATGGCTCTGGCCGGCCCCCAAGCCCTGCACGACGAGGTTGTTCTTGTTCTCGTCCAGCTCGTAGGTATAGGTTCCGTCGGGCTTCAGGGTGAGCTTGCCGTAGTCCGTTGTAACCACCACCGGATCGCCTGTACGGGCCTTCGTATCCATGTCGCCGCTGGCGGCCTTGCCCATGCCGGAGACGGAGATGGTCTGTTTGTTGCCGTCCTGGTCGGGATCGGTCACGGCCCATTTGCCCGAGGATGTGGTGGTCACGTCTTCCGTCAACTCGCCTTTGTCGCCAGAGGTGGGGGTGATGGTCAGTACAGGCTTGTCGTTGGTGCCCGTGACAGTCAGACCGATGGTCTGACTGTCAGATGCCCCCTTGCTGTCCTCAATGGTGACCGTGAAGATATATTTGCGCTTTTCACCCTCATCGAGGTTGTCGGCAGCGTCATTGTCAATGACGTAGGAGTAGGTATAGGTCTGGCTGCTGCCGGAATCGCCGACATTGGGCTTGCCCGCCTCCAGGGTAAATGTGCCCTCGGGCGTGGTCACGGTATAGTTGCCCTTGCCGTCGTCCGTGACAGGCAGGGAGACGGGGTTGCCGTCACGGTCCGTCACGGTGATGCTGACGGTTTGCTTGTCGTTATTGTCCACATCCGTCACGGTGAAGCTGTGCTTCGGGTCAACGTCCTCGGACGTGCCGGCAAAGTAGGTATTGGGCTCTTTGCCGGCCACAGCCTTGACGCCCTCTTCCACCACATTCAGGTCGACGTCGGTCAGCAGAGGAGCCTTGGTGATGACAGGCGTGTCATTAGCTCCCTTGACGGTGACACTGATGCTCTCTTGCACATAGGCCCCAAAACTGTCGCGCGCGGTCAGCACCACGGACACGTTCTGGCTGTCGCCTTTCTGCATGCCCTGCACGGCAGGCGACTCGTTATACAGAGTAAATTCGTAGTTCACCCCACTGGCCGGGGCCACGGCAGAAATCAGGTGAAATTCACCCACATAATTATTCTTCGTGGCGTCTGTGGAAGCCTCGGCAGTGGTTGTGAAGGTCTTGCCGTCACTGTTCAGCACCACATAGACCGTGTTGTGCATAAAAAGATCGCCGGAACCGTCGTTGCGAACCAGGCCGTAGGTCAGATGGTCGCCGTTGTCCACATCGGAGGCCACAAAGGTACCGCTGACGGTGCTGTGGGCAATGTCGTCAGCGGCTTCGCTCACGGTGACGGAATGGGTGGTATTGTCCGCATCGGCGGGATCGGACGGGGACCAGAAATTCTGAGTGATGATGGGCGCGTCGTTGGTACCCTCAATGACGACATTGATGGTATTGCCGACAACCGTGCCGTCGCGCAGGGTGCTCACGCTGCTGTCCACAACGCCGTGTTCGTCACGCACGTAGGGTTCAAAATTGAGTTTCACGGTCTGGCCTTCGGCCAGCTTGTTTGTCGCGCCTTCGCCCGTGGTATTGGTCAGGCTAAAAGTATAGGTGGCGCTCTCATCGCCGGTCTTTTCCAACACAAGGTCGCCGTAATCGGTATGGATGGTCGTCTTGCCGTCGTGCTCGCTGATGCCCGTCACCGTGACGGCAGACGTGCTGTTGTCGGGATTGTTCACCGTACCGATGACAAAAACGCCCTTGAGGCTGCCATTGGCATTGACGTTGGTCATGTCCAGCAGGTTGCCGTTGGCATCCGTAAGGCCGAAGTAGAGTTGCGCGCCGTGGTCCGGGTCATGGGCCGTGATAAGGCCGGACAGCGTGGCGGTTCCGGCAACAGCCGTATTTTCATCAGCATTGAGAGGCGTATTGCTCAAGGGCTTGCCGTCGGCGTACACGCCGCCTTCCTTGAAGGTCAGCACGTTGCTCACGCCCGTGATATCCGGCGCGTCGTTGCTGCCCGTGATGACCACGTTGATGGGCTGAGTGACCGTATGCCCCATACCGTCGTTGACCGTTATGACGATGCCGTCGGTGACCTGCTCGCCTTGCGCCAGCTGGTCTGTCTTGCTGTACGGCTCTTCCTTGAGCGTATACTCGAAATTAAAAGTAACGTTGGAGCCGCCGCCCTTGGGCGTGATGACCAGGGAGCCGTAGTCGCTCTCAACGGTCGTCGGACCAGCAAGGCTGACAACCACAGTCTTGCCGCCAATGGCGACGGTCGCGGTGAGGCTGTCGCCATCGGGGTCTTGCACGGTAAAGCTGCCCGTGACGCTAGGAGCGGGGCTGGCGGGGCTTTTGCCGTCCCAGCCGGTTTCTGTAAGCCCGAGCGTGATGGGCGCGCCGCCGGTGCTGAACGTGGGGGCGAGGTTGTCAATAACGCCATGCTGCCACTCGTCGGTTGACTGCCGACCGTCAAAAGCCAGACGGTAATCAAGCTCGTTGAGATGCCACGTGCCTTCAGCAAGGTTCATATTGGCATACTCGCTATAGCGCGCGCCGCGCTCGGCACTGGCCGCAGGGCCGGCAGCGGGGAGCAGATCAGGCCCGAATGCCTGAAAAAAATCCGTACCTGCGATTATCTGCCCGTCGATCTGAAACTCCGGCATTTCTTCTTTATTGTATGCCGTATAAAAATTCTGCAATTCTATTGATGCGCCGTCGCCAAACTGAAAAAACAGGCTATTGGAACCTTCGGGCCGGTCAATATTCACCTGATCCGCTGAAAAATCCAGAATCATGCGAGCATCAGGGGTACTGGGCACAACAATGTGCTGTCCTTGGGCCGGGCGTGAAAGCTTGACGTCTGCCATGTGAGTGCACCTTTTCTACAGGCTTCTTGGTATAGAAGGACTGCGTTTAGTAAAATACGTACAAAATAAAAAAAGGCTGGCCCGCGCCGTAAACCGGACGGCGCGGTACAAACAATGCAAAAAAGGCACCAATATAGTGGAGAGAAGAGAAAGAGAAACCTTCCACGCAAAAAAGACGCCGCGCAGTGCAAAAAAGCGCACTTCGCGAAGCTTTTTTCGGACATCACTGTCCCCGATTATGTAACAGGGAAGATGATGCGTTAAGACAGGTGGGGAAATTCCGGGGCAATTTCCGCTACAAGAACGCGAACGAAGAGATCTGACAGCAAAGCATGCTTCAGACGCTATAAACAACAGTTCTTATTCTTGGCAAGCTGAATTTAACGCCATATCTATATACGTGTCAAGAATTATAATTCTGATAATGTATTTTTTACTTGCCCACACCCTGCATGCTTTGACCGCACTGCACCACAGTTCCTGTTTCCGGCAGGCAAGACAGACAACTCCGAAGCCGCCAGACACGGGCATCCATACAGTCCCAACAGTCCCATATTCCCTTACGGAAATACAACTTTTTATGTCGGGATTTACACATACTGACGCAGGGCAGCGTCAGGCAGTTGCCCTGCTGCGGCAACTGCGCCCATGCGCTTTTTTATGAGGCTTTGCTGCACCAATCAGCCCAGACTTTTCGCGCCTGCAGCAGCCAGATTATCGCAAAATAATATAAAATATAAGATTACGCATTAAAGATACGGCAGTCTTGCTGACAAAGCGGCGGCGCACACTGTCCAAGCGACCTTTTACGGCCATTTTCCCCGTCCTTTTGTACTTTTTTGTGACGATCCCCGTACATTCTGCTGCAAACAAAAAAATAAAACCGTAAGCGCTATACTGATGTCGGACATACGAAAATAGCTACGCCATCACGGTCATGCGAAATGCATAGCGCACTGCGGCTACATCCCCCATGCGCAAGCCGCCCTGCCGCCTGCGTTCCGGCCTGCCGCCCGGCACATGAGCGACCGTCATTCAACTGAGCTGCCGCCTGCGTTCCGCCCTGCCGTTTGCGCTCCGGGAGTCCGACTGTGGCCGTTGCGTCGGTGCGCCCGCTGGGGTATTCATACGCTCGCGCGCCGGGCAGGCGGCCGGTGCTTTAACAACCCTGAGCATACACTACATAGCACACTGCGCTGGAGAACCTCTTGGCATTTTTGAGCATGCAGGGCGTGACCCTGAACCTCGGCGGCAAGCCGCTGCTGGACGCGGCGGATTTTTCCGTTGAAACCGGCGAGCGGCTTTGCCTCATCGGCCGCAACGGCGCGGGCAAATCCTCGCTGCTGGCGCTTCTTGGCGGGCAGATGCAGCCGGATTCGGGCATCATCATCCGCCCCGGAACCCAGATCGGGCAAATGCCCCAGGACGTGCCCGAAGACTGGCAAGGCTCCGTATTTTCCCTGGTGGCCGCCGCCCTTGGCGACGAAGGCAAGGCCCTTGCCGCCGCCCACGCCGGAACGGGTCTTGACGCTGGCATGACCGACAGCGCGGAGGAGGCCAATCCCGCGCCTTTTGACGGCAGCGCCGCCACCGGGCAGGAGGCCGACCTTCACCTCGGATCAGACTGGGAGCGCTACGGCGAAGTCCTTGCGGTCATCAACCATCTGGAACTGGACCCGGATGCCGAGTTCGCCTCACTTTCCGGCGGAACGAAGCGGCGTGTGGCCCTGGCGCGGGCGCTCATCTGCTCTGAAGACCTTATTCTGGACGAGCCGACCAACCACCTTGATCTGGCCACCATAACATGGCTGGAAAACTTTCTGCTGCGCAAGGCCCGCACCCTGATTTTCGTCAGCCATGACCGGGCTTTTTCCCGGCGGCTCGCCACGCGGGTGGTGGAGATCGACAGGGGCAAGCTGCACAGCTATTCCTGCGGCTTCGACCGCTATCCCGAACGCCGTGAAGAACGCCTGGCCGCCGAAGAACGCGCCTTTGCGCTTTTTGACAAAAAACTCGCCCAGGAAGAGGCGTGGATACGTCAGGGCATCAAGGCCCGCCGCACGCGCAACATGGGCCGGGTGCGCGCCCTTGAGGCACTGCGGGTCGAGCGCGCCGAGCGGCGCGACAGACAGGGCAACGTGAGTATGGCCGCGCAGGAGGCCGGACGTTCGGGCAAGCTTGTCATCGAGGCGGACAACGTCACCTTTGCCTACCCCGGCAAGACGCCGCTTTTCAGCGAATTTTCCACCATCATCCAGCGCGGCGACCGCGTGGGCCTCATCGGCGACAACGGCACCGGCAAAACCACCCTGCTGCGCGTACTGCTTGGCGAACTGGCCCCGACAAATGGCACGGTGTGCCTTGGCACCCATTTGCAGATCAGCTATTTTGACCAGCTTCGCGAAAGTCTGGACCCGGAAGAAAGCGTCATGGACAGCGTGGCGGAAGGCAACGATGTGGTGACCGTGGGCGGCAACACGCGCCATGTGGCCGGATATCTACAGGATTTTCTCTTTACCCCGGATCGCCTGCGCCTGCCGGTCAAGGCGCTGTCCGGCGGCGAGCGCAACCGCCTGCTGCTGGCAAAGCTTTTTACCCGGCCTTCCAATCTGCTGGTGCTGGACGAACCCACCAACGATCTGGACGTGGAAACGCTGGAACTTCTTGAAGAACTGCTGTCGGAGTATTCGGGCACCGTGCTTATCGTCAGCCATGACCGGAGCTTTCTGGACAATCTCGTCACCAGCGTCATCGCGCTCGAAGGCGACGGCAAGGCGCACGAATACGTTGGCGCGTATACGGACTGGCTGCGCCAGCGCGCTACCCCGGCGCAGGACAAAAAGTCCGATGAAAAAAACGGCAGGACAGGCCAACAGGCTGGCCCCCAGGCATATCAGCAGGCTGGTCAGCAGCCGGGCCAGCAACAGCCGTCCGACAGACCCCGCCGCCGCAATTTCAAGGAACAGCGGGAATTCGACCTGCTGACCAAAGAACTGGAAGCCCTGCCGGAGCGCATGGACGCGCTGGAGCAGGAGCAGGATCGCCTTGAGACGGCCCTGGCAGACCCGGAGCTTTTCACCAGGGACCCGGCGGCCTTTACCCGCACAACCGATCGCCTGGCCGCGCTGGAAGAAGAACAGACGGAACTGCTGTTGCGCTGGGAAGCAGTGGAGCGAAGGCTGGAAGAACTCGGCTAGACAGTGTGGTCACGAGCGCCTTTACAGGCATCTCTGCGTCGAACTTCGCCTTTTATTCCAGTCGAGTACCATCAGAGTACACTCCCTGCATAAAAGGCTCGTTCTCCTTGGTATGACTGAAAATTCATCTCGTGACCACACTGTCTAGGGAAACACTGGTGTATTCCGTTTGGCGGCGTTGCTTCACTTTTTTTGAAACAGTCGAGGACGGAAGAGTCCACTCCTGCTTCAAAAAAAGCTCGCGCCTTGCCAAACGAAATAACTGCGCGTTTCCATGAGGCTCTTTAATCAGTGTCTTCTTAGGTTCCTTGCCGCGCGGGCAGGCCCGCTGGCTCGCGCCGCAGAGGACGCTGCAACCATTGGGAACCGCGCATCGCAAAGGCATACCCCGAACGCACATGCGCCGTAAAAATAAAAAAACGGCCCTTTTCACGACGGGAGCATACCATGTGTACGCTTTCGTCGTGAAAAGGGCCGTTTGCCGTGCTACCCGCGAAAGGTCACAGGCAGGGCACTGCCCCCAGATAAAGGTTTTAGGGGGTGGGGGCGTGGGGGAGGAGACCCTTTTTCAAAAGGGTCCCTCCCCCACAAAGTATTTCAAAATAACAGAGCCATCTACGCCTTATTGTTTGCCAAATTTGGCGAGCATGTCCTGAAAGGGCCTGTGCCCCTGCTCCGGCTTTTGGCGATCCTGTCGATTATCGGTCCGGGGGCGATTATCAATTTTGGGGCGCGGCCTGTTTTCGCGCGCGGCCTGCGGCTTTGCTGTGTTGCGTTCGTGGCCCTGTTCGTGGCCCTGATCTCGACCTTGTTCGCGGCCCTGCCCCCGTGCCGGGGACGCTTCCGGGTTTTTGCGCATTGACAGGGAAATGCGCTTGCGGGCCGCGTCCACCTCCAGCACGGTGACGCTCACCGGCTGCTGCACGCTCACCACCGTGTGCGGGTCGCTGACAAAGCTGTCCGCCAGCTGGCTGATGTGCACCAGCCCGTCCTGATGCACGCCTATGTCCACAAAAGCGCCGAAGTTGGTCACATTGGTGACGATGCCCGGCAGGCGCATGCCCGCCTCAAGGTCTTCAATGCGCGTCACGCCCTCGGCAAAGGCAAAGGCCTCAAAGGCTTCGCGCGGGTCGCGGCCAGGCTTTTCCAGTTCGGCGAGGATGTCGCGAAGCGTGGGCAGCCCCACGGTTTCCGTCACATAGGCCTCTGGCCTGATGCGCCGCCGCAGTTCGGCGTTGGCGAGCAGGTCTGACACGGAGCAGCCGAGATCAGCGGCCATGGCCTTGACGATCCCATAGGATTCGGGGTGTACGGCTGAAGCGTCCAGAGGGTTCGCCCCGCCGTGGATGCGCAAAAAGCCCGCCGCCTGCTCAAAGGCTTTTGGCCCGAGGCGCGGCACTTTTTTCAGATCCTTGCGAAGGGCAAAGGGGCCGTTGGCTTCGCGGTAGGTCACCACAGACTTGGCCAGGGCCGGGCCAAGGCCGGAAACGTGCGTCAGAAGCTCGGTGCTGGCCGTGTTCACCTCCACCCCCACCGCGTTCACGCAGCTTTCAACCACATCGTCCAGGCTCTTTTTCAGGTCAGCCTGATCCACATCGTGCTGATACTGGCCGACGCCAATGGCCTTGGGGTCGATCTTCACCAGTTCGGCCAGCGGGTCCATAAGCCTGCGCCCAATGGAAGCAGCGCCGCGCACCGTAAGGTCCAGGTCGGGAAATTCACGCCGCGCCGTTTCGGAGGCCGAATACACGCTGGCCCCGCTCTCGCTGACCACAAGCACCGGAAGCGAAAGCTGCAGGGAGCGCACGAGAGTTTCCGTCTCGCGCCCCGCCGTGCCGTTGCCTATGGCAATGGCTTCGGCACCGTAGTCGGCAGCGAGCTTGCGCACCTTGTCCCCGGCGTCCTTACGCTGACCCTCGCTCAAAATATGGATGAGGTCGTGGTGCAGCAGCGCGCCCTGCGCGTCCAGACACACAATCTTGCAGCCCGTGCGAAAGCCGGGGTCAATGGCGAGAACGCGCTTTTGCCCCAAGGGCGAGGCCAGCAAAAGCTGGCGCAGGTTCCTGGCAAACACGGCAATGGCTTCGCTTTCGGCCTTTTTGCGCAGGGTCGCGCGCAGTTCCGTTTCCAGCGAGGGCGCGAGCAGGCGTTTGTAGCCGTCGTCCACGGCTTCGCAAACCTGCTGCCCTGCGGGCGAAGCGTTTTTGACAAACATGCCCCGAAAAAGCGCCTGGGCCGGTTCGGCTTCCGGCAAAAAGCGCAGGGTCAAAACGCCCTCTGCCTCGCCGCGCAGCATGGCGAGCAGACGATGCCCTGCGGCCTTGGCGGCACTTTCCTGCCAGTCAAAATAGTCGCGGAACTTGGCCCCCTCCTCTTCCTTGCCCTTGGCCACGCTGGACGCGGCCACGGCCTTGCGTGCGAAATATTCGCGCATGGCAGCGCGGGCCGCAGCGTGCTCGCTGGCAATTTCAGCAATGATGTCACGGGCTCCGGCCAGGGCTGCCTCGGTGGATTCCACGCCTTTTTCCGCATCTACAAAGGGCGTGGCGGCATCTTCGGGCAAGAGACCGGCGGCCTGCTCCAGCAGGGTCAGGGCCAGGGGCTCAAGGCCTTTTTCTCTGGCCATGGTGGCGCGGGTGCGCCGCTTGGGGCGGTAGGGAAGGTACACGTCTTCCAGAGCCGTCATGGTTTCGGCGGCCATGACGCTGGCGCGCAGTTCTTCGGTAAGCAGTTCCCGCTCGGTGAGTGACGTAAGGACGGCCTGCCGTCGCGCTTCCAGTTCACGCAACTGCGTGAGCCTGTCGCGCACGGCGGTGACGGCCACCTCGTCCAGCGAGCCGTGCGCCTCTTTGCGGTAGCGGGCGATAAAGGGAATGGTGGCCCCTTCGTCCAGAAGTTCCGCCACGGCCTTGGCCTGACCGGGGGCAATGCTCAACTCTTTTGCGATCTGCTCAAAAAACTGCACAGGGGATCCTTTGGTTCGGTGAAAAAACAGGGCCGCAAGGGCGGCGGGCGCTCACGGGAGTGCATACCGTTTTTGCATATGCCCGGCAAGAACACATGGTCGGGAGCGGAAAAGACGCCCCGCCCCGCCTCCATGTTGCGCCGGTGCCATATCAGCATACGCGGGCATGCACGAGGACCGCGCCGCCCATCGCGTATGCCGCATTACACGGGCAAACGCGGCAAGCGCGGACGAACACGGCAAGCGTGCAAGAGCGGTTGCCTGACATCCGCACGCAGTGGACGACAAACCTCCAGAAAATGAAGAACGGCATGCGCATCGACGGGCACCCATTCCTGACGCGCGCCAGCTGCGGCAACAAACGCGGTGCGAGAACTCAGGGAAATGCGCACCGTGAAAAAAACATCAATACTTGCCCAATAATATTGTTTGTGTGCCCAATGAGCTTTACTACTGATCCCATAGGGCATATAAAAAAAGCACGTGAAAAAAATAACAATCGTTCGGTACATACAACATGGCACAGGATACCCCTGGCGCCAGCAGGAGGCCATCATGTGGGACGAAACTAGCGATTACAATGTTGTTCGGGAAATTCGCGTCAAGACGACAGCCTATATCGGCGTTGGGGCCATCAACAAGATTGACGACATCCTGGCCCAGATGAAGCAGGAAGGGATTGCGTCCATCCTTTGCGTCAGCGGCGGGCATTCCTACAAGGCTACGGGAGCCTGGGACAAGGTGGAGGCTGCGGCCCAAAAACACGGCATCACCCTCACCCTGTACAATCGCGTCACCCCCAATCCCAGTACGGACAGCGTGGACGAGGCCGCAGAAATGGGGCGCGCCATCAACGCCGGAGCCGTCATCTGCATTGGCGGCGGCAGCCCCATCGACTGTGGCAAGAGCGCGGCCATCCTGCTGGCCAACCCCGGCAAAAGCGGCGAGGACCTCTACTGCTTCCGTTTCACGCCCGAAAAGGCCCTGCCCATTATTGCCATCAACCTGACCCACGGCACAGGTAGCGAGGTGAACCGCTTCGCCGTCGCCACGGTCACCAGGCTCAACTACAAGCCCGCCATTGCCTACGACTGCATCTATCCCCGCTTTGCCATTGACGACCCCGCATTAATGACCGGATTATCTATGGATCAGACCAGATACGTCTCCATCGACGCCGTCAACCACGTGGTGGAGGCGGCCACAACAACAGTTTCCAACCCGCTTGCCGTCAATCTGGCCCAGGACACCATCCGCCTTGTGCACAGCTGGCTGCCCATTGCGCTGGAAAATCCCACGGATCTCAAAGCCCGTTACGCTCTCTGCTTCGCTGCCCTTGAGGCTGGCGTCGCCTTTGACAATGGCCTGCTGCACTTCACGCACGCGCTCGAACACCCCTTGAGCGCCGTAAGCCACGACCTGTCCCACGGGCTGGGCCTGGCCGCGCTGCTGCCTGCCGTCATCAAGGAGTGCTACCCGGCGCGTTCCAACGTGCTGGCCCACATTCTTGAGCCCATTGTTCCGGGCCTTGCGGGCGTGCCCGAAGAAGCCGACAAGGTGGCCAAAGCCGTGGAACAATGGCTCTTCGGGCTGGGCGTGACCCAGAAGCTTCTGGATCTGGGCGTGAAGGAATCCGATGTGGACACCTTCTGCGACCTTGTGGAACAGACCCCCTCCCTCGGACTGCTGCTATCCGTGGCTCCGGTAAAGGCCACGCGCGAGAACGTGGCCCGCATCTACGCCAATTCCTTGCGCCCTATGGCCTGAGGGAAAAAACAGGATTGAGACAACGCACGCCGGGCGCCCGGTAAGGTACCCACCCACCCCGGCAGCACGCCTGTCGGGCCATGCAGCGGCAAGCCACCAGTGATGGAGGCTTGCCGCTGTACTTTGTCGGATGGCTCTTTGTTTCAGGAATATTGCGCATGCGTAATCAATAATTCGCAGTTGTCGCTTGCTCTGTGACGGAGTGGCAGGATTTGAACAATTACAATATCCATCTAAAGTCATTAATTTAATATAACGAGACAAATTTATATTGTCCCCTTGAAGAGGGTTTCATAGAAACCTCAAGCAGAAGCATTCAGGCGTGCCTGCAGCAATACACCTTGAGACGATCCAAAAAAAGGGCCACAGTAAACTCCTGCGGCCCTTGAGGTTTGGTTAGTTAGCCCTTGGGCGGATACGGATCATTTCCGTAGCCATTTTTCTCTCGAATTTGACCATTCGGGCGGTGGATACAAAGCTCTAGGCCCTCACGCTGAGCGATTGCTCGTGCGCGTTCGAATCCTTCAGCTTGTGTACCAGTCCGAAGAGAAGCTCTTTCAGCTCCACCTTTTTTGACTTGCCAACCACCATCCGGATGAGGGACAACATGGATACTATTGGGTTTACCCATATCTAACTCCTTTTGGTTTTTGAGGACTTTTTTCTTTTGGGATAAAAGACGAAAGCCTTTAGCCCATAGTCCTCAGCCCGCATTTCTTGTCCCCAGCGATTCGTGTACGACTTAACGTAAACAGCATTTTCAGGGGATGGGCCATTGCCACTTTTTACTTGGGTATTCGGTTCCATCCGAATCCTCCATTGTATTTAGTGGCGATAGGTCTTGCGAAAACTACCAAAAGGAACTAGCATTAATTTCCACGTTAACACGATTTCCTGATGGAGTTGTGTGAAGGGGCACCTATCACCACGTTGTGAGCGGTGCCCTTACTCGTTTTTAACTATGTTATTTTTTTGCATAATTAACCTTCAAAAATATTTGTTCAATAATAACATTGATATATGCAAGAAATTGTTTATGCGCGATTAATTCCGTACAGCTTCCTAAACATAAGCGTTATCATCTCAAGAACATACTCAGCATCTTCCTTTTCTGTATTTATTGGCATGTGAAGTATCGCTCTTCGCTGTTCACTCAGGGGAACAGTGATGGGAAGTGCAAACTCTTCCGAATCCGATTGCTTCATACTGGGAACTATATCTGTCAAATCATTCTGTATACCTGTTTCATTTTTTTGAGAATCTTCATCTTTTTGAATCTCTTTATTGGAATTAGGATTAAGATCATGTGTTACTTCCAAATCTATTACGCCATTTATTACTACACCGAGTTCGTTCGCTGTATCAATGAATGTTTTTGCTGCATTTTTGGCAATAGTTTGCACGATCCCATGGTAGTTTATTAGAACATTTTCAAGGGTTGTAATCGCTGGCATAGATTGCCCTTGATATTGGGCAATGAGTTCGCTGTACATCCTGGGCGTTTTAAAGCATTCGATTTTTAACTGCCGGAGTATATTTTCTTGTTCAGTCGGCCGAATTAAGCGACTAGCAGGTTCAAGCATTAACATGGTTTGCCCGGCTGCAGTTGAAATAAGGCCATACTGGCGGGCAGAGCTAATCAAGTACCGAAAAGACTTGGTATTTGAGCTTACGCCCAACTCCTTGGCAGCAGCATCATAGGATATGGGCTTGCCTTGCGGGTATCCTTTAAATTTTTCTAGGAATTCAAGAGTCTTACTCAGAGTATTCGCAGGATATTCTCTGCTCTTTGGCTTGGTTTTTTTTTCTTCTTCACTCATGACGACCCCCTCGCTAATTCTTTAGCTATTCTTAGTCGTTTCGTTGGCCCGTGTCAATATATAAGGTTCTTTTTACAAATAATTCATAACATGCTGTATTATTTTATTTATTTTATAAATTTATTGGCGGCAACCTGCCCAAAGCGTTATTTGGCTAGCCTCAATTTGTCTCAATACAACATCAAGAAGGCCGTATTGACAATATTTTAAAGGGAAATATCGAGATTGCCCATAAGTGTCCTCAATTGAGCAGGACAGGCTGCAATAAGCTCTTACCAGAAAGGCAGGTCGTAAAGTTCATACCGAAGGTATAGTACGTTACATGTCTGGCCCTCAATCTTTGAGCTCGAAGTTGCCGGATGTTGTCCATTGTTGCCCGGAACGGAAAAAGTGCGCGTTAATTGACAGCTCGGCAACATGAGCAACATAAGGCTGCTTTTTGGAGCTTGGAAATACAAAAGGGGCGGCGCAGCGGTTACGAGTGACACCCTTAAAAGTGCCGCGGAGCAAAAGCAGTCACACCCCGGCATCATGGCTGTCGTATGCTGCCTTTTTCTGCGTTGCTTGTTCCCGCAATTCTTCGAGATAGTCGGCATAGGTTTTCATCATTTCCCGGCTCTTCGGCAAAAGCTGCACCTTGTCATAAAGCGTTTTGGCTGCATCTTGTTCCAGAGCATGTGACAGTTGAAGATTGATCACATCATGCCGGAAGCCGTTCGAGATAAATTTCTTTGAACCATGCCCATATTTGACAAAATTATGTGCCTGGCAGTCGAATAGACAGGTCTTTTTAGATACTGATTTTAGATTATTACAAACATTTCAGGCTATGGGCACACGCGGCTACACGCCCTGACACTGCGTAACGGCAACAAGTGTGGACATCAGATGGATGCCCCTCGTCAGGGCAAACAGGGCAACCGTAACTTCAAAAACCAGGTCTGGGATGTTGCCCATCAGGCGCTTTCCCCTTCCATGAATACTTCTCGCCTCAGGCACATCGTGCAAAGCGGGCGCGTAGTCCTGCCATCACAGAAACGCCGACAGTTCCTTCACAATATCGGCTGTGCATGGCCGTCTTCTTGCAGCACAAGGCTTGATGCCTTGATTCGCAGAACCTGGACTTCCATCAAACTTTCTCTTGATTTTTGAAGCCTCTCTTAATAAAACTGACCAGTCAGTTTTATTAAGGGGTTCACCATGTCTGATTCCACATCCGTATCCTCCCCCCAGGCTCAAGAGCCTTCCATGAAAAAACGGCCGCCTTCTTCGCGCCGTACGCGGATAATGCTCGTGTTGGGCTTGCTCATGGCAGCGGCTTTGCTGGCCTGGGCGGCGTGCTGGTTTTTTGTGTGGCGCTTTGAGGAAAACACTGATGACGCCTATGTTTCCGGCAATGTTGTGCGTATCATGTCCCAAATTTCAGGACGTGTGGTGTCGGTGTTGGCCGATGATACGGACAGCGTGCGCGCCGGGCAGCCCCTGGTGCGTCTGGATGACGACGATGCGCGTCTGGCCCTGGACCGCGCGCTGGTGGATCTCGCCTCGGTGGTGCGGGAGATTGCCCGTCTTGAGGCGCAGCGGCGCGAAAGCCTGGCGCTGATCAAGGTTGCGGAAGTGACGTTGGAACAGGGCATCACCAATCTGCGCCGCCGCGAAATTTTGGGGCGCGAAAAGGCCGTGCGCCTGGAAGAGGTGCAGGACTTCCACGCGCAGGTCAAAAGCTCCACAGCGCAACTGGATGCGGCCCGCCAGCGCCAGAAGGCCCTGGACGCCCAATTGCTGCACGGCCCGGTGGAGGATCAGCCCATGGTGCGCCAGGCTGCGGCCAGGGTGCGTGAATGCTGGCTGACGCTGGAGCGCACAGTCATACGCAGCCCCGTGGATGGGCAGGTGGCCCAGCGCAGCGTGCAATCCGGCCAGGTGGTCGCTGCGGGAACGCCGCTCATGGCCGTTATTCCTCTTAACAGCCTGTGGGTGGAGGCCAATTTCAAGGAAGTGCAGTTGCGTCATATGCGCGTGGGCCAGCCCGCCTCCATCAGGGTGGACATGCACGGATCGGGGGTGACTTATCAGGGCCGTGTGGCGGGATTTTCCGCCGGCACGGGCAGTGCCTTTGCGCTGATTCCGGCCCAGAACGCCACAGGCAACTGGATCAAGGTCGTTCAGCGGGTACCGGTGCGCATTGAACTGGAAGGCGGAGACGCAGCACGGCATTCTTTGCTTATCGGCCTGTCTTCCCTGGTGACGGTGAACATCGATGATGCCTCGGGTCCGCTGCTGACCGACGCCGCGCGGCAGCGTCCCCTCCCGCCCGTGCTGACGGCGCGGGGTACGGAGCCGGACATGGAGCCCATTGAAGAGCGCATCCGCAGCGTCATTGCCCAAAACAGCCCGTCCGACAACGGGGCAACGGAGCGCTGAGCATGAGTTCTCCGGCACATCAGACCCTGCCGTCCAAACCCGGCGAAAAAGATGCCGCCACTGCGGCCCCGTCTCCTGAGGTGCGGTCTGTGGAGCCGCTGCCCGGAGGCATGCGCGTACTGGCCACGGTGAGCATTGCCCTGGTCACGGCCATGACCGTTCTGGACACCACCATCGCCAACGTGGCTCTGCCCACCATTGCGGGCAACCTGGGGGTGGCCGCCTCTCAGGGCACGCTGGTCATCACCTTTTATGGCGTCGCCAACGCCATCGCCATTCCCCTTACCGGCTGGCTGGCGCGGCGTTTCGGCGAGGTGCGCGTTTTTACCCTGGCCACCTTTTTCTTTGTGCTGGCGTCGCTGCTCTGCGGGCTTTCCCATTCTCTGCTCATGCTTATCGCCGCGCGCATTATTCAGGGGGCGGCCGCCGGGCCGCTGATTCCCCTGTCCCAAAGCCTGTTGCTGACCTGCTACCCGCCGGAAAAACGCGGCCTCGCCCTGGCCATGTGGTCCATGACTATCGTGGTCGGTCCCATTCTGGGACCCATTCTCGGCGGCTATATTTGCGACGACTTTTCATGGAACTGGATTTTCTTTGTCAATGTGCCCCTGGGCATTTTCTGCCTGATGACCCTGCGTTTAGTTCTGGAGGGACGCGAAACCCCTGTGATGCGCGCACCCGTAGACAAGATCGGTCTGATACTGCTGGTGCTGGGCGTGGGTTCCCTGCAACTGATGCTGGATGAAGGCAAGGACCATGACTGGTTCTCCTCCCCTTTAATTCTCGGATTTGGTGTTGTTGCGGCCATCGCTCTGGTATTTTTCGTAGCATGGGAATTAACGGAAAAAGACCCTGTGGTGGATCTTTCACTTTTTCGCCACCGCAGCTTTACTGTTGGCACTATTTGCATATTTTTAGGGTTCATGCTGTATTTCGCATCGGTAGTGCTCATGCCCATGATGCTCCAGACGCGCATGGGCTACACCGCCATGTGGGCAGGCTTTACCCTGGCTCCTATTGGCATATTTTCTCTTTTTATCTCGCCTATTTTAGGGAAAAATGCCGCCAAGCTGGACATGCGCGTGCTGGCCAGCATCAGTTTTGTGATCTTCGCCCTGTGTTTTTTTTGGCGCAGCTATTTTGCCCCTAACATGGACGTATCCTTCGTCATGTGGCCACAATTTGTGCAAGGGCTGGCTGTTGCGCTCTTTTTTATGCCCCTGACCAGTCTCAGCCTCAACGGCATACCTGGCAGCGACATTGCCAGCGCCATGAGCCTTTCCTCCTGCCTGCGCACTCTGGGCGGTTCCATAGGTTCTTCGCTGGTCATGACCCAGTGGGAACGGCTGGAGGCCCTGCACCATGTACGCTTTGCCGAAGGCATGACCGACGCCAGCTTCCCTTTTGCCCAGGCCATGCAGGGTTTGCAAGGCATGGGCATGAGCGCTATGCAGGCAACGGCATGGATCAATCAGGAAGTGACGCGCCAGGGCTTTCTTGTGGGATTCAACGAACTGTTTTGGGCCGGAGGCTGGGCGTATTGCCTCATGGCCGGACTGGTGTGGCTCGCGCCCGCGCCGCAACGCAGGAGATAGACATGTCGGAAACATCCGTGCGACCTGAGCCCACGAAACGCGAAATAAAAAATGAAAGCCGCCGTAAGGCCATTCTGGATGCCGCCCTGGAGGTTTTTTCGGCGCACGGCTTTGCCGCTGCCCGCGTGGAAGACATAGCCCGCGCCGCCAAAGTCGCCAAGGGAACCATATATATTCATTTCGCCGACAAAAAGGATATCTTTAACACTCTGGCGCTCGAAGACCTTCTTGCCCTGCACCAGAGCATCAGGGCGATGCTGGCCCGCACGGAGCTACCCCTGCACGAGCGCCTCTGGCGCATGGCCCAGCCCTTTCTGCAAAATAACGGCGTCTCCCGCAGCATGCAGATCATTCGCCTCATCCATGCCGAAGGACTGCACAATCCCTTGCTGGTGCGGCCCTACCTCGAACAGATCGTCAGCACGCTTACCGCGTTGCAGCACCACATGCGTGAGGTTGGCCTGAGCGGCCCGGTATGCGAACATCCGCAACTGATCATGGCTCCGCTCATTCAGGGCGTCCTCTGGCAAGGGATTATGGGCGATCTGGCGCCACAGGACATTGTCGGCGCGTATCGCGCCAACCTGGACGCCCTGCTGACGGCGGCAGGATATTCCTTCGGGATGTCCTCTCAGGGCTGACGTTGCCGCTGCCCTGTAAAATATCCCGCTCGGTGTACTCCAGAAAGCCGCCCAGGCGCTTGGCCCAATCTTCCATGGTCATGGGAGGAATATTGCGCCGGGCCCTATCCTCGGCAAATCCAGCCACGCGTTAACGATACGGCCCAAGGACTCCAGTTCTTCTTTTACCAGATAGTTTTTGGCACTGCCGTAAAAAGACGCGCTGCTCATGCCGTGCTCACGGCAAAATCCGGGGCCGTGCCCCCATTCTCGGCCTGCCTTACGAGCGCCAAGATTTGACTGGCCGTGAATCAGGCTCTTTTCATCGTAACATCTCCTGATTGCTTATTCCCGGAAATTCTACTTTTTTCCGGAGAGATTACCTGTCAGCGCCGCGCATGCCCGCAGGCGCTGACGTCACGCTGCTGGTTTTTCTCTCCCGCCCGCCTTTTTTCGTCATTCCCCGCCACAATACAATCGCCCGATGCCCCGGAGCACGGTGATAACGCCGGCCCGCTTGTTACCCGATACGATTTTTCTGCATAATTTATGTCTTTCATACCATGTCGAAAAAAAGTCCCCAGTGGTATCTTGCACACTGCTCTTTTTTTTATTGCGGCCACTGCGCGGCAACTAACCTTAATTTATAGCATTTGGGGCAAAAAGATGAAAGCAAAAATCATAGCTACATTGGGCCCAGCGACAAATAACAGGGAACAGATTGAAAACCTTGCCAGAGCTGGGGTGAACATTTTTCGTCTTAATTTTTCGCACGGTGACGCCAGCCAGTTTGTCGATACAATCAAGAATATTAGAGAGGTGGAAAGCAAACTGAACACAGTGCTTACCATTTTTCAGGATCTTTCTGGCCCGAAAATCCGCATTGGCATTCTGGAGAGCCCCATCACGTTTGCAGCGGGCGACAGGGCCTTTCTCGGGCCGGAAGACGACGGCGAACTGCCGCACATTCCCTTCACGATAGCGCCTGTGCTCGAGGCCATCTCGCCAGGCGACGTGCTGGTGCTTGCTGACGGCACGCTGCAATTACTTGCCATTGAAAAGCGGGGCAACGGCTTTGTGCTTGAAGCCAAAAACTCCGGCCTCATCTCTTCGCGCAAGGGTCTTGCCCTGCCCGGCAAGACAGTCAAAGTTCCCGCGCTTACCGAAAAGGATCGCCGTGACCTGAAAGACGGCCTCAAGCTCGGTGTGGACGCAGTTGCGCTCTCCTTTGTGCAGACTCCCGAAGATATTCTGGAGGCCAAAAAAATCATTGCCGAGCACGGCAAGGCCATCCCCGTCTGCGCCAAGCTTGAAAGAAGGAACGCCGTAGAACACCTTGATGCCATCCTTGATGTTGCCGACATCATCATGGTCGCCAGAGGGGATCTGGGCGTCGAGTGCCCCCTTGAAGACCTGCCCGGCATTCAGAAGAAAATCATTGGCGGGTGCAATCAGAGAGCCAAGCCGGTCATTGTGGCCACACAGATGCTGCTTTCCATGGTGAGCGCTCCCAGCCCGACACGGGCAGAAACAACCGACGTTGCCAATGCCGTGCTCGACGGGGCTGATTGCGTCATGCTGTCTGAAGAAACAGCCATTGGAGCCCACCCGGTTGAAACCGTCGAGTACATGCGCAGGATAGCCTCCAAGGCCGAAGACCTGCTGGTGCAAAAGAACAGCGGCAAAGGGATCATTATCCTTGATACCCTCAAGCCGGATCAATTTTTGTCGCAAGCCGCCCACCTGCTGGCAGACAGCCTGTCTGTAAGGGCTGTCCTGTCCCACAGCATATCAGGGGCTTCAGGCAGGGCCATTGCCGCCAAGCGTATGGGGCATGACGTGTATGTGCTGACGCCCTCTGTCACCACACTCAGATATCTCAATTTTTCCTGGGGCGTTCAGCCAAGGCTTGTGGGCGAGCAGTTTTCTTCTCACCTTGAGCGTGTGGAGAATTTCATCGATGCCAACCCCGACTTTAACGCTGACGACGCCTTTGTTATCACGGCCGGCCAGGGCAAGAAGGATACACATCTTACCGGAACCAATCTTGTCAAAGTCTACGTAAAGTAGCCTGGCAGGAATCTATGGTCACCGCAAAAGGAAGATGACAATGCGAGATAAAATCCAAACTGTTATAGGCAGAGAAATTCTTGATTCAAGGGGAAACCCCACTGTTGAGGCGGAAGTGGTGTTGCAGTCCGGGCTGTGCGCCTGCGCCTGCGTGCCGAGCGGGGCCTCCACGGGCGCAAGGGAGGCCCTCGAGCTGCGCGATGGCGATAAAAAACGCTATGGCGGAAAGGGCGTTTTGCGCGCGGTGGAGCATATCAATGCCGTGATAGCCCCTGCGCTTGTTGATAAAACCGTGACTGATCAGGCCGACATCGATGCCACCATGCTCGCTTTGGACAACACGGAAAACAAGTCTTCCCTCGGCGCCAATGCCATTCTTGGCGTCTCCCTGGCCTGCGCCAGAGCCGCAGCTCTGGCGGTTGACCTTCCGCTCTACGCGTATCTTGGCGGGCCCGGCGCGCTGACGCTGCCTGTGCCCATGATGAATATCATCAATGGCGGGGCGCATGCAGCGAACACGCTGGATATCCAGGAATTCATGATCATCCCCGTAGGCGCCGAGAGTTTTCCCGAAGCCTTGCGTATGGGGACGGAAACATTTCATGCGCTCAAAAAGCTGCTGGAACACGACGGGCTTTCGACCGGCATTGGCGATGAAGGCGGGTTTGCCCCCAACCTCGGCAGCCACACCGCCGCTTTTGACTATATCATGAAGGCCATAGAAAACGCGGGTTACAGAGCGGGCGAGGATATTTTTCTTGGTATTGATGCCGCATCGAGCGAATTTTATGGCGACGGCGCGTATACGCTCAAGGGAGAAAACAGGGTCTTGTCCAGCGATGAAATGGTGGCCTATCTTGAAGGTTTTGTTGCCAAGTATCCCCTCATCTCCATTGAAGACGGCCTGGCCGAGACAGACTGGGCGGGCTGGAAAAAACTCACCGAGAGCCTGGGCAGCCGCATGCAGCTTGTGGGCGACGACATCTTTGTGACCAACAAGGCCATTCTGGCTGAAGGCATAGACAAGGGCGTCGCCAACGCCATTCTTATCAAGCTGAATCAGATCGGCAGCCTTTCTGAAACCCTGGCAACCATCGAGCTTGCCAAAACAAGCGGCTACGCCAATGTCATCTCTCACCGTTCCGGTGAAACAGAAGACAGCTTTATCGCCGACCTCGCGGTTGCCACCAATGCCGGCCAGATCAAGACAGGCTCCCTGTGCCGCAGCGACCGGATCGCCAAGTACAACCAGCTGCTGCGCATCAACGCCCGCCTCAAGGGAAATGCCGGGTACTTTGGCGCGACAATGAAAAAACGCTTTGGATAGCAGTTTGTTGCGCCAATGAGATAGGCGAGCGCATTGCAGCAGATCAATCACGCAGGTAAGCATATGAAAATACTAGTCGCACCCGATTCGTTTAAAGGAAGCGTCTCTGCCATAGCCGTCGCGCGCGCGATGGGGCGGGGCATACACAGGATCTTCCCTGACGCCGCCATTGAGTATGTTCCCATTGCCGACGGGGGCGAGGGCACAGTGCAGACGGTTGTTGCCGCCGCGCAGGGCGAAATACGGCAGACAACGGTTTCCGGCCCTCTGGGAACTCCGGTTGTGGCGCAGTGGGGGCTCATCAACAACGGCGCCACAGCGGTAATCGAAATGGCGGCGGCTTCCGGGCTCATGCTGCTTGCCGCCGAAGAAAAAAATCCCTTGCTGGCAAGCACTTTTGGCGTCGGACAACTGGTGCTCGCCGCCCTTGACGCCGGGGTTTCCGCCATTGTCATCGGCATTGGCGGAAGCGCCACCAATGACGGGGGCAGCGGTTTTGCCCGTGCGCTGGGCGCACGCTTTCTTGACGCGTCCGGCAAGGAACTTCCCGAGGGCGGCGCGGCCCTGCAGGAGCTTGCCAGGATTGACGGCAGCGCGCTGGACCCCCGGCTTGCCTCAGTTGACATTATGGTCGCCTGCGACGTGACAAACCCGCTCTGCGGGCCGACCGGGGCGTCTGCCGTTTTTGGCCCCCAAAAGGGCGCTACCCCCGCGATGGTGCAGCAACTGGACGCAGCCTTGGCCCACTATGCCGATCTGGCGGAAAAAAGCTTTGGCAAATCCGTGCGTGACATCCCCGGAGCAGGCGCGGCGGGCGGTCTCGGGGCTGGGCTGCTGCTCTTTACCAACGCCCGCTTGCGTTCCGGCATTGATATCGTCTTGCAGGTTATCGGCCTTGAGAAAAAGCTTGAGGGCGCGTCCCTCGTCTTTACCGGCGAAGGCAACACTGATTTTCAGACAACGCATGGCAAGGCGCCCGTCGGGGTCGCAAAACTCGCCGCAGCCAGAAACATCCCTGTGATCTGCCTTTCCGGCGGCCTGGATAACGGGTATGAAGCCATCTACGCGCAAGGAATCGACGCGGCTGCGGGTTGCCCGGCCGGGCCAGCCTCGCTTGAGGACTGCATTGCCAAAGGCGAAACGCTTGTTGAAGCGGCGGCTGAACGCACGTGCCGCCTGCTGGCCGTGGGAATGCGCCTGGCATAGAATTGCCAGGGAGCCTTTGGGTCCAGGCGGCAGAAAGGCTTAGCCCGCAGCGCCGGATACGCTCTTTTCGTACTCTTTCAGCTTACGCCACAAAGTAACACGGCTTACGCCCAGCAGACTCGCCGCTTTTCCCATATGCCCGTGGGTAGCGGCGAGTGCCTGTTGTATTGCCGCGTAGCTGCTGCCAAGAACGGCTTTGTCCAGGTGGGCCTGTTCCGCAGGCCCGCTCTGGGCAGCAGCCCCGTTGGGCATGGCCGATGAGGCGGCAGATGCTGCGGAGTGGGACGGCATATCCGCCTGCAGCACATTTTCCAGTATTTTTTTCAGATCCTCTTCGGTCACAATATGCTGCGGGCTCAAAACGCAGGTTCGCTCACAGATATTGCGCAATTCGCGGATATTCCCCGGCCAGTCATAATGCATCAGCAGCCAGAGCGCCGCATCCTGCAAGATGAGCTTGCCTGTTTTGTACTTGGTGTTGAAGTAGCTGAGAAAGGACGTGACAAGCGCGGGTATGTCCTCTTTTCTTTCCCGTAAGGGCGGCAGGTGCAATTCAAGAATATTCAGGCGAAAGAGCAGGTCGGCACGAAACTTCCCTTCGCGGGCGAGTTGCCGCAAATCCTTGTTGGATGCGGCAATGACCCTGACATCAACGGGAATGACCTTGTCGTCCCCAAGGCGCATGACCTCATGTTCCTGCAGCACGCGCAGCAGGCGGCCCTGCAGCCAGAAAGGGATTTCAGAAATTTCGTCCAGAAAGATCGTTCCGGTGTGGGCCATTTCAAACATGCCGGGCTTGCCGTTCTTTCTGGCCCCGGTAAATGCGCCACTGACGTACCCGAACAGTTCGCTTTCAAGAAGGTTGTCATTGATCGCCGCACAGTTGACGGCGACAAAAGGCCCGTTCTTTCTTTTGCTTTCCGCATGGATGCTCTGGGCAAAAACTTCTTTGCCTGTGCCTGTTTCTCCATAAATAAGGATGGATGAGTCCACAGAGCTGAAGCGCCGCGCCCTGTCTACGGTGTTATTGATTTTTGCGCTGACCCCGGCGCAGTCCCGAAAGCTGTATTTGGCGCGGTGCCCCTTTGAGGTGAACGAGTGGCGCAGCGCCACTTCCCTGTCATGTACCGCGCCAGCTTCCTGAAAGGCGGCCACCGCGCCAACTATCGATTGGCCGTCAATGACCGGCTGCACTGTGCCGGTAACGAGCTTGTTGCCGATTTCAATGATGATGTCGGTCTCTGACCGCCCTTTTTTCAGCACTCGTTCCACATATGCGCGCAGTTTCGGGATGGCGTTGGCGTGCTCACCCTCTGCCGAGTCCGCCAGAAGCTTGAACGCCTTTGCGTTTTGCGCGGCGAGTTCGCCCGCGCTGTTGAAAGAAAAAATCACTTCTTCAATAAGGTCGAGGGTCGTTCTGAACCGCTCCGAGCGGGCCCGCTCCCTTTGGGCCAGCCGGGCTGAACGTACTGCTTCATTGATGGCAAGCAGCACCGAATCTTTGCCCGAATATATCATTTCTGCGTTCATGCCGTAACTGGCAGCAAGGGTTGTGACCATAGACCCGCCAACCACCATTTCAATCCCTTTTTTCTTGCAGGCCAGTATCTGCTTGATGGCCGTTTCTTCGTCGAGCACCGGATAACTGTGTATCGGCTCATCAAGCAGCTGGATCATCTCCTCGACCCCATTCAGCATATTGGGTGGGGCTACGAGGGCAATCCTGGAATAGGGCACACGCTCCTTTACCTTGAGCAGCACACGAAGCACATCCGCGCCCGTGACAGGCAGTTCAACCAGAATGCAGTTCGGGGGCAAGGCCTTGCGCAAGGCAGTGGCTGTGGCCCCACGGCTGATGACCGCATCCGCATGGATGGGGAGCTGCTGCAAGGCGGCGACGCCTACCAGATCCTTGACCTCAATGGCAACGGTGGGGTCATTGAGTACAAGCTGGCAGGCTTCCACTTCTTTGCTCATCTCGAGATATGGAGCGATTATCGTAATATGTATCATATATGTTCGTATGTTATGTAGAGGTTGAATCAGGCATGCTTCATTTAAACGGTTTGTAACATGTTTGTTAAGATAATGAAACAAACGACATAAAGCCCGAAAGCCTGAAACTATTTAACAATATGAAATATAAGAAAAAAAATAACGGCATGCCCCCGGCACACTCTCTGCACTATAGGGCCTGCAGGAGTACTCCACCTGGATGCGTTTCACCATTTTACCGAGAGGAGCTGGCATATGGCCATAATGACAAGGGCTGCCACATTACGTGGCCCTCGGGACATCGTCCTTGAAGAAAAAAAGCTTGTCTGTGGAGATGAGCAGGTTATTGTAAAAAACCACATCATTGGCATTTGCGGGTCAGACAAATCGTTTTATCGCGGTCAGCTGCCCCCAAAAACCGCCGAGTTTCGCCATGAGCCCAAATTTCCTTTTCCTCTGGGGCATGAGAGCGGCGGCACAATTGTTGAAGTCGGCTCAAAGGTTACCGACTACAAGGTTGGCGACAAGGTTATAGCCTTTGGCTGGAACAACAACTATGCCGATTTCTTTGTAACGCCCACGTGGCAGCTGCAGCCCGCCCCCGAAGGTCTTGAAATGGACTTTATCGGCCTTGGCGAGCCCATTGCCTGTGCCATGCACTCCGGTTTGCATTGCGGTGTCCAATTGGGCGATACCGTGCTGGTGCTCGGGGCCGGATTTGCCGGGCAGATCGTTGCCCAGTGCGCCAAGCGCAAGGGCGCAGCCTGCGTCATTGTTGCCGATATTCTTGACGGCAAGCTTGAACTGGCAAAAAAACTGGGCGCGGATCATGTGCTGAATCTGACCAAGATCGACGCTGCCAAAGAAATTTTTGCCCTCACCAATGGCAAGGGCGTCGATGTGGTTGTTGAAGCTGCAGGCTCGGAAAGCTCTTTCAACCTGGCTTCTGAAGTGCTCAGACACAACGGCAAGTTTGTTTTTTACAGTTGGGTGACCCAGCCGGTGACGCTTAATATCAGCCGCTGGCATGACGACGGGCTGCAATTCATCAACACCTGCCTTGTGCACCACTCCTGGCGTGAACGGTATGTGTGGACGCCCGAGGCACTGCGCCCTGTTGTGCAGAAGATGGTTGACATACGCCCGCTCATTACCAATGAGTTCCCCCTGAGCCAGATCAGGGAAGGCTTTGAACTGGCCGACAAAGACGACGCGGCAATCAAGATTGTGTTCAGGCCAGACTAGCGGCGCGTGACCCTGTCACCATAAGCCGCTCTGACATGCGGAAGGGCGGCTTATGGCACAGCCTTGCGGCAGCCAGCGTAACCACGCTTTTTATCATGCGGTTTTATGCTTCTTCGCGTGGCCACTATCAGGACGCGCTATAGCTACTCAGAGTATGAAGATAACAGTTTGAAGCCATATCATAAGACACAACCGCCAGGCCCGCCTTTCAAAATTTTCCCGCCCGGCAGATGAGTTGGCGTCGCGGCCAGGTGCAACCACGTATGCACAGTTGCCTATTGTTATCCCTGTCTAGCGTAACGCGGCCCCCCTAACAGGAGAACACATGCCCACTAAACCAACTCGCCAAAGATTGCTGGTTTTGTTCGTTGTTTGCCTCGTGTATTTTATTACCTATCTCGATCGCGTTAACGTCTCTGTCGCAGCCCCCCTGCTGATGCAGGAATTCGGCATCAGCAAGGCACAGCTTGGCGCTGTTTTTTCGGCCTTTATGGTCGGTTACGTCCTCTTTCAGATACCTGTGGGCATGCTTGGAGACAAGTATGGCCCGCGTGTTGTGCTCACGGGACTTGTGGTTGTCTGGTCTTTTTTCACCTTTGCCATAACGCTGGCCTGGAGCTTCAGCTCACTCATCGTGTTGCGCTTTCTTTTCGGCATTGGCGAGGCAGGCGCCTTCACCATTGCGACCCGTGCTTTTTCAGCATGGATTCCCAAGACGGAGCGCGGTTTCGCGCAAGGGATAACCCACGCCTTTGCCCGGTTCGGCGGGGCGGTTACGCCGTTGATAATGGCCCCCATCGTGTTCGCTCTGGGGTGGAGAGAAGCTTTTTATATCTGTACGGGCGTCGGCATTGTATGGGCCATTTTCTGGTTCTACTGGTACAGGGACACGCCGCAGGAATTCAATGCCCGCTGGAACAACAAGGTCAACCAGGCGGAGATTGATCTTATCAATGATGGCCGCGTTGTCGCGAAAAAGGGCCAAAAGCTGCCCATCAAGGCGCTTTTTAAAAGCAAGAACGCCTGGGCTGTGTGCGCGGCATACTTTTGCTACAACTTCAACCTCTGGATATTCCTTACCTGGCTGCCCACCTATCTTGTGGACGCCCGCGGATTCACCATTGTAAAAATGGGCATTTTTGCCAGTATTCCCCTGCTGGCGGGCACCATTGGCGATACGCTTGGCGGCTATCTTTCCGACCTGTTGTGGAAAAAGACCGGCAAGGGCAATTTTTCAAGGCGCATAGTGGCCATTGTCGGCCTGCTGATAGCCGCGTGCTTCATGATTCCGGGGGCAATGACCGAATCGCCGTACATGGCCATTTTCTTCCTGGCCTGTTCGCTGTTCGGGCTGGAAATGGCCGTGGGCGTATATTGGGCAGTGTGCCTTGATATTGGCGAGCAATACTCCGGTACTGTTTCAAGTATGATGAACTGTTTCGGCAACGTAGGCTCCATCCTGTCGCCATTCCTGTTTGGCGTTATTGTTCAGTACACGGGTTCGTGGGTTTATCCGTTTATCCTTGCCAGCAGCCTCCTTGTTGTGGGCAGCATTATCTGGCTGTTTATCAAGCCGGAATACTCCGTCAACGAAGAGCTTGGCTTGAATTAAGGTCAGAAGGGCGATTCCGAACGGCCGGGGCTTTGCCCCGGCCCCTTCGGGCAAAAATCCCCCATTATGAGAGCCTCTTGATCGAAACATGCAGACCCAAAGGGCCTTCACCATTTGCAGGGAACCGCGCAGGGATGCTGTCCATCCGGACGCAGTCAGTTACAGGGCCTGAATTTGGCTCCCGGCAAGTAGTTCTGTTTCAACGGCCCCAAGGGGATTCCCTTGGGGCCATTTTTTTATCCGGCATGCTGTTTCAGGGGCTGGCATTCCGCCTTGGGGCAAGAGACGTCAAAGCTGCTTTTTTTTGACAACACCATTGATCTCACCCAAAATCTCTGCACGGAGAAACGGCGATGAAACAAACCAGCAGCACCTGCGGGCAGTTGAACATATCTCGTGAAAACGCCCTTGAGCTTGTGCGTCAGTTGAGCGACGTCTTGCAAAACAATGTGAACCTCATGGACGCCGAGGGCGTGATAATTGCCAGCACAAATCCGCAGCGCATCGGGCAGTTGCATGGCGGGGCCAAATATTTGCTTGAGCATGACATTGAAATGCTGACCATTGAACAGGACGGGCAGTTTATCAACAGCCAGAAAGGAATCAACCTGCCTATCACAAAAAACGGAAAGAATGTTGGTGTTATCGGCGTCACTGGCGAGAGCAAGGAAATGGTTCGTTACGCGCATGTCATTTGGAAAATGATGGAAATCTTGCTGCGTGAGAACGACATCGCTGAACAGGCACGTATACAAGAGCATATCCGCAACAGATATATTGGCCGATTGATGAGTTCGCCGCACAACATCTCTTCGCCCGAATTTATCAGGGAGGGAGCATCTATCGGCATAAATCTGGCGCAGTACCGGCGGGTTCTGGCATGCGCGCTGCTGGTCCCGCTTTCAGGGGAGGCTCATCCGCAGGCAGGGCATGACGACCTGATTGAAAAGGCCATGGAGATGCTCTCGCGCCAGTGGCAAAGCGCGCTGATGGCCCGTGTCGGGCAGTCTTTCATTTTTTTGATGCCTTCAATGCGAAACAGCGAACTGCTGGCCGTGGCAGAAGAAATGCAGGGTCTGGTGCAGAAGCGTTTTGATCTGTCGCTTGTCGTGGGAATTGATGGCACTGAAACCACAGCGGCAAAACTGGAAGCCCGGGCCTGCGGGTGTGACAAAAAGCTTTCCGCCGCCAGCAGCAGTCTGTATGAATCCTACCGCCAGGCATCCAGGGCGCTTGATGCTGCCCTGCGTTCAGAAGGGCATGGAATAGTGCTGTATTCTGACATGGATATTGGGCTTTTTGTGCACTCTGTCGATGACGCCATAAAAAAGGAGTATGCGGATCTCATTTTTTCAAACATTGCTGAAGAAAAGATACAAGAATACTCTATGATTATTGATCAATATTTTATCAATGACCGTTCCATAGAAAAGATTGCGCAAAAACTGTTTATGCACAAGAACACGTTGCAATACAAAATAAAGAATATGCAGAAAGAAACGGGCTATGATTTGCGCACCGCGCATGGCGGTGTAGTGCTGTATTTTGCCATGCTGTTTCACTCGCTCCGTACAGGCCGCAACCCGCGCCTTCCCAGCAAAAGCGCCCCTGATGATTTCAAGAGCTGCTTCTAGGTCAGATCAACTTTGAAATGAGAAGCATTTCAAAGTTTTCATTCAGCCGAAAAATGCGGTTTGCGACAACTGACCTTCCCCCCGAAAAGTATGCCATTAAAACGTTAGTGCCCTTGATATGTTCCTTGCCTCGCTGGCTGCCGTGATCACGGCCAAAAGCGACTGCAGTCAGCGCGTGGCGGGCAAAACAACAGCCTGCCTGCCTTGACCACCAGGCAGTTGGAGAATACCATCTGGATATAGGTGAAAATGGGCGGTGCTGGGGGCACATTTATTTGTTGAATTGCTGCATGTTGGGGGAAGTATGAAGGCCTGTATCAAAAGTCTGTGTTTTGCGCTGGTGCTGTTTGCCGTATTTTTGGGCATGGCGGTGTGTTCATCTGCAAAAGAAGTCGTGCTATATTCTTCCAACCAGCCTGACATGCTGGATGCTATTTCACAGGATTTTGAAAGCAAAACGGGCATCAAGCTTACCGTGGTTCGCATGGGCACCGGCGAAGCCATGAAGCGTATCGAAGCCGAAAAAGCCAACCCCCTGTGCGACGTGTTCTGGAGTGGAGACGTGGCTGTGCTGGACAATGCCAAGGCCAACTTCATGTCCTACACCTCACCGGAAGCCGCCAGTTTGCCGGCATCCTTCATCGAGAAGGACCACAAATGGACGGCGGCCAACATGCATCTGATGGTCATTATGGCCAATACCCAGCTTGTTCCTGCTGCTTACCTGCCCAAAACATGGGGCGACCTGCTTGATCCCAAGTGGAAGGACAAGGTGGTCATGGCCAATCCGCTCAAATCCGGGTCTGCCTATGCGCAGGTATATGGCCTTTATAAGCTGTATGGCTGGGAAGGACTGACAAAGCTCATTAACAACGTTAAGATTCTTGACAGTTCCAGCCTTGTTTACAAGGGAACCGCCGAAGGTGAATTTGCCCTTGGCATCACCATGGAATACGCGGCCCACCGCTATGTGGCCGGTGGCGCGCAGAACGTGCAGGTTATCTATCCCGCCGACGGCGTCATTGCCGCCCCGGAAGGCCTTGCCATCATAGCCGACTGCAAACATCCCGAAGAAGCCAAGGTGCTTGCGGACTATCTGCTCTCCCAGCCCGTGGTGGATGCCGTGTTCCAGAAGTATTTTCGTCGGCCTGCACGGCCGGACGCCTCTGCGGTAGAGGGCATGCCCTCGCTGAAAGAGCTTAATATGCTCAAGGATTTTGATCCGGCGGAAGCCAATGCTCTGGAAAAAGACATGCTCGCCAAGTGGAAAAAGCTGGTTTTGCAAAAGCAGTAGACGAACATCCAGGCGCGGTTCTCTCCGCGCCTTTTTTATGGCCGGAAACTTGCCGTAATATGCAGCTGCCTGGCTGGGGCTGGTAGCTCTCCTCGCTGGCAGCAGCAACACGCAGGTTGCCCTTGCAGACAAGGATATTTTTGTGCGTATAGAACTTGCTGATATCGTAAAGCAATTTGGTTCTCTCCGGGTTGTGGACAAGGTCAGTCTGACCATTGGCGACGGCGAATTTTTTACTCTGCTGGGCCCCAGCGGTTGTGGTAAAACCACGCTGCTGCGCATGATTGCCGGGTTTAACGACCCTGACAGCGGTGATATCCTTTTTGGGGGCAAGTCGGTACTTTCGCTGCCTGCCCACCGGCGCAATACGGGCATGGTTTTTCAAAATTATGCCCTGTTTCCGCATATGACTGTTTTTGACAATGTGGCCTACGGCATGGAGGCCCGAAAACTACCGCGTGATACCATCAACAAACGGGTCATGGAAATTCTTGACTCTGTGCAACTGCTCGATCTGCGCGGCAGATACCCCCGGCAGCTCTCTGGCGGGCAGCAGCAGCGCGTTGCCCTGGCCCGCGCCCTTGTTATTCGGCCCGATGTGCTGCTTATGGACGAACCCTTGTCCAATCTTGATGCCAAGCTGCGCGTCACCATGCGGGAAGAAATTCGCCATATGCAGCAACACCTAGGTATAACAACAATATATGTGACGCATGATCAGGAAGAAGCCATGGCCGTCTCCGACAGGGTGGCCATTTTTTATAATGGCAGCCTGCAACAGGTGGCTGATCCGCAGGGCATATATTTTTCGCCTGCCAACAGGTTTACGGCAGAATTCATGGGCTCGTGCAATATTCTGGAAATGACCCCATTGTCATGGAACGGCGAGCAGGGCCTTGCCCGCATGCTGTGCGGCGGGGTGGAGTTTGAGGTGGCCATGCACAATTCTCACGGCGTCAGCCATGGAGAGTTGCATGACCAGGCCCCAGTGCAACCCCGGCTGCATGAGCTAGTGAGCGTGATGCTTCGCCCGGACTGGATACACGAGGTGCTGCCCGATACCCCCGCGCAGAATGTTTTTACCGGGCATGTGCATGAGGTCATGTTTTTGGGCACAGTGATGGTGTATCAGGTTGCCGCCCTTGGCACCCTGCTGCGGGTGGATGTTCCCGCTCTGGACTGCGGAAATTTCAAAAAGGTTGGCGAAGCCATTACGCTTTGCTTTTCGCCGACCAGCCCGGTCAAGGTGAACGCGTGATGGGCCTGCGAAAGCTATTTTCCGCATGGAACGCGGTTTTGTTGCTCGCCCTGATAACGCTTGTATTGCTCGTGGGTTACCCCATGTACGCCATTTTTCAGGCCAGCTTGCTTGATCCCGACACGGGGGTGTTTACGTGGAATAACTACGCCAGCGTTTTCAGTACCCCCTTTTACCGGCGCTGCCTGGTCAACAGCCTGTTCATGAGCGGCCTTTCCACGGTATTCAGCGTGCTTATCGGCGTGCCCTTTGCCTTTTTTACCACGCGTTACAGGCTGCCCGGAGCAACCACGCTGCGCACGCTGGCCACGCTGCCCCTTATTTTACCGACCTTCATCGGCGCAGAAGCGTGGCTGCTTTTGCTTGGCCGCAACGGCATCGTCACCCGTCAGCTTGCAGAACTGGGCCTGCATATCCCCAGTATTTACGGCTGGCAGGGCGTTGTGCTGGTTTTTACCCTTCAGTTTTTTCCCTTTGTGTTTCTGATGGTTTCTGCGGCCATCAATTCTGTGGACAGGTCACTGGAAGAAGCCGCCCGCAACCTTGGGGCTTCCCCATGGCGGGTTTTTCGCACAGTGACGCTGCCGGTGGTTACCCCAGCCATTGCGTCCGGCGCATTGATAGTTTTTTGCATGTCTATTGAAAACTTTGGCGTGCCAACAATTATCGGAAATGATTATAAGGTCTTGGCAGAGCAGGCCTACAGCGAGTTTGTCAGCGAGATGGGGGGCAACCCCTCAATGGCAGGCACGTTGAGCACGGTTTTGGTGGTGGTGACCCTGGTTCTGACCGTATTGCAAAAAGTGTGGGTAGAGCGAAAAAATTATGCCATGTCGGCACTACGGCCCCCGGAGGTCAAGACCCTGTCGCCCCTGGGCAAAAAGCTTGCCTGGGCGTTCTGCGCCGGTATTGTTTTTATCTCGCTGGCGCCGTTTGCCGTAGTTATGGTGGCTGCTGTTACCAAAACAAACGGCCCGGTCATGTACTATGGGCAGTTTACGCTCGATAACCTGCTGATTGCCCTTCAGGTGGCCCCGCGCCCCATTCTTAACTCGTTTTTTCTGTCCACAACGGCCACGGTTATCGGCATGGTGTTTGGCCTGGCCGTGAGCTATCTGGTGGTGCGCAAAGGGGGAGTGGCTGGCTATGTTCTTGATCTGGCCATGATGCTGCCGCTGGTTATTGCCGGTTCTGTGTTGGGCATTGCGCTGGCAGCGTCATATAACAAAGGGCCAGTGGTGCTCACCGGCACATGGATGATCATTGTGCTGGCATATTTTATCCGCAAGACGCCGTTTTCCGTCAAAACAACATCGGCCCTGCTGCACCAGATTGAAGTGTCGGTAGAAGAAGCTTCCATCAGCCTGGGTGTGCCGCCGTTTGCGACGTTTCTCAAGGTAGTGGTGCCTTCCATGCTGCCTGGGGTGGTGGCCGGGGCCATTATCATGTGGGTTACAACGCTGGCGGAGCTTAGCTCTACCATCGTGCTGTACTATGGCCCGTGGAGCACGATGACTGTGCAGGTTTTTCAGTACATTGGCAGCGGAGATTTTGGCCCTGCCTCTGCCTACGGGGCTATTTTGATAGTTTCCGTACTGGTTCCGCTGTTTTTGCTGAGCAAGTTTTTGGGCCGAGATCTGACCACCGCGCTGTAGCGGTGCACGCAGATTCAAGACATTTGCGTTGGCTACGGATGCCCCGTTTATGGGAGCCTTGCAGAGCCGTCCCGCACCATGGTGTGGGGCGGCTTTGCAAATAGTCGGAGGTCGCGCCATTCGGGTTCCATGCCTTTCGGCACTATTTTGCCGTCAGTCTGGTCAAATCGCAGAAGACAGACATAAGACATACAGCAGCTTTTGGGCCACCAGAGGCCCACCACAACGGATATTTACCTGCGGAGCGTTGCCCCCACAACCTTGATCGCTTGGCCGGGGGCATTGAAGGTGTGGTTCAGTCTGTAGCTACCCACAAGTAGAAGGCTGAAGTAGAAGGGTAGAGTTTACTGTGACCCAGTGGATAAAGGGGGCAGTATCGCTTTGCATGGAGTTGCCCCTGCTAAACCGGACACTCCAAGATTTGCAATGAACGGATAAACTCACGAGGCGAGAGCATCCGCAGGGCCTTGTGCGGGGCATTTTCATTATAGTCTTCGAACCAGCAAGGGAGTAGCGCCATCACAGTTTCGGCATCCGGTCGATCATTGCAGAAGACGTAATCCCTTTTGAATGTTTTGACGAGAGCTTCAGCCATACCGTTACTTTGGGGGCTGCGAACTGGAGTAAACTTGCTGACGATGCCCAACGCGGCGGCCAACGTTATTGTTTCTCTTGCCGTGTAGCAGGAGCCGTTGTCGGAGAGCCATTCAACTGGCTGCAATGTTTTGACATCCCCAAACCGTTTTTCAACGCATGCCAGCATGACGCTTTGCGCCATGTCAGCACTGTACCCGCCAGTGGTGGCGGCATAGGCCATAACTTCTCGGTCGCAAGTATCCAGGGCAAAAATGACGCGCACCCGCTCACCGTTGTCGCAGGCAATCTCAAACCCGTCAGAGCACCAACGCTGATTTCTTTGTGGTGTGGAAACTTTGCCCGTGTGTGCTTTGTCAGGTTGGCTGCCAGTAAACCATGCCAGCAACAGGTTATTTTGCCTCATTATCCTGTACACACGTTTATGGTTGACCGGAGTGCGCCCATCGGCAACCAGTTGCCGATTAAGCAGTCGCTGGATACGCCGATAGCCGTAGGTCTGGCGTCCGCCCAAAAGTTCGACGATCAGCGGTAGAAGGAATGTGTCTTCTGCTTTGCTGTATCGTTCCGGGCGAGGCCGTGGGCTGCGGCTACGTTCATAGGTGTTGGATCGGGACACCGCCAGGGCGTCTGTGACCTGTTTCACTGGAAATCCTCCACGCCGGACAATGGCAGCCGCGAGATAAGTTTTTTTTCGCGGCCAATGCGAACAGCTTCTTTGAGGATTTCCACTTCCAGTGTTTTGTTGCCAAGGACGCGTTCCAACTGACGGATTCGCTTTTTCAGGGCCTTTACTTCGGCAACGCTGACAACCTCGTCATTGGCTTCAATGGCTGTTTTGCCGCCTTCACTCATCTGCTTTCTCCAGCAGTAAAGCAAATTGGGAGCAACGCCATACGTTCGTGCCACCAGAGAAACCGACTGACCTGGGGCCATGCTGGCCTCTATCAGGCGAACTTTCTCGCCGACAGACCAACGGCGACGGGGCGTTATGTTTACTATCTCCACCGTTGAACTTGTTTTAGCACTAGTTCCAGACATAGTTCCAGCACCTCCTCCTTAGTTAGAGGGGTGTCCAGTCGAAATGGGGGCTACTCCAAATCAGAACGTGTTTCTGTCCCTGCACGATGCCCGCAGAACAGTCGAAGCCTGGCGGCAGGATTACAACCAACGGCGACCGCACAGTTCCTTGGGCTGGCTGGCACCGGAAGAATTTCGCGCAAAGAATATAACCTGCAACCCATTGGGAACCACTAACTTACGAGTGGTATACGCAGTGGGGTAAGGTCATTTGGGCGCAAACCTGCCAAGCTACCATTAGCCACCTTGGCGGCTAAAAAGAGACTTGCACTTGTCTTTATTTTCCCGCTTCCTTTGAATATAATTCTCATAGAAAAGAATATACTAGACAGAAAATCTACCAAATACATCTTCCATTACGGGTGCTTAATGCCATTTTGCTTTTTATATAAAAGAGAAATAAATTCAGATAGATAAAAATAATCACGATATTTGCTACTTAAATAAAAATAAGCATGACCAATATCCTCTGGAGGAAATCCCTTTTTTTCGATAGCTGCTACAAGCCGAAAAATATCTTCCATCGCGGCATCACTTGAGGATTTTTCCTTGTGCTTGTTTACAATCATATTATCAAGTAAGAATGCTTGATTTATCTGCTTGCTTGGTTGCGCTCGGGTTGTGGCGTCATGGGAAGATTGGCGTGCAGTGTGCGTTTTTGTAGGTTCAACAGCCATGTATCTTCCATCTGCAGGCTGAAAGTCGACAACACAGCCGTCTCGTCGACGCTTAGCAAGTATCGTCTGCCCGAAAGCTAGCTTCCCCCATTGCCATGTTGTTGTGTTGTTGTGGTATTCTCTCCCAAAGAAGTCTATTTTGGCCAATCCATCTACATAAAAATCTTCACCATAACGAGCAGTGATATCGAGCGTTGCTCGAGGTGATTTCCAAGAAAGAAGGCTCGGATAGACAAAGCTCTCTGCCAAACTGCCTCTAGCGATGCGCGCTAATCTCTTTGCTTCTCTCTCTATATAATCTTTATCTTGGATCGGAAGTAGCGGTTCATCCGCCACAGTAGCTCCGATTAGCGCACCAGCCATAGTGGCAATTGTATCAGTATCGCTTCCAAATAAAGAAGATACAGAACGTAGGCAATCAACCGGGGCTTCATCTTTGAAAAGCAAAGCCGCTGCCGATGCTAATACCGATGTTTTTACGGCTGAACCAATTTCTCTACCGCCAACGGCTTGAATAGACTTAGCAAAAGAATAATACCGTTCCGTCGGTGAGCCATCTTTATGCTGGAGAAACACTTTAAAATATGTTTTGAACTCATCTACTACTTCTGAAACTTGTGCAGCAAAGTCATCCTTACTCTGCATTTGCCATTGTGGAATCCAGATACTGGTCAGAAAGAAATCCTTCTCAATTATTGAGGGAATGCCTTTGAGAAATGGGAGCGTTTCATTCCAAAATGGCTGGGAAAGAGGTTCTTTGTTGGCCAGCGTCATTGCCAGACAAATTGCGTGAAATGCTGCCCCCAAAATTCCTCTAGCATGTCCATGGGTTATTATGGAATTGGATACAACGTCTGACAGGTAGAGGTGGGGATGTTGCCAGTCGGGAGCTGACCAAACATGGGGCTGGATGCGCATAGCCGCACCATTACCACCGCCCTTACAGTAGTTACTATTTTTATTATTAAAGAAATTGCTATTCCAATTTACATTAGCCTTAACCAAATTTTCTGCGGCGGAAGTACTTCCAACCCCAGCGCCAAGAGCATAGGAACGCCATACGGGGAGTTCAATTTTAGCAAAGGCTTCTTTTTGAAAAACACCCTCAGAATTTATTGATCGACTAACAGCAAGTCGGAGTTGGGTATCGTCCGAGTAAGTTCCAGGGGTGAATTCTACATGGCATCCATAAGGGCCACCAATTTTTCGCCGCCAAGAGGACTTGCCCCACTCATCTGTTCTGCCATTCAACCGATGAGCAAACGTAGATTCATCACCAAGCTCAGTGACGTATCCAAGGGCATCCCCAAGGGCAGCCCATACTGAAGAATTTATAATTTGCTGTTCGCTCATTTCAAAAAGTGCTCCGGCGAGATCATGACATCGTAGGCGCAATGGCATGCAGTGAGTTGTCCGTTCACCAACCGAAAGCCTGCGTCGTCTGGGACATGAATTCTTTTTAGATATTCAAAGGATAATGCCCCTGGGTATAGAACCTCAGCCTGGTTATCCGTCGGACAATTTAAAGGGCGGTCATTAAATCTTGAAAGCCACCCTGTGCGAACTCTATCGTTTTTTATTCGTGAAGCAAAGAGAGCCGCAAGCCCCCTTCCACCTTCGTGTCTCACAACGTCTGGGTACATGTTGTTCGTGGTGGCAAAAAATACACCTTCATGAGTCAAGATGTCTGCTGAAAATTCGAGGACGGCCCAAAAAGCATCCGGATGTTTTTTAAATGAACAGCCGAAAAAAAACCTATTCACTTCTGAAATGGATAAACTATTGTAGTTGAACCATTCAGTGTCTACTCTTGTCGGAGAATTGTACTTAATAATATACTCAAGGTGCTTGGTTTCTGCCAATTGTGCGCGAGGAAGCAGCTGAGGAAATGGCGCTGCCAACATCCCTAATAGACCATCAGAGGTCGTAAAATGTAAAACGTCAGTAACTCCTCTATCCTCTATAATATCACGCGTCGTCATACACTGATCCTTTGTAGAGTACCAATATCAATAGCATTAAAATAATGGCTCTCTTCGCCGGGTTTTTCTCCTAAAGTGACTGTATGCCTTGCCCTACCAATTGCCATTGCCAATAGACGTCTGTCTCGATGCTCATGTTCTTGGGCAGAATCAGAATATTGAGGAAATAACTGCTCGTTTATTCCAGGCATGAACACATGATCAAATTCGAGCCCTTTTGCGGAATGCATAGTAGAGATAACAAGATTGATATTTTCCTCAGGCCAGGAGTCTTCACAAGTAATCGAAGCAAACTCAAATCCAGCCAATCTGATCCTTCTCTTTACCTCAGAATCCCAATTACTTGACCTTAACAAAACTGCACAGCTTTCACCTGCAGCTAGATGACACCTTATCCTGTCTATTATATAATCCATCTGGTGTGAAAAGTTGCCCCTCAAAAGAACAGGTAGCCCCCCTGTTCGCATAGTATAATGGCGCACAGGAAGCACGCCATCTTCGTCAATTGTGACATTTGACAATATCTCTGCCGCGAGGGAAGCAATTTCTTGTGTGTTTCTAAAATTTGCAGATAGAGTGACCGGTGTATGCCTACGCGCATCTATCCCGCATTCCATCCATGTAAATCCATTGAGGTAAATTTTTTGAGCGGTATCAATAACACAGATCAATGAAGAGTCTTCTGCTAATGAATTAACAATGGCTCTGTATTGATTAGCCGTAAAGTCTTGCCCTTCATCAACAACAATTATGTCATATGATAAATGTGAAACGGTATTTGCATGCCAAGCAACATCTTCCCAATCTTGCCGAGAATGGATATTTTTCCATTCTGTGTACCGGCTAATATATTCGTTTACAAGGATAGCCCGAGCATTAGAGTCAACTGCAGGATTAGCACCTCTTCCATGTCTCCTTGCATCAATATAAGAATTCAGATTGTTGTGGGGAAATCTTTTTAAAATATAACTCATTTCCTCAGCGATAAAATCAGGAGAGTAATCTGAGCTTAATGGCAATTGAGCATAGTTCATATTTATAAATTCAAGAGCACTACAAATATTAAGCCTAGAGATATTACATGCATTCATAGCCCAACGGGCAAATGTTCCAACTGTTAAGTGAATTTGTGTTGAACGTGGCAGAATAGGAAAACGAGAGTTCTGCAGCATCGCCTCAATGTATCCTTTCAGCGTTCTATTATATGATAGAATGAGAATATTGATACAACTTTTATAGGTAGCCATGTATCCTGTCGCAAAAACTAGTTTATAAAGAGCTGTTAACGTTTTTCCGCTACCTGCTGCCCCTTTAATAATTTCTACAGGACGCAATGGTCTTTGCAATATAATTAACTGTTCTGGAGAAGGTCTTGGCGGCAGTTCTATTCGCATATAGAAGGCTCACTTCGGTTATCGTGCTAAATTAATTCTGAAAATTGTCCAAGAGTATAATTTCTAATCAATCTGTGAATTCTTATAATATAGTAAGGACGTTTATACAATATTTGATGATTAATAAAAAAGAGTTGAAGCCTCTCTTTATTAGCGTTGCTGCGGCCTATTCCGATTCGGCATAGCCGTCATTATCCCCATTCCGCCAATTGTGCCTCACCCCCTAAAAATGGAGTATTGCTAAGGGCAGCTAACTTCTCCGTCATCATTGCTAAGCCAATTACTACAACAACTCGGCCAAGACCAATCAAGGCTAGATTGAAGGCCCATCGCGTTTTTGTGAACGTGCAATAAATAATGAACAACCTCATTGCAACCCAAATACCTTTTCAAACGCACCGCCTCGCCCACAAAGAATACCTTCTGCAAGCGCTGTTTTTTTCGTAAAACATTAATACAAAGTATGGACAACGGTATGGATACGGCCGTGTACTCGCTAAAAACATACCTTTTTTGAACGCAAAAACCGCCAAGTTATCATCAGATAACTTGGCGGTTTTACTTGCTATGTGGCGGAGAGGGAGAGATTTGAACTCTCGATACAGGTTTAAGCCCGTATACTCGCTTAGCAGGCGAGCTCCTTCGGCCGACTCGGACACCTCTCCGCTTTTGGGCGCAGTGCGCCCCGAATGCAGAAGTGCAAGCTAGCTTAGGTTGGCATGGCTGTCAAGCGTGCGGAGATTTTTGTTCTTTTGCTCACGGCCTGTCGCAACGCCTTGTCATGCTGCACTGTCGAGGTTGCCAGAAACACAGCACCCAACAGCAGAAAACGGCATCTTTGCGAAGCAGGTGCCGGCCTTTCGTGATTGCCACAGTCACGGCGGTCAGCAACAGAAAATCTATCCTCGCAAACCTGCCTACGGCCGCCGTGCAACGCCCCGGCTGCCAACAGCACAAATCAGTATCCCTGCAGTGGGCCACGCCCATCCCTGCAAAGCAGGCTGCGGCCCTCGTGTAGCCCCGGCTGCCTGCATCAACAGAAAACAGCATCCCTGCGAAGCAAGCTGCAACCGCCGTGTAACGCCCCGGCTGCCACCAGCACAAACCAGCATCACAGAAAGGCAAACTGCAACCGCCGTGTAACGCCCCGGCTGCCTGCATCAACAAAAAACGGCATCCCTGCAGTGGGCCACGCCACCTCGACCGCCACGACGGCTGCAACAGAAACCAACATTTGTGCAATACAGCCAAATTTGTGCAATACAGCCAAGCCGCTTCGTGACGACCGCCCCGGACGCCCCCCGGACGCCCCGGCTGCCCGCATACGCACGATTGACCCCTGCCCCGGCTTGGCGTAGCTTTACAGTTTACATTATCGCCAGGAAGTAATGGAGCGCATCATGGCCCCCGAGACAAAAAACATGACCCCCACCGCCGACCCCCACTGCACCAATGCCACGGACGCGGCGGCGGACACCGCCAACAAGCCCGGCGTGGACTTCATTCGTGCCCGCATCATTGAAGACAATGCCACAGGCCGCTATAACGGCAGGGTTCATACGCGCTTTCCTCCCGAGCCCAATGGCTATCTGCACCTTGGGCACGCCAAGTCCATCTGTCTGAACTTCGGCGTTGCCAAAGAGTTCAACGGATTGTGCAACCTGCGCTTTGACGACACCAATCCCACGAAAGAAGAGCAGGAATACGTCGATTCCATTCGCGAGGACGTGCGCTGGCTTGGCGGCGACTGGCAGGACAGGGAATTTTACGCCTCCAATTATTTTGAGCAACTCTACGCATACGCCGAACAGCTCATCACAATGGGCAAGGCCTATGTGGACGATCTTTCTGCGGAAGAAATCCGTGAGTACCGGGGCACGCTGACCGAGCCGGGGCGCGAAAGTCCCTGGCGCAACCGCAGCGCGGAAGAAAACCTCGACCTGTTCCGCCGTATGCGCGCGGGCGAATTTGCCGATGGCGAGCGCGTGCTGCGCGCCAAGATTGACATGGCTTCGCCCAACCTTGTCATGCGCGATCCCACGCTGTACCGCATCCGCCATGCCGCGCACCACCGCACGGGCGACACGTGGTGCATCTACCCCATGTACGACTACACGCACTGTCTGTCGGACTCCATCGAGGGCATCACCCATTCGCTCTGCACCCTGGAATTCATCAACAACCGCGAACTGTACGACTGGGTGCTGGAAACGCTTGGCGCATACCGCCCGCAGCAGATTGAATTCGCCCGTCTCAATGTCACCTACACCGTCCTTTCCAAGCGCAAGCTCATCCAGCTTGTGAAGGAAGGACACGTTCGCGGCTGGGACGACCCCCGCATGCCCACGCTCTGCGGCCTGCGCCGCCGGGGCGTGCCTGCCGAAGCCCTGCGCGAGTTCTGCTCCCGCATTGGCATGGCGCGGGCCGACTCCACGGTGGAATACTCCATGCTGGAATTCTGCGTGCGTGAGCACCTCAACGCCCATGCGGCGCGCGTCATGGCCGTGCTTGATCCCGTCAAGGTGGTCATTGAAAACTACCCCGAAGGACAGGTGGAAGAGTTCGACATGCCCTACCACCCCGAGGATGAGAGCTACGGCAGCCGCAAGGTTCCCTTTGCGCGCGAACTGTACATCGAGCGGGACGATTTCCGCATGGAGCCGCCCAAGAAATACCACCGCCTGGCCCCCGGCGCGGAGGTACGTCTGCGCTATGCCTATTTCATCACCTGCCGCGAGGCCATTCTGGACGAGGCAGGCAACGTGATCGAACTGCGCTGCGTGTACGACCCCGAAAGTCGCGGCGGCCAAAGCCCGGATGGCCGCAAGGTCAAGGGAACCATCCACTGGGTGTCGGCCCGGCACGCCATTCCGGCGGAAGTGCGCCTGTACGATCAGCTCTTTGCCGCTGAAAATCCCAATGCAACCCCCGAAGGCCAGACGTTTCTGGATTATATCAACCCGCAGTCCCTCACTGTTGTCAAGGCATTGCTGGAGCCTGCCCTGGCGAACCTGCCCGTGGGCGAAAAGGTTCAGTTCGAGCGTCTGGGGTATTTCTGCAAGGATAAGGACAGCACGGATGCCCGCCCGGTCTTCAACCGCACGGCGACGCTGCGCGACACCTGGGCCAAACAGGAAAAAAAGGGCTAGCAAGGGCAATCCGCGCCATATGGACAACGGGGCTGCCCGAAATAGGGCACAGCGCCATGCGTAACCCACTTAAATAACAAGAGAACGCCAGCGATTACAGCCTGGAACGTCACGGCGCGTCAGATACGCATTTTGTCACTTGACAGCCAAAACACCAGTATATATAGTGCGCGTCTCAATGGGTCGTTAACTCAGCAGGTAGAGTATCTGCCTTTTAAGCAGAGAGTCGCAGGTTCGAACCCCGCACGACCCACCATAAAAAATCAAGCGGCCAGCCTCACAAGGGCTGGCCGCTTTTTTATTGCGGATACGTTCCGGATACGTTTTGGATACGTTCCTTGCCCCTGATAAAACAGGCGGCTGACTCCAGTGGAGCCAGCCGCCTTTCTTTTGCATGGTGCGAACTTTTTCGAAGCCACGCCAGGCAGCCTTCTCAAAACCTTTTTGTCCGCTACGAAGGTGCCAGCGCAGTTTATCTGTGCGGTCAAGCACAGTAGCCAGCGTGCCTTAAACTTTGGGAATAGACAGTCTCAAAGGTAACATGCTCTAGTATGTCGTCATTTCCCTTACGGCGTTGTCCGTGGCCTCCTGATTGGAATCCATCACAGTGGGGGCGCTGACGACTTCCTGCTCCAAATGTGCGTATTCTTCAGTAGTTACGACAGCATCAGAAACATGTTCGCCGGAGCCGCCCTGAACAATAATTTCGCTCATATCGGTCAGGGCCACTTCGTGCAGGTCTGAGCCCGATTCAACATACCAGAGGCCGTGCTCGCCATTTTCCGCCAGGTGCTGGTCAGTGCCAGCAAACAGGCTATCAAGGCTCTCATCCCCAAGGGTCAAAGCGATCTCACCCTGAACCCCGGCGTTGCCTCCTCCGCTTTCTCCACTGCCAAGGTGGCCGTTATGCAGGGGCGCGTCCCCCTCATATGCGGACGTGTCCACGTGCGCGTCTACGCCAGGGGCATTTAAAAAGGCAAAAAGCGGCTGTGCCGGTTCCACCTCATGTTCGCCCGCAACCAAACCTGGCTGCGCGATGTCGTCAGGCACAAGAATATCCGCATGCAGCGCAGCAGTGTCCGGTTGCGCGCTGGCGGCAGCTACAGCTACCTGACTGTCATCGCCTGCCATATGAACCGAACCATCATGAGCGGCGGGCGGTGTCTCCTGCGTGCTGGCGTCATGCCCGATTGCGGCATGCTGGGCGTCCTGCGTCGCGCTGTCAGTATGCCCGACTGCGGCATGCTGCGCATCCTGCGTGCTGACGTCATATCCGGCTGCGGCATGCCCGACTGCGGCATGCTGCGCATCCTGCGTGCTGGCGTCATGTCCCGCTGCGTCATGCTGGGCGTCCTGCGTATGATGTTCTGCGTCTGTTTCCGCAAACGAAGCCGCAAAACCGGAGTCGTGCCCTGGCAAAAGGTTTATAAGTTCCGGAGGAACAATGGTACCACCCTCTGCACTGTGGATTGCTTCCAAAACCCCTTCAAAGGTTGTCATAAAGTCAGCAGGCAAGTCGGCAGGATTCAGACCGACAAAACTGATGCCCCTCAGACCGCCTGCAATGAGCGGATCAGCGCCAATGGCCGTGATCCAATCCCCATAGCGGGCGACAAAGCTTTCAGCGTCGGGCGCTTGAAGTACCAGGGTATAGGTCCCCCATGAAGTCACTTTCAGGCTGCCCGCCTCAACCGCACCGTTGAGAGTAAGGGTATCCTTGCCGCTGCCCAGGTAGATTTCATTGCCGGGGCCGCTGCCAGCCGAAGGATTGAGGCTTCTGACAGCGCCGTTGATGGTCACGCTGTCATTGCCAGCGCCTGTGGTGATAATATTCTTTCCGCCATTGTCGCTCAGCATGGCTATGCCCTGCCCGTCGTTGGCAGTCAGGGTGACGCTGTCCGTGCCATTCGCCTGGGAATGGCCCGTGATGCGGTTTACGCCGCGGCGGTACTCGTACACGGCCCACATGGCAATGGCTTTTTCAGCGGTATTGGCCGATGCGGTGATGGTCACGGTGAGGGGCGAGTTGATGGTGGACTCTATCGTGTTTGCGTCGTCATAATTTGCATACATGCCGCATCCGCTGTCAGCACCGGAACCTGACACTTTCACCTCGCCGCTGTCGGTTGTGATAGTGTTGTGGATACCTGTTATGCCATAGCCAACGGTTGTACCCGCGCCCGACACAGTCACGGCGCCGCTGCCGGTTGTGATAGTGTTGTGCTCACCCATTATGCCATAGCCAACGGTTGTACTCTCGCCAGACACAGTCACGGCGCCGCTGCCGGTGGTAATAGCATTCGTGCTTTCGCTGCTCCCCCTGCAATACATACCCGCGCCAATCACGGAGCCCTTGCCGGTAACGGTCACAGAGCCGCTGTCAGTGGTGATAGTGTTGTTACCGACTTCGAAGATACCCATGCCGGTGCCTTGGCTGTTGGTATCGCTGGTAGCGGTCGCATTGCCGGTTACGGTCACATCGCCACTCTTTGTGGTGATGCTGTTTATGCCTTCGAAACCGCTATAGATTCCATAGCTATAGACATCGCTGGTGCCAGCGGCAGTGGCGGCAACCGTCACATCCCCGCTGTCGGTATTGATGCTGTTGCTGCATTTGGCATCGCCATTGATGCCGTAGCTAGAAACGTTGTTAGAGCCAGCGGCAGCGGCGGTAAGCTTCACATCCCCACTGTCGGCCTTGATGCTGCTGTTGCCGTAGCTACCGCAAAAGATGGCGCTGCTATTGACTCCGCTAGATTCAGAACGATTAGTGCTGGTAATAGTCACATCACCGCTAGTGGCGATGTTGTTGGCCCCATACGTAAACGCGTTCAACCCGTTACCACTTATTGCCGTGATGTCCACGGTGCCGCCGCTGATGTCATTCTTGCCGTTATAGCTGGTTACGCCATCACCAGAGGAATTATGGATGTAGACCGAGCCCTTGCCCATAGCAATGACATTCTCGGTTTCGAGGTCCGGTATAACACGACCGCCCTGCACAGCAACACTGCCTGCCACCTGAAGCGCGCCGTTGGCAGAAATGATCTGCGTGCTGGAACCCGATGTGGTGTTCGCAACACCGGCGTTCAGGGTGATGGTATTGGTGTCGTCAGCCATATGCGCGCGGTCACCCGAACCGCTGGCGTAGATGGAACTGCCGCCGGCCACGTTATCGTTCAGGATGATTTCATCATTCCGCGAGGAAGATATGATGGAATAAACCCCGCTGTTATGCTGACCCTGATGGAATTCACCTATATTTTCAGCATTATGTTCGACGCTCTGTCTGTCATACTCTATGGAATCAAAATTCTGGGTGCTCGTGCCCACAAGCTCCACGTTGTATTCAAAAGTGCCGCCTGAAACCCGGTCAGCAACCTTTACATGAACCAGGTCCACCAGGTTTTTATCTGTCAGGCCAAGACGCTGCAGTTCAGCCGCGCCATCCGGGGTGAGAGAAAATTTCAGCCGGCCAGTGGAGCTGTCAACGTTGATATCTACCCACGAGGCTGACCACCCCTCAGGCACGGAAACCGTGACAGCGTACCGGGCATCGGGCGCTGAACCACCAAAATCAATGTCGTTGGGGGGAACGGCTAGAGGGGCCACGCCATTGCCGCCAAAAAACACGGGAGTGGATACGGAATCGCCAGGATCGCCGGGGGAATAGAGCACAGCGCGCACAAAGGCTACCTCAGCAGCCGGCGGTAGTTCGGGGTCTGCCGAACCCGAACCATGGTCAGCAGGCCCATGGCCAGCAGACCCATGGCCAGCAGCCAGAGCGGAATCAAACTGTATGCCGCTATCCGCTGCAGTTGCTTTTTCCTGCGCTGAGGCATTCAGACCATTCAGGTGGTCCAACCCACCCATCAGGCTGGAGTCGCCGTCTGTCTGAATCACGTGCGCATTACGCGTCTCATGTTCAGGCACTGCTCCCGGCATCAGATCTGGCCCGAAAGTAGTAAAAAAATTCGTGCCGGACATCAGCCTGCCATCAACTTCAAACTCGGGGATAAAATCCGCGCGATAATCGACATAAAAATCGACAAGCCGAATGACCGCACCGTCGTCAAACGTAAAAATCAGTGCGTTATCATCGCGTGACAACCTAACGCCCTCAGTCGGAAAGCCAAGCGTAATTTTATCACTTGCAGCAGGGTGCAGGGTAAGTGTCTGACCTGGGCCAGGGCGTAAAATTTGATCAAGGGGCATGGTCGCCTCCCACGATTTTTGGAGTCGTTGATGCGCCTTAAGGCGGGGGGATAGGAAAGGAGAATACAGAGAAGTTGTCTGATTCTGGGGAAGATATCCTCGGCCGCATACCCTCTGATAAAGGTGCGGCCCTGAAAAGACGAGGCGAACAAATGGAAGCTGCTGTTCGCGTACTGGGAAGAACCCATCGCTCTAGCAATAAGACCTGTTAGCGCTTGCGTCAATATATAAAAAGCTATTTTATATATTTATTGATTTGCAAGGCTATTTTTTTATCGCAGACTTGCTGATAAGAATCCGTTTTTATTGATATAATACTTTGTGGAAGTAAAAGCGATACATCGTGCCTTGCGTAACGTTTTTCGTCCCTGCTATCTTCGTAGTATTACCCGGGTGCACGTTCCGTCGCACACCCGGCCGCACTAACCCTCATAGAAAAAGACAAATAAATACGGCATTCTATGTGAATGACGCAACCCGACATCTTTCAGGGCCGTTAACGCTTGAAATGCAAGCAGTCAGTCTTTGCCTGCCATACGCGAGCATTTCAAGCGTTAACATGCTCTAGTATGTGGTCATTTCCCGTGCGGCGTTGTCCGTCGTTTCCTGATTGGGATCCATCACAGTGGGGGCGCTGACGACTTCTTGCTCCAAATGTGCGTATTCTTCAGTAGTTACGCCAGCATCAGAAACATGTTCGCCGGGGCCGCCCTGAACAATAATTTCGCTCATATCGGTCAGGGCCACTTCGTGCAGGTCTGAGCCCGATTCAACGTACCAGAGGCCGTGCTCGCCATTGTCCGCCAACTGCTGGTCAGTGCCAGCAAACAGGCTGTCAAGGCTCTCATCCCCAAGGGTCAAAACGATCTCGCCCTGAACCCCGGCGTTGCCGCTTTGGCTTTCTCCACTGCCAAGGTGGCCGTTATGCAGGGGCGCGTCCCCCTCATATGCGGACGTGTCCACGTGCGCGCCAGCGCCAGGGGCATTTAAAAAGGCGAAAAGCGGCTGTGCCGTCTCCACTACGTGTTGGACAACGGCAACGTCTGGCTGCGCGATGTCGTCAGGCACAAGAATATCCGCATGCAGCGCAGCAGTGTCCGGCTGCACGCTGGCGGCAGCTGCAGCTACCTGACTGTCATCACCTGCCATATGAACCGAACCCTCATGAGCGGCGGACGGTGTCTCCTGCGTGCTGGCGCCATATCCGGCTGCGGCATGCTGCACATCCTGCGTGCTGGCGTCATGCCCGGTTGTAGCATTCTGCGCATCCTGCGTGCTGATGTCATATCCGGCTGCGGCATGCTGCACATCCTGCGTGCTGGCGTCATATCCGACTGCGGCATGCTGGGCTGCGGCATGCTGCACATCCTGCGTGCTGATGTCATGCCCGGCTGCGGCATGCTGGGCGTCCTGCGTCTGGTGTTCTGCGTCTGTTTCCGCAAACGAAACCGCAAAACCGGAGTCGGAGTCGTGCCCTGGCAAGAGGTGTATAAGTTCCGGAGGAACAATGGCATCCGCACCCGCTCTAGTGTAGATTGCTTCCAAAACCCCTTCAAAGGTTGTCATAAAGTCAGCAGGCAAGTCGGCAGGATTCAGACCGACAAAACTGATGCCCCTCAGACCGTCTGCAATGAGCGGATCAGCGCCAATGGCCGTGATCCAATCTCCATAGCGGGCGACAAAGCTTTCAGCGTCGGGCGCTTGAAGTTCCAGGGTATAGGTCCCCGCCTCTGAAGACACTTTCAGGCTGCCAGCCTCAACCGCACCGTTGAGAGTAAGGGTATTTTTGCCGCCGCCCAGGTCGATTTCATTGGCGGGGTCGCTGCCAACCAAAGGAAAGATGCTCTTGACAGCGCCGTTGATGGTCACGCTGTCATCGCCAGCGCCTGTGGTGATAATATTCTTTCCGCCATAGTCGGCCAGCATGGCTATGCCCTGCCCGTCGTTGGCAGTCAGGGTGACTCTGTCCGTGCCATTCGCCTGGGAATGGCCAATGATGCGGTTTACGCCGCCGACGTACTCGCCCCTGGCCCACATGGCAACGGCTTTTTCAGCGGTATCGGCCGATGCGGTGATGGTCACGGTGAGGGGCGATCCCGCGGTGGACTCTATCGTGTTTATGCCGCGAAATTCGGCAGACATACCGTGTCCGCTGTCAGCACCGGAGCCTGACACTTTCACCTCGCCGCTGTTGGTTGTGATAGTATTGTGGCCATCTGTTATATACATGCCATAGCCAACGGTTGTACCCGCGCCCGACACAGTCACGGCGCCGCTGCCGGTGGTAATAGTACTCGTGCTTCCGCCCCCACTGCAATCCATACCCGCGCCAATCACGGAGCCCTTGCCGGCAACGGTCACAGAGCCGCTGTCAGTGGTGATAATGTTGCTAGCGCCTGCCTCGGTGGTGACGCCGGTGCCTTTGCTGTGGGTATCGCTGGTAGCGGTCGCATTGCCGGTAACGGTCACATCGCCACTCTTTGTGGTGATGCTGGTGCTGCCGAAGTTACCGCTAAATATGCCGTCGCTATAGACATCGCTGGTGCCAGTGGCAGCGGCGGTAACAGTCACATCCCCGCTGTCGGCATTGATGCTGTTGGTGCATTTGAAAGCGGCATTGATGCCGTAGCTATAAACCTTGGTAGAGCCAGCGGCAGCGGCGGTAACAGTCACATCCCCGCTGTCGGCCTTGATGCTGTTGTTGCCGTAGCCATCGCTATAGATGCCGTTGCTTTCGACTTGGCTAGATTCAGAACGATTAGTGCTGGCAATAGTCACATCACCGCTAGAGGCGATGTTGTTGGCCCCTTCCGTAGACGCGCTCAATCCGCTACCACTTGTTGACGTGATGTCCACGGCGCCGCCGCTGATGTCATTCTTGCCGTAATAGGTGGTGCTTACGCCATCACCAGAGGGGTTATGGACGTAGACCGAGCCCTTGCCCATAGCAATGACGTTCTCGGCTCCGAGGTCCTCCCCAATATTGCCCTCCACAGCAACAGTGCCTGCCACCTGAAGCGCGCCGTTGGCAGAAATTATCTGCGTGCTGGAACCCAGTGTGGAGTTCACAACACCGGCGTTCAGGGTGATGGTATTGGTGTCGTCAGCCATATGCGCGCGGTCAACCGAACCGCTGGCGTAGATGGAACTGCCGCCGGCCACGTTATCGTTCAGGATGATTTCATCATTCCGCGAGGAAGATATGATGGAATAAACCCCGCTGTTATGCTGACCCTGATGGAATTCACCTATATTTTCAGCATTATGTTCGACGCTCTGTCTGTCATACTCTATGGAATCAAAATTCTGGGTGCTCGTGCCCACAAGCTCCACGTTGTATTCAAAAGTGCCGCCTGAAACCCGGTCAGCAACCTTTACATGAACCAGGTCCACCAGGTTTTTATTTGTCAGGCCAAGACGCTGCAGTTCAGCCGCGCCATCTGGAGTGAGAGAAAATTTCAACCGGCCAGTGGAGCTGTCAACGTTGATATCTACCCACGAGGCTGACCATCCCTCAGGCACGAAAACCGTGACAGCGTATCGGGCATCGGGCGCTGAACCACCAAAATCAATGTCGTTGGGGGGAACGGCTAGAGGGGCCACGCCATTGCGGCCAAAAAACACGGGAGTGGATACGGAATCGCCAGGATCGCCGGGGGAATAGAGCACAGCGCGCACAAAGGCTACCTCAGCAGCCGGCGGTAGTTCGGGGTCTGCCGAACCCGAACCATGGTCAGCAGGCCCATGGCCAGCAGCCAGAGCGGAATCAAACTGTATGCCGCTATCGGCTGCAGTTGCTTTTTCCTGCGCTGAGGCATCCAGGCCATTCAGGTGGTCCAACCCACCCATCAGGCTGGAGTCGCCGTCTGTCTGAATCACGTGCGCATTACGCGTCTCATGTTCAGGCACTGCTCCCGGCAGCAGATCTGGCCCGAAAGTAGTAAAAAAATTCGTGCCGGACATCAGCCTGCCATCAACTTCAAACTCGGGGATAAAATCCGCACGATAATCGACATAAAAATCGACAAGCCGAATGACCGCACCGTCGTCAAACGTAAAAATCAGTGCGTTATCATCGCGTGACAACGTAACGCCCTCAGTCGGAAAGCCAAGCGTAATTTTATCACTTGCAGCAGGGTGCAGGGTAAGTGTCTGACCTGGGCCAGGGCGTAAAATTTGATCAAGGGGCATGGTCGCCTCCCACGATTTTTGGAGTCGTTGATGCGCCTTAAGGCGGGGGGGATAGGAAAGGAGAATACAGAGAAGTTTTCTGATTCTGGGGAAGATATCCTCGGCCGCATACCCTCTGATAAAGGTGCGGCCCTGAAAAGACGAGGCGAACAAATGGAAGCTGCTGTTCGCGTACTGGGAAGAACCCATCGCTCTAGCAATAAGACCTGTTAGCGCTTGCGTCAATATATAAAAAGCTATTTTATATATTTATTGATTTACAAGGCTATTTTTTATCGCAGACTTGCTGATAACAACCCGTTCTTATTGATATAATACTTTATGGAAGTAAAAGCGATACATCGTGCCTTGCGTAACGTTTTTCGTCCCTGCTATCTTCGTAGTATTGCCCGGGTGCACGTTCCGTCGCACACCCAGCCGCACTAACCCTCATAGAAAAAGACAAATAAATACGGCATCCTATGTGAATGACGTAACCCGACATCTTTCAGGGCCGTTAACGCTTGAAATGCAAGCAGTCAGTCTTTGCCTGCCATACGCGAGCATTTCAAGCGTTAACATGCTCTAGTATGTGGTCATTTCCCGTGCGGCGTTGTCCGTCGTTTCCTGATTGGAATCCATCACAGTGGGGGCGCTGCCGACGTTCTGCTCCACTGGTGCATATTCCCCGGTAATGACGGGCGTCTCAACGGCATGTTCGCCGGAGCCTCCTTGAACAACAATCTTGCTCAAGTCGGCAAGAGCCACTTCGTGCAGTTCTGCGCCCGATTCAACGTACCAGAGGCCGTGCTCGCCATTGTCCGCCAACTGCTGGTCAGTGCCAGCAAACAGGCTGTCAAGGCTCTCATCCCCAAGGGTCAAAGCGATCTCGCCCTGAACCCCGGCGTTGCCGCTTTGGCTTTCTCCACTGCCAAGGTAGCCGTTGTGCACGGACGCATCACCTTCGTATGCGGACGTGTCCACGTGCGCGCCTGCGCCAGGGGCATTCAGAAAGGCGAAAAGCGGCTGCGCCGGTTCCCCCTCATGATGGCCCGCAATCAAGTCTGGATGTGCGCTGTCGTCAGGCGCAAGAATACCCGCGTGCGCCGCAGGAGTGTCCGCTTGCGCGTTGAAGGTGGCCTCCTGACTGCCATCGCCTGTCATGAATACCGGGGCGCCATGCGCGGACAGGAGCGCATTCTGCGTGTCGTCATGTCCGGCTGCGGCATGCTGCGCGTCGTGGGCACTGTCAGCATGTCCGGCTGCAGCATGCTGCGCGTCCTGCGCATGATGTTCCACGCCGGTTTCCGCATGCAATGGCGCAGGGCTGAAGGCGGGGCTGGGGGCTGTCAGGGAATCAGAAAGCGCCTGCGGTTCAATGGAAACGCCCGCATTTTGGAGAGCGTTCAGGATATTTTCAAAGGTTGCCATAAAGTCCGCCACATATCCTGCGGACTGAGCGTTCTCGTCCCAACCTTCAAAGTGGATGCTTGAAAGCCCGTTGAAAAGATTGTTGGCCACTATGCCGTTGAGCCAGTCCCCGTAGCGGTCGGCAAAGCTTTCAACACCGGATTCCTGAAGTATCAGGGTGTAGGTTCCGCCTGTGGCAACGACATTCAGGCTGCCGGGCTCTACCGCACCGTTGAGGGTAAGAGTATTGCTGCCGCCGCCCAGGTCGATTTTATTGCCGTCACCGATGATTTTGCCGTTGATGGCCACGCTGTCATCGCCAGCGCCTGTGGTGATGATATTGGCGCCGCCATTGGCGGTCTGCATGGCGATCCCCTGGCCGTTGTTGGCGGTCAGGGTGACACTGTCGCCCATACCGCCTGCCTGGGAATGGCCGGTGATGCGGTTTACGGAACCGCCGCCACTGGCCCACATGGCAATGGCTTTTTCAGCGGTATCGGCCGACGCGGTGATGGTCACGGTGAGGGGCGATCTGATGGCGGACTCAAGGGTGTTCTTGCCGCCGCTTGTGGCAGAAAGCCCCATACCGCACTGGTTCTCAATGGAGATCGCGCCCGCTGACAGGGCGTTGTGGCTGCCTGCGCCGTCAGCCTCCACAGAAATCATGTCATTTATGCTGGTTGAATACGGATCACGCTTACTGTTGGTCGCGGCGGAAGTGGTAATTGTGATGGCCCCGCCTTGTGAAGCCTCAAGCGTGTTGCTGCCGCCAGACCGGGCCTTGACGGTGGCAAGGTCTCGGTCGGCATACACCTTGGAATCAATAATAATATTCTTCGCTTGCAGGGTGTTGCCGCCTGTCGCCCCATGCGCGGTCAGGGCCTGTGTGATGCCGTTAAAGGTGACATCTCCGTCCGTTGTGACGCTGTTGCTGCCGCCGCTGTTGGCTTTAAGCCCGACCGCCTGTCCGGTAAAACTGATATCGGTGCCGCCTGAGCCGGTGATGGCGTTGACGCCGCCGTCAATGGCATACATGGCGCTGTCACTATAATACAGCCACGAGTTCGTGGGAGACCAGACCACCCAGCTGGCCCACGAATTGAATTCAATGCTGCCGCCATCTACGGACAGGCTGTTTGCGCTGCCGCTTCCGTCGGCCTGAAGAACATTGCCGCCGGACAGGGCAACGTTTCCGCCTGTGCCGAAGACGCTGTTCATGCCGCCCGCTTTGGCCAACAAGCCGTTGCTGCCGCTGGTTTCCCCAGCAAGGTCCATGTCTTTGCCGGTAATGACGTTGCCGCTGCCAGACCCTTCGGCCTTGAGGCCGGTATTGTTGGCGGAAACGGATATCTTGCCGTCCTCGGCGCTGATGGTGTTGCTGCCGCCCGATGCGGCCACAAGCCCCTCGCTGTTGTTGGCAATGTCCACTGTGGCGCTGCCGGTGGCCGTGATGGTATTGCTGCCGCCATTACTGGCTGAGGCTCCTATGCCGCGCCTGTCGCCTTTGACCTCGATGCTGCCGCCCTGATGGGCGGTAATGGTATTCTGCCCGAAGTCGGCGGCAAGCCCGTCGCGTGCGCTGACGACCACATTGCCGCTCGTTGTGGCGATGCTGTTGTTGCCGCGAGCAGAGGCGGACATGCCGTAGCCGGCACCGCTGGCGGAGTTGACCGACACCGTCACGTCACCGCTTGTGGTGGTGACGGCATTGCTGCCGGAAGATTCGGCCTTCATGCCGACGCCGTCGCCGCTGACGATACCGTTGCTGGTGCTGGTAACACTCACCGCGCCACTGCTGGTTGTGATTGTGTTGCTGCCGATATAGGCGCTCATGCCGGAATTGACGCCGGCAATGGTCACGTCGCCGACTACCGTTTCGATCTCGTTGCTGCCGAGAGAGTCGGCCAGCATGGCGTAAGCGCCCGACACATTCACAGCGCCGCCGAGGCTGCTGCTTTTGGTTGTGATAGTGTTGCTGCCCTTACTGGTGGCATACAGGCCCTTTGTGCTGCCTGAAACGCTTACAGCGCCATTTTCAGTTTCGATGGTGTTGGTGGCCCCTGTTGCAAGCACGCCGATGCCAAAGGAGGGGCCGGTGCCCGACACGGTCACGTTGCCACTTGTGGTGGTGATGCTGAAATTGCCGCCAGACTGGGAATGCACACCGTACGCCTCCTTGCCGGAGCCGGAGATGGATACATTGCCACCCTTGGTGCCGATGCTGGTACTGGAACCGGAGGTAAAGGTGCCGTAGTGGGTACCGTAGTTGGTGCCGTTGCTGGTGTCATAGCTGACGATGGTCACGTTGCCGCTGGAGGTTTCAATGCTGTTGCTGGAAGGTTCAATGGTGTTGCTGCCGGAAGAGGTGCCAGCAACACCATAGCTGTTTCCGTAGCCAGTGGAAGCTGAAACCCTGACATCGCCGCTGTCAGTTTTGACGCTGTTGCTGCCGGAATCGTCCGCCCGCATACCGAATCCAAAACCAGAAAAGCCACCGGTACTTGTACTTGTTGCGGAAATCTCCACAGTGCCGCCCGTAGTCTTAATGCTGTTGCTGCTGCCGGCATTGGCGGCATACATGCTGTGTCCGTTAATAGTCCCGGTAGCGGTAACGGCCACATTGCCATCCTTGGCGTCAATGCTGTTTTTTCCGGTAAGATCGGAATACATGCCCACGCCGTATGAACCGACGGCGGCAACGCCCACATTGCCCCCTTCAGTTTCAATGCTGTTGCTGCCGGAACTGGAGGCGCACATGCTCGCTGTATTGCTTGACACGCTAACATTGCCAAGATCTGTTTTGATGCTGTTGCTGCCGGAACTGGAGGCGTCCATACCGTGGTAGTTGCCCGACACCCTCACGTCACCGCTCTTGGTGTTGATGCTGTTGCCGCCGGAGCTGGAAGCATTCATACCCCAGACGTTGCTCGACACCCTCACCTCACCACTGTCGGCATTGATGCTGTTGCTGCCGGAGCTGATGGCAGACATGCCAAGGGAGCCGCCAGCAACGTCTGCATTGCCGCTGGCGGTGGTGATGTTTATGCTGTTGCTTCCCGCATTGGTGCTCGTCATGCCATAGATGCGGCCTGAAACAGTCACGTCGCCGCCACTGACGGCATTTTTGCCGCCATCGGCAGCGGACACGCCATCGCCAGAGGCGTGCTGGACATACACCGAGCCCTTGCCCATATGAATGACGTTCTCGGCCCCGCTGCCCTGCACGGCTACGCCGTCCACCACGTCAAGCGCGCCGTCGGCGGAAGTGATGTGCGTGACGGAGCCTTGTGTGGTGTTCACAACGCCGGCGTTGAGGTTGATGGTATTATAGTCGTCAGCCATATGCGCAGGGTCGGCCGATCCGCTGGCATGTATGGAACTGCCCCCGATCACCGCTTCGTTAATGATGATTTCATCATTCTGCGCCGAGGATATGACGGAATAGGCCCCGCCGTTATTCTGGCCCTGGTGGAATTCGCCCATATTGTCCAGATGCTGGCCGCCATACTGGCTGTCATGAGCCGCTGAATCAAAATTCTGGCTGTCCGTGGCCACAAGTTCCACGTTGTATTCAAAGGTATCGCCTGAAGCGCGGTCTGTAACCGTGACATGGATGAAGTCCACCAGGTTTTCACCCGCAAGGCCGAGACGCTGCATTTCAGCCACGCCATTTGCGGTGAGGCGGAATTCCAGCCGACCGGCACTGCTGTCAAAACTGACGTCTACCCACGAGGTTGACCACCCGGCAGGCAGGGAAACCGCCACGGCATACTGGGCCCCGGGCGCTGAACCGGCAAAATCAATGTCGCCAGGGGCAACAGCCACTGGGGCTACGCCATTGCCGCCAAAAAACACGGTGGTGGTTACAGGATCGCTGGAATTACCGGGGGAATACAGCACCGCGCGCACAAAAGGCCCGGAGGGGAACAGCGGCGGCGTGAAACTGGGACCATCGGGGCCTGCCGAACCTGGATTGCCGCCCAAATCCGTCCCCCTGGCAGCCAGGAGGGGATCAAACTGTATGCCGCCGCCCATCGCAGCTGATTTTTCCTCACCAGACATGACCAGTCCATCCAGGTGATCCACCCCTCCCAACAGGTCGGCGTCGCCGTACTCCTGAGCAGAATGGGAGCGCTCCACAGGGGCAGGGCCTGCTGCCGGTATCAGTTCGGGCCCAAGTGCACTGAAAAATTCCGTACCGGAAAGCAGCTTGCCATCAGCTTCAAATTCAGGAATATTTCCAGCATGATAGCTGTCGTAAAAATCATCAAGGCGAATGGCGGCACCGTCATCAAAGGTAAAAACCAGCGCGCCATTGTCGCGCGACAACGTAATGCTTTCAGTTGAAAAGCCGAGGGTGATTTTATCACTCCCAGCAGCGTGTATGGTGATTGTCTGACCTGGGCCAGGACGTGAAATTTGAGAAATAGTCATGATCGCCCCCCATGAATTCTAGAGTCGTTGATATGCCTTCAGGCGCGTCTGATATGAAAGGAGAATGCAGAGATGTCGTCTGATTCTGAGGAAAATATCCCCGGCCACACACTCTTGAATAAAGGTGCGGCCCATAAAATACATGGCGAACACGTGGAAGCTGCGGTTCGCGATCTGGGGAAACCCCATCGCGCTCAGAAATAATACCTGTTATCACTTGCGTCAACGAATGCAGAAATGTTTTGTTACATATCGCATAGAATATTAAATTCGAATGTTAAATAAATGACCATAACAGACATTTTTTTATAGATTTTAATTATCGCATAATAAATACTGCCAAACACAAGTTTTTTATTCACTCCAGCCTGTATAGAATAATCGAATTGCGTCTGCCCGCAACAAGCTGTGCTTTGTTTGCCTGCAAAAGACACATAAATACTGCTTGTTGTGCCGCGTGTGGCGCAACGCGGCACCTCTTCAGGCAAGAGCGGCATCTTCGGTCCCCCGGTGCTTCGCGTCGTCACACCATCCCTCTTGTGGTCGCTTACGCTCCTGATGGCAGCAAATGCAGGATTGTTAATTCCTTTGCAGTCTCGATGGACAGGCTGCAAAGTCAGACAACAGCCGAGGGATGGCTGCCGGGGCAGGCTCGCATGGTGATCACGTGTATCATGCACGTCCAACCATAGAGCAGTTTACGAATGAAATGAGTTAAATGCTCTGCAAGGATTTTTCTGAAAATCCTTGCCACGAAATGCGAGTAGGCAGGCTTTTGCCTGCCGTACGCGAGCATTTCAAGTGTTAAATGCTTTAGAAGAGTAGGCAGGGTCGCGGGCACGATCGCGTGTGGGGCTGGTGTTGAGACAGGGTACGGGGATAACGTCGATGGAAGCAACGCGGCGCAGACAAAAAAACCCCGGGCATGCGCACCGGGGAACCTTTTTCAGCCTTGCAGGCCTGGTACTGCAAAATCCTTTTATGGCCTGCTGTAGCGCATAAGCCACTGATTGAAAATCTCGGCCAGCAGTGCGTCCCCGCGCGCATAAGCGGCGCGCCTGGCCTGCTGTACTTGTATCTTGGCCAGGTCAGCCCTGCCGTCAGCCATGCCGCCGGATTCGGCAGGCGTGCGCGCGGTCTGGGCAAGGGGCTCGGCAGACTGGCCCACAGCCTGGCCCGATGTCTGGCCCGCAGTGTTGCCCTTAGAGCATTCAAGCGAAGCCCCCGGCTGCGCCTCCGAGGCATCTGCCTCCATGACAGCCTGAAGCGACACGGCGCTGTCCGCCCCTTCCACCCGCGAGGTAAGGGCCAGCAGCCTTTGACGTGAAACCGTGTCGCCAAAAAACATGGCGCAGCGCACAGCGCATTGCAAAGCTTCGCGCGCGTTTCCGCCAGCCTCAAGCATATCCATAAGCCGATGCCAGCCGCCCCGCCAAAGCGGTTCCTGCTCAAGCATCTCCCGGCAAACGTCGTCACTGGCCGAAAGCGCGTCAAAAGCCTTGTTGCGCCGCTCTTCCTGCGCTTGTGGCAGCACGGGCCAGACGTCAAGATCCGGCCCCATCTCAAGTTCATAGCCGTCCAGGGCGACCAGGGTGTGCAGGTCCGGCTTGACGCTGCTCCCGTGACGGCGCATGAGCAGTTCGCCATTAAACGTATTGTGGTCAAAACGGCCCGGCGTCTGGCTGGTATGGTGCACAATGACGCTGCCGCCCTCCACGGCAAGCTTGTACCCCCGTGCGCGCAGCTCGCAGCACAGGTCCATATCTTCAAAGCCGTTGCGGTATTCTTCATAAAATCCGCCGCAGTCCATAAACACGGACTTGCGCAGCAGCAGGGCCGCGCCCGTTATGGCCTGGAGAGGACGCTTTTTGCGCGGCGCGGCGTGGCTCCCCGGAAAGCCCTCATAAAGATGGCCCACAGCCATAAAGGGCGTGAAATAGATGCCGCAGTGCTGCACCGTCCCGTTGGGATAGAGCAACAGCGGCCCCACGGCTCCCACGCGCGGCTGTTCCAGCGCCTGCCGCAGGGGCAGCAACCAGTTCGGCGTCATGGTGGTGTCATTGTTCAGAAAAAAGAGCAGGTCGCCTTCACTGGCAGCGGCTCCGGCATTGCAGCCTCTGGCGAATCCCTGGTTTTCGGGCAGACGCACGGGGCGAAAATCCGCTCCGAAGAGGGCTTTGCCCAGCGGCTCCAACTCGGTGGCCGTGGCGTCGGTGGAGCCGTTGTCCACAACCACCACTTCCATGTTTTCACCGTGCGTGCACTCGGCCAGAGAACGCAGGCACGCGGCGGTCATGTCCCAGAGATTCCAGGCCGGAATGATAACGGAAACCCTGGCCGCGCTATTGGCCGCGTTATTGGCCGCACTGCTGGCCGTGCTATTGGCCGCGCTACTCATGGCTGGCGCTCCCGTCCCGCGCGGCGAAACTTCTGGCCGCCGCAACGAAATTTTCTGCCCAGCCCGGAGCGGCGGGGGCAAAGATGTGGGTATAGGAGGCCCACACATTGCGGAACACAAGGCCATCGACCTTTGGCGCGCCGCGCCCGTGCGGGCTTTGCGGCTCCTGCCCCGGCGCAGGACCCATGCCCTGCCCTTTGTGCAGCTGCATGGCCCAGCGCGGCCAGGAGCTGGCTTGCCTGACTGGCGGCCTGACTGATGGCGGCATGGCTGATGACGGTCTGGCTGGCGGCGCTCCTTCTTTGGCTGACGGCAGCCCGACTGGCGACAACCCACCTGGGGATTCCGTGGCGGCTTCCACAGTGGATTCCACAGTAGATTCCGAGGTCAAACCGGGCGGCATGCCCTCCGGCTCTTCCCAGCGGCAGTGGGAGTAGTGAAACTCATGCCCGCGCAGTTCCGTATCCAGCGCAAAAAACGGGTTCGCGGCGGTTATCTTGCCGCGAACATAGCCAAGCCCCTGCGGTTTGGGACAAAAAACCGCCGTCACCGGCAAAATGCCGCTCATGGGCCACAGTTTTCCTTCGCGCTCAATGCCGCGCGACAGCACCATAAAGCCCCCGCACTCGGCATAGATGGGCATGCCCTGCCCTGCCCACTGCGACAACTGACGCAGCAGGGGCGAGGCGCTCAAGGCCGCCACATGGTCTTCGGGAAAGCCGCCGCCGAGATACAGGCCATCCACCTGCGGCCAGCCAGCGCCGCCGTGTCCGGCATCCCCGTCATCCCCCCTGGGCAGCAGGGACAGATGCACAAGATCGGCCCCGGCCCGGCGCAGGGCCTCAAGATTTTCCTCATAGTAAAACCACAGGGCCGCGTCGCGCACATAGCCTATGCGCGGCCTGCGGCCTGCGGCCCCTTCCTGCCCGACCGGGGGCGTGCCTCGTGTTTCGGCAGCAGCGTGATCCCCTGTTGCGGCATCCGCGTGAACGCTCTTTGCCGCAGCGGTTTCTTCACCAGAAACCCGAATGCCAGCAGACACCGCCGCAAATTCCGGGCATGAAGATTCCGGCCCCGCAGATTCAGGCCAAAAGGCTTCGGCCTCCAGATCGGGAGCGCTTTGGGCAGCGGCCATGATGCGATCCAGATCCACGTGACCGCCCACAAAGGCCGCCAGCGTGTCCAGCACCTGCTGCGCCTGCGGCGAGAGGTCATCCCCGCAGGACGCTATGCCCATGTGCCGCTCCGGCAGCGGGTTTTCAGCCAGGCGCGGCAAAGCGCCGAGCACGGGCACGTTTGTATGCTCCTCCAGAGCCTGCCGCAAAATCTGTTCGTGCCGCGCCGAACCCACCTGATTGAGGATCACGCCCGCGAAAGTGACGCCCTCTTCAAAGGTCAGCATGCCACGCACCAGAGCCGCCGCCGTGCGCGTCATCTTGGTGCAGTCAACGCTGATGATCACAGGGCAGGCCAGTATGCGGGACAACTCCGCCGTGGAGCAGGAACCGCGCGCGTCCATGCCGTCAAAAAAACCCCGGTTGCCCTCCAGCAGGCCGATCAGCCGCCCCTGCCGCGCCATTGAAGGGCTGTCGGCGGGGCTGTCGGCCAGGCTGTCGGCATGGCTGCCGCCGGTCTGCCTTGCGGCAGCCGCCCGCATGGTGTGGGCAAAGAGCGCGCGCAGGCGCGAAGGTTCGAGAAAATACGGATCAAGATTGGTGGTGGGCACTCCGGCGGCCAGACGCAGCCAGGCGGCGTCAATGTAGTCCGGCCCCTTTTTGAAGGGCTGCACCGTCACGCCGCGCGCCACAAAGGCTCGGCACAAACCCAGTGAAAGCAGGGTCTTGCCGCCGCCACCCGAAAGGGCCGTCACGCACAGACGGGGCATGGCTCCGTGCTGACTGAAAGTGGAGGATGTGGGCTGGTGGCTCATGGCGCTCCGCGTAATGGCCGGGTCAGAAAAACGACTTCAACCGGTGGGGATACCTAAGTGTAATGTTCCAATAGGTTGCTCACCCTACCAAAATCGGTAAAGCTGGAATTAGCAAACAACAGCAAACCGAGAGAGGGAAAGGGTGAACAGCCTATTGGAGCATTACATCCAGACAGTGTAGTCACGAGATGAATTTTCAGTCATATCAAGGAGAACAAGCCTTTTATGCAGGGAGTGTACTCTGATGGTACTCGACCGAAATAAAAGGCGCAGTTCGACGAAGAGATGCCTGAAAAGGCGCTCGTGACTACACTGTCTAATGCTTGAAGGAACGCTGCCCCGTAAACACCATGGCCACCTGCGGCACGGCCTCGTTGCAGGCCATGATCACTTCCGCGTCGCGCATGGAGCCTCCGGGCTGCGCAATGGCCGTCACGCCCTGCGCCAAAGCCACGTCCACGCCGTCGCGGAAGGGGAAGAACCCGTCGGACACCAGAGCCGAGCCAATGAGCCCGCCACGGGCCTCTTCGGTGCGCCTTTCGATGTCGGCCAGCTTTTCCGCCATGTCCGCATCCTGAACAGCCTTGAGCTTGAGCTCGTACAAAGTCATGCCCAGTTCACGGAAGGCCAGCGTGTCCGCATACTTGGTGTGCGCCTTGTGGATGGCAAGTTCCACGCAGCCCACGCGGTCCTGCTCGCCGGTGCCGATGGCAAGGGTTGCCCCGTCGCGCACAAAAATCACCGAATTGGACGTCACCCCGGCTTCCACGGCCCAGGCAAAGCGCAGGTCGTCCAGTTCCGCCGGGCTGGGCGCGCGCGCCGTCACCGAAAGGCCGTCCTTTGTCGTTGCCGTGGCGGGCAGAAAATCCTTGCCGGAAAGAATACGGTTCACAAAGGACTTCTGCACCACCATGCCGCCGTCGGCCAGACACTTGATGTCAAGAAAGGCGGAAGAGGTCAGTTCTTCAAGGCGGCCAAGACCGGGCAATTCCATAATGCGCAGATTCTTGCGGCCCTTGAGGATTTCCACAACGCCCTCTTCAAAGGCCGGAGCCGCCACCACTTCAAAGTAGTTGGCCGCGACAATCTCGGCCGCCTCACGGGTGAAGGGCCGGTTGACGACCACCGCCCCGCCAAAGGCGGCGATACGGTCGCACCAGAAGGCCTTTTCAAGGGCCACGGCCACGCCGTCCTTGCTCCAGGCCGCGCCGCAGGGATTGTTGTGCTTCAGGATGATGGCCGCCGGACGATCGGCGAGGTATTGAAGCATATTGGCGCCATTGTCCACATCCGTCAGATTGGTCTTGCCGGGGTGTTTGCCAGCCTGGATCATCTGCGCTTCGGTCATGGCCGAAACGATGCCGTGACCGGGGCCGCGCCACTCAAGGCCGCCGCAGGTGATGGAGCCTTCTTTCAGGGCGTAGAGGGCTGCGGGCTGATCGGGGTTTTCCCCGTAGCGCAGGCCTTTTTCTTCGCCGTCCAGCGTCCAGACACGTTTTTGAAATACAAGCTTTTCGTCGCCAAGAAGAATGGTCATGGTTTCAGGAAAAGCGTCCTTGCGCACAGTGCTGTACATGGCCTTGAGATCCGACATGCTTCCTCCAGATGTTCGCTGGTCAGGTGAGGGCTTTGCATAGCACAGAACGGGCCGCGCCACCAGACCCCGAAAACCGCGCCCGGCGGCAAAGCTGCGCGCGTTGACGAAAATCGAGCCAGGCCCTACATTGCCTTGTCGCCCAAAGGGCTCACAACGCGGGCCGCCGCTTGGCGCTGCCGACCCGCATCAGCGGAGGACATATGGAAAAACTGCTCGCCCGGCTGGCACAGCAACTGGACACTATTGACGAAGCGTCGCTCATGTCGCTGTGGAGCAAATACGCCACCATAACCAGCCGCTTTGAACCCACCAAACGGTGGGAAGAAGCCACTCTCATTTTTTCGCTCATTCAGGCCAAACGCTGGAAAAACCAGCTTTTCAACTTCCACTGGTCGCGTCAGAGCCAGGGGCGTGAAGACCTTGACCCTCAGATGCCCAACCTTGCCCCGGACTTCTCCCTGGAAGCGCCGCAGGAACCCGCGCCGGAACACCGTTGCAGGGTTTTGGAGTTTCGCCCCCTCAAGCAGGACGACGAAAACGGCGAAAACAACGAAAACGACGAGAGCTGAACCGGGACTTTGGCACGGCAGGCGCAAGACGCCCCGGCCGCCGGGCAGCCCTGCGCAGATCTGGGCGCAGCACAGGACACATATCCGGGCGCAGATTTGGGCTCAAAGCCCGCCGCATGGCCCCCGCAAGCCCTGACGCAAGGCTGGCGCATGGCCCGTCGCATGGCCCGGTGCGTGGCCCGGCGCGTGGCCTGGCGCAAGACATGGCGCGGCACTGCCCCCTGCATACGCTTGTTCGATTCAAGCCATTATGAACGTTTGACTTGTAGTTGCATCCGAGATAGGTACCATGAAAGGCTTTGCGTCCCGTTTTTGGCACTTTGACAAAGCGGTCATTCGTTGCGCCCACAAGCGCGCGACCTTTCCTCATGACAGCACGCCGCCCCGGCCGCGGCGTTTCAGGCAGGTAATACCATGGCTAATACGGTAATCATCGGCGCACAGTGGGGCGACGAAGGCAAGGGCAAAATCGTTGACATGCTGAGCGCCCAGAGCCGGGCCATTGTCCGTTTTCAGGGCGGCAACAACGCCGGTCACACCATCAAAGTTCAGGGCAAGGAAACCATTCTGCACCTGATCCCTTCAGGCATCCTGCACGAAGGCAAAATCTGCCTCATCGGCAACGGCGTGGTGCTTGACCCCTTTGTGTTTCTTGAAGAGGTGGACCATCTCGCCGCCAAGGGCATTGACGTTTCCCCTGCCAGGCTCGGCATCAGCAAGAAAGCCCACCTCATCATGGCCTACCACAAAAGCCTGGACAAAGCCCGCGAAGCCAAACGCGCCGCCCACAAGATCGGCACCACCGGTCGTGGCATCGGCCCCTGCTATGAAGACAAGGCCGCCCGCATAGGCCTGCGCGCCGGCGACCTCACCAATCCGGCCCTGGTGCGCGCCAAGGTGGCCCACGCCCTGCAGGAAAAAAACACCCTGCTGCGCGACCTCTACAAATTTGAGCCTCTGGACGAAGCCGCTGTCTGTGAAGAACTGCTGGCTCTGGCCCCGCGCATTGCCCCCTACCTCACCGAAGTGGAAGACCGCCTGCAGGAAGTGCAGGCCGAGGGCGGCGACATTCTTTTTGAAGGCGCTCAGGGCATCCATCTGGATATCGACCACGGCACCTATCCCTTTGTGACCTCATCCAATACCGTGGCGGGCAACGCTTCCGCCGGTTGCGGCATCGGCCCCTCGGCTCTTGACCGCGTGGTGGGCATCGTGAAGGCATACACCACCCGCGTGGGCTCCGGCCCCTTCCCCACCGAGCAGCTTGACGACACGGGCAGCTATCTGCGCACCCAGGGCCACGAGTTCGGGGCCACCACTGGTCGCCCCCGCCGCTGCGGCTGGCTGGACGCCGTTATCCTGCGCGAAAGCGTGCGCCTGTGCGGCATGACCGACATTGCGCTGACCAAGCTCGATGTGCTGCAAAATCTGCCCGGCCTGCGCATCTGCGTGGCGTATGAACTCGATGGCCGCAAGCTCGACTATACGCCGCAGGAAGAAGGCGCGCTGGAAAGGGTCACCCCCGTGTATGAAGACCTGCCCGGCTTTGAAGAAGACATCACCGACTGCACCCGTTATGACGCCCTGCCCGAAACCGTGCGTTCCTATATCGCCCGTATTGAAGAGCTTACCGGCGTAAAGGTGAGCATTGTCTCTGTGGGCGCCGAACGCACGCAGACCATCGTGCGCTGAGGCGCGGTCGCCGTGCGCTCATGAACGGCCCTCTGCTTCAGGCCATTGCCGCTCCGGCCTTTGACAGGCTCAAGGACGTGCTGAACCGCCTTGGGGCCGCGCCCCCACAGGTTTTACTGCTTGAAGGCGGCAGCGAGGCCCAACGGCGCGACATGGCCCTGTACTGGGCGACGCGCATCAATTGCCCCCAGGCTTCGGCCACGGGGTCGCCCTGCCTCGCCTGTCCCTGCTGCCTGCAAACGGCAACGGGCGAGCACCTTGACCTTGCCGCCTATGACGGGCGCATCAGCAACCGTGAGGACGAAGAAAATCCCGGCCCCGTGCGCGCCTTCAACATGGAGCGCGTGCGGGAGCTTAAAAGCCGCCTGCGCGACGCGCCCCACGGCGCAGGGCGCAGGGTTGTCGTGCTTGCGGGCCTGAGCCTTACCCGCGATGAAGCCGCCAATGCCCTGCTCAAGGCCCTTGAAGAACCCTCCGCCACCACTGTTTTTGTCCTGCTCGCCCCCCAGCGCGAGCAACTCTTGCCCACCCTGGTTTCCCGCTCCTTTTGCCTCACCCTGCCCTGGCCCGACAGCCGCGCCACGGACGAAGACATGCGCCCATGGGAAGAAAAGCTGGCGCATTTTCTTGTCAGCGGCCAGGGGCTTCTTGACGCCCTGGCGGCCAAGGGAGCCATGGACGCCGCCACGGCCGGGCGTCTCATGCTCTGTTGCCAGAAATCCATAAACCGGATAATGTCAAAAACGTTACATAACAACGTATCCTCTCCACTTGATTCTGCATTGTCTTCCCTGGGGCCGCAGGGCCTGGCGCTTGTCTGCCAATGGCTGACCGAAGCACAGGACGCCCTGCAATACGGGCTTACGCCCGCACGGGCGGTCGAGGCCCTGGCCATGCGTATACATACGCTGCGACTTGGGGCTTAGGGCATTTTATTTTGCAGTTCTCAGGTTGCCGCGCGAACAGGGCCGGGCATACAGGCGTCAACGCCACTGCCTCCCTGCCCGCAGGCATGCCTGAACCATTGGCGAGATAGCGCAGTTTACCATTGAAATGGTTACATGTTCTCGCACCGCGCAAGAGCGCAGCGCGCCCCTGGCCGTTTGCGGGGACAGAGCCGGAGCGGGAATGGCAGAACCTTGAAGAACGGGCATTCTCAAGGACGCTCTGCCCAAGGCAGACCGGGGGGGTCTCACGCGGCGGCGCGGCAAACGCGGCACAGCATTAGAGCCTTTAAGGAAACGCTGATTTATTCCGTTTTGCGGTTTTGCTTCACTTTTTTTGAAACAGTCGAGGACGGAAGAGTCCACTCCTGCTTCAAAAAAAGACCGCGCCTTGCCAAACGAAATAGCTCTTTAATCAGTGCCCCTTTGAAATGCTCGTGTACGGCAGGCAAAAGCCTGCCTGCTCACATTTCGAGGCAAGGATTTTCAGGAAAATCCTTGCAGAGCAGTTCACTCCGTTCATTCGTAAACTGCTCTGGCGGCTGGCGCATGACAACACGTCTTTCCAGAACAAATGTACACTGCACCGACGCACAGGCAACGGGCTGGGTACGCCAGGCTTCAATGGGGGACAAGGGCACATGCACAGGAACATCCGCGTCCTGCCGCTTCTCGCTTGGGTGTTTTTCTGCCTGTTGCAGGCAGCTGCGCCCCTGCTGTCCCATGCCGCCTCCCGCACAGTCTGGGTAGGCATCTTTCCTCTTGCAGGCTTTCATCGCATGGAAAACGGCCATGCCGTCGGCTACAATGTGGACTATCTTGAGCAGGTGAGCAGATATGCCAACTGGCGGGTGGAATACGTTCACTTCGACAACTGGCATGACGCTGCTGACGCTCTTGAAAAAGAGCATATTGATCTTATGGGCGGCACCCTCTTCACCCCGGAACGCGGCAAGCGTTTCCTATACTCCCCCTACGCCAACGGAACCACCTACACCGCCCTCATCGCGCCCAAAGGCACACCTTTTGCCTATGAGGACTTCAATAATTTCGATAAATTGCGTATAGGCATTGACGCAGTAAGCCCCTGGCACAAAAACTTTGCCAGCTATGCCAAACAGCACGGCTTCACGCCGCCGCCGCTCCTTCCGTTCAGGGATCTCGCCGCGCTCCGGCAAGCCCTGGCCGAACACAAGCTGGACGCCATACTCACTACGGTGACCGCCCTTCGGGATGACGAAGTCATTCTTGCCAAATTTAATCCCCTGCCCTTTTTCTTTATCGGCAACCGCTCCAATCGCGCCCTGATGGAAGAACTGGAGCAGGCCATGGCCCAGTTGAAGCTGGAGCAGCCCGACCTGGAAAGCAGACTGGCCCGCGCCCACATGTGGCGCAGCTACCAGACCCCGCTGACCAAGGCGGAACGCGACTTTGTGGCAGAAAGCCCCCTCCTGCGGGTGGGATATCCCCCGAACCGCAAGCCCATGTCCTGGTTTGACCCTGCAACTGGCGAAGCCAGGGGCATTCTGCCGGATATTCTGCGCCTCATCGCCCGCAACTGCGGCCTGCGCTTCACCTTTGTGCCTATGAATCTGACGGACGCAAATCTTGACGAGTACTTTGTGCGCGACAAGATAGACCTGTGCGTCGGGGCCATGTTCGACCCCTGTACCAAGGGCAACCCCGTCTATACGCTGTCCTCACCCCTGTTGCGCTGCGGGCTCAACCTGTACGGCAAAAATTTCTTTGATATCCCGACCGCTTCTACCCTGGCCGTGGCCCTGCCGCAAAACTGGCTCGGCGGCCGCGCCTATATGGAAACATACTATCCCGCCACGCGCCTGCAGTTCTTTGACAGCACAGAAGATTGCCTGAATGCGGTTGTCGAAAACAAGGCGGATCTGCTGCTGCAAAACACGCTTGAAGTGGATTACCTTCTGACCCGGCCACGCTTTAAGGACATTTGCGCCCTGCAGGGGCGCAGCGGCATTGAAGAAGCCCGGGTGGGCATTAACGCGACCGTGCCGCCTATCCTGCTGAGCCTTATCAACAAGCAGATCATGGAGGTGGACGAAAAAAGCAAAAGCCAGATCATTTCCGAAAACATTTCTGCCGTGGCTGGGCCTCTGAGCCTCAAGGACATGGCCTACGAACACCGGACGCTGCTGGCGATTCTGGGCGAGCTGCTGCTCTTTCCCCTGGCCTTTGTTGCCTATGTCATGTACCTGCGCCGCAAAAACAGAAGCATCGCCCAAAAGAACGAACGTCGCCTGACCAACATTGCCAACAATATCAACGGCGGCGTTATCAGCCTTGCGGCCAACGTGCGGCTGGACATCCGCAATGCCAACAGCGGCTTCTGGCACTTGCTGGATTATGGCGACAACCCGCCGGAAAAACCGAGTCTGGCCGATTTTATGCTTCCGGCCGAAGCCGAGCATCTGTATCGGCGGCTTAAGCAACAGCGGCAGGAAAACGCAGCCATAAGCATGGAACTGAACCTGCGCCGCAAAAATGGCCTGTGGCTGCCCGCGTTATTACGTTGCACATGGTCCTGTGACGAGCATGACGCCGCACAGCCATGTCTTGATTGCGTTATCGTTGACATCACCGAACAGAAACACATGAACGAGCAGTTGGAACAGGAAAAAGAACGGTATCGCATCATTCTTGAGCAGTCGCAGGACATCATTTTTGATGTGGACACAGAAAAGGCGCAGTACACCTGTTCGCCCAATTTTTACACCAAATTCGGGCGCGAAGGCACGCCGCTGTTCGCTCCTGACGGCCGCCCGCGCAATGATCAGGTCGTGCATCCCGACGATCTGCCCGCCCTCGCGGAAATGCGGCGGCGCGTCCGTTCCGGCGAGCGCACGGTCTTTGGCGTTATGCGCATTCCCACAGTCCAGGGGCGTTATATCTGGTGTCGGGTGCAGACCACCCGCATCAGCAAAAACGACGCCCCACTGCGCATCGTTGGCAAGATCGTGGATATTGACGAGGAGGTGCGCCGCAGGGCGGAACTGGAGCGTCTTTCGCAACGCGACAGCCTTACTGACCTCTATAACAAAACCGCCTTCCGCGAGCGGGTGATGCAGAATCTGCCAACCACTGTCCTGAATGGTAAAACACACGCCTTGCTTTTTCTGGATCTGGACAATTTCAAGGCCCTCAACGACAGCCTTGGGCACATTGTGGGCGATAACGCCCTGGCCGAAGCTGCCGACGCCCTCAAGCGCATCTTCCGCAATGCCGATGCCGTAGGCCGCTTCGGCGGCGACGAGTTTTGCGTCTTTGCCATAGGCATCACCCGCAACGCCATAACCGCGCGGGCAGAATCCGTGCTGCAAGCGCTTTCAATGCATTTTGAACATGATGGCAAGGCCGTGGACATCACCGCAAGTATTGGCATCTATGTGTTTGACGGCAGCGAGACCTCCTACGAAGAAGCGCTGCAAAAGGCGGATAACGCCCAATACCGGGCCAAGCAGCTTGGCAAGAATCGCTATGTTTTTCACGATGATCCGCTGACGGCAGATGAGTTGGCGGCAGCGCAGCAACGCGGGGACGGGCTGGGCGGTTTTGGCTTTTAGAACTTTTATACTTTTTCAAAGTCACTCAACTCCAAGACTTTTTTCCCTTTGAATTTTTGCGTGGCCGCCTGCGCGCGCGGCGTGGCGTGAGTATGCGCGACGGGCGCTCTGAAGAAATTAAAGCACGGGCCTGTCCTTTGAGAATAAGCTTCTGTGCCCTGCGGGCATGGCGGCCTGTCTTTTATTACGTTTGGGCCGCCTCGGCGGGTGACGTGTCGAGAGTATGCGCGACGGGCGCTCTGAAGAAATTAAAGCAGGGCCTGTCCTCTGAGAATAAGCTTCTGTGCCCTGCGGGCATGGCGGCTTTTCTTTTATTACGTTTGGGCCGCCTCCGGCGGGGGCAGAAGGGGCCTGTGAAGGGGGCTGCGCCCCCTGACGAGGCCCCCTCTGCACTCCCCCCGTTTACCCCCAAAGCTTTCCAATTACCGCAGATTGGCGAGGGCTGCGCGGCTTTTGCTCCGGGAGCTTCCTCGCTCCGCTCGGCGATCTCCCTGCGCGCCGCGCAATGCCAGCGTGCACCTTCGCGCTGAACGAGAGATCGGCTAAAGTGCCTCATTATGCCAACGTGCGCCTCCGCGCCGAATGGGGATCGCTTGCTGTTACGCAGGCAACGCACTCAAGCCAGAGCTGTTTCTCAGGCAAGGAGAGGGGCAGCGCCGGGGGCGGCGTCATAAAGAACCGAAGCCGACACGTCGGCGAGGTTCGTGCGTAGCCGCCCCCGAAAAAGGGAAACTGTTGGTCAGGGTAGGACAGGGGGGTGCTTCGGGGGGGATGCAAGGGGGGCCGAGAAGGGGGCGCAGCCCCATAACCGGCCCCGCCTTGCCGCACGCCGCGAAGGCGGCCAAAACAACAGAAAAGAAAAGCTGCCGTGCCCGTAGGGCAGACAAATTATCTCTCAAAGGACAAGCCCTGCTTTAATTTCTTCAGAGCGCCCGTCGCGCATACTCCCGACACGCCACCCGCCGGAGGCGGCCCAAACGTAATAAAAGACAGGCCGCCATGCCCGCAGGGCACAACACCCACCTCTCAAAGGACAGGCCCTTCTTTGCTTTCTTCAGAGCGCCCGTCGCGCATGCTCACGCCACGTCGCCCGCCGCGCATGCTCACGCTTCGCCGTGCCCCCCCAAGACAACACAAAAAAAAGGCCCCCCAACGGAGAGCCTTTACACCCCCTGCGGGGTACAACCCCCTACGGGGCACAGCAAACATCACTCGAAAAGAAAAACTTTTCTCTGCCAGCGCGAAGCGCTTATTTCCACAAACTGCTGTACTTGGCGGCAATGCCGTCAGTTCGCTCCACAAGCCTGTCTACCAGACCGTCCACGTCTTCATAGTTGATGGTCCCAAGATCGCGGGCCAGCAGATACCCAAGATACCCCTTGCCCTGCTTGAAAACCCAGCACACGGAATACACTGACCCCACGCCGGGGCGGCTGGAAAATTCCGGTTTGGTTTCAACCATGACGTAGAGCTTGGGCACGTCTTTTTCTTCATCGTCGTTCAGGGTGAAGAGGCTGCTTTTATTGAAGCGTTCCTTCAGAGTTGTGCCCAGGCGCGCGCCAATGCTGTCCGTGCCTTCAAGGGTCACGCTTACAACCGTCACGCGGTCCGCGCCTTTTTCGGGTTTGTCCTGAACGGGCTTGCCCGCCTGAGGCGTAGCGGCCATCGCTGCACCAGCCATCGTCAATGCGCAGAACAGGGCCAGAATGCCAAAAAATTTCTTCATGCCTTTCACCTCAACATGCGGAGTGTGTGACGGTTCCTGACCCTGCCAGCCCGAGCGGGCGCGGCATCAGGATACATCCTTTTTGAGTCTATATAAAGTTTAGAAAAAAGAAAAGCGCCAGCACCCGACCAAAGCGGATTACCTTGAGAAATGCACATTTTCAAAGGGTACGGGGTTACGCCGCGTGCGGCAGCATTGCAGCCTGAGCGGCGCATCGTTGTCCTGCGGAGATTACGCCGCTTGCGCCAGGGTACATAGCAGCCCTGCTGCAATCCGCGCCCACGTGACGCGCAGCGCGATTTACGTTCCATTGCGGCTCAGGCCCGCCCGCAATGCCGTTCCAGCACCAATCGCAATTTTTCCACACCTTGTTCAAGCTGCTGTTCGCTGAACCCGCCAAAACCCAGCATGAGGCCAGGCCTGCCAGTTTCCCGTCCGTACAGGGGCGAAAGCGGGCGCACCGCCAACCCTTCTTGAGTCGCCGCAAGCGCCACTGCCACGTCGTCCACCTGGGCGGACAGCCAAAAAACAAGATGCATGCCCTGCTCGCCAGACTGCGGGCTGCCCCAGTCCGCAAGACGCGCACGCAGCAGGTGCAGCAGACTCTGCCTGCGCTGGGCATAGAGTTTGCGTATGCGGCGCACATGCGCCTCAAAATACCCTTCTTTCATGTAGGCCGCCAGAACATGCTGCTCTGCCGTGGGCGACTGCTTGTCCATAAGCGTGCGCGCGCCCACAAAGGCCCCGACCAGTTCCTGCGGCACAATGGCATAGCCTATGCGCAAGGAGGGAAAAAGCACCTTGCTCATGGTTCCCAGATAGATGACGTGCTGCGGATCAAGCCCCTGCAATGCGGGAAAAGGCTGGCCGGAAAAACGCATCTCGCTGTCGTAGTCGTCCTCCACGAGCCAGGCCCCGCAGGTGCGTGCCCAGGCCAGAAGCTCCATACGGCGGGCCATGCTCATGACCATTCCCAGCGGAAACTGGTGCGAAGGGGTGACAAAAGCCGCGCGGGCGTCGGGACACAGGGCCGCCCCGGCCGACACGTCTATGCCGTGCCCGTCCACAGGAATACGGAATATGCGCGCCTGCACGTCCTCAAGCACGGTCATGAGTCCGGGATAGGCCGGATTTTCCGCCCATACGGGTTCGCCCGGCCCAAGCAGGATTCGCCCCGTGATATAGAGCCCCTGCTGTGCGCCGTTTGTGATGATCACATTTTCCGGCCCGCAGACCACTGCCCTGGATTTGCGCACATAGGCGGCAATGGCCTCCCGCAACGCCATGAGACCGCAAGGATCTTCATACCCTGTGGGGGCGGCCTCCATGCCGGATCGAACGCGATTGCCCAGCCGCCGCCAGTTATGGTCAGGGGCAACGCCCGCCAATGGCACAGCCACAGAAAAGGGCACCAGGGGCTGCGGGGCGAAGCGCCCGGCAAAGACGGCAAAACGCCGCGCGTTGGGCGGCATGTCGGCCTGCGTTTTCTCAAGATGCTCAGGAAAGCGGAACGGCGGGCTGGCCCTGGGCCAGTGCGGCGGGACAGACAGATCCGCCCTGCGCCGGGCAAGCCCCTGCGGGATTGCGGCAAAGGGCGTTGTGCCCAGATCGCGGGCCACATACGTGCCAGCGCCCACGCGGGATTCAAGATAGCCCTCGGCCACAAGCTGGCTGTACACATCGGCCACGGTGCCGCGCGCAAGCCCCAGCTTGCGCGCCAGAATGCGGCTGGCGGGCAGCCTGTCGCCAGGGCGAAGCTGGCCGGTTTCAATGGCTTCACGCAGGCGGGCGGCCAACTGGCGGCCCATGCTGCCCGGCTTGAGCGACAGACCGCCCAGAGCCGCCAGCTCGGTTATAATGCTTTGCTTGCCCATAATGGCCCAACAAGTTTTTTATTAATGGCTCTGTACCGTAGTCCAATTTGGCCATAATGCAAAGCCGGACACCACGCATCAGGCCCGTATTTTCGTTAGCGTCAAGCCAGAGCAATTACCACTTGAAATGCCCGCGTACGGCAGACAAAAGCCCGCCTACCCGCATTTCATGGCAAGGATTTTCAAAAAATCCTTGCTGAGCAATTAACGCATTTCATTCGTAAACTGCTCCAGGAGCCATCATGAAAAGTCTACTGCTTCTTCTGGCCGTCGTCGGCGGCGGGTGCATTCCCGTACAGGCAGGCATCAACAATCTTTTACGGCGTTTTCTGGGCGACCCCATGCAGGCGTCCCTTGTGTCTTTTGCCGTGGGAACGCTGGCCCTCTGGATATACAGCCTCGTCACGCGCCAAAGCTGGCCGGGCATCAGCGAAATAGCCGCCACGCCCTGGTGGTTGTGGATCGGCGGCCTGTTCGGCACGGTCTTTGTCACCTGCACCATCATGCTCGGCCCCAAACTGGGGGCCGCCACCATGACGGCCTTCATGCTGCTGGGCCAGCTTGCGGTTTCTGTCATCCTCGACCACTTCGCCCTGGTGGGCTTTCCCGAACATCCCGCGTCGCTGCTGCGCTTGCTGGGGGTTGCCATGCTGTTCGGCGGGGCCGTTCTTGTAAGAATATTCTGAACTATTTCAGGCAAAATCCGCCTCAACGGGTGTTCCACAGGCGGGGCGCGCAAAAGCGGCCGCCCGTGGAACATCCACCGCACGCCCGGCACACGCCAAACGCACATTTGCCGCATGTGGGCCGCACGCCCGCCCTACACCAGGCGCATGTGGCCGCGCCACACCGTCTGCTCTGGCCCTGCCCGCGCATACGCTCTTGAGCCCGCCCCCCGGAAGCGCTACACTTGCGTAAATTCTTTTCCCACCGAGGAGCCCCGCCATGCAGCGAACCCTGATTATTGACGCTCTCAATTCCGAAGCGGCACAGCCCGCCATTGCCCTGTGCGGCTGGATACGCACGCGCCGTGACGCCAAGGATTTCAGTTTTGTTGAAATCAACGACGGCTCCTGCCTCACCAACATGCAGTGCATAGTGGACACGGGCACGTCGGCCCACGAAGGCCTTGGCGACGCGGCCACCGGCGCGGCCGTGCGCGTCACGGGCGAACTTGTGCCCTCGCCCGGCAAGGGCCAGAAGTGGGAAGTACGCGCGCAGCACGTCGAAGTATACGGTCTTGCGGACCCGGAGAGCTTTCCCCTGCAGAAAAAGCGGCATTCGGACGAATTTTTGCGCACCATCGCCCACCTGCGCCCGCGCACCAACAAATACGGGGCCATGTTCCGCATCCGTTCCGAGGCCGGTTTTGCCGTACACGACTTTTTTCGCGGCCGCCGTTTCTCCCTTGTCCATACCCCGGTGCTTACCGGAGCGGACTGCGAGGGCGCGGGCGAAATGTTCCGCGTGACCACGCTTGAGCCCGGCGCAAAGGATCTTGGCGAGGATTTTTTCAGCCGCCAGTGCAATCTCACGGTTTCCGGCCAGCTTGAGGCCGAAGCCCTGGCCACGGGCCTTGGCCGCGTATACAGCTTCGGCCCCACCTTCCGGGCGGAGAATTCCAACACCCCGCGTCACGCCGCCGAATTCTGGATGATCGAGCCTGAAATGGCTTTTGCCGATCTTGAAGACCTCATGGAACTGGGCGAGGGGCTGACGCGCCATGTGGTGGACCACGTACTGACGCACTGCGAAGAGGACGTGAATCTTTTTGACAGCTTTGTGGACAAGGGCCTGCGTGAACGCCTGCAGCACATGCTGGCCGCGCCCTTTGCCCGCGTGCCATACACCGAGGCTGTTGAAATTCTGCAAAAAAGCGGCAAGGATTTCACCTTCCCCGTGTCCTTCGGCACAGACCTGCAAACCGAGCACGAGCGCTATCTTGCCGAGGAACACTTTAAAAAGCCCGTGATTGTTTACGATTATCCCAAGGATATCAAAGCGTTCTACATGCGGCAGAATGAAGACGGCAAAACCGTTGCCGCCATGGACATGCTGGTGCCCCGCATTGGCGAGCTCATCGGCGGTTCCCAGCGTGAAGAGCGCCTCCACAGGCTTGAGGCGCGCATCCGCGAAATGGGCCAGAACCCAGAGGACTACTGGTGGTATCTTGACCTGCGCCGCTTCGGCACCGTGCCCCATGCGGGCTTTGGCCTGGGCTTCGAGCGCCTGCTCATGATGCTCACGGGCATCACCAATATTCGCGACGTCATTCCCTTCCCGCGCACGCCGGGCAATCTGGAATTCTAGGCCTGCCCCAAAAGCCCCCGGGCCAAGGGCGCGCCACGGCGCGGAATACGCCACGCTACTGTACCGGGCCGTGGACAGGCCCCGGCAAGGCGGGTCTGACAGAGACACAAGGCCGAAACTTACAGCCGCCAGAGCAGTTTCACCATAAAACTGCACTGGCGGCTGTGGTTATTGGCGCGCCTCATATGGGGGCATGCGCTGTTTGCCGCCGCCGTGTCCCTTGCTTGGAGCAGATAAACTTTGCGGTGTTATGCCGGCAAGGCGCTCTCTTTTGCCCCCCCGCCTCATACAATAAAAGTTTTAGGGGGTGGGGGCGTGGGGGAGGCGACCCTTTTTTAAAAGGGTCCCTCCACCACAAAGCATTTCAAAATACCACCGCTCCAAAACATCACCGCTCCAGAACACAGCTTTAAACGCAACAGTTTTTGCAGCAAGCCCGCCCTTCACTTTTGCCGCAATGGGGACTATACTACCGCCTCACCGCGCGCACATGCCGCGCCCTTTTTATCGGCGGCTCCGTAAGGTCGCCGGGCATCGCCCCAAGGAGAGCGAAAGACCATGAGCAAGAAGCTGACTGTTGCCGTTGTGGGCGCCACTGGCGCCGTAGGCCGTGAAATGCTCAAGACCCTTCACGAGCGCGAATTTCCCGCTACCGAAGTACGTGCCTTTGCCTCTGCCCGTTCGGCGGGCTCCAAGGTGCCTTTTGGCGAGCGCGAGCTAACTGTTGAAGAGCTGAAAGAAGACGTCTTTGAAGGCATTGATCTGGCCATTTTCTCCGCTGGCGGCGCCGCTTCGCAAAAATTCTCCCCCCATGCGGCCCATGCTGGCTGTGTCGTGGTGGACAATTCCGCAGCATGGCGCATGGACGACCGCTGTCCTCTGGTGGTGCCCGAAGTAAATGCCGGCGCGCTGGACGCGCACCAGGGCATTATCGCCAACCCCAATTGCTCCACCATCCAGATGGTTGTGGCGCTGAAGCCCCTGCACGACGCGGCGAAAATCAAGCGCATCGTGGTTTCCACCTATCAGGCGGTTTCCGGCACGGGCCAGAAGGGCATCGAAGAACTGGAACGGCAGGTGCGCGACCTTTTCAACGGCCGCGACCCCGAAAACAAGACCTATCCCTACCGCATCGCCTTCAACTGTCTACCGCACATCGACGTTTTCCTTGAAAACGACTACACCAAGGAAGAAATGAAGATGGTTCACGAGACCGTCAAGATTTTCAACGATCCTTCGGTCAAGGTTACGGCCACCTGCGTGCGCGTGCCCGTGTTCTACTGCCATGCGGAATCCGTCAACATCGAGACGGAAAAGAAAATATCGGCCCGCGACGCCCGCGTCCTGCTTTCGCAAGCGCCCGGCGTGCGCGTGTTCGACAATCCCCGCGAGCTCATGTACCCCATGCCCGGCTACTGCGTGGGCGAGGACGCCACCTACGTGGGGCGCATCCGCGAGGACGAGACCATTGAAAACGGCCTCAACATGTGGATCGTGGCCGACAACATACGCAAGGGCGCGGCCCTCAACGCCGTGCAGATTGCCGAAGAGCTTGTGCAGCGCGAACTTGTGCGTGTGGCGGACAAAAACGTCTTCATGGCGTAGGGCGGCCTGCGTTTACGCGCGCGTTCGCAACGCCAGATACACATACGCCTTCAGCGGGCGGACGGAGACCCCGTCCGCCCATTGAGGAGACCCCCCCTTGAAAGCTGTGGATGCCCAGACCTACCTTGCGGCCCTGCTGGCCGCTCCCCGACCCGGTTCAGAGAACGTGCTGGCCTTCTATGACCACAGGGTGGGGCATATCTGCACTGACGCCAGCCTGCTGCTCCTGCCTCTGGACGACCACATCTGCCACAGGGGCGACGGTCTTTTTGAGAGCATCAGTTACCGCCAGGGCAGGTTGTTCAGCCTTGACCAGCACCTGAATCGCCTCAAGGACGGCGCAGCCGCCCTGAAAATCACGCCGCCCTGCTCCTGGGGCGAAGTGCGCGCCATTATTCTGGATGTTGCCCGCGCCGCAGCAAGCGAGCAGGGCGACATGCGCGTGTTCCTGAGCCGTGGCCCCGGCGGTTTCGGCATCAGCCCGTCGGAATGCCCGCAGGCCGGGCTTTACATTGTGGCCCTGCGCAAAAGCTTCGCGGGCGAAGCCTTTTATGAAAAAGGCCTCACCGCCTTTACCAGCGACATCCCGCCCAAACAGGAATACCTCGCCCGCATCAAGAACACCAATTACCTGCCCAATGTCTTCATGGCTATGGAAGCCACGCAAAAAGGCATGGACGTGGCCGTGACCTTTGACGAAAACGGCTTTTTGGGCGAGGCCGCCACGGCCAACGTGGGCCTTGTGGACGCCCACGGCAGCCTGCTCTGCCCCGAACTCAGGCGCATTTTGCCCGGCACCACCATGCTGGCGGCCCTTGAACTGGCGGCGCGGCGCGTCCCCGACCCGCTGCCTGTGCTGGAACGGCCCATCCACAAGGATGAAATCTCCACTGCCCGTGAAATGCTGCTTTTCACCAGTTCCACCCTGTGCGTGGGCGTTACGCATTTTGACGGCATCCCCGTGGGGCATGGCGCGTGGCGCGGCAAGCCCGGCCCCGTGGCCCAATGGCTGCATACGGCCCTGCTTGACCACCTGTTGCAACAAGGCACTCCCTTCTGATGCGTGTTCTGCTCATAGCCCTGCAAAACACCACGCCCGGCCCCGCCAGCCCTGACGAGCAGACGCGCTGGGCCGAGCTTGGTTCGCCCATGCGCACGGCCCGTATGGAAGAGGAACACGCCCTTGCGCTGGCCCGCAGCATGCGCGACGGCGGCAACTTTGCCCCCATGCTGGTCTGCCTCGAGCATTCCACCCTGCATAGCCGCGCCGTGCAACTCAACCTGCCCGTTATTCCCGTCAGCGGCGCGAGCCAGCGCAACCCCCTCAATCTGTGGAGGCTGTGGCGCTGGCAGCGCAGGCATGCGCGCCTGCTGGTGCAGACAATCGGTCAGGACGCCATGGCCCTTGGCCGCAGCGTTCTGCGCATGCGTGAATCCGGCGCGACCCTTCTGGCCCACGCTTTTCTGCTACGGCCGCCCGCGGCCCAGAGCATGACGGGCAAGCCCTTTCTGGCAGCGCACAAAATTCTTTGCGGCTCACAACACATCCTGGAGCGTATGCCCGCCTCCGGCACCACAGAACGCGCCGCCACGCCATGCGCCGTGACGGAAAACAGCGCGACGGAAAGCGCCGCGACCCGGCCCGACGGTACTCCCCACTCAGGCGGCACGGCCCGGCCCGGCCTCCCGGTTGGTGGAGACTCCACCACGGCGGCCCTGCGCGCAGAACGTGGCGAAAAAGGCCGGACACTGCGCCTTGACGGCGACCTCCTCACCCCGATTGCCCCTGGCATGAGCCTGGACGACTTTGCGCCCGCCCCGCCCTGGGAGCAGGCGCAACCATCTGAACCCATTGCCGGAGAAACGGCGCACTCCCGCGAGCAACGCTTTATTTTTGCCCTGGGCGACGCCATGACGCCGCGCTCCGGCGCGCAACTGGTGACGCGCGCCATGGCGGCCATGTGGCAGCGCGACGACCTCCCCACCTGGGAAGTACGCGCGCTGGGCGGCGGCCCACGCTATGCCGAACTGCTGGAAGAGGCCGAAAACCTTGGCGTCAGTTCGCGCCTGTGCCTGCTCAACGAGCAGTCCCTGCCAGAGGTTTTGCGGCACTGCCATGCCTGGATAGCGCCAGGATCTTCCCCCGAAGAACGGCCCGAGAGCCTCTGGGCGGGCGTGGCGGCCTTTCTGCCCACAGTGTGCAGCACAAGCCCCCTGCACCGCGAACGCCTGCGTCTTGACGGCAATGACCCGGCCGACGTGGCGCTGCTGGTGGAAGAAAACGATCCCCAGGCCCTTGCCAAGGCCATGATCGACATCATGCAGGACGCGCCCCTGCGCCGCAGGCTCGCCGAAGCCAGCCAGCCACTGCGCGACCATGTGGGACTTGAATCCTTTGCCGCCAGGGCCTGCGCCCAATATCAGCAATGGTGCCGCCAGCTTGGCTGGCTTGATCCCACGCCCGTCACAGGCGATTCCCGGACTTGAACAGATTTCTATGGAAGCACTGATTAAAGAGCCTTCTAGAAACGCGCAGGTATTTCGTTTGGCAAGGCGCGATCTTTTTTTGAAGCAGGAGTGGACTCTTCCGTCCTCGACTGTTTCAAAAAAAGGGAAGCAACGCCGCCAAACGGAATACATCAGCGTTTCCCCATACTGAAATACTATGACTCCTTATTATTACATACACCAGGAACAGCGATGAAGTGCAAGATATGCAAAGCCGAGGCCGTGGTTGCCCTGCGCAGCCACAATGCCGCCTTTTGTCCCGACTGCTACAAAACGTTTTTTTCCCGCCAGGTTGCCAGGGGCATTGAAGGCCAAAACCTTTTCACCCGCGACGAGCGCGTGCTGGTGGCGCTTTCAGGCGGCAAGGATTCGCTGGCCCTCATGCTTGAGCTGTCGCTGCAGGGCTACAATGTCACGGGCCTGCACATCGACCTTGGCATTCCCGTTTCCTCCGCTGCCGCGCGCGGCGTGGTGGAGCGCTTCTGCGCCAAGCACGGCCTCAATCTGATGGTCAAGGAAATGGTCGCCGAGGGCCTGCCCATTCCGGCTGTCAAAGAACGTCTGAACCGCCCCATCTGCTCCGCCTGCGGCAAGATCAAGCGCCATTTTTTCAACAAGGTCGCCCTGGATGAAGGCTTTGACGCCCTGGCCACAGGCCATAACCTCGATGACGAGGTGGCCCGCCTGTTCAGCAATACCCTGCGCTGGGACACAGCCTACCTTTCCGACCAGGGGCCGCTGCTGGACAGCGAGCACGGCTTTTCACGCAAGGTCAAACCCCTCTGGCGGCTCTCGGAATTTGAAACCGCCAACTACGCCTTCTTGATGGGCATCGAAAACCACTATGCGCCCTGCCCCTACAGCCCCGGAGCAAGCTTCACCACCCTCAAGGGCCTGATGCAGAACCTCGAGGCCGCCATGCCCGGCCGCAAGCTCGATTTCTATCAGGGCTTTCTCGCACGCGGACGGCCCGTCTTCGCCCGGCGCGAGGCCGAAGAAGGCCTGGAACTGGCGCCCTGCACCCTCTGCGGCTACCCCACGTCCTCGGGCGAAACCTGCGGCGTCTGCCGCATCCGCGCCGCGTTACAAGGCGAAGGCTAGAGCGGGTACGGTTGGGATTTGTTGTTGGAGTGAGAGGCAATGCTTTGTGGGGGAGGGACCCTTTTGAAAAAGGGTCCCTCCCCCACGCCCCCACCCCCTAAAACTCTTATCGTGTCTTACCGTACTACAAAGAGTTTGCTGATCTGAAGCGGGGTTTCAGAGGCAAGAGGTTTCTCGGTATCACGCCATTTCAATGGGGCTCTGCGGCAAGCAATAGATTAGCGGCAGGTTCCTGTCATAGATGAACGCAAAAGGGCGCAGCCACACGGCTGCGCCCTTTTGCATGGCAGAGATGTCGTATCCTGAACGGTGCTGTGGCAATGCCCGGAGCACGTTCACGGGAAAGCGGGTTTATCCCTCGTACTTTTTGAAAACCACCGAGGCATTGTGCCCGCCAAAGCCAAAGGCGTTGGAAAGCGCGTAGGTAATGTCGGCCTTCACGGCCACATTGCGGATGTGGTTCAGGCCGCACTCGTCATCGGGATTGTCCAGGTTGATGGTGGGCGGCAGCAGCCCGTGCCGCAGGGCCTGTAAGGTAATGATCGCCTCAATGCCGCCCGCCGCGCCAAAAAGATGGCCCGTCATGGACTTGGTGGCGCTCACGCGGGCGCTGTCCAGGCACTGCTGAAAAACATCCCCAATGGCCTTGGCTTCAGACTTGTCGCCCTCCCGCGTGCCGGTGGCGTGGGCGTTGATGTAGCCAATGTCGCCAGGAGTCACCCCGGCCTGTTTGATGGCGATCTTCATTGACCGGGCCGCGCCGTGAAAGTCCGGCGAGGTGATGTGGCCCGCGTCGCAGGTCGCGCCGTAGCCCGCCACTTCGCCCAGAATGATAGCCCCGCGCCGTGTGGCGTGCTCAAGGTCTTCAAGCAGGAGCACGGCGGCCCCTTCGGACATGACAAACCCGTCACGGTCGCGGTCAAAGGGGCGGCTGGCCTGCGTCGGATGGTCGTTATTGGTGGTCAGGGCCTTCATGCTTGAGAACCCGGCGAACAGAAAGGGATGGATGCCCGCATCGGCCCCACCGGCCAGCATCATGTCGGCATAGCCGTGCCTGATGCTCAAAAATGCCTCGCCAATGGCGGTATTCGCAGTGGCGCAGGCCGAAACCGGCGCGTAGTTCGCCCCCTTGAAGCCCGTTTTGATGGCAATGACGCCCGAAGCCATATTGCTGATCATCATCGGAACCAAGAAGGGCGACACGCGGCGCGCGCCCTTGGCAAGAAAGGCCTCATGGTTGCGCATGATGGTCTCTATGCCGCCAACGCCCGACCCCACATACACGCCAGCCCGCTCGGCGTCCCAGTCGTCGCCGGGATTGGCCATATCAAGAGCCTGCTTGGCCGCCGCATAGGCATACTGGATGTAGCGGTCGTACTTCTTCGCCTCCTTGGCCTCCAGATAGGCTTCGGCGGGAAAGTCCCCGATGACGCCGCCAACCCGCGACGCACTTTCCTCAAAGGCGGGGTCGTCAATTTTTTTTATGCCGGACGTGCCGGTCGAGATGTTCTTCCAGAGCGTTTCGGCGTCATTTCCCGAAGGTGAAATGATGCCGTATCCAGTTACAACCACCTTACGCATATGCTCTCCTGAGCTTTGATTTTAAAATACCCTGGCGTGCGCCACGAGCGTTTGCAAACAGTGCGGATGAACGCTTTCAACTGCCTGACGCCCCAGCGGATAAACCTTGGAAACCACATATGGCCCGAACACCGATGAAAGCAGGCGTCTGTCTTGCGGGCGTGCAAGGGGATGCAGGGAAAGGGCAATGGTTTTCCGTGGTATCTTTTATGTATGGACATCTATCGTAAAGGTGGACGAAACGTCAATGTGGCCAATGCAGCCGCCAGCCTTGCGCCCCGCCAATTTTTCCTCTCTCGCAAGCATTGCTTGACTTCATTCTTTTTTGAAAATAGATTTCAATTTCGAAAAATATCCCCACCAGCTTCTTGTCCACGGCTTTCGCATTGCGGAGGCCGCAGACAACCACAGGAGCGCCATAATGTCGGACCCCTACACCGCTGATGCCGCGTTGCCTTCAGCAGCCAGCGCACGCGCCAATATTGGCGGCCTTACCTATGCTTTGCGGTTCGCCATTGCGGGCAACCCCAACTGCGGCAAGACCACGGTTTTCAATGCTCTCACCGGCGCGCGCCAGCATGTGGGCAACTACAGCGGCGTCACCGTCGAAAAAAAAGAGGGCATCATCCGCCATCAGGGGCAAAAGCTGGTGCTTGTGGACCTGCCGGGCACCTATTCGCTCTCCGCCTACTCGCAGGAAGAGGTGGTAGCCCGCAACGTGCTGCTCAGCGGAACGGTGCAGGCCGTCATAAATGTGGTGGATGCGGGCATTCTGGAGCGCGGCCTGCTGCTCACGGCCCAGTTGCGCGAAATGGGCCTGCCCGTGGTGCTGGCCTGCAATATGATGGACGAGGCCAGAGCCGCGGGCATTGAAATAGATTTTATCAGGCTCTCCGGCATGATGGGCGCAAGCGCCTTGCCCACGGTGGGCACCAGCGGCAAGGGGCTGCACGAGGCTCTTGACGCGGCGCGCGGATGCGCCCTGGCCGATGTCGAGCCTGACCCCGAATCCGCTCCCTACCCTGGCCCCGCTCCTTACCCCGAACCCGCCCTGGCCGGAGCGCAGGACGCGCTTTGCCCCCGCCTGAAAACACAAGCACTGCATGTCAGTTACGGACCCTTGCTGGACCCGGTACTGGCCCAGATGGAAGAACTTATCGCGGGCAGCAGCCGCATGGCCGCATCGCCCTATGCCCACTGCGCGCCGCGCTGGCTGGCCCTGAACCTTGCCCAGAGCGACCCGGAGGCTCTCCGGGCCGTGCGCGCCGCAGACCCCACCCTGGCTGACTGGCTTGAAACCCTGTGCCGCGACCTGCACCAGACCCTGCGCGCGCAGGATATGGACGTTGAGGGCCTTGTGGCTGACGGGCACAGCGCCTTTGTGCGCACGGTGGCCACCGCCTGCATCAGCAAAACCGGCAACCGCCAGCGCCTGGGCATGAGCGACCGGCTGGACAAGGTGCTGGCGCACGCCCTCTGGGGCGCGCTGGTCATGCTGGGCGTGCTTTACGCCATGTTTCAGATAACCATTGTGCTCGGTTCCTACCCGCAGGCATGGCTGGAATCCGGCTTTTCCCTCCTGAGCGAAATGGTCGGTTCGGCCCTGCCCGAAGGTCTGCTGTCGTCCCTCATCATTGACGGTCTTATCGCCGGCGTGGGCGGCGTTCTCAGTTTTGTGCCCCTGGTGCTCATCATGTTCGCCCTTATCGCCATTGTGGAAGACAGCGGCTACATGGCCCGCATGGCCTATATCGCGGACAGGGTCTTTCAGATGTTCGGTCTGCACGGCGCGTCGGTGATGCCCTACATCATTTCCGGCGGCATTGCCGGGGGCTGCGCCATCCCCGGCGTCATGGCCACGCGCACCATGCGCAGCCCCAAGGAAAAACTGGCCACCATGCTCACCCTTCCCTACATGGCCTGCGGGGCCAAGCTGCCCGTGTACCTGCTGCTGGTGGGCACGTTTTTTCCCGAGAACGCGGCCAACATGATGTTCATGATCATCCTTCTTTCGTGGGCCTTCGCCTTTTTTGTGGCGCTGTTTCTGCGCAAGACCGTGCTGCGGGGAGAGGCTACCCCCCTTGTGATGGAAATGCCCCCCTACCGCCTGCCCACAGTGCGCGGCATCTGCATCCACTGCTGGGAGCGCACCTGGATGTACCTGAAAAAGGCCGGGACCGTGCTTGTGCCCCTGGCCATGCTCATCTGGGCGGGCATGACCTTTCCCGCTCTTGATCCGCAACTGGCCCTGCCCTTTGAAAACGATATGGCACGGCTGTCAGCGGCCCTGGAAAACCCGGAGCTTGCCAAAGACGCGCGCGCCGACCTTGAAGACAGGCTTGGCAATGCCGAGAAAGCCCTTAACGCCGAAAGGCTCCGGCATTCCCTTGCCGGTCAGTTGGGCACATGGCTTGAGGACGTGACGCGGCACGCGGGCTTCAGCTGGCGCACGGACGTGGCGCTCATCGGCGGCATTGCCGCCAAGGAGGCCATCATTTCCACCCTGGGCACGGCGTACGCCCTTGGCAAGCAGGACCCTGACGACGACGTTTCGCTGGCGGAGCTTCTGCGCAAGGACCCAAGCTGGAACCAGGGTTCGGCACTGGCCCTGCTGGTTTTCGTCATGCTGTACGCGCCCTGCTTTGTGACCCTTGTGGTCATACGACAGGAATCCGGCAGCTGGAAATGGGTTTTCTTCAGCATCATTTTCAATACCCTGCTGGCCTTCGCTATGGCCGTGGGCATTTACCAGACCTATTGCGCCTGGATGGGAAACTGACATGGCTCCCGACGAAAAAAAGGACGCCTGCATAGGCATCAACGCTTTTCTCAGCAGCGGCATCGTTGTGCTGGGCCTCATATTTTCGGCCAGTTTTTTCTATTACATGAACATGGCGCGCGACATCAGCGTGGCCAGCACCAGAATTTACGGCGCGTACCTGCCCCTTACCGAAGCTCTTGATCAGGTGGACAGACAGAAGCAAGACCTGTGGCGCCTCCTGGGCGAAGTGGCGCTCGCAGAGTCCGGCGCGCAGAGCCGCCAGGACGTGCAGGCGGCCATAGCGCAGTTGCGCAAAGCGCCGCCGCCGGGAGCCATTGTACAGCGCCAGCACTGGGAGGGAGCCTTGAGCGCGCTTGAACGGCTGGCCTTCCTGCACGCCCAGGCGCACGATCTGGAAGCCGCGCTTCACAGCCCGCCTGTGGCGCAGAACGCCGGATTGCGGCACGACGGCGACCACGACGATCAGGACGCCACCGGCAACGCCGCGTCATATGCCGCAGGACGTCTTGTTGCTGTGCGTCTGGCCATGGACGCGGCCCTGACCGACTTTACCTCGGCCCTGTCCAATATTGAGGCGCGCAACCCTCTTGCTGACGAAATGCACGGGCAGTTGCGGCGTACCGCCGCCCTGGCGCACGATTTTGAAAACAGACTGCTGCTGGGCTTTCTTTTTCTCGGCGCGGGCATGACCTCGCTCTACGCCATCCTGCGTCTGCAACTGGCGCGCCCTCTGCGCGGCATCATGGCCTATCTCGACCAGTTGGGCACAGGCGTCAAAAAGCTGTTTCTGCCACGCAGCCGCATTGTAGAGATACGCAACATCGCCTCCGCTCTGGACAATCTGAGCACCTATCTGAGCAAGGCCACCATACAGTCCAACAAGCTGGTTTCCGAGCATGACCGCTTTCAGAAGATGTCACTTGTGGACGGCCTCACCGGCGTGCGCAACCGCCGCTCCTTTGACGACAGCCTGCGCGCCCTCTGGCGTTTTGCGCAGGAACGGCAGCAGCCCCTGGCGCTCATCATGCTGGATGTGGACAAGTTCAAGATATATAATGACAATTACGGCCATCAGGCTGGCGACGAATGCCTCAAGCGCGTGGCCGCCGCCATGACGAGGGCCGCCCGCTCCACAGACGTGTGCGCCCGCTACGGCGGCGAGGAGTTTGCGCTGCTTCTGCCGGGGGCAGACACGCACACGGCCCGCGCCGTGGCCCTGCGCATACACAATGAAATAGAACGCGAGCAGTTGCCCCACCCCGCTTCCCCGGTAAACGGCTTTGTGACCGTGAGTCTGGGCGTGGCCAGCCTTGTGCCCGGCAAGGACGCGGCCAGTGACGGCAAGCTGCTGGTGCGCAACGCCGATGCGGCCCTGTACGACGCCAAGTCCGCCGGGCGCAACCGCACCCACACCTATGGCGAGGAGATGGCCTGCACCCCGACGGCGCAACCGGCCTGAACCTGCGGGCACAAGCCAGCGGGCCTGTGCCTGCGGGCATATGGCAGTGGCGGGATCAGACAGCTCGCGTCTGCTGAAATGCGTTCTGCACACGCCCGGCGCGTCCTTACGGCTGCGGCGCTAGAGCAGTTTACGAATGAAATGAGTTAAATGCTCTGCAAGGATTTTTCTGAAAATCCTTGCCACGAAATGCGAGTAGGCGGGCTTTTGCCTGCCGTACGCGAGCATTTCAAGTGTTAAATGCTCTAACGGCTGGAGATCTTGCGGGTGAGGCTCTTGCGGGCGTGACCTTTTCCATCACTCTGGCGCGGATGTTTTCGCACGAAATGCCCCCGGCATGCGGCCAAAACCGCATGTCGGGGGCATTTCAGCCTGCAAAGGCTGAACGTATTTGCGACGCCAGAGCGGGTTTACGCCAAGTTGGCGCTATTCCCTGCCTTCGTTCTTCATGCTTTCGATAAGTTCGCGCAGCACCTGCGCCTGCCCTGTGAGCTCGGCCACGGACGACGCCGACAAGCGCATGGCTTCGGAGGTTGCAGCGGAGATGCGGTTCACTTCTTCCACCGAACGGTTGATCTCCTCGCTGGTGGCGGACTGCTGTTCCGCCGCCGTGGCGATGGACCGCACCTGATTGGACGTCGTTTCCACCAGGGACACTATTTCCTGCAAGGCCTCGCCAGAGGCTCCGGCCAGGGCCGTGGCCTCGTCTATCCTGTTCACCACCTGCTCAACGTGGCCCACGTTCTTGCGGGTTCCGTTCTGTATTTCAGTAATGGCCTGTCCCACTTCGCGGGTGGCGCTCATGGTTTTTTCGGCCAGCTTGCGCACCTCGTCCGCCACCACGGCAAAACCGCGCCCGGCTTCGCCAGCGCGGGCGGCCTCAATGGCGGCGTTGAGGGCCAGCAGGTTGGTCTGATCCGCAATGTCGGAAATAACGCCCAGTATCTGACCCGTGCTTTCGGCCTGTTTGCCCAGGGCGTTCATGTCTTCCTTGAGTTCCGTGGCCTGTTCCTGGGCATGTCCGATGCCGCTGACGACCTGTGAAACCACGTCGGCGCCATCCGTGGCCCGTAATCTGGCATGGTCCGCCGAGGTTGCGGCTTCGGCGGCATTGCGGGCCACCTCGGTGACGGTGGAATTCATCTCCTCCATGGCGGTGGCCGTTTCACTGGCGCGGGCGCTCTGCTGCTCGGCCCCCTTGCTGGACAGGTCAACCTGGGTGGAAAGCGCCCCGGAAGCGTCGGTAATGGCTTTCACAACCCCCTCAAGACGTGAGGCCGCGTGCAGCATGCCTTCGACCTTGGCCTTTTCAGCTTCGGCGCGGGCCTCCTGCGCCTCTGCCGTGGCCTGGGCCGCGCGGTCGGACTCAAGCTTGGCCATGCTGGTTTTTTCATCGGCCCGGGCTATCATGTCCTTGAGGCTTGCCACCATGGTGCGCAGGTTTTCCGCCAGTCTGCCGATCTCGTTGCGCGACCTGAGCAGCAGCGTATTGTCCAGCCTGCCCTCGGCCACCTCGGCCGCATAACCTTGCAACTGGCGCAAGGGGCGCACCGCAATCCTGTCCAGGGCAATGAGGGTAATGATGATCAGCGCCGCCACGGCGATGCCGCCGATGAGCAGCATGATGTTGCGCTGTTCAAGAGAGGGAGCTTCAATCTCCGCCGCAGTCATGCTCACGCCCACAATCCAGTTCCAGTTGGGCACGCGGTCCCAGGCCAGGATACGTGCCTGGCCGTTGGGATTCTTGTAGGCAAGACCCCGGCCAGAGGGGCTTTTGAGCATGTCGGCGATGCCGGGCTCGGCAGCGAAGTTTTTGAGAACAAACTCGCTGTCGGGATGCCCTATCACGACGCCTTCGGGCGAGATAATGAAAGGATATCCCGTTTTGCCCAGCTTGATGCTCTGGATGTAGTTCTTCATGAGGCCCTCAATGCCGTAGGACATGCCCACGCCGCCGATGACCCTGCCGCTGTCGTCGCGCACCGGCGCGGTCACGCTGACAATGAGCTTGCCCGTGGCATAGCTCATGGTGGCGGATGAACTGAAGCCGTCCTTTCCGGCCAGGGCCGCCTGAACGTACGCGCGTTCGGCAAGGTTGCTGCGCTTGACTTCCTTGCCCTGCATGCGCGTGATAAGCTGTTCGCCCTTGAGGTCAAAAAGGTACAGCGTGTTCACGTCTGATGAGGCCTGCGACATGACGGAAATAAAAGTGGCTGCGCCCTCTATCCCCTCGCCCGTAAGCAGAAAATCCTTCACTCTCGGCGCCTTTGCCACGCCGCGCACCAGCATTGCCTGCTGCTGGCCGAAGTCGGACAAAGACTTTGAAATGGTCTGGGACATAAGGTGCATTTCGTGTGTGCGCACCTCCAGGTTTGAATCGTAGCTGAGCTTGACCACGATTCCGATAAGCAGGGACTGGATTACAATGACAACCCCTCCCACAAGCAGCAGCATTGCTGTTCTGATACTGGAAAACATCCTTTCCTCTCTTTGCAGAAATTGGCAGCGTTCCGCACGGCATGCCTGCCGGGGAACAATCTACGTACGTACCGGTTTATGACTGTATTCCGGTTTGACAGAACCGGAATACAGGCAAAAAGAGATGCGGCGGCGCAACTACTGTTACGCCACCGCATTTTATGGAACAAGCTTTAATATACCTATTTTTTTTGCAGATTAAGCCTGCGAACCACGGCATCCGCGCCCATGCTGGCAAATTCCGCCACTTCACGGCCAACCCTGGCGCTCTGGGGCAACAGGAGTTCCGGCATGTTGGCAAGGCTCTTGTCAGGCGTGACGCCGTATTCCGGCGGGAAGGCGTCATTGAAGTACATATCCTGAAAACCGGCGAACTTGAGCGCGTGGGCCGTGGCGTCCAGCACGGCGTGTTCGTGGTCGCCCACAAGGCCGAGGACGCGGGCGTTGCGCAGGCCGGCCAGGCATTCGCCGCCCTGGGTGCAGGCGATATGGCCGTGCCGGTTGCCAACGATCATAGCGTCCATGATCTGCTGCTCGGTCACGCGCACCACCTGGAAGGCGCGCTCGCCGCCAGCTTCAATAAAGCGCTCGGCCAGCATGCGCACACGGGGGAAGGACACGGGATTGCCGATCATGGCCGCCTGGGCCACGCTGGGCTGCACGGTCACAGGCTGCCAGTGGCGCGAACTCTTGGGGGCGTCATAGTAGCGCCACACGGGGTCCGCATGCTCGGACTGCACGCCGAAAATACGCGGCAGGCTGGTGATGATGCCAAGATCCAGCATCTTGAGCAGCCCGCACATGATGGCCGTGACGTTGCCCGCGTTGCCGATGGGCACGAAGAGGCACTGGTCCGTCATGTCCCAGCCGTACCACTGGGCCACTTCGTAGGCATAGGATTCCTGCCCCAGAATGCGCCAGCTGTTTTTGGAGTTGAGCAGGGCCACGCGGTAGTTCTCGGCCAGCAGTTCCACCACCTTCATGCAGTCGTCAAACACGCCCGGCAGTTCCAGCACCGTAGCGCCGCTGCCCAGGGGCTGGGCAAGCTGTTGCGGCGTCACCTTGCCGTGGGGCAGCAGCACAACGGACTTCAAGGGAGCGCCCACATAGGAGGCATACAGGGCGGCGGCCGCCGACGTGTCGCCCGTGGAGGCGCAGACCGTAAGAACTTCGTCCCACTTGTTGCGGCGGCAGAGCCACTTCAGATAACTGAAGGCGCAGGCCATGCCCCTGTCCTTGAAGGACGCGCTGGGGTTCTGCCCGTCATTCTTGTAGGCAAAGGACACGCCAACCTGATCCCGAAGGGCCGGGGCAGCCTCCACAATGGGCGTGATGCCTTCGCCGAGATAGACGATGTCGTCCTCGTCCAGCAACGGGGCCAGCAGTTCGTAATAGCGAAAAATGCCCTTGAGGGCCGTCACGCGGGTGGCGCTGCGGTCATCAAAAACCTGCCGCCACTCCTGGCCGCTGCGCTCCTTGAGCTTACCGAAATCGAGGTTTTCCAGCAGAAACACGCCGCCGCACTGGGGGCAGGTGTACAGCAGGTCGTCGCCGGGGTAGCGCGCGCCGCAGTCAAGGCAGACATACTCCATGCGGCCGCGATAGGCCGGAAAATCCGCGTGGGACATAAAACGAACTCCTTCTTGGCAAGCCGGAGGAAGAGAGACTTTGCGTAAAAAACCTTTCTTCCCCCACCTTCGACTGCAAAAATGCCTGCTGCCGAAGCCGCTTTCCGAGGCTTTTTACCCGCCCTGCGCAAAAGGCGCGGGGCAATCCAAAATATGCGGCGCTCCTGCCCGCACGGGCGAGGCGCTATTTTTCGTCCTGGCCTCCGCCTTGCGGAGCGCAGGAAGCTTCACACTGGCTCTTGCTTTTCTGCCAGCTTTTTTCGGTTCCGGCGCGCAGGCGGGCGATATTTTCCCTGTGCTTCCAGACCACCACAGCCCAGACGCCAAGGGCCAGCGGCAGCCATGTCCACTGTCCGCTGACGGACAGCGCCACAGGCAGGGCCGTGACCAGGGTCAGCGACCCCAGGGACACAAAGCCGCTGCGCCAGATCACCAGCAGGCACAACACCGAAGCAGCAAGCAGCTGCCAGAAGGCCAGGGGCAGAAACACGCCGATGCTTGTGGCCACCGCCTTGCCGCCCCTGAACTTCATAAAGCAGGAAAAAACATGGCCCAGCACGCAGGCCAGGGCCACCACGCTGACAAAAACCGGGGAGGCGTTGATTCTGAAGGCCAGCCACACGGGCGCAGCGCCCTTGAGCACGTCGCACAACAGCGTGACCACGCCCCACTTGAAGCCGCACAGGCGCGCCACATTGGTGGCCCCGGTATTGCGGCTGCCGCTCTCTCTGGGATCAAGGCCGCAAAATGTTCTGGCAACGACCAGTCCCCACGGCACGGAGCCGAGTACATAGGCCAGGGCAATCCATAAAACTTCCAGCATGGTTCTCTCCGCCATATGCTGTTAGGGAAGCGCTGATTAAAGAGCATCCTGGAAACGCGCCGTTATTCCGTTGGGCGTCGCCAGCCGCACGGTCAGTTCACGCCACGGGGCGTCCACGCTGGCGGGTAATTCACGACATGAGTCGCCACCGCCACGGCCACTTCACGCCACGGACAGTCCGCGCAAGCGGGAGGTTCACGACGCCACTCGCCCATGCCAGGGGCCGCCCCTCGCGGACGGGGCAAGCGCCCTCGCGCTACCCTGCCGTGGCCGCTTCCAGAATCATGATCTCGTTATACAGGGGATGCACCTTGCCGATGCGCACATCCACCTGCAATCCGGGATGTGCCCTGTCGTCAAAAAGTTTACGCCGGCCCCGCACAAACATGCCCTGATCCGGCAGGCTCACGCTCACAAAGGCGTCGTTTTCCTCCGTGATCACGCCGGGCCACCACACCTTGTCGCCTTGCTGCCGAAAGAACAGCAGCTTCCAGTAGCGCGGGCGGAAGCGCTGCACCTGTCCGGCGCCGTCCAGTGCGGGCGAAAGCGCGTGCAAAAGGCTCACAAGCGCGTCTTCGCTCCAGCGGGGCTGTCCCGTACACAAGAAATGCACCACCTGAGCCTCGTTGACAAGATCAGGATACCTGCGCAGGGGCGAGGTCACGGGCGTGTAGCGATCAAGGCCCAAAGCCGCGTGGGGCCGGGCCTGCACCTCAAGCCCCGAGGGCGTCAGCGCGCGCATTATGCGCGTCATGTCCTGCGGGGTACTCCAGACGCCAGCGTATTCACGGGGCAAAACCACGTCCTGCACGCGGTGCAGCATGGCCATGTCGCGCTCCCTAGCCCAGTGGGCCACAGCGGCGCTGGCAAGAATCATCATTTCCGCCACCAGCATCTGCGCCTGGGGCGCGCAGTAGTCAGGCCCCACATGCACGCGCACGTCGGCACCTTCGCCTTCAAGGGATATGACGGGATCGGGCCTGTCCATCACCACGGCCCCGTCTTCAATGCGGGCATCCTGCCGTTTGCGGGCCAGTTCAAGCCCGGCGGACAGTTGCCCGGCATGCGCGGCGGCGGGATTGTCGGGCAGGGCAACGCCCTCGGACTGGGCATCCAGCACGGCCTGGCTGTCACGGTAGGTCAGGTTGGCGGCAAGGCGGACGCGGGCCAGATAGGTACGGCAGGAACCGTAACGGCCCTGGGCGTCCACCGGAACCTCCACGCACAGCGCAGGGCGCGGCGTGCCCGCCAGCAGCGAATACGCCGCCGTGCCCAGAACTTCCGGCAGCATGTGGCAGTCGCCTTCGGGCAGGTAGATGCTGGTGCCCCGGTGCAGCACAGCCTTGTCCAGAGCGCCGCCAAAATGCCAGTACAGGGCTGGACAGGCCAGAGCCAGCGTCAACAGATAGCCGTCGTCCGTGGGCTGCACATGAAAGGCGTCGTCAACGTCGCGGGTGCTGGCGCTGTCTATGCTGACAAAGGGCAGCGGACTTTCGGGCAGCGGACCGGGTTCAAAAAGCAGGGTAGTCGCCGGGGGCACAGCAGGGATGGACGCGGCGGCAGGGTCGCACATGCACGGCGTTGCCGCGGCAGGCGCGAAAAGCGCCGCATCGGGCATTTGGCCGCTGTCGGCGGCGCGCACCAGCGCGTCCACTTCCTCGCGGTGCGCCGTCCACCAGTCGTCGCCAGAGGCAAAGCCCGCACGGTCAAGCCAGAAATTGTAGTGCGGCGGCACCTTGCCCCAGGCCACCAGCAGTTGCAGGGGCAAATGGGGCACATCAGGCAAGCCCTTGCCAAGGGTGCGCCACAGGGCGTCGAATTCTTGCCCTTCAGGATCAACCATGCGGGATCGCAGCACTTCTTCAAGGCTTTCCGCAACGTCTGCGGACGGCCACTCGCCGCTGCCCGCGCCTTCCGCCGGTGGCGGCGGCAGTTCACGCTTACGGCAGGCCACATCCCAGAGCATGCGCAAAAAGGCCGCGCCGCCCGCTATGAGGGCTTCACGTTCAAGGCGGTTTTTTTCTTCCACCAGGCGTTTTTCAACCATGTCAGCGGGAAAGACCTGAAAATCCGGCGGCTGAAAGCGAAAGTGGCTTTTACACGCCAGCAGGGCGCGGCCATAGGCGGACACCTGGTCCGCCGAGGGGTCGGAGGAAAAAAGCTCGGCAAACCACGTGGCAGGAGCCACGCTTACCTCGCCCTGCGCCAGCTCCCACACGTCCATGACGGGCACGTCGCTGGCCAGTTCCTCACGGCATTTTTTATGCTGTTCAAGCAGGCGCACAGCCTCGTCGCGGCCAAGATCCGCCCCATGCAAGGGGCCGAGCCAGGGCAGCAGACGCGAGGCATTGAGCCGCGTTTCACGGCGGTTGGGCAAAAGAAGGCGTAAACGCCCCCCGGCCTCTTCAGTAATCAGGGCAATCTGAACAGCATTGCCCTCCATATATTCCACCACGCAGCCCGGCGCTGGGTAGCGCACACAATCCGACATGCCTGCTCCTTCAGAAGGCGCGCCAGACAAGCCTTGCCGCCGCACGCCTTCGACAGGGACAATCCTTTATTTTTGCTTTTCTGGCAAGTGCCCGCGTAACGCACGGGTCATACGTCACCCATTTTGAAGCGGATTTTCCCCGAAACGCCTGCGGCTCCCGTTCCGCTATTTCCGCCATAACCGGGCGCATGCGGGCCTTGCCGCCGAGGGACGGCCACGGCGCGCGCACTGCCCGCGAAATGGCCCGCCCCGCGCACACTGGACGGGGAATCGCGAAGCCGCTATAAAAGTGCTTCACGGACAACTTTTTTCCGCGCGCACAGCGCGAGCCGGCGGGAGCATATGAGCAATATCATTCATCAAAGCGGAGGCAGCCGGACCCTGGTCATGCAGGAGCCTGAAAAACCCCAGCTCTACCGCGAACTTTTTCCCTATACCAGCATTTGCCGCACGTCCTTTGATGAAGTGCTGCTCGCTCCGCGCCCTGCGGAACAGATGCGCATCACCGACACCACCTTTCGTGACGGCCAGCAGGCCCGCCCGCCCTACACGGTCAAGCAGGTGGCCAAGATGTTTGACTTTCTGCATCGTCTTGGCGGCAAAACCGGCCTCATCACCGCCTCGGAATTTTTTCTTTATTCCGCCAAGGACCGCAAGTGCATCGACGTGTGCCGCGCCAGGGGCTACCGCTTTCCCCGGGTGACGGCCTGGATACGCGCCATCAAGGATGACCTCAAGCTGGCCCGCGATATGGAATTTGACGAAACCGGCATGCTCACCAGCGTGTCGGACTACCATATTTTTCTCAAGCTGGGCAAAACCCGCCAGCAGGCCATGGACATGTATGTGGGCATGGCCGAACAGGCGCTGGAGTGGGGCATCATACCCCGCTGCCACTTTGAGGACATCACCAGGGCCGACATGTACGGCTTCTGCCTGCCCCTCGCCCAGCGGCTTATGGAACTTTCACGTCAGAGCGGCATGCCGGTCAAAATCCGCCTGTGCGACACCATGGGCTATGGCGTGCCCTACCCCGGCGCGGCGCTGCCCCGCTCGGTGCAGCGCATCGTGCGTACCTTTACCGATGAGGCCGGAGTGCCCGGCCAGTGGCTTGAGTGGCACGGCCACAACGACTTTCACAAGGTGCTGGTCAACGGCGTCACCGCGTGGCTGCACGGTTGCGGCGCGGTCAACAGCACGCTTTTCGGCTTTGGCGAACGCACCGGCAACACCCCGCTGGAAGCCCTGCTGGTCGAATACATCTCCCTCACGGGCGACGACGCCGCCGCAGACACCACCATTCTGGACGAAGTAGCCCAGTTTTTTGAAAAAGAGCTGCACTACCGCATCCCCCACAACTACCCCTTTGTGGGGCGCGACTTCAACGCCACCAGCGCGGGCGTGCACGCCGACGGCCTGGCCAAGAACGAAGAAATCTACAATATCTTCGACACCAACCATTTGCTCGGCCGTCCCGTGCCCATCATCATCACCGACAAGACGGGCCGTGCGGGCGTGGCGTACTGGATCAACACCAACCTCCATCTTGAAAAAGACCGGCAGGTCTCCAAAAAGCACCCCGCCGTGGGCAGCATCTACGACGCCATCATGGCCGTCTACGAAGAGACCGGCCGCACCACCCACTTCTCGCACGAAGAAATGGAAGCGCTTGTGCAAAAGTTCATGCCCGAACTCTTTGCCTCGGAATTCGACCACATGAAGCAGCTGGCGGGCGAACTGGCCGCCAACATCATTGTCCGCCTCGGGCGCAACAAGGACCTGCTGGACTTCGGCAAAAAGGCCTGCGGAAGGCTGGACGATTTCGTACGCGAATATCCCTTTATCCAGTACTGCTACCTCACGGACGCCCAGGGTCGCCTCAAGTGTTCGGCCATCACCGATCCCGTATACAAGGAAACCTACGAAGCCCTGCCCATCGGCTATGACTTCTCCGACCGCCAGTGGTTCAAGGTGCCCATGCAGAGCGGCGACCTGCACATTATGGACGTGTACCAGTCGCACTTCACGGGCAAGCTCATCATCACCGTGTCCTGCGCCGTCACTGACGAAAAGGACAATATCGTGGGCGTCATCGGCGTGGACATCCAGCTTGAGGAACTGCTCAAGCGTGCGCGCTCGCTCCAGCACGAAGTGGAAGAGCACGAAGAAGGCGACTAGCGTTATTCAGATGGGCCGGGCTAAGAGCAGTTTTACTTTAAAACTGCTCTGGCGGCTGCGGGAGCAGACGCCCGCCGCAACGGCGCAAGCGTTATTACTTGCGCGGTTAAGCACCGAAGCGAACGTATCTTGAACTTTGAGAATGAACATTCTCGAAGTTGCTCTGATTCAAGATGCCCGGCCTGTTTCATATTCATCGACACTCAAAAGGACAGGGGAACATGCGCAAGACAGTGTACTGGATTGAAGGCGACGGCATCGGCCCGGAAATCTGGCAGGCCGCCCGCCCGGTTATCGAAGGGGCCATCCGCGCCGCCGGGGCCGACCTTACCCTTGACTGGGTGGAACTCTTGGCCGGCGACAAGGCCGTGAAAGAAACGGGCCACCCCCTGCCCGACGCTACCCTTGAAGCCCTGCGCCATGCCGAACTCGCCATGAAGGGCCCTCTGGGCACCCCCGTGGGCACGGGCATGCGCAGCCTTAACGTGGCCCTGCGCCAGACCCTTGACCTCTATGCCTGCATCCGCCCGGTGCGGCACTTCGAGGGCCTGGAAACCCCGGTCAAGCACCCCGAGCGCGTCAACATGGTCATCTTTCGCGAAAATACCGAAGACGTGTACGCGGGAGTGGAATTTGCCGCCAATACCCCCGAAGCCCGCAAGCTTGTCGCCTTTTTGCGTGACGAACTCGGCGTGACCAAGGTGAACGACAATGCCGCCGTGGGCATCAAGCCCATGACCGAGGCCGGTTCAAAACGTCTTGTGCGCCGTGCCCTGCGTTTCGCCCTGGACCAGAAACAGGAAAGCCTCACCCTTGTGCACAAGGGCAATATCATGAAGTTCACCGAAGGCGCTTTTCGCCAGTGGGGCTACGATGTGGCCGCTCAGGAGTTCGGCGACCTCACCTGCACCGGAAAAGAGCCCGTGCCCGGACGTCTGGTGGTCAAGGACCGCATAGCCGACGCCATGTTCCAGGAGGCCCTGCTGCGTCCTGAACAGTATCAGGTGCTGGCCACCCCCAACCTCAACGGCGACTATATCTCCGACGCGCTGGCGGCGCAGGTGGGCGGCCTTGGGCTGGCCCCCGGCGTGAACATGTCCGACACCCTCGCCTTTTACGAAGCCACCCACGGCACAGCCCCCACCATCGCAGGCAAGGACAAGGCCAATCCCGGCAGCGTCATTCTGTGCGGGGCGCTCATGCTGGAACATCTGGGCCAGCACGACGCGGCAAACCGCATCCGCGAAGCCGTGGGCAGGGCCATCACGGGCAAGTCCGTCACCGAAGACCTGGCCGCGCAGGTCACCGGATCCCGTGTGGTGGGCTGCAAGGAATTCGGCGACATCATCGGAGCATATCTGTAGCAGACCCGGGAGAAGGGAGGCCCCCGGTTGCGGTTCTGCCCAGCAGGGCCAAACCGGGGTTCCCTTCTCTTTAACGGAAAAGCGGATCAGCGCAGAAAGGAGATATGCTCACGGCCGACAGCGTGCACGCTCACGGCTGACAGCGCGCCCGTTATGGCCGCCAGAGCGCACGCCAGCGCGGACAAACGCCTTGCGTGCGGACCGAGCGCCGCTCCCGCTGCGCCAGAGTGGTCGCAGTGCGCCATTGCTCCAGACCACTCGCAGGCCTGCCGCCGCCACGGCGCAAAGCGGCCCCAAAAGCCGTTGCCCCAAAGCCGCGAGCGTAGTGCGCACAAGCATTTTACGCCAGAGTGACTGGCGCACGAGCACCTTGCGTATGAACAAGGTCGCATGAGTAACGTGCAAAGACGCGCTGGCTGGTTGTACGTCCTTCTTTTCATCGCCAAGGTTGTTGTCATGATTTCACTGGAAACCCTGCTGCTCTTCATACCCATGGCGGCCATACTGGTGATGTTGCCAGGGCCGGACTTTGCCCTCATCGCCAAGATATCGCTGATCAATGGCCGCCCTCAGGGGCAGGCCGCCGCCTGCGGCGTGGCCCTTGGCATCTGCGTGCACACCACCGCCGCCATGCTGGGCATATCCGCCGTCATTGCACAGTCCATGCTGTGGTTCAGCGTGCTCAAGTATGTGGGCGCGGCCTATCTTGTCTGGCTTGGCGTCCAGGCCCTGCGCCACAACGGAGCCGTCAGCGCCGCCGTTGTAAAAACCGCGCCGCGTGATGACGCAGACACACGCGCTGATGCCGGGGCAGGTGCCCGTAAAGACGCGCGCACAAATACTTGCACACATGCTTGCGCAGATGATCGCCCAGATTCTCGCGCAGGTTCTCGCCCAGGTTCTCGCCCAGGTTCTCGTCCAGACGCTCGCGGAACTGTGCGCAGTTCCGCCGCGTATCCTGCTGCGCAAGCGCGCCTTTCGCCCCGCCAGTGGTGGAAGTTTTTCTGGCAGGGTTTTTTGACCAATGCTCTTAACCCCAAGGCCGTCATCATCTTTTTGACGTTTCTGCCGCAGTTTACCAATCCCCATGCTCCGCTGGCTCCCCAATTTCTGGAGCTTGGCGGCATCATGTCGGCCCTGTGCCTCTTCTGGTACGTCCCCCTGGCCTACATGCTGGGCCGTGTGCGCCACGTTTTTGAAAACAGCCGTTTTCAACTCTGGCTGCAACGCGTTACAGGTTTCGTCTTCATAGCCTTCGGCCTCAAACTGGCCGCGGCGCAGTCCCGCTAACCAGCGTCGCGCCAGCGACCCCAAAACCCAGCAGGAAGGTCTGCCACCATGATTGAACTCATAAGCAATGCCGTTGTCATTGACGGGAACACCATCCGCAGTGCCGAAGAGGCCCGCGCAAAGGGTGTGGATGTGGAAGCCGCGCGCAAAAACAGCCTGGCCGCCCGCATTCTCGCCGCGCATAATACCGTTGACCAGAACGCGGGCGTGCTGCGCATCCGTTTCGACGCCCTGGCCTCCCACGACATCACCTACGTGGGCATCGTCCAGACGGCCCGCGCCAGCGGCCTTACGGAATTTCCCGTGCCCTACGCCCTCACCAACTGCCACAACAGCCTCTGCGCCGTGGGCGGAACCATCAATGAGGACGACCACCTCTTCGGCCTCGCGGCCGCGCAGAAGTACGGCGGCATCTTCGTGCCCCCGCATCTGGCGGTCATCCACCAGTACGTGCGCGAAATGATGACCAAATGCGGCGGCATGATTCTTGGCTCCGACAGCCACACCCGCTACGGCGCCCTGGGCGTCATGGCCATTGGCGAAGGCGGCCCGGAACTCGTCAAGCAGCTTCTTGGCAAGACCTATGACGTGGCCAATCCGCAAAAAATCGCCGTCTGGCTCGAAGGCGCGCCGCGCCCCGGCGTGGGCCCGCAGGACGTGGCCCTGGCCCTGATCGCCGCCGTGTTCAAGAACGGCTTTGTGAAAAACAAGGTGCTGGAATTTATGGGCCCCGGCGTTGAGGGCCTTTCGGTGGAATACCGCTGCGGCATCGACGTCATGACCACGGAAACCACCTGCCTTTCGTCCATATGGACCACGGACGCCAAAGTGCTCCAGTACCTTGAAAAGCACGGCCGCGCCCAGGATTACGCGGAACTGCGCCTCGAAGGCCCGGCCTGTTATGACGGCCTCATCCGCATCGACCTTGGCAAGATCGTGCCCATGATCGCTCTGCCCTTCCATCCCAGCAATGCCTATCCCGTGGCCGAAGTGGTGCGGCACGCGCCCGAACTGCTGGCCCAGGTGGAGGACGAAGCCCGCAAGCAGTTTGGCGACGCCGCCAGGGGGCTGAATCTTTGCGGCAAGATCCGCGACGGCGGCGTGTGGGTGGACCAGGGCATCATCGCCGGCTGCGCTGGCGGCAGTTTTGAAAACATCACGCTGGCCGCCGCCATCCTTGACGGCAAAAGCACGGGCAACCTGGCCTTCAGCCTGTCCGTCTACCCTGCCAGCGAACCGCAGGGCCTTGCCCTGGTCAACAACGGCTCCACGGCCAAGCTCATGGCCGCTGGCGCTGTGCTCAAAAACGCCTTCTGCGGCCCCTGTTTCGGCGCGGGCGACACCCCGGCGCACGGCGCGCTGTCCATCCGGCACACCACGCGCAACTTCCCCAACCGCGAAGGCTCCAAGCCGTCCAACGGCCAGCTTTCAGCCGTGGCCCTTATGGACGCCCGCTCCATTGCCGCCACGGCGGCCAACGGCGGCCGCCTGACCCCGGCCACTGACCTTGACTGGGCCGCGCCCGGCCTTGCCGACGTGAACCTCGACTACCGCTTCGAGCCGCTTATCTACCATCGCCGCGTGTACAACGGCTTTGGCCATCCCAAGCCCGAAGTGCCCCTGATCTTTGGCCCCAATATCGCGGACTGGCCCGCCATGAGCGCCCTGACCGACCATCTGCTGCTCCAGGTGGCCAGCGTCATCACCGATCCCGTGACCACCACGGACGAGCTTATCCCTTCGGGCGAAACCTCGTCGCTGCGCTCCAATCCCCTCAAACTGGCGGAATACACCCTGTCGCGCAAAGACCCCGACTATGTTGGGCGCGCCAAGGCCGTAGACGCCATGGAAAAGGCGCGGCTTGCCAATCCGGCTGATCCTGAACTCGTGGCCCGCGCCCGCGCCCTTTTCGCCCTTTGCGGGCTGGACATCATGCAGGGAGCCGCCGACCTCAAAAACGTGGGCATCGGGTCCACCATCTTTGCCGTCAAACCCGGCGACGGTTCGGCCCGCGAGCAGGCCGCCTCCTGCCAGAAAGTGCTGGGCGGCTGGGCCAACCTGGCAGTGGAATACGCCACCAAGCGTTACCGCTCCAACCTCATCAACTGGGGCATGCTGCCCTTCATCACTGACGCCGATCTTGCCGCGACGCTCAAGGTGGGTGACTGGCTGGCCGTGCCCAACGTGCGCAGGGCCGTGCAGAATGCCGATCCCACCATACTGGCCTACGTCGTGCGCGAAAACGGCAGCGCCGAGCAGATAGCCCTGACCCTCAAGGATCTGACCGATGACGAGCGCCAGATCATTCTCGACGGCTGCCTGATCAACTTTTACAACTCCACGCGCAAGCAATAGGCGTGCGATTTTTTACGCATTCGCTTGAGCTGCTTTGTGGGGGAGGGGACCCTTTTGCAAAAGGGTCCCTCCCCCACAGAACATGGCAATCTCCCCGCAACGCACTTCAAACCGACATCACACAGTGCGCAAAAAAGCCGTCAGCCCAAATGGGCTGACGGCTTTTTCAGTACTTTCGTCGCGGCGCGGCAGCGGCAGCGCTGGCAAAGCAGGGCTGCGGCCGTGCTGTAAAGGGGGCTACAGGTTGGCGGCGTACCAGTCACCAGCCAGACGCAGGCCCTGGCGCACGTCAAAATGGGGGGCATATCCCAGCCGGGTCGCGGCGCGGCTGATGTCGGCCAGGCTGTGGCGCACGTCGCCCGCGCGAAAATCGCGGTGTTCGGCCTTGGCGTTGGCGGCTTCGGGCTTATGGCGGGCCACCTCTTCGCGGATAAGGTCAAAAAGCTCATTGAGGGTGGTGCGCTGACCAAAGGCCACATTGTAGATGGTGTTGGCGGCTTCGCCCTGGGCGAAGCTGGACAGCAGGTTGGCCTCCACAACATTGTCAATGTAGCAGAAGTCGCGGCTGGTTTCGCCGTCGCCGTTCACAAAGACAGTTTCGCCCTTGATGAGGCTGGCGAACCACTGCGGCACAACGGCGGCATACGCGCCGTAGGGATCCTGCCGCTGGCCGAAAACGTTGAAGTAGCGCAGCCCGACGGTGGAAAAGCCGTAGCAGCGGTTGAACACGTCGGCATAAAGCTCGTCCACATACTTGGTGACGGCGTATGGCGACAGGGGACGGCCGATCTTGTCTTCCACCTTGGGCAGTCCCGGCGAATCGCCGTAGGTTGATGAAGAAGCGGCATACACAAAGCTCTTGACCCCGGCGTCGCGGGCGGCCACAAGCATGTGCAGAAAGCCCGTGATATTGCAGCTGTTGGACAGCAAGGGATCATCAATGGAGCGCGGCACGGAACCCAGCGCCGCCTCGTGCAGCACGTGCTGTATGCCTTTGCAGGCTTTATGGCAGGTGTCCAGATCGCGAATGTCGCCTTCAATGAAGGTAAAACGGCTCCAGGCTTCAGGCCCGACGATATCGCGCACCATATCAAGATTTTTCTGATAACCGGTCAAAAAGTTGTCCAGACCGACGACGGTCTGGCCAAGCTTCAAAAGATGTTCCAGCAGGTTGGAACCGATAAAACCCGCGACGCCGGTAACCAGCCAGCGGGAAGGGGCTGCCTGCATGGAGGCACACAATTGGGAATACGCGCTCATAGTTGCGTCCTGTTTTGCAATGATTTGTATCCGTGCGGGAGGCGTATGACCTCCAGGCCAGATTCTGTTGATGTTACGCTGCTCGGGCCGGGCTGTAAAGCCGGGCTCGCCTGGCGTCAGCCCGTGTGAAAATGTCGCGGCAATGTAGCAAAATCGGTTTTGAGCCGCGGCAGCCCCTTTTCAGTTATCCTTGCAGATGCTATAGCCATTTACATAAGAGCGCGGCCTGACTTTGTGACAGGCCGGTGTCAGCGCCAAAGGGAGCCGCGAGAGAATGAAGATCATAGTTCTGGGCAATCAGGCCAGGTCCATGAGCAATTTCTGGAGCGTACTGGTGCGCCACATGTTTCGGGCTGGCCATGAAGTGATCTGCTGCACGCCGCCCGGCGATCCGGGAGCGGAGGCGGTTCTGGCGGCCCAGGGGGCGCGGCTGCAGCATTATCCGCTGGATCGCAAGGGGCTCAACCCCCTGAACGACCTGCGCACCACCGGGGCGCTTTTGCGCATTTTCAAAAATGAAAAGCCCGACCTGCTCTTTGCCTCCACCATCAAGCCCGTCATATACGGCGGCATTGCGGCCCGTGTGGCAGGCGTGCCGCATAGTTACGCCACCATCACCGGACTCGGCTACGCCTTTGAGGCCGACAGCCTTTTTAAAAAATGCGTCAACCGCCTGAGCGCCCTCTTGTACCGCACGGCGCTTTCCGCCGCTGAAGGCGTTTTTTTTCAGAATGAAGACGACATCGCCACCTTCCAGAAAGCCGGGATTCTGGGGCCAAAGGCGCGAATCCTGCGGGCGCGCGGCACCGGGGTGGACACAGCCCGCTTTGCCCCCACGCCCTTGCCCGGGCTTACGGATGACGGCACGCTGACCGAACCGCCGGTTTTTCTGCTGGTGGCCCGCCTGCTTGAAGCCAAGGGGCTGAGTGAATACGCCGAGGCCGCGCATGAACTCAAGGCCAGGCATCCCCAGGCGCGTTTTCTGCTTCTGGGACCCGAGGAACAGGGACTCGGCAGCGTCAGCCTGGAGCAGGTGCGCCAGTGGCAGGACCACGGCGGCATCGAATATCTTGGCGAAACGCGGGACGTGCGCCCCTACATAAGCGCGGCGCACGTCATGGTGCTGCCCTCGTGGCGCGAGGGCACGCCCACCTCCATCATGGAAGGCATGAGCATGGGACGCGCCGCCATCGTCACTGACGCGCCCGGTTGCCGCGAGGTTGTGCGCAACGGGCATAATGGCTACCTTGTACCCCTGCGCGATCCCAAGGCCCTTGCGTCCGCCATGGAAGCATTCATTCTCCGCCCCGAGCTCATGGCCAGCATGGGCGCTGCCGGACGCCAGATGGCCCTGAACGACTTTGACGCCGAAAAGGTGGCCGACGGCATCCTTGAAGACATGCACGTTCCGGCATCGCCGGAATCGGACAGCACGGGGCGCTAGCCCCTGCCGAGCCGGCACTTCCCCGGGGCAATTCCACGGAAACATTGCCCCGGCTGTTGCGCGCCCTGGCGTCCGCCCCAAGGCGTTCGCGCCGTTGAGAGCAGCTTACGGCGGGATAATGCGAAGCATTTCACCATTGAATTAATGTAATTGCGCTGCCAAGCAGCAAAGCGAGCCCGTAAAAACCTTGTGGACGTAACGCGCCAAGGTAAAATGCTCTAGAGGATATTTTGCAATGATAAGCAGTTATCGTATGGGACTTTTACAGGTGCTGGACCTGCTCTGCATCCTGCTGGCCCTGGCAATTTCCGGGCTGACCACGATTGCGCCGGATTTGAGCGTTTTTGACGACTACACCGGCGCCACGCTCTTTACCATTTTCTTCTACATGCTGTTTTTCTATATTCTTGACGCCTACAGCGTGGGCCAGGAAGATTTCAAGGAGACTGCGGGCCGCGTGCTTGTGGCCTGCCTGCTGGGCATCATTTCATCGGCAACGGCATCCTACGCCTTCCAGCACTGGCGCTTTGACCGCGAAACCGTCGTCTTGCTTTTTGCGCTTTCTTTCTGCTTCAGCCTGTTCTGGCGCTGGCTGTATCACCTCAACGCGCACAAGCTTACCCATCCCATGCGTATTCTTCTCGTGGGCGTTGACCGTGCCGGCAAAGTGCGGCAACTGCTGGCCGAAGGCCTGCCCCAGGCCGAAATCATCGGCTATGTGGGCGAGCACGATCAGGGCCCGGACGCAGGCCCCTGCCTTGGTCCGCCATTCCTGGCTCTGGACATAGCCCACGAAAAAAAGGCCACCATGATCCTGTTGCTGCCCGACGCCCCCATTGACGATGAAATCGCGCACGACCTGCTTGAAGCCAAGCTACGCGGCAGCATGGTTGTGGACATTCGCAGTTTTTACGAACACGTGGTGCAGCGCCTGCCGCTTTCACAAATCACGGACGAATGGCTGCTGCAGACAGAGGGCTTTTCGCTGAACACGCGCGGCTCGCTACGGCGACTCAAACGCGCCCTGGACGTGCTCATTTCCCTGGTGCTGCTCATACCTGCCACGCCCATCATGCTGCTGACCGCCCTCATCGTGCGCCTGGAATCCCCCGGCCCGGTCATTTACAAGCAGGATCGCGTGGGACTGTTTGAAAAAGAATTTACGGTGTACAAATTCCGCTCCATGCGGGCTGACGCCGAAAAGAACGGAGCCGTCTGGGCCAGCGCCGGAGACGCCCGCGTGACCCGCTTCGGACGCTTCATACGCAAGGTGCGCATAGACGAACTGCCGCAGATATGGAACATCCTCAAAGGCGACATGAGCTTTATCGGCCCCCGCCCCGAGCGCATGGCCTTTGTGCAGAAGCTCAAGGAAACCATACCCTACTACAGCCTGCGCCACACGGTTAAACCCGGCCTCACGGGCTGGGCCCAGGTGTGCTACCCCTACGGCGCGTCCGAAGAAGACGCCCGCCGCAAGCTGGAATACGACCTGTACTACATCAAGAACATGTCCATCCTGCTGGACATCAACATCATCTTCAAGACCGTCGGCGTGGTGCTCTTTCCCAAGGGCGCACGCTAGGGCCGGATGGCGGAATACTTTGTGGGGGAGGGACCCTTTTGCAAAAGGGTCTCCTCCCCCACACCCCCACCCCCTAAAACTCTTATGGCATTTTAGCAGAATACACTGTGGTTTCTGTGTTGAAGCGGGGTTTCTGAGACAGAGCCTTCACGACATCACAACATATGACAAAACCCCAGCGCAGCGTGACAACACGCCGCCGCTGGGGTTTTGTTTCCAGCCTTCAGGACACGTCTGCCTTTCCAGCAATAAGGATTCTGGCTGGATCTTTTTAGCGCTGGAAAAGCTTACCTGCGCGATACGAGCGCCACGCTCAGGACGTGCCATTGGCAAGGGAGCCCTGCCGCGACAAGTCCGTGTGACGCCGGGAGTGGTTGCTCTGCACGCGGCGACACAAGCCTGCAAATGGCGGCGCCGGGCTTATGGCAGTGGAGTTGCCCCGCGTGGGGCGAGCGGAACCTTTATCCCTTTATGCCCACATAGATCTCAAAAGGATTTTCCACGCTCCAGTGCGAGGGATACAGCTCAAAGCTCAGTGACTGTTCGTCATAAGCATACGTCTGCTGGCTGGCGAGCCAATTTTGAAAAATGAACATGTACGCTTCCCCGATGCTCGCAAGGTTGGGCACGCCGCAAACCGCGTATTTGCCCGCCGGGATGTCCACGTGCTCCAGGTCGGCTGGCAGACGCCCGTCCTTGTCTTCCACGGCAGCCCAGTAGTCGAAGTCTTCCGCGTTGACCATGACAGTCACGCCATAGGACGCAGTGGGCATGACCTGCGCATAGTCGGTGCAGAAACGCTGCCACAGGGCGGAGCAATCCTCCTGCGCTTTTGCCATGTTCGAACGCACTTTTATGCCGGTGAGGCGCTTGGCCGGGTATTCCACAATCGTCACGGTAAATTCACTCACAATAATTCTCCACATGCTTGGTAATGCCATTTGGCCGTTTGTTCGCAGGGCGCGCAGCTTGCGCCCGGCACGCCGCCGGGGCCGCAAGCGCCCGGTAACGACGCTTGATCTGCATCCTGCACTTTCGCGCGTAAACACGCTCGACTTTTTTTGCGGTTCCGTTCACCCTGACAGAAACCCGCCCACCCCAACAACCACACCCAAACAGACTGTCCCCCACGGAGCAGCATGAACACATTGTCATATGAGGAGCGCCTGCACCGTGTGCTGCGGCATATCGAAAGCAATCTCGACTCCCGGCCCGACCTTGCGCAACTTGCGGAAATCGCCTGCTTTTCCCCCTACCATTTCCACCGTATTTTCTCGTCCATGATGGGGGAAAGCGTCGCCGCCTATGTGCGCCGTCTGCTTCTTGAAAGGGCGGCCCAGCAGGTGGCCCATACGCGCGACCCCATTACCCTCATAGCCCTTGATGCTGGCTATGAAAGCGTGGACGCGTTCACCAGGGCTTTTCGCGCCCACTTTGCCGCGCTGCCTTCCGAGTACCGACGCAACGACGGACATCTGATGCGGGCGCGCAAACAGAACCCCGATGCCCCGCTGTTTCATCACCAGGTTGTCGGCGTGCCCGCGCTGGAAATACGGGTCACGAAATTCGCGCCCTTGCTGGTGGCCGCCATGCGCCACACCGGCCCGTACGACGACTGTGGGTCAGCCTGGCTGCATCTGTTTTCCCTGCTGGGGCCGGCTGGCCTTTTACATGCGGGCATGGTGGCCTACGGGGTCAGCCATGACAATCCCGACGTCACCCCCAAGGACAAATGCCGCATGGACGTCTGCGTGAGCCTGCCCGAAGGCGTGACCGAAGAAACCCCGGCCATACGGGATTTGCTGCGCAACAAGGAACTGTTTTTGCGGCATATTGGCAGCGACTGCGACTACGTGGCCGTGAAGGTGCAAGGGGACTATGCGCTGCTGCACCCGGCCTACCGCTCGCTTTTCGGCCAGTGGTTTCCGCAGAGCGGGCGGGAACCTGTCAACGACCCCGGTTTTGAGGCGTACTACAATTCGCCGCAAACAACGGCCCCCGAAGACCTGCTGACGGAGATATTCATCCCGATGAAGCCGGAATGATGCAGCAGGGCAGGGTTATGTGCAGGCTTTTGCAGCGTGTTTTGATATGGAGTGATGCCGGAAGGGCGCGGCCTCTGGAACCACCGCTTCAGATCAGCAAACTCTTTGTAGCATACTAAAATACAACAAGAGTTTTAGGGGGTGGGGGCGTGGGGGAGGCGACCCTTTTGCAAAAGGGTCCCTCCCCCACAAAGCATCTCCCCACGAAATATTTCAAAAATACTCAAATCTACTGTTCCACGGGAAAGATATTGCGGAACACCACGCTGTCGTCCTGGTTGCGCACTTCAAGGATGACCTGGGCGTTCACGAGATTGAGTCGGCCTGGCAGGCGCACCACAATGACAGTGCGTTTGAAGCGGCTGATGCGGAAATCGCCCACATTTTCCGGGTCAAAGCTCAGGGGGTGTTTGGAGCCGTCAGCGGTAAGCAGGGTTCCGGAAACCGAGCCGGAGGCCAGCCGCTGATTGTCGGTATTGCGCAAATCGAGGGCCATGCGCAGTTTGCCGCCGCGCAGGGCCCGCACCTGCACGTTGTCCACCTTGACGTAGTCGCGGTCAATGGCGGGAAAGTCCTCATGCCCCGGCCCTTCAGCGCCGCGCGGCGCTTCAGCCTTTGCGGCCTCTTCCCTGTCTGCCGGGGCAGCTTCACCCGGTTTGGCGACGTCTTCACCGCCAAGCCGCCGCAGTGCAAGAGTGCGCCCCTGCACGTTTTCCTCGCGCAGCAGTTCCTCGAGGTGCTCAAGGCGTTCTGCAGTGGCTTGAGCCTCCTGGTAATCGCTTTCGAAGCGCAGCATGTTGGCGCGCAGGAGGCCGTTGTCTTGCCAGAGCTTCCAGCATTGCCAGCCAAGGCCCGCGCTCAGCAGGGGCAGGCAGGCGAAAAAACACAAAACAGTGTAAAAAAGGCCCCGCCGTACGCGAAAACTGCGCCGGGGGCCGTTATCCCTCATAAAAATGATGGAGAGACTTTCCTTGTACTTCAAGGTCTGCTTTCCTCTGCTCCCCTGGCCTGCGCCACGTCAGTGGGGTTGCCTGTGGCTGCGGGCATTGGGGCCCAGTCCTCACGGGCAATGAGCCATTGCTTGCCGTCGTACTGGAGCAGCAATGTCTTGGTGCCCCGGTCGCTGTGTCCCGAACTGTCGGCATAGGTCTGGCTCATGTCGGCCCGGATGCCCTGCCTGTCCACCACGAGCCGCAGGCCCGAAAGCTGTACCTGGGTAGGCTTGACCCGGCCCCACAGTCCTTCCTTCTGATTGCGGATGTTTTTGGCCCCCCAGCGGCCCTGCTGCACGGCGTTGCTGGTGTAATAGGCCATATAGTCGTCCAGGTTGCCCGCTTCCCAGGCTTTGCGCCAACCCTCAAGGGTTTCGCTCACCGCGCCGCCGACCTGGTCAAGATAGTCGGCAGCCAGACCCATATCCTGCGGTTTGAACTGCGCGGCCACGATGCGCAGGTCGCCGTCATTGCCCCTGCGCCACCAGAGCGTACGGATGCCTTCGCTGATGCCGCCGGGGCTGGCTATGAGCTCTTCGCACCGGCTGGTGGCAAGATTGCCGTGCACCTCGAAAACGGGCTTGCGGCTGATATAGCGCAGCCAGGGCGCGCCAAGGTGCTTCTCAAGCTCGCGCCAGGCGCTGTTGTACGACTGGCCACGGGGCGCGCCGGGTTCACGGTTGTAGCGGGCATGGTCATAAAAATCGGCGAGCGCGGGCGAACGCGAGGCCAGGGCCGCACCCCATCCGCTGACTGCCTGTTGCAATTGCGCCTGTACCTGCGGCGTCAGACCTGTATCCTGCGCGGCAGGGGCCTGAGGCGCCGGCTCCTGGGCTGCGCGCTGGTCTGCTGCCAGTTTTTCGGCGACCAGTTTTTCTGCGGCCTGTTGCTCGGCTGCCTGTTTTTCAGCCGCGAGCTTGTCAGCCGCAAGTTTTTCAGCGGCAGCCTTCTCGGCGGCCAATTTCTCGGCCGCGAGCTTTTCCGCAGCCTGCTGTTGCGCAAGCAGTTTGGCCTGCGCCTCCTGGGCGGCTTTTTCGGCGGCAGCTTTTTCTGCGGCAAGTTTTTCTGCAGCGGCTTTTTCAGCAGCAGCTTTTTCGGCGGCGGCTTTTTCAGCGGCGGCTTTTTCCGCCAGCGCCTTTTCCTCGGCAGCGCGGGTCTCGGCGGCACGGGCCTCGGCGGCCTGTTGGGCGAGCCGCTCTTCTTCGGCCTGCTGACGCTGCGCCAGTTCTTCGGCTGCGCGCTGTTCCGCCGCCAGTCTGGCGGAATCTTCCATGGCGGGTCGTGCGCCCCAGTTGACTTCCGCAGGAGGCGGCGTGGACGAACGGCGCGGCACAAGAGGGTCACTCAAAGCCACGGATTTGCCAGGAACGGACTCGGACGAAGTCTTGTCCGACGCAGTCTTGTCCGGCGCGGCCTTGTCGTGCACTTTGCCGTTATCGGCGGCAGCCGCGGCCACGGCGGCCTCGGCCGTCATGTCGCTGGCGGCTTCGGGCATATCAAGGCGCGGCGGCTGTGGCGCTTCGGAGTCAGCGTCCGAGACCACCTGCAAGGGAGCCTCGGCCACGAGCTGCCCGCGCTGGTACGCGGCGCGCATGCCGAGATCGCGCGGGGCCCACTCCATGCCGACGATACGGAATTTCTTGTCCTTGCCGCGCTGCCAGTACAGGCGGCGGATGCCCTCGGAGGAAAGGTTGGACGCCGCATAGAGCTGCTCGGACCAGGTAACCCAGTACCCCGGCCCTTCGAGCACATGTATCTTGCGGTTGTAAATCTTGACAAAACTGAGGATTTTGAACAGCCGTTCCTTGTTGAGCCTGAAAGCGGCAAAGCTTTCGGACATGGCCTTGGTATAGGACTCGGCGTCATAGAACTCGAACATTTTATCCGAGCGCGCGGCCCAGGCGTTGCTCCAGGCCTGCATGAGGCGGCGCAATTCGCGGGCAGTGCCGCTGTCGGACTGCAGCATGCTGGTTTCGTCCAGCTTTTCAGCCAGCACCACTGCCGTGCCTGGTACAAGGTTGGGCCCCACCTCGTCAATTTCCTTGAGGCCGATGGCGACGCAGCCGCGCGTGGAAAGGGGTTCGATGCCCAGCCCCTTGCTGTGAATCCAGATGCCGTGCCCGGTTTTGCCGCGCAGCTTGTCCACGGGGTTGGGATAGTTGAGCGTATAGGCTATGCCGCCGTATTCCTTGAAGTCCAGCCCGCTGGCAATTTTGTATTCCACAAAATAGATGCCTTCCGGGGTGCGCAGGTCATTGAGGGACTGCTTGTCGCCGGGCAGTTGGCCAGTGGTGCAGGGGTAGGCGTAGCGGAGTTTGAAGGGACTTTTTTTTTCGAAAAACATGAAGGTCTGGCGGTTCTTGTCCACAGCCACCAGATGCGAAGGCAGCCCCTCGTTGTACAGCGTGGGCTGCCATTCCGCAGAATATGCGGAACGTGGGGCCAGGGCGCACAAAAGCGCCAGCATGAAGCCCATAAGCCCGCGCACGGCAAAACGGGAAACTATGCGCAAATACCGGAACGCGGCCCGTCTGACCGCGCCCCAGCCCTCAGGGCTGGCAGGCTCAGCGAGCAAGGGCCACCAGTTCCGCGCGGGTGAAGAGGGCAAGCAGTTCATATCCCGCCTCACGGAGCTTTTCGCGGCCACCTTCTTCCCTGTCCAGAATTGCGCACACGGCGACGATATTCAGCCCCGCGTCGGTGACTCTGTGGCAGGCGTTGAGCAGCGAACCGCCCGTAGTGACCACATCTTCAAGCATGGCGACCTGATCGCCAGCGTTAAAATTGCCAAGTCCCTCAACATACTGTCCGGTGCCGTGGCCTTTGGCCTCCTTGCGCACCAGGAGGCCATGCAGAGGCCGACCCTGTTCGTGTGAAATGACGGTTGTGGCGGAAACCAGCGGGTCCGCCCCAAGAGTCATGCCGCCCACGCCCTTGATATCAAGGCCTTTGAGCATATCGTTGAACAGGTTGCCGATAAGCCAGGAGCCTTCGGCATGCAATGCCGTGACGCGACAGTCAAAATAATAGTCGCTTCGGCGGCCCGAAGCCAGCACAAAATCGCCTTCACGATAAGATTTTTCCACCAGCAGACGCGCCAGACGGCGCTTGAGTTCCATCATCTGTTCTTGACCGGCGCGCATCATGACCTCGGCTAGCTCAATACGGGTTTGCTGTCGAACACACGGGCGAAAATTTCGTCCTCGTGCTGCAGATAATAGGAGGGATCAAAAAGCTCATCAAGCGCGGCCTCGCCGAGGCGGGTGCGCATGTCGGCGTCGGCCCGCACAAGATCGGGAAAGGCCACGCGGGTCTCCCAGCTTTGCATGGCAAGACGCTGCACGGCCTCATAGGCCTGCTGGCGCGGCATGCCGGTGGCGATAAGGGCCGTGAGCACACGCTGCGAAAAATACAGGCCAAAAGAACGGTCCATATTTTCGAGCATGCGCTCGGGCTTGACCACCAGCCCGTCCAGAAGGCGGGTAAGGCGGGTGAGAATATAGTCCGCCAGGATGGTGGAATCGGGCATGATCACGCGCTCCACCGAAGAGTGGCTGATGTCGCGCTCATGCCAGAGGGCCTGATTTTCGAGAGAGGCCAGGGCGTTGGAGCGCAACAGCCGTGAAAGCCCGGTCATGTTCTCGGCGGAAATGGGATTCTTTTTGTGCGGCATGGCCGAAGAGCCTTTTTGCCCCTTGGCAAAGCCCTCTTCCACTTCCAGCACTTCGGTGCGCTGCAGGTGGCGCAGCTCAACGCAAAGGCGCTCTATGCCGCCGCCAAGAATGGCCAGCGAGGTAAAGAAGTGCGCGTAGCGGTCGCGCTGGATGATCTGGGTGGAGTGCGGGTCAACCCCAAGGCCCAGATGGGTCAGGGCGCGCTGTTCCAGTTCGGGCGACAGAAAGGCGTAGGTGCCCACCGCGCCGGAAATCTTGCCGACGCGCACGCTTTCGAGTCCGGCTTGCACCCGCTCCAGATGGCGTGAAAATTCGGCGTAAAACCCGGCCATCTTGAGGCCGAAGCTGGTGGGCTCGGCATGGATGCCGTGGGTGCGGCCCATGCACAGCTGCCCCTTGTGACGGCGGGCCAGGGTTTCAATGCTTTGCAAAAGCGCGCGTATATCCTTGAGGATAAGCTCGCCAGCCTGCACCAGCAAAAGGGCATTGGCCGTGTCCACAATATCGGACGACGTGCAGCCAAGATGGATGTACCGGGCGTCAGGGCCCACCTTTTCCTCAAGCGAGGTCAGAAAGGCAATGACGTCGTGCCGGGTCACTTCTTCAATTTCAAGAATGCGGTCAACGTCGATGGACGCCTTGGCGCTGATGTTTTCCACGGCTTCGACCGGGATGCGGCCCATTTCGCTCCAGGCCCGGCACACGGCCACTTCAACGTCAAGCCATGCCTGATAGCGGTTCTGCAACGTCCAGATATTGCTCATTTCGGGGCGGGAGTAGCGTTCGATCATGACTGCCTCATGGAGCCGGTTTGGCGGCGCTGGCCTTGGGGGCCGCGGTTGTAGGGGCTGGCGTTGAGGCTGGCGTGGGAGCAGGAGCGGCAGCAGGCGCATTTGACGCCGGGGTAGGCGCGGCGCTGCCGCCGGTTTTCTCGCCGCCTGCTGGCGCGGATGAAGCCTCCCCCGCGCCGGACGCCGAAGACCCTTCAGATGAGGTGGAAGACGCTGAAGACGCGCCTTCTTCCTTTATGCCCTTGCGGTAGCCATAATCGTCAACATACCAGCCGCCGCCCTTGAGGACAAATGAAGTCTGCGACATGATGCGCGGCGAGGCCGTGCCACATTTGGGGCAAGGCTCCTCGCCCTGGGCGGAGGGGCTTTTTACCCATTCCTCAAAGCGGTGCTGACACTGGGGACACTGATATTCGTAAATAGGCATGATTACGCTAAAGACGGCTAAACACTGTTTTTGTTACGACCGCGCCGCCCGTCAAATGCCCAGGCCCGCCTCGCCGGGGAGCACAAATCCCCTCCGGCGACGGAAATGCACGCGCATAACCTACGCGCGCCACAACCTGCTCAAACTTGCACATGACACAAGAGGGCTGCTGCCGATGCAGCCCCCTCTTGGGCAGAGCACCCTTGAGAACATACATTCCCAAAAGTACGACACGCCAGTTATGACGCTTGCCAGCGCGGATGAACCGCGCCCGCGCCTTCACGGCGAGCGCCTGCTCACGCAGCCGCCAGAGCAGTTTCACCAAGAAAAAGCTCTAGGGCGACACGGCCCTGCGGGCCTCATCAAAAAACCTGAGCCTAGGCGGCAGCCTTGGCTTCACGCACGCGCTGCTTGAGGCGCTGAGCGCGACGATGACGGCGACGGGCAAGTTCTTTCTTACGTTCGATCTTTTTGTGAGCCATGTTTTCCTCCGGGGTAAGCCCCATTGATATAAGTCGGTATTCATAGGCTCTTTCTTTTGCAAAGTCCAGCCCCATATGGCCGGAATGCGCGGCGGGCGCGCTTTTGCACAAGGCTACGCCAAATTTTTCCCTTTTGGGCACCGCTCCGGGGCAGAAAAAACAGGCCGCGCGCCGCCTTATGCTCCGCGCCACGCTGACGCAGACAAAGGCCTTGGCGATTTGCACTCAGTCCAGAGTGGGGGCCTGACTGTCATAAAAACCGCTGATGCCCTGCCCCACGCGCAGCTCGCAGTTGGTAAATCCGTGTTGGGCAAGAATCTCCTGCACCCGGCCCGCAAGCTCCGGGGGCAGCGCCTCCACCTGAAGCACGGGGGCTGGCGTAAGCCGCAGACGCAGATCACCCAAGGGCGAAACAATTTTTTCAGCCTCAGCCCCGTGGCCCGCGACGTCTTCCCCGTGTGCCGCGCCTGCTGCGGCGGGGGCCTTTTCCGAAAACTGCGGTAGTACCAGCCCTGCCAGCGCTTCTTCGGCAGCGGCCAGACCCGCCAGCACGTCCGCATCCGGCTCAAGACCATAGGCCAGCCGGGTAAGCAGGCAAGGCCGCGCGCGCTGATCGGGATCATCCAGCCCTGTGGCCCGTGCCGCCGCGCGGATGGCGGCCTTGTCCATGCCCGATTCCGCAAGGGGCGAAACCACGCCCGCCTCCTGCAAGGCGCGCAGGCCGGGCCGGAAAGCCACAAGATCATCAGCGTTGCTGCCGTCGCAAACAATGCGCCCCTGCTGCCCGACCTCCGCCAGGGCCGCCCCGATGGCCGCCAGCAGGCCCGTTTTGCAGGCATAGCAGCGCTGGCGGCTGTTGGTGGCCACCTCGGGCAGGGACAGGGGGTCAAAATCCACCACCAGCAGGGGCAGGCCGCGCCTCCTGGCCCAGGCGAGCGCGTGGGCGCTTTCGCCAGCCGGGATATGCGGGCCGCGCGCATGCACTGCCAGCACGTCGCACCCGCTCAGCAAGGCCGCGTGACTGAGAAAGCGGCTGTCTATGCCGCCGGAAAAAGCCACCACCAGCGGCGGTAGGGCCCGCAGCCGCCGCGCCAGTTCCTGGGGCAGAGCCTGGGCAGGGGCCAGACCTTGGGCCTGGGGCAGATATTGAGCCGGGGACAGAGCCTGGGGCGTTTCCGTGAACCCGGTTGCCGGGGCGTCTTCCGTCGCGCTGACGGCTGCCCCCCCACGGGCCTTTGTGAAGTGGTGCTTGTGGGTCATGTGATACTGGCGCTCCTCTGGCGCTCCTCTGATGCCCCTCTGGCGCTCCTCTGGCTTTTCTCTGGCGTTCCTGAAGGAAGGGGCGTGTGCATGCGGCGCAACAGCGCCATAAAAAAAGCGCGCGGGGGCCGCGCGGGCCCCCATCCAAAACCTCTTCACGCTGCCCGGCCTACCAGGTCAGGCGCATCTTGGCCCCGTGCGCGGCCATGTATTCCTTGCACTCGCGGATGCTGTACTGCCCGTAGTGCACAATGGAGGCAATGAGGGCCGCCGAAGCCCCGCCCGTGGTCACGGCTTCCAGCATGTGACGCGGCTCGCCCGCCCCGCCCGACGCGATGACGGGCAAGGACACGGCATCCACAATGGCGCGGGTCAGTTTGAGTTCATAGCCGTCCTTGGTGCCGTCCGCGTCAATGGAATTGACGCACAGTTCGCCCGCGCCCAGTTCCTGACAGCGGCGCGCCCAGGCAATGGCGTCCAGCCCCATGCGCTTGCGGCCCCCGTGGATGACAATTTCATACCCGGACGGAATCTCCGGACTCACGGGCACGGCCAGCACGTCCATGCCCACCGTTATGGCCTGCGAGCCAAAGGCGTCGGCCCCCTGGCTGATGAGATGGGGGTCCTTGACCGCCGCCGAATTTATGGAGACCTTTTCCGCCCCGGCCAGCAGCACGGCGCGCATGTCGGCCACACTGGAAATACCGCCGCCCACGGCAAAGGGAATGAAAATCTGTTCCGCGACGCGCTCCACCACATCCAGAAAAATGCCCCGAGCCTCGGCCGAGGCCGTGATGTCATAAAAAACGATTTCGTCCGCACCTTCTTCATAATACCGGCGCGCGCTTTCCACAGGATCGCCTATGTCCTCGTTGCCCACAAACTTGACGCCCTTGGTCAGACGGCCATTTCGCACGTCCAGACAGGGTATTACCCGCTTACTGAGCATGGCGCGCCTCCCGCGAATTCTGGCAGTACTTGTAAAAATTGCGCAGCAGGTTCAGGCCGGGCCGTCCGCTTTTTTCCGGGTGAAACTGGGCGGCCCAGAGGCCCTCGCGGCCGTACAGCGAGCAGAAGGTGCGCCCGTAGGTGGTGGTGGCCAGCACAAGCGCAGGATCGGGCTCCACATAATAGCTGTGCACAAAGTAGTATTCCGCCATGGGCTCTATGCCTTCAAGCAGAACGCAGGGCGCTACGGCCTCAAGACTGTTCCAGCCCATGTGGGGCACGGGCGCAGGGGTGCCGTCCTCCTGCACCATGTCGTTTTCAAAAAGGCGGCAGATGCCGGGCACGATGCCAAGGGTTGTGGTGTCGTTTTCCTCGCTGCGTTGCAGCAGGATCTGACAGCCAAGGCATATGCCGAGCAGGGGCTGCCCCCTGCGCACAACCTGCCGCAGGGCTTCGTCCATGCCGGATTCCGCCAGCGCGCCCATGGCCTGCCCCGCAGCACCCACGCCAGGAAAGATAACCCCCCCGGCGCTTTCGAGCATTGCGGGGTCCGCCGTTATGGCGCAGGGTATGCCGAGATGCTCCAGAGCGCGGCGCACGCTCGTCTGATTGCCTGCCTTGTAATCCAGAATGGCCAGCATGGTGCTTCCTTACTGTGTTGCGCAGCCCAGGCCAAAGCCCCGACTGCCTTGTGCGCGGAGAAGCCGCAAGCATACATTTTTGCAGGACGACAGGCAACGCGCCGTCATCCGCCCTGGCGGCGGCGCGTTGCACTGCTTTGTGGGGGAGGGACCCTTTTGTAAAAAGGTCTCCTCCCCCACGCCCCCTCCCCCCAAAACTCTTATTTTTAGGGAAGCGCGGATCTATTCCGTTTGGCGGACTTGCTTCACTTTTTTGAAACCGTCGAGGACGGAAGTGCCCACTCCTGCTTCATAAAAAGATCGCGTCTTGCCAAAGGAAATACCAGCGCGTTTCCAGAAGGCTCTTTAATCAGCGCTTCCCTAAAATTTTTTGGCAGGGGTATTTCAATACATTTTATGGCGTTCCGACCTGGAGCATGGGGCAGCAGAAACAGCGTTTTCAGGCAACACGCCGCCGCACGCCCACCTGCCCTAGAGCAGTTTACGAATGAAATGAGTTAAATGCCATGCAAGGATTTTTCTGAAAAATCCTTGCCACGAAATGCGAGTAGGCGGGCTTTTGCCTGCCGTACGCGAGCATTTCAAGTGTTATCTAGTGACAAGAGTTAAAATCACGCTTATTATATAAACCGTGAAGAGCGATACGCTTATTCTACTGTTTTTTAATATTTTTTTATAATGCTATTTTTACAAAACCCGGGGGCCGTCATGTATTTTCCCACTGCCGGCATCGAATGCAACCCGCTGCTGCCCTTTGGTGTTGCCCTGGGCATATCTTTTTTTACGTCCATGGGCGGCATCTCGGGCGCGTTCCTTCTGCTCCCCTTTCATATGAGCGTACTTGGCTATGTGAACCCCAGCGTCAGCGCCACCAACCAGTTTTTCAACGTGCTGGCCTGTCCGCCCGGCGTCTGGCGCTACTGGCGTGAGGGCAGGCTTGTCTGGCCATTGACCCTCACCGTGGCCGTCGGAACCTTGCCGGGGGTTTTTTTCGGGGCGCTCATCCGCATCAACTGGTTGCCAGACCCGACAAATTTCAAGATATTCGCGGGGCTGGTACTGCTGTATGTCGGCGGGCGCATGGCCCTTACCACCTGGAAGGCCCGGCACAACAAGACGGAAAGCATGCGGGCGGGCGGCTCGGCGGCAATAAACCCCGCAGGTCGGCAGCCGGCCACAGACCGTTGCACCGTGCTTGTGTGGAACACCCGCGCCCTTGTTTTTGTTTTTCAGGAAAAAAACCATACCGTTTCCACCCGCAAACTGGCCCTGCTCAGCCTTGCCGTCGGCCTTGTGGGCGGCATATACGGCATAGGCGGCGGCGCCATCATGGCTCCTTTTCTGGTTTCCTTTTTTGCGCTTCCGGTTTATGCCGTGGCCGGAGCTACACTTTTTGCCACCTTTCTCACATCAGTGGCAGGGGTGAGCTTTTACTTTCTGCTGGCCCCCTTTTATCCGGACATGGCTGTCGCGCCCGACTGGCGCATGGGCCTGCTGGTGGGGCTGGGCGGCATGTGCGGCATGTATCTTGGCGCACGCTGCCAGAAATACGTGCCCGCCACTTTGCTGAAATGCCTTCTGGCGGCCATTTTGCTCTTTACAGCCATACGGTATTTGGGCCAAGGTTTCTAACGGCCGCCTGCCTTTGTCTGGGGCGGCCCATTCAAAGGATATGGCATGGATTCGAATTCCCGGCTGCCCATTGGACTTTTTGACTCCGGCATGGGCGGCCTTACCGTTTTCAAGGCTCTGGCCAAGCGCCTGCCCGGCGAAGATCTGCTCTACCTCGGCGACACAGCCCGGCTGCCCTATGGCACAAAGGGCCGTGACACCATCATCCGTTATACGCTCAGCGCCGCGCAAAAGCTGGTGGACATGGGCGTCAAGATGCTGGTGATCGCCTGCAACACGGCCACAGCGGCTGCCCTGCCCGCTTTGCGTGAGCATTTTGCTCCCCTGCCCGTTCTGGGCGTGGTGGAACCAGGATCACAGGCAGCGGCAGAGGCCAGCCGCAACGGACGCATCCTGGTGCTGGCCACGGAGGCCACCATCAACGGCGGGGCCTATCAGCAGGCCATTACGCGCATCCGCCCCGATGCCGTGGTTCTGACGCGCGCGTGCAATCTTTTTGTCTCGCTGGCCGAAGAGGGCTGGATGAACGGCCCCCTGGTTGAAGGCATCATCCGCCGCTACCTTGAAGGGCTTTTTGATGCGCCGGATAATAAGACCGCCAATGACGCCGCGCTTCTGCCCGACACCCTGGTGCTCGGCTGCACGCACTACCCCCTGCTTCAGGACGCATTGCGTCAGGTTGTGGGGCCGGACGTGCATATTGTGGACTCCGCCGCCACCACAGCGGAATTTGTGGCGCGGGAGCTGAACACTCTGCATCTGCTGCACCCGGACAGGGCGACCGCTGACAGCGATGCCACAGGAAAGCACCTGGGGCAAAGCCATTTTCTGACCACAGACCACGTGGCCCGTTTTATCCGCACTGGCGGCCTGTTTCTTGGCCGAAAAATGACGGAAAGCGAAGTAACCCTGGTAGATTTGTAGGTTATAATTCTTATTTTCAAATATTTCATCAGACTATCAGTAATCATGATCGTGCGCGCAGCCTTGCCAGAACGGATTTCTTTTGGTTTCGCGAGCCAAAAAGCTTGAACGGCGCGCATTTTACGCTTTTTCGTTGACAGAAAAACTGCGCTAACGTAATGAGACAACAGTCTGACGGCGCAAAAAACGTCAATGTTCAAAATCCCCCATGGCGCGGCGATGCCGGGTTGGCATATCCGTGACTATCCCATGCGAGATCGGCCCGTCGGGCCACCGCCTTATGGTCATACCGTTGCGTGTGCCCCAATATGGCATCAATCAGGGAACAAACCGAAATCCTTTATGGAGAAGCATCATGACTAAAGCTGAGCTCGTTGAAAAAATCCATGCCAAAGCCGGCCTTCCCACCAAGGCTAAAGCTGAAGAAGCCCTTGACGCCGTAGTGGCTTCCCTGCGTGAAGCCTTGGCCTCTGGCGAATCCGTGACCTTTACCGGATTCGGCAGCTTCAAGGTTGTGGAACGTGCCGCCCGCAAGGGTCGCAACCCCCGCACTGGCAAGGAAATCACCATTCCGGCCAGCAAGGTTGCCAAATTCACGCCCGGCAAGGGACTGAAAGACGCCATCAAATAAATTTGGCGTAACTAAGTTTTTACGGCGCGCTCTCCCCTTGGGGAGAGCGCGCCGCTGTTTTTCGCGCAGCCGCCAGAGTCGCCACCCTGGAAATGTTCTATTGAATTTCAACACGGAATACATTACTAGCTTGTACAACGCCAACGCGCGCACCCTGCGGAGGGGTGGCAGAGCGGTTGATCGCGGCGGTCTTGAAAACCGTTGAAGGTGTGAGCCTTCCGGGGGTTCAAATCCCTCCCCCTCCGCCATAAAAGCATTGCATGCAGCCCCATAAAGCCCCAAGGCCGAATGGGGCTTGTTTTTTATCCCGCACTTTTTCTTAATTTTTCAGGGTGTTTTGCCATTCCCCGGTTGCGGAATGCCGCAGAGGCTGCTACAAAAAAACGCATAGATCACAGCTACATTTACAAGGGTCGGGCCTCTGCGTCCGCTCTTAATCCGCGCCCGTCTGCCTTTGCCAGTCAGGACAGGGCTCCAGCGGACGGCATCCCCCCACATTCCGTGTCAAGACGGAATGGCCGAGTAGCCCGCAGTATGGTCTGTCGGGCTTTTTTTGTCAGATGCAGGACGCGAGTCCCGCACCGTACACCGGCCATCGTGAAGGAGAGCCAATGAAGTTGGGCGTCAAACTTACGCTGTCGTTCCTGTCTGTCATCGCCATACTTCTTGTTCTTTCAGGCGTTGCCATCAAAAATCTCGACGCAATGAACGCACGGGTACGTGAAATCGACAGCACGTGGCTGCCAGCGGTCATCGCCGTCCAGGCCATGAACATCCAGCTCAATGCCGTTCGGGCGGACCTCGCCGCCATCATGTCGCAAAACTATGCGGACGAAATCCGCAAGTATGAGGCGAGAATCCAGCAGTCCCTGCAAATCATGCAGGAAAACCGCGACGCATTTCTCACGCTCATGCAGACCCTGCCCGCAGGCCTTGCCAGCACGGACAAGGAACTCATAGAGCGCCTTGACGCCCTGTCCGCCGAGGCCGCCGAAGTGCGCGAAGGGATGATCAAAAGCATGCTCAACGGTCGGCGCGGGCTGGCGGCATCCACCTTTGACGGCAAATACCGCCCCCTTTTTGACAAAATGGCCGAGGCCTGCGCCGAACTTGTCAAGCGCAACGTCAGCGGCAGCCAGCAGGCTGCGGCCGAGGCCTCGGCCATTGGCGAACAGGCGCGCGCCACTTCCCTGATTCTGGCCGCTATCGCCATCATTTGCGCGGCTGGCATTTGCATGTATCTCACGCGATCCCTCAGCAGACAACTCGGCAAGGACCCCGGCCAGTTGGCCCTTATCGCCCGGCGGGTGGCCGGAGGCGATTACAGTATGGACAACGACACGTCACGGCGCGGCGTCTACGCCGACATCGTCGCCATGGTGGAGGCCCTGCAAAAGCACATAGCACGGTCACGCCGTGAATCGGAAAAGGCCGTGGAGCAGTCGCGCATGGCGGCGGAAGCCCTGACCAAGGCGGAAGCCTCGGAAGAAAACGCCAAAAAGAAAACAGCGGCAATGCTTGCCGCAGCCCAAAAGCTCGAGCGGGTTGCCGAGGCCGTGAGCGCTGCCTCCACCCAGCTTTCTGCGCGCATCGAGCAGTCCGACAGGGGGGCGGTCGCCTCGGCCCGGCGGCTGGCCGAGGCCGCCAGCGCCATGAACCAGATGAACGCCACCGTGCACAACGTGGCCCGCAACGCCGCCCAGGCGTCAGCGGCATCGCTTGATACGCGCGAAAAGGCGGTGGCTGGAGCCAGCATAGTGGAACAGGCCGTCCACAGCATAAGTCAGGTGCATGAGGTTTCTCTGCGACTCACGGAAAATATGGGACAGCTCAATGCCCAGGCCCAGTCCATCAGCAATATCATGAACGTCATTTCCGACATTGCCGATCAGACCAACCTGCTGGCCCTCAATGCGGCCATCGAGGCGGCACGGGCCGGAGACGCCGGACGCGGCTTTGCGGTTGTGGCCGACGAGGTGCGCAAGCTGGCCGAAAAAACCATGATTTCAACGCATGATGTGGGCAATGCCATCAGGGCCATTCAGGAGAGCACGGCCACAAGCATGGCCGCCATGGGCACTGCGGCCGCCCAGGTGAGCAAGGCCACGGGATTCGCCAACCAGTCCGGTCAGGCCCTGGGCGAGATTGTCACCACCGTTGAAGGCGCGGCGGATCAGGTCAATGCCATTGCCGCGGCCAGCGAACAGCAGTCAGTTGCCAGCGACGAGATCAACCGCAGCATTTCCACGGTCAACGAAGCCGTGCAGCAAATGGCCCAGGCCATGAGCGAGGCGTCACGGGCCGTTGGCGAGCTTATGCGGCAAACCGGCACCCTGACATCTCTTATTGCGGAAATGCGCGACGAAGAGTACAAACAGTAAATCTTTCCGGTTAAATGTCTCCTGAAGCCGAGTCGCGCGACTTCAGAAGAATGCCATGCGCCGCCGTATCTGCTCTTCCGGGCAGACTGGCGAAGTGCTGCACATGTGCAGGCATGGCTTGTTCATTTTCTGTAAAGCCATGAACCAGCACCCCAATTCCACGTTCCCGTGGCTGTGGCGACCTTGCCCGGCCGCGCTGTACGCTGCTTGCCCACGGCCCAACCGCCCGTTACCAGGCATGCGCCGTCACCCCCCCTTTTCCAGCCCACCTTCCGGCACGGCCCCAATGCGGACCTGACGCCTTATTGCCTCAAAACCGAGGTATGAACGCCCCATGCCAGCGCGACCAGCATTTTATTGCGCGCTCCCCTCAGCAACATCAAACCCGCTGTTTCCACACGGCTGTCAGGCGGAAAGTCCACCCGGACCGACCCGGAGAATCGCCATGCTCAGAGCCATCAACATTTCACAGCGCATCACGCTTTTTGTAGTTCTCATGATAGCCATGACCATAGCCATGGCTGTTCTGTCCTTCTTCATGACCAGAAGCGTCATCAACGAAGGAACCGTCGTGGCAAGAAATCAGCTGCTTGCCTCGCAGCGCGCCCGCATCAAGGATGTGACCCACTCCTCTGCCCTGGGGCTGGCGGCCATGACAAAGGGGCTGCCCCAGCAGGAGCAGTTGCGCGTCATCGCTGATTATGTGGAAAAATCCCGTTTTGAAGACGACGCTTCAGGCTACTTTTATGTCTATGAGGGCACCGTCTGTGTGGCCCACCCCACGCAAAAGCAGATCATCGGCAAGGACCTGTCCGGCACGGCCGACAAGCAGGGCGTGCACTACGTGACGGAACTGAGCAAGGCATCGGCCAAGGGCGGGGGTTTTGTGGATTTTGTCTTTCCCAAGCCTGACGCGGGCGACGTGTTCAAGCTCGGCTATGCCGAAAACGTCCAGGGCACGCCGTACTGGATAGGAACCGGCGTCTACATCGACAATGTGGACAGGGACGAAATCAAACTGCACAACACCATGCACGCGCTGCTCACAGAGACGCTTACCACCTATGGCGGCGGCTTTCTGGCCATCCTGCTGCTTCTTGTGATTCCCCTTTCCTACCGCCTGGTGACATCCATCACCCGGCCTCTGGGCAGCATCACCGGCCAGGCCCGGGCGGTGGCCGCAGGCGACCTTGATGTGCACATCGAGCCCACGGGCAAGGACGAAGTGGCCGTGCTGGAGCAGGCCCTGCGCGACATGGTCGGCAACCTCAAGCGGCTCATCGGCCAGGCTGCGGAAAAGAGCCGTCAGGCCGATGAAGAGGCCGCCAAGGCCAGAGCGGCCCAAAGCGAGGCCGAGCAGGCGGGCAGAAGAGCGCAGGCCAAGACGGACGCCATGCTTGTGGCCGCCGACAAGCTGGAACAGGTGGCCCATGTGGTCAGCACGGCCTCGACGCAGCTTTCGGCCCAGATCGAGCAGTCCGACAAGGGCGCGCTGGATGCAGCCAGCCGCCTGACCGATGCCGCCACCGCCATGAACGAGATGAACGCCACGGTGCAAAGCGTGGCCCGCAACGCGTCCGAGGCTTCCGCCGCGTCGCGCGAGACGCGTGAAAGGGCCGTTGCCGGAGCGCACATTGTGGAGCAGGCCGTATACAGCATAGGGCAGGTGCACGAGGTTTCGCGCCGCCTTACGGAAAATATGGGCCAGCTCAACGATCAGGCCCAGGCCATCAGCAAGATCATGAACGTCATTTCCGACATTGCCGACCAGACAAACCTGCTGGCCCTCAATGCGGCCATCGAGGCGGCCCGCGCCGGAGACGCCGGACGCGGCTTCGCCGTTGTGGCCGACGAGGTGCGCAAGCTGGCTGAAAAAACCATGGCTTCCACCCATGATGTGGGCAATGCCATCACGGCCATTCAGGAAAGCGCGACCAAGAGCCTCACCGCTATGGAAAGCGCGTCCGAGCAGGTGGATCAGGCCACGCAATTCGCCAACCAGTCCGGCCAGGCCCTCGGCGAAATCGTCACCACGGTTGAAGCCACGGCGGATCAGGTCAACGCCATTGCCGCCGCCAGCGAACAGCAGTCCGCCGCCAGCGAGGAAATCAACCGCTCCATCACCTCGGTCAACGAAGTGGTGCAGCAGACCGCCCAGGCCATGGACGAGGCTGCACGGGCCGTCAGCGATCTGGCGCGCCAGGCGCACAGTCTCACCGACCTCATCGCGGACATGAAAAAATAGCCTGCAGGGCACAGTACGTCGCTCAAGCATACGCTGACAGCAAACGTCCCTCCGGTCCGTACGGGCCGGAGGGACGTTTGCACAACAGCATATCAGATCATCGTTAAAATGCTTCACACTTCAATTTGCCAGCCTGCAGAAAAGCGCACGCCTGGCTGAATCCTAGAGCATTTTCGCATTGAGAATATCCATTCTCGCGGTAGCCCTTGCCCGCTTCTGCGGGCTTGCCCGAACCGTTGGCGGGAACCGCCTTACGGGGCAGGACAGCATCGCTGGTGAAATTGCTCTAGGCACGGTGCAGCGTACAGCGCCCCCGTACCGCAGTAGAGCATAAATCCTTTTTCAAGGGGATACGGCACTGGCCGCACGGCCCGCTTTGCACGTGAGCCGGGCCGCAAAGGGCAAAACGCCAGCATCGCAATCACTCTGCCGCACGGGCGCCACTGGCGGTCAGGTATGCATTCACGCGCCGTAACGAAGGTGTTGCAAGCTTTGAAGATGGAGGTTCCCAGAGCTACTCTGCCCTGAGATGGGGGATGCGTCTATTCTTCAAGCCAGGAATCGTCTTCAAGCACAGTGTAGCCGCGCACCACGAGGTAGTTCACGCCATCGACCTCTTCATGCTGGCCGGTAACCTCCACAGGAAGGCTGACTTCATCGTCAAGGTCAACACCAGCTCCACGAGGCACAATACGGTATTCCACATCGTCCTGGATCACGGCCACCCTGGCCTGCCGCGCGTCCACAGAGCGCGGCACTGCCGTAACATATCCTTTGATAGTAAGGGGACTCTTGTTCATATGCTGTCTTATTGCCTTTAATAAGCCGATTTTTTTCGCTATAGCGCCTTTCATGCGGCGATGCAAGGTTTCTGGGCCCCCTAACCTGACCTTTTTTGCGCGACCAGCCACAAGAAAGCATATAACCATTGAAAAAGCTGGATGCGCTCACCCTGCGCGCGAGTGGGGCGCGGCGTAAAACCGCCTGGCGGGCGTGTTACAGGCCGCACTTCTTCATAAGCTCATACCAGTGCCCGCGCGATATGCCAGCCAGCGTCGCGGCCTTGCGCGCGTCGCCGCCGCTGACGGCCCATACGCGGCGCACATAGGCCTCTTCGGCCTGAGCCTTCCACTGGCGCAGCGCCGGCAGACCCTCCTCGGGGGCGGAAAGCGGCGGCAAACCGGCAGATGCGCCCGCTGCGCCGCCGGACGGGACGCTGGAAGCCTGAAATCCGCAGGCAGGGGGCTGGACGGCAACGCTGGCGGCAACTTCGGCAAAAACTCCTTCCTGCCCGCGGCCCATGCGACGGCGCGCCTCGTCCACGCGCATATGGGTGGGCATATGCACGGGCAGAAGCAGATCGCCCTGTCCGGCGGCCAGGCAGGCGCGCTCTATGCAGTGGATAAGCTCGCGCACATTGCCGGGCCAGGGATATTCCATAAGCATGTCCAGCACCTGCCCGGAAATGGCCTTGCCCGGCAGCTCATTGTGCAGGCAGAAGCGGCTGACGGCCTGCTGGGCCAGCGCGGGGATCTCGTCCCTTCTCTCGCGCAGGGGCGGAATGACGATGGTGAGACCCTGAAGGCGGTACAGCAGATCGGAGCGAAAGGAGCCGTCCCCGGCCATGGTCTCAATATTTTTGTTGGTGGCCGCCACAAGGCGAAAGTCGCTGCTGACCTCGCGCACTTCACCCACGGGCCTGAACCGCTTGAGTTCAAGGGCGCGCAAAAAAGCGCCCTGCATGGCCTGGGGCAGGTCGCCCACCTCGTCAAGAAAAAGCGTACCCTTGTTGGCCGCCAGCAAAAGCCCTTCCCGCGCCCTGTCCGCCCCGGTGAACGCGCCACGGCTGTGCCCGAAGAGGTGGCTTTCCACCAGTGTTTCAGGCAGCGAGGCGCAGTCCACCGTCACAAAAGGGCGCGCGGCCCTCGCGCTGTTGCGGTACAGGGCCTTGGCGAAGACTTCCTTGCCAACCCCGGTTTCCCCCAGCAAAAGAACGTTGACCTCGCTCTGCGCGGCCTGGGCCAGAAGCTTCAGGGCGCGGCTCATGCCCACGCCCGCTCCCAGAATATGACCGCTGTCCACCAACAGGGATTCCGGCCCCGGAACCCTGTTTTTACGGAAGGTCAGCACATGGCGCAGACACTGCTCAATGTCGCGCACCTTCAGGGGCTTGGTCAGAAACTCCCATGCCCCCGAGCGCAGGGCAACTTCGGCGGCATCGCCGTCGCCGTGCCCCGTAATGATGACCACATCGGGCATGCCGGGCAGATGGGCAAAGTCGCCCTGCCATTCAAGGCCGCTGCCGTCGGGCAGCCAGACGTCAAGAAGCACGACGTCCACGCCCTGTCGGCCCATCTCCAGACCTTGGCTGAGGTTCTCCGCCAGCAGCACTTCGTGCCCCATGCGCGTGCACACCACTTCAACCATGGTGCGCATGAGCGCTTCGTCATCCACCACGAGAATACGGGCCATCAACAGCCTCCCTTGCAGCCCGCCGGGGCCGTGCCTGCCGCGAAACCCGCCCCAGTGCCCGATACACGCGGGACAGGACACGGCACAAGCGTTGTGCCAGGCATGGCGTCCACGCCGTCCATATCTTTGCCCAGATCTTTGTCCAGTTCTTTGTCCAGTTCTTTGTCCAGCATATCCAGAGCCTCCCGCAGAGCGGCGCGCATCTCGGTCACGGCATGCTCCATATCCGTTTTTTGCGCCTGCTCCACATGGCAGGCCCGCGCCCGCAGCACATCAAAGCGCATGCTTCCGGCGGAGTTTTTGACGGCATGCCCCAGCCGCCGCAGGCAGGCATCGTCACCTGCGGCCAGGGCCGCTTCCAGTTCCGCGTCACGAATGCGCAAATCCCCCCGCAACACTCCGGCCAGCCGCGTCATCAACTGAAGGTCGTCATCCAGCGCGTCCATGGCCGCCTGCCTGTTCCAGAGCGCCAGAGCCTCTTCCCCTTGCGGGTCAAGGTCGCCTTCAGCCTTCGTTTCGCGTCCACGTGGCGCGGCAAGGGCAGAATGTCCGGCAGAGGCAGGATATTCGGCAGGAGCAGAATATTCGGGCTGGCAGCGCAAAGCGTGCGCACTGCCTTCAGCCCCCAGCAGGGAAGACAGTTTTTTGCGCAGCACGGCAAAGGTCAGGGGTTTGAGCAAGACGAGATCAGCCCTCAGGTCTTTGCAGCGCCGCCGGTCTTCCGCGTCAAGGGCGGCGGTGTATATGACGGTTTTTTGCAGCACCGGAACGGCGGCATGGCCGAGGCGCACGGCCTGCAGCACGTCAAGACCGCTCATGTCGGGCATGCGCGCGTCAAGAATAACCAGATCCCACGGGCCTTGTGCCAGGGCGGCCAGCGCGGCCTTGCCGTCACGCGCCATGTGCACGCACGCGCCCTCAGCCCGCAGCATATGTTCCATTATGTACCTGTTGGCCTCATTGTCTTCGGCCACAAGAATGCGGCGGCCCACAAAGCAGCCGTTCTCTGAACCAGGCTCGGCCCCGCCGCTCGCGTCTGCGCCAAGGTCTGCGAAGGCATCTGCGCCACCACCTGCGCCAAGGTCTGCGAAGGCATCTGCGCCACCACCAGCACCCGTGGCAGCATCCGCCAGTGCGCATTCCGCGTCACAGGACAGGAGTGGAGACAAGGCAGGGGGTGACGCGGCGAACCGCGCAGACCCGGCGGACGCCTCCGGTCCGGTGGAAAGCACAGTCCCGGAGCACGGCACAGCCCTGGCGGACGACTCATACATAACATCTGCGGTGGACGGCGGAACGGCCGCCCCGGCGACCCCAACGACAGTTCCCGGCGCTGCTTCCGGCGCGGCGCAGGCACCGTGCGCCGACGCTGCGGCGGCCTGACGGTCGGGGCTGTCGCTCTTTTTTCCTTCAGCGCAGCCATGCAGTTGCAGGCACACCTCAAGGGCAAAGCAGGCTCCCCTGCCCGGCGCGGAATTTACCGTCACATCGCCGCCCATGCGGCGGGCAATGGTGCGCGCGATATACAGTCCAAGCCCCGTGCCGGGAGCCGACAACGCGTCGCTGCCCCGCTGAAAACTTTCAAAGATGCGCTCGGCGTCTTCAAGGGGCAGACCCGGCCCTGTATCCTGCACCAGAATCCTGAGACACAGGGCATCCGCCGAGCCAAAAGGAGTACTTGCCGGTTTTCGCCCGGCGGGCCCCACGCAGACGCGCACACGCCCAAGTTCGGTAAACTTCACCGCATTGCTCACAAGGTTGCCCAAGGCCTGACGCAAACGAAAGCTGTCGCCCACAACGGCGTCCGGCAATTGCGGGTCCACGTCCAGATCGATATCCAGCCCCTTGGCCTCTGCCACCGGCAAGAACAGGACTATGCAGTCGTCAAGGGCCGCACGCAGGGAAAAGGGGGCGGCCCGCAGTTGCAGCGCGCCCTGCTCAAGACTTGCGTGATCGGTAACGTCGCGCACCATTTCCAGCAGAGCGCCGCCCGCCTGCGTGAGATAGCGCAGGGCGTTCTTGCGTTCCTTTTCCGGCGCGCCCTTTTGCTGTAAAAGTTCGCTCATGCCCAGTATGGCCGTCAGCGGCGTGCACATGTCGTGGCTCAGACGGGCCATGAAGGCGCTCTTCATGCGGCTGGTTTCTTCGGCCAGCCAGCGCCGCCGCGTGAGATTGAGCGTAAGCCCGCCGATGGCAAGCACGCCCGTCAGGCCCAGCAGGGAATAGAGCAGGCGCATGTTGCGCTGTTGCAGATCGGCGTTGTGCATATAGGCTTCGGCGTTCTGGCTGACGCTGATGCCGCCGAGCACCTCGCCCACCTTGCGGCCTGGTGGCAACGCAGGCAGCTATCCTGCGCCACAAGCACGTTGAGCAGGCGCAGTTTGCCCTGTCCGTCCGTTTCAGGAGCGCTGAAGATTTCCCGCGCCCCCTCCGTACACTGGCCAAGGGCGTCGGACTCCCAGGCGTCAGCCTTGTTTTCGGGGCGCAGGGGCACATTGCTGATGATACTGATGCCAATACCCGGTTGCGAATTTCGTTCAGCCAACTGGCGGCTCATATAGGCGGGATTCATGAGCACAAGGGTGCGCCCGTCCGCTGTTTCCACGGTGCGTTCGGCTTCGGGCAGCCAGGGATTGGGCTGGCCGTATGCGCTTTTCAGCACATAGACGCCGCCGTGGACAGCATTCCAGTTGCGGGCGTCCATAAGTTGTCGCGCAACGGTGGATAATCTGGTATGTTCCAGTTCAAGCCTGTGGGCTTCATCAACGCGCGCGGCCTGACGGTAGAGCGCGAGGGTGAATACAAGCCATAAAAAACAGGCAAGTAGGGGCAGCCAGATGGCCGGGCCATTCTTTTTTGCGGCAACGTGCGCCATGAAAACCCCGCGAGTTGAGGAGGAGCAGAAGCCCAATCTGTTGTCATAATTTAATGAAATTTTGTCATTTTTATCTGAATATAGCAAGGCTGCCAGCCTCCATTGCCAAAAAAATCACATAACGCCTAAATTTATTACGCTTTTTTTCAAGCCCTAAATATCTGTACAAATGGTACACTTTTTGATGATATAGTGGTCGGAATTATGTTGCCATGGTGGCAACATACTGGGCGGTCTGCCTGAATTAACGACCACCCGGCGACTTTTCAGAGCATTTTCATTGTGAAATGCTCTGGCGGCTGAATGGGCAGACGCCCGCCGTTACGGCCCATGCTCCCTGTCTGTCTGGGTACACACGGTGGCACATGCCGTAATGGTTGCGGTTTAACCTTTGGGAACGCCTGTTCTCAAAATCTGCTTCAGCGGTTGTCAGCGCTCATGACGACGCAGGCTGCCAAGCCTGCCAGTGGGCGATACCCCGCCCTGGGAATCTGGGTTTTCAGGGCGCATCTGCACTAGAGCGGTTAACAAATGGATTGCGTTAACTGCTCTGCAAGGATTTTCAAGAAAATCCTTGTCACGAAATGCACGCAGGCAGGCTTTGTCTGACGTACGCGGGTATTTCAAGTGTTAATGCTCTAGGAGCGAGTGAAGGAGGCTCTATGGGTACACCCCGCAATGGACCCTGGCTCAAATGGCTGATGGGCGGCGTTGCGGCGGGCATGGTGCTACTGGGCGTCATGGCGTATGCCATGATTACCACGGACCAGCGGCCGTTCTGCGCCAGCTGTCATATCATGCAGGAAGCTGCCGTGACCCAGAAAATGGGTATGCACGCCAAGCTCTCGTGTAATGACTGCCATGCCCCGCACAATCTTTTGGTCAAACTGCCGTTCAAGGCAAAAGAAGGGCTGCGCGACGTAGTGGGCAACATTTCGGGTCACGATGTTCCGCATCCCCCAAGTCTGCACACCCGTGATGTGGTCAACGCCAACTGCAAGGCGTGCCATGCCCAAACCAACATCAACGTGGCCAGCATGGACGCCAAGCCTTATTGCGTGGATTGTCACCGGGGCGTCACCCACATGCGTACGCGGCCTATCAGCACAAGGACGGTAGCCTATGAATAAGCGAATTGTGACCACGGCCCTGGCTCTGGCCACGCTGCTGGGCGTTGCTTTGCTCAGCGGCTGTCAGGATGTTTCCACCGAGCTGAAGGCCCCCAAATACAAAACAGGCATCCCTGAAACGGAACTCAAGATGTCGGCCTTCAAGGGCCAGTTTCCCCAACAGTACGCTTCGTATATGAAAAATAACGAAGACACGGTCATGACCGAATATAAGGGGTCGGTTCCCTATCACAAGAATGACAACGTGAATCCCCTGCCCAAGGGCTTCAAACATGCCCAGCCCTACCTGAAAAACCTCTGGCTGGGCTATCATTTCATGTATGAATACAATGAAACGCGCGGCCACACCCACGCCATTGACGATTTTGTGAACATCGACCGCAACAACCGTTACGGCGCCGACGGCAAGGGCAATATGCCCGCCACCTGCTGGAACTGCAAAACCCCCAAGATGATGGAATGGGTCGGCAAGTACGGCGACAAGTTCTGGTCTATGGACGTCAATGAATTTCGCGGCAAGGACAAGATCAGCGCCCATGAAGAAAGCATAAGCTGCGCCACCTGCCACGACCCCGGCACCATGGAACTGCGCCTGTATTCCGAACCGCTCAAGGATTGGCTCAAGCGCAGCGGCAGGGATTGGCAGAATATAAGCCGCAACGAAAAGCGCATGCTCGTCTGCGCCCAGTGCCATGTGGAATACTACTTTACCCACAAGGACAACGGCCCGGCAGCCAAGCCCGTCTTCCCCTGGGATAACGGCATGAACCCCGAAGACATGTATCAGTACTACAAGGGCCACGGAGCCAAGGGCCCCGACGGCAAGCCCGGCCCCTTTGCCGACTGGGTGCACGCGGCCTCCAAGGTGCCCATGATCAAGATGCAGCACCCCGATTATGAAACCTTCCAGGACGGTCCCCACGGCGCGGCCGGCGTCGCCTGCGCCGACTGCCACATGCAGTACGTGCGTGAAGACGGCAAGAAGATCTCCAGCCACTGGATGACCTCGCCCATGAAGGACCCCGAAATGCGCGCCTGCCGCCAGTGCCACGCGGACAAGACCGCCGAATACCTGCGTGGGCGTGTGCTGTACACCCAGAAGAAGACCTACGAACAGTTGCTCAAGGCACAGGAAATATCCGTCAAGGCCCATGAGGCCGTGCGCCTTGCCAATGCCTATGACGGCCACCGCGCCCCCAACTATGAAGTCCTCATGACTGAAGCGCGCGACATGGTGCGCAAGGGCCAGTTGTTCTGGGACTACGTCTCCGCTGAAAACAGCGTGGGCTTCCATAACCCGGCAAAAGCCCTCGACACCCTCATGACCAGTATGGAATGCAGCCAGAAGGCCGTTGACCTGGCCACCCAGGCCACGGAATTTGGCATCGCCCCGGCGCTGGCCGGCGACATCAAGGAAATTGTGCCGCCCATCCTGGACATGAGCCGCAAGCTCCAGCAGGACCCGGAATTCTTGCAGAAGAATCCCTGGACCAAGCTCCTGCCCGTGCTGCCCAAGGCTGAACAGGTCTGGGAAGGACAGGATCGCCTGACCTCCCAAGGCGGCCAGACCGGTCAGAGCGACCAGCCCAAGTAGTTCCACGCAGCCCATAACCTCCATGCAGCCATAACCTCCACAGGCTCTGTCTGCACACATCCGCCCGCGAACGCCACCGGCATTCGCGGGCGGACACTTTTAGAGCATTTTCAAAATGAAATTGCTCTACGGCCAGACTTGATAGCACCCCGTATCTTTTCTACTATCTGCCGTGACACCCCCAAGCGGGCCCCTGGCAACCTCCAATGCAAGGCCACGCCCTGGCTCTTCCTGACCGGGCAAGGCAAACGAGGCAAGAATGAAAAAGATTCTGGAGCCGGGCATTACCGGCACATCTGAAACCACGGTCAGTGAAGACATGCTGGCCTGCCGCGTTGGCAGCGGCCTTGTGGAAGTTTTTTCCACAGCCATGATGATAGCCTGGATGGAAGCCACCGCCGTGGCTCTGGTGCAGGACGCCCTGCCCGAAGGCATGACCACCGTGGGCACCAAGGTGGACGTGGTTCATTTGGCGGCGACCCCCTGCGGCATGAAGGTCACCTTCACCGCCGAACTGACGGCCGTGTCCGCCAACGGCAAAGGACTGACCTTCAAGGTCAGCGCGCATGACGAGGCAGGGCTTATCGGCGAGGGCGTTCACGAACGCGTTGCGGTAAACAAGGAAAAATTTGAAAACCGCACCCGCGACCGCAAGGCCTGCGACTGCTGACATCCCCCACAATCCGGCAGTCAAACCATTCCATAGGCTTTCGCTGCAAAACTTGTTAGGCTGGGGCTGTCCGCACAGCCGGACACAAGGAGAATACCTATGAGCACTCTGACCTTCGTGGGCATTTCAGGCAGCCTGCGCCGCGCCTCCCGCAATTCGGGACTGCTGCGCTGCTGCGCCGCCCATCTTCCCGAGGGCGTCCGTATGGAAATAGCGAATATTTCCGCACTGCCCTTCTATAATGAAGACATTGAAAAACCCCAGGCCGCCAAAGACCTCATCGCACAGGTCGCCGCTGCGGACGCCCTGGTGCTGGCCTGCCCGGAATACAACTATTCCCTGGCCCCGGCCCTGAAAAACGCGCTGGACTGGGTCTCACGCGAACCCAACCTCGCGCCGCTTTCAGGCAAGGCCGTCTGCATCGTGGGCGCTGGAGGCGGCATGGGCACCAGCCGCAGCCAGTACCATCTGCGCCAGGTCTGCGTGTACCTGAACCTGCACGTGCTGAACAAACCCGAACTGTTCTCCAATGCCTTCACCCCCTGCTTTGACGACAAGGGCAACGTGGTGGACGAGGCCCTCGCCAAACAGACCGCCGAGGTCATGCAGGCCCTTGCCCAGTGGACACGCCAGTTGAAGAAGTAAGCTTTTGAAGTGCGTTCACGGTGCAAGGCACGATGAAATGTGCGGTGCAATGTTCGATACAATGTTCGGTGTAATGCTTTGTGGGGGAGGGACCCTTTTGCAAAAGGGTCTCCTCCCCCACACCCCCACCCCCTAAAACTCTTATTGTGTCTTACACGGTGAAATGAAAACCCGCTCCGGCATGCCGGAGCGGGTTTTCAGTCTGCCTTTGCGGCAATGCATGGCTGACAGGGTGGAGGCGGCTTTTCTGACTGTGCACGGTCTGCGTCGCGGGCCACGCCGGATTGTCATGCGAGCGGTTTATCGTTGAAAAGGTTCCGGCGGCTGCGGGAAAGGCGTGTGCCGCGAGACATAACTCAATACATTCATAATGCTACGCAGAGGCACGAAAGATTGAAACCTTGGGGCCTACGCGCTTACCGTTTTGGCGCTTTGGCGGCGGCTGGCGCTTGCGCCTCGCTGTTCTGGCGCACCATGATGGCCTTGGCCTCACGGCGGCGCAGGGCAATGGTGACTTCCGCGCAGCGCAGGGCCAGGGGGTCGCGCAGGGGAGCATACCCCACCACGGAAACAGGCATGCCCGAACCAAGCCCCATGTCGCGTATCCTGCGGGCCAGTTCACCCCTGGCATTGATGCTTACAATAAACGCAGGCTCGCCAACTTTGAGGGCTGTGATCGGAAAAACATTTTCAGACCTGTCCATATTCCCCCCAACAACAAAAATGAACTACGTCCACGCGCTCCATGCGGCAGCACCCACCGGCAATACCGGCTGCCAGTACCAACTGGCAGTATCGACGCACCGACCAGTGACCAACCCGTGGCCCGACCAGGGCCACGCCACACAGACTTTTGAACCTGAACCAGAGCGCACACGGCATGCGACGGCCAGGGATTTTCAAGGAGACGTAAAAGTAAAAACAAATTTCATTTTCAACCTATTCCAAGCGGCATCCGCCGTCAAGGCTGGCCGCAATTATTTAAACAAATTATTCCGGCAAGTAACAACAATTCATCCTGGCTTGCCGCTGCGCCTCTGCGCCGACCTCTCGACCACCGGGGGCAAGTCTGGCATTCTTGCCCGGTGATTGAGGGCAAGCCCGCGCCGGTTTCACGCAAAGGGCGTACGCCTGATCACCACAGACTTAAGGAAGCACTGAGTAAAGAGCCTCCTGGAAACGCGCTGGTATTTCCTTTGGCAAGGCGCGATATTTTTTCAAGCAGGAGGGGACTCTTCTATCCTCCACTGTTTCAAAAAAAGTGAAGCAAGTCCGCCAAACGGAATACATCCGCGTTTCCTTAACAGAAAAATCTGGCACCCGCCCAAACGCCGCCAGAGGAAGATCATCATGAACATGCTGCAAAAAGCTCTCAGCCGGGGTCTCACCCCTGCCAATATCATAAGCTACGCCTGCCTTCAGATCATGACGCGCTGGGGGCGCTTTTTTGGCGGCCTGCGGCTGCGCTGCAAGGCCGCCCTTCTTGGCGTGCCCGTAGGCTTCGGCGTCACGGCGCACGGCCCGGTGGGCCTCATGCGCTGGCCGGGCAGCCACATCACCATCGGCGCGGGAACCAGCCTCATTTCTTCCTGGCGGCGGGCAACGGCTGCGGCTCTGGCCACGCCAGTGCGCCTGCGCACCTTCGGCCCCGGCGCGCGCATAGATATCGGGCCCGGCGCGCAACTCAGCGGCACGTCCATCACGGCACGCTCCACAACCATCAGTATAGGGCGGCAAGTGCTCATCGCGCCCAACTGCATCATTGTGGATTCGGACTTTCACGCCCACTGGCCGCCCGAAGCCCGCGCCACCGAACCGGGCATGGAGGGCGACAGGCCCGTGACCATCGGCGATTACGCCTGGATTGGCCTTAACTGCATCATTCTCAAGGGCGTCGCCATTGGCGAGGGAGCCATCATCGGCGCGGGCAGCGTGGTCACAAAGGACGTGCCGCCGCACAGCCTTGCCGTGGGTTCGCCCGCGCGCGTGGTGCGTTCTCTTGTTCCCGGCCAAGACCGCGCGGCCGCCGCGCACGCAGCCAGCCACGCGGCGAATATCCCGCAATCCCAGGCCGCGCCGTCCGAGCCCCCGCTGGCCGGGGTCGCGCATGCTGCCGATCCCGCAACGCTCGTCGCGCCGTCCGAGGCCCCGCAGGGAGGCTTTGGGCAATGACCCTTTCCCGAGCGAAAGCCCCCTGCATGGAAGCGTAAATGTCTGTCGGTTCCTATATTGCCGCCCTGCTGGCTTCCGAGAAACTTGGCGGGCAGGTCACCTGCCACCGCCTGCTGCCCGCCGCCGAGCCGCAGTACGCCCAGACGCGACTGCCCTGGCCCACGGCCATCAGCCGCATCCTCGAGCAGCGCGGCATAGCCGGACTGTACAGCCATCAGGCCCTGGCCACGGATCATATCCGCGCGGGGCACTCCATTGTGGCGGCCACGCCCACTGCCAGCGGCAAAAGCCTCATCTACAACCTGCCTGTGCTGGAGCGCCATTTGCGCGACCCCGACGCGCGCGCCCTCTATCTTTTTCCGCTCAAGGCCCTGGCGCAGGATCAGCTTGCCGCCTTCAACGCCCTTACGGCCACATGGCCCAAGGACGCCCGCCCCGCCGCCGCCCTGTATGACGGCGACACCACGGATCACTTCCGCCGCAAAATCCGGCGCGACCCGCCCGCAGTGCTCATCAGCAATCCCGAAATGCTGCACCTGGGCATCTTGCCCCACCACGAGCAGTGGGCCGCCTTTCTGGCGGGCCTCACCCACGTGGTGGTGGACGAGGCCCACACCTATCGCGGCGTGTTCGGCGCGCACATGGCACAGGTCTTCCGGCGGCTCAATCGGCTGGCCGGACGCTACGGCGCAAAGCCCGTCTATGTGCTGTGCACCGCTACCGTGGGCAACCCCGGCGAACTGGGGGCAGCGCTCACCGGCACGGCATACCCCGCTGCGGACGAGAACAGTGCGCCAGGCGGCACAGGCAGCGGCACAACCCATAGCGCAACTGGCAATATTGTCACAGCAACCGCTCCGGTGTTCCAGACCGTGAACTCCGCCGCGCCGCCGCCCGTTGTCATCGACAAGTCCGGCGCGCCGCAAGGCCCACGGCATTTTGTCTTTCTCAACCCGGAGCAGAGCCCGGCCACGGCGGCCATTGATCTGCTCAAGGCGGCCCTGGCGCGCAACCTGCGCACCATTGTCTACTGCCGTTCGCGCCGCATGACCGAGCTTATCAGCCTGTGGGCCGGGCAGTCCGGTTCTTTTGCCAGCCGCATTTCCGCCTACCGCGCAGGCTTTCTGCCCGAGGAGCGCCGCAGCATTGAATCGCGCATGGCCAGCGGCGACCTGCTGGCCGTGGTCAGCACCAGCGCCCTTGAACTGGGCATCGACATCGGCGGGCTGGATGTCTGCATTCTGGTGGGCTATCCCGGCACGGTCATGGCCACCTTGCAGCGTGGCGGCCGCGTGGGCCGGGCGCAGCAGGAATCCGCCGTGATCATTGTGGCGGGCGAGGACGCGCTGGATCAGTATTTTGCCCGCAATCCCGACGATTTTTTCAGCCGCCCGCCGGAAAAGGCCGTGGTCAACCCGGACAACGAAGTCATCCTGGCCCGGCATCTGGAATGCGCCGCCGCCGAAATGCCCCTGCGCCCCGGCGAACCCATGCTCGCCAGCGCCGCCGCCCTGACCGCCGCCCGCCAGCTCAATGCCCAGGGTCTGCTGCTGCAATCGGCGGACGGCAGCCAGCTCATGGCCTCGCGCAAGCGTCCCCAGCGGCATGTGGATCTGCGCGGCACAGGGCAGACCTTCAGCATTGAAGACGAGCAGGGCCACATCATCGGTTCTGTGGACGGCTTTCGCGCCTGGCGCGAAACGCATCCCGGCGCTGTCTACCTGCACAGGGGGCGCAGCTACATCATTGACGACATGGACCCGGCCCGCGCCCGCATCATGGCCAAGGAGGCCAAGGTGGGCTGGTTTACCCGCACGCGCGGTCAAAAAACCACGGACATTCTTGAGGAAACCGCGCGCATGTCTCTGGGCCGCGCGCTGGTGTGCCGGGGCCGCCTGCGCATTATCGACACCGTCACGGGCTATGAGAAGCGCTCCACCTCTGGCAACCGCCTGCTGACCATCACGCCCCTGGACGCCCCGCCCCAGGTTTTTGAAACCGAGGGCCTGTGGTTTGTCATCCCCGACAACATCCGCGCGGAGATGGAAGACAACTTCATGCACTTTATGGGCGGCATCCACGCGCTGGAGCACGCCGCCATCGGCATGCTGCCCCTGCTCATCATGGCCGACCGCAACGACTTTGGCGGCATATCCACGCCCATGCACGCCCAACTGGGGCTGTCCGCCGTCTTTATTTACGACGGCCTGCCCGGTGGCGCCGGCCTCACGCGCCAGGCCTTCGGCGATGCCCGCGCCCTGCTGGAAGCCACCTATAAAACCGTGGCGGCCTGCCCCTGCGAGGACGGCTGCCCCTCCTGCGTGCATTCGCCCAAATGCGGCTCCGGCAACCGCCCCATAGACAAGCGGGCGGCCCTGGAACTGCTGCGCCAGTTGCTGACGCCCGGCGCAGAAGGCGACACGCTGCGCGAAAAACTGGTCATAAGCCCGCCGCCCCTGCGCCCAGAGCTTGAGTTTGCGGCAGCCGGGGTCACGGCGGCTCCCCAATCCCGGCCCGATACCGCCGCAAGCCCGCACAACGCGCCTGCGCCCGCCGCTCACGCTGGCAACGGCTTTTCCACAGCCATGTCCGCTCCCGCAAACAGCGCCGCTCCCGCCCCTGCGGGCGGCCCGGCAGAAACTCCGCCGGTCAGGACGGGCAGCGCGCTCCCCCATTATCCCACAGGCCACGGCGCCAATACCGCACCGGCCAGCACTGAAGGAGGCTCCCCCATGACAGATCTTATGGGCTACATATCCTTGCCGCCGCCAGAGCATTTTGTGGTTTTTGACGTGGAAACGCGCCGCTCCGCAGCCGAGGTGGGGGGCTGGCACAAGGCTGGCGACATGGGCGTCAGCGTGGCCGTGGCCTATGACAGCCGCGATGATGATTTTTTCAGCTACACGCAGGACGAGTTGCCCGCCCTGTTTGAGCGCATGCGGGCATCCGGCCTGGTGGTGGGCTTCAACAGCCTGCGTTTTGACTATGCCGTGCTTGCCCCCTTCGCCCCTTTTGACCTGCGCAACCTGCCGAGCCTCGACATCCTGCAGCGCATCAAGGACAGGCTGAGCTACCGCATATCGCTGGACAACCTTGGTCAGGCCACCCTTGAAGCGCCCAAGAGCGCCGACGGCCTGCAGGCCCTGCGCTGGTGGAAAGAAGGCAAGATGGACGAAATAGCCGCCTATTGCCGCATGGACGTGGACCTGACCCGCCGCCTCTACCTCTACGGACTGGAACACGGCCACCTGCTGTTCACCAACAAGGCCGGGTCGCGCGTGCGCGTTCCTGTGGATCTGCGCTCCTCTTGAGCATTTTTCTTTTACACTGCGCGGCGGCTGTGCGATCAGCCCCGAAACACACGTACAACAACCCTCTTACAATTACGCACAAAGGCTGCAGATGAAACCGCAAGATGTCACCAATACTCCGGGCGAACACGCCATTTTTATGGTTTTTGGCCTGCGCGACACTAAAGACGCGCCCACAATAATCAAAGACCTGTGCGCGGATTTTTCCGCCGTTGCCAGAAGCATGCGCACCCGCCTGCCAGCAGCGGCCATCAGCTGCATCATGGGCTTTGGCGCGGATGCCTGGAGCAGACTTTTTCCCCAGCGCGGCAAACCCAACGAGCTGGAACCGTTCAAGGAAATCAAGGGCGACAGGCACATTGCCGTTTCCACGCCCGGCGACATTTTCTTCCACATCCGCGCCGCGCGGCTCGATGTCTGCCTTGAAGCGGCCTCCATCATCAGCGCAAAACTGCAAGGCGCGGTGTACCCCATAGATGAGGTGCAGGGCTTTCGCTATTACGACGGGCGCGCCATCATCGGTTTTGTTGACGGCACCGAAAACCCCGAAGACGAAGCGCGGCTGGCGGCTGCCGTCATCGGCGCTGAAGACGCGGACTTCGCGGGCGGCAGCTACGTCTTTGTGCAAAAGTACCTGCACGACATGGACGCCTGGAACGCTCTTACGACCGAAGAACAGGAAAAAGCCATCGGCAGGCGCAAGTTCAACGACGTTGAACTCAGTGACGAGGAAAAGCCCGAAAACGCGCACAACGCCGTTACCAATATCGAAGACGAGCACGGCAACGAACTGAAAATCGTGCGGGCCAACATGCCCTTTGCCAATCCCGCCAAGGGAGAGTTCGGAACCTATTTTATCGGCTATGCAGGCAAATTCTCCACCACCCGCAAAATGCTTGAAAACATGTTCATCGGCGAACCCGTCGGCAACACTGATCGGCTGCTGGATTTCAGCACGGCGGCCACAGGCACGCTGTTTTTCGTTCCCTCGGCGGAACTGCTCGAAGAATTGGGCGAAGATTAGAGCAAAAGGCTTTGTAGGGGAAAAGCTTTGTGGGGGAGGGACCCTTTTGCAAAAGGGTCTCCTCCCCCACACCCCCTCCCCCTAAAACTCTTATATGCGTTTCAGTGGGTTACAAGGGGGTAGCCAAATTCGGGACACGGGGCCGCAAGCAGGGCCTTCACGGCAAACACCTGCGCGCCAGCCAGCCGCGGCGACCCGAAAAAGCCCCGAAAATACAGAACCGCCCTTTGCAGGTCTGCCCCATAGGGGACAGACCTGCAAAGGGCGGTCGTTCATTTTTCGTTTGCGCTTTGGGAGACTTTTTTAAAGGTAGAATCTGGACAGTGTCGCCACGAGATGAATTTTCAGTCATATCACGGCGAAGTTCGACGCAGAAATACCAGAAAAGGCGCTCGTGACGACGCTGTCTAGAGCAGTTTACGAATGAAATGAGTAAATGCTCTGCAAGGATTTTTCTGAAAATCCTTGCCACGAAATGCGAGTAGGCGGGCTTTTGCCTGCCGTACGCGAGCATTTCAAGTGTTAAATGCTCTAAGATTTTGCGCTGCCGTCGGATTTAGAAACTGTGCCGCCTGCGGGCAGGCTGGAATTGGGGCCAGGGGCCAGCGGTGCTGCGCGGAGCGGGCTTTCGGCAGGCTGCTGCACCGGCAGACGGATTTGCCCGCCATCGGCGCTGCTGGCCTGACTGTCTCCCTGATCGTTCCGTTGCGTCTCCCCTGCTGCCGCAGTGTCCTCAGCGTGCCAGGGACGGCTGGTGCGGGCCAGAGGAAGGGCGGCGGTGCCGGCCGGATAACTTTCTGGCGGCAGTTCCTGAAAACTCTCCCTGACTTCGCCGGGCTGGCCGGATTTGCGGGCCGTCGCCTCTGGAGTGGGGCCGTCCGGCTCCATATTGCCTGGATGACCGGCGGGTTGCGTGCGGCGGGTCATCAACATGCCCGGCTCGGGGTCAAGCAGACCGTCCAGATAATCGCTCACGGTCACAAAGCGCTGACAGCCGCCTGCACGCAGATCGCTGATGATGCGGGGCAGGTCATCAACCGTGCGTTTATGCGAATCATGAAACAAAAAAATGCCGCGCAGGGTGCCTGGCGCATAAATGGTGCCCCGTGTGCTGCGCAACGTGGCATAGTTGGGGGGCAGGCTTTTCCAGTCGCGACTGTCCAGCGACCAGAGCATTATGCTCAGGCCCAGCTCTTCGGCTGCGGTCACGGTATACGTGTCATAAGACCCATAGGGAGGCCGCAGAAAGGTGGGATTGGCCCCAAGCGACCGCAGGATGCTGTCCGTACGGGCGATTTCGTGCGCCTTGTTTGCAGGTGAAAGCAAACGCAGGTTGGGATGCGAGTAGGAATGGTTGCCCACCTCATGCCCTTCGGCCAGAATGCGCCGCACAATGTCGGGGTAGCGCTCCGCCTGCTTGCCCAGGAGAAAAAAGGTGGCCGGTATGCCGTATTCATTCAGCATGTCCAGCAACTGCGGGGTGTTGGTGGAAGGGCCATCGTCAAAGGTCAGGGCACACAGGTTTTCACGCATGTGCTGGTCCATGATGACGCTGCCATCCACAACGCGGGCCTCAGCGGCAGGAGCCGCAAACAAAGCCAGTCCGAAAAAAAATACCGCCAGACGGCGAATCCATTGGGGGTTCATTACAGTGCCTCGAAAAAACTGCTGTCACTCCATCATTCCGGCCTTTCCAGCTGCGTGTTTTGCCCGCTAGCAGAAGCCAATCGCAAGAAGTGCTAAGGGAGGGTCTAGCACTCACCCCGCTCTGGCGCAAGGCAATGAAGACGCCGTGAATGCTGAATTTTACAATTATTCAATAATTTCATATGGATAATTTTTTTCCTTTGTAAAAATTTTTTTACCGAATAATTTTCTCTTGACTCTTAGGGGGCTTTTGCATAGAAACGTGTCTCCGGGAGGGCAGTTAGCTCAGCTGGTAGAGCACCGCCTTCACACGGCGGGGGTCACAGGTTCAAGTCCTGTACTGCCCACCACAAAATCCGGAGCGGTAGTTAAGACGGTTATAACGCCGGCCTGTCACGCCGGAGGCCGAGGGTTCAAGTCCCTTCCGCTCCGCCAGAAAGTTGAAGAGGAGCCAGTATACTGGCTCCTCTTTTTCACTGGTTCCCCCTCCCCATCTGCCGACGCCGCTGCCCCGCCGGGCCGACGCGTCCCCCTGGTCTCTTCTGCGCGCATCGACGCCGCAAAAATACGCTCGCACCGCACACGGCTCCATCATTGGCGCGTCACAGCGCAAATAAACAGCGCTTACGCCTCTGCGGCCGGGCGTCTGCTCCCGCATCCGCCAATCCTGCGTAGTTCAATTTTCCGGAACCCACGCACGCTGCACTCTCGTGCAACGTTAGAGCATTTACACTTTTTCAAAGGTAAAATGCTCTATACTCACGTACAGCGTCAGGGCATGTTCCCTTTTTCCAAAGGGAGCATGCTTCAAATGCAATAAGAGTTTTGGGGGGTGGGGGCGTGGGGGAGGAGACCCTTTTTTAGAGCAGTTAACTTTGATAAAAGTTAACTGCTCTAACGCTGCACGAGAGTGCAGCGCGCCACAACGTGGCGTGGATTCAGCCGAGCTTTAGCCGTTGCGACGAAGGAAGCTACGGATAAAGACAGCGATTGGTTAATGGAACGGGCAGCCTACTGATGGCTGTCGTTACCGGTAAGCGGCAAAGAGCCGCTAACGGATAACGCAAATCGCATTTTCGGCTGAATGACAACTTTGAAATGTGAAACATTTCAAAGTTAATCTGGTCTAAAAGGGTCCCTCCCCCACAAAGCATTTCACGAACTAAGGATACAAGCGCTAAAAGTCGCAGAAGGTTTTTTCGTCGCTGAGGGGCAACCCCTTTTCATGGGCGTCTTTATCCAGCAGCGCGTCAACCCAGAAGGCTTTTTCCTGAATAAAGGACAAGACCTCAAAAGTGGCTTCATCCAGAGGTTGGGAATAGTAGAAGCCCTGGGCGCAGTTGCACCCGCAGGACATGAGAAAGCGGGCATGTTCAAGGGTTTCAACGCCTTCTGCCACGATTTTCATGTTCAGGTCTTTGGCCAGGGCAATGGTGTTGCGGGCCACGATCTGCCCGCGTTCATTGTCGGTGCCGTCGCTGATGAACGTGCGATCCAGCTTGACGATGTTAAAGGGCAGATCGCGCAGGGAACTCAGCGAGGAATAGCCCGTGCCAAAGTCATCCATGGAAAAAACGAAGCCCCTGCCCTGAAGCTCGTACATGCACTGGATAAGCGCTTTTTCGTTGTCAAAAAAGGCGCTTTCGGTCAGTTCCAGTTCCAGCAGGTGCCGGGGCAGGCGATATTTGTCCGTCAGCTGCACCAGTTTGTCGATCAGGGTACCGTCGTTGAAGTGCAGGCGGGACACGTTGACCGACACGGGCATGGCCTTGTAGCCCTTGTCCAGCCACATGCGCAGGTTCTGGCAGGTGAGGTCCCAGATATATTCATCCATGCGCACGATAAAGCCATTGCGTTCGAAGAGCGGCACAAAGCGCCCGGGCAGGATGAGTCCGTCCTGGGGGTGCTGCCAGCGCACGAGCGATTCGGCCCCGACGATGCGCCCGCTGGACATCTCCACCTTGGGCTGCAGATAGAGCCTGAACTGCTTCTGCTCCAGCGCGCTGTACATCTGGTCGGTGATATAGCTCTCGCCGTGCAGGCGTTCGCGCAGGGCATCATCATAAAAGGCGTAGTTCGTAAGGTCGCTGCCCTTGATGGTTTTTTGCGCCAGGTACGCCCAGTCGCAAAGCACATGGGCTGGCGTGCGGCGGTTTTCCACCGGGCAGACGCCAAAGAAAAGCTTGACCCTGAACGTGTCGGAATAGTGTTCGAGCCTTGTTGAAAGCGCGTGTATGAAATGCTGTATCTTGTCTTCGTCGCCAGTGATGCACACGGCGAACACATCGGCGGTCAGGCGGGCAAAAGCCTCATTTTCAAGATTGAGGCGCTGGCGGATCAGGCGGGCGATGGCCCGCAGCAGGCGGTTGCCCTCCTCCAGGCCGAAGGCCTCGTTGATGGCCTTGAAGCCCGCCACGTCAAAGCGCAAAACCGCGTAGGGCTCGCCCGGGTTGTCGCGCAGCACGGCTTCAACCTTTTCAAAAAACGTCTGGGTATTGTACGCGCCGGTCAGGGGGTCGAGTTCGGCGCGCAGGCGCAGGGCCTGCTCGGTGCGGGTCACGGCATCCACATCATTGAGAGTGCCGATGTACCGGTCGCCCGGGGTGTCGTCGGACAGGTAGGTGTAGGTGACCTTGCACCAGATGAACTGCCCGTCGCGGCGGCGCAGGCGAACGGTCATCTCGCCGGAACGTATGCCCAGCGCAAGGCGCGAAAGGCAGGTGTCAAAAGCCGTGCTGTCGCCGGAGTACAGCACATTGTCCTCGCGCCAGACGTCAAAGGGGATGCGCCCGTTGTAGTCGCCAGCCAGCAGTTCGGCAATGCGCGGGCTGATGTAGCTGAGTTCGTTGTCACGCCATTCGAACACCAGGGTCCGCGTATGGTCAACCACCGCCTTGTAGCGCAGGTTGTCCAGCTTCTGGCGTTGCAGCAGGTCGTTTTCACGGATGATGCTTGAGGCCCGCTTGAGCTCATCCACATCCTGCACGCATCCCAGATATACCACGTGATCTATGCCTGGCTGGTGGATGGGAAAGGCCGTGATCCGCACCCAGCGGTACTCCTGATTACGGGATTTTCTGCGTATATCAAGGGTGGCAAAGGGTTGCCCCTGCGCCTCGAGTTCATGACGCGCAAGAGGGTCCCAGAAGCGCATCATGGCTTCGGTATCGTCGGGATGCACAAGACCTTCCACTGCCTCGCCAAACAGGCTTGACAGCGAGACGCCTTCCGTTGGCGGCAGGAAAACGTCGCTGCCCCTATACAGCACGCGCGCTTCATCTTTTACAAAATCAAGCAGGTATATTTCGTCGTAAACATTACGCAAGACACTGGAGTAGCACTGCGCTTCCACTGCACCAGAGGAAAGGCACTGCATGCCAGCGTTGTTGGCGGGTAATTCGGGTTGGCGTTGAAGAAAATTGATTTTCATAATTGCATGTTTGCCCGGGTATGGCGCTCTTGAGAGAACTTCCTAACTTATAGCCTAACACTTAGGTTCGTATTATGCAAATGACCAGTACTGGTGACAAGGCGTCCCCTCATCTGTAGAATCCCTTCATGACACACGAAACAAGCCTGAAAAAACTTAACGTCTGGTCACTGAGCCTTGGATGCCCCAAAAACAGGGTGGACAGCGAGCGCTTGCTGGGCTCATTGGGCGTGCCCGTGAACCATGTGGAACACATGGGCCGCGCCGACCTCGTCTTTATTAATACCTGCGGATTTATCGACCCTGCGGTTCGTGAATCCGTGCGTGCGGTCCTGGATGCCGGACAGCGCCTTGGCTCCTGCAAAAGAAAGCCCCTGCTGGTCGTGGGCGGCTGTATGGTCGGCCGCTATGGAGCGGAAGGACTGGCTGAAGATCTGCCCGAGGTGGATCTGTGGCTGCCCACGGCGGTCCTGCCGCTCTGGCCGTCCATGGTGGCGGATGCCCTTGGTCTGCCGCGTCCGCCGGAGTCTGTGCCGGGCGGGGGCCGCCTGCTTTCCACAGGGCCGTCCTACGCCTGGCTCAAGGTGGGCGAGGGATGCAGGCACAATTGCGCTTTTTGCACCATTCCTTCCATCAGGGGAGGGCTCAAGTCCCTCACGGCCGAGCACATAGTTGACGAGGCCCGGGCCCTGCTTGGACAGGGCGTGCGTGAACTGGCGCTGGTGGCCCAGGATCTCACGTCCTGGGGCGCGGATCTTGGTTATAAAAACGGCCTCCCCTCCCTGCTGGAAAAACTGGTCGGGCTTGAGGGGCTGGCATGGCTGCGCCTCCTGTACCTCTATCCTACCGGGGTAAACCCGGAACTGCTGCAACTTATCAGGGATACCGGAGCGCCGCTCCTGCCCTATCTGGATATTCCCTTGCAGCACGCCCACCCCGATGTGCTTTCCCGCATGGGGCGGCCCTTTGCGGGCAATCCCCGGCGGGTGCTTGATACCGTGCGGCAAATTTTGCCGCAGGCGGCGCTGCGCACCACCTTCATTGTGGGCTACCCCGGCGAGACGGAAGAACACTTTGAAAGCCTGTGCCGCTTTGTGGAAGAAAGCGCCTTCCAGCATGTGGGCGTTTTTGCCTACTACGCCGAGGAAGGCACCCTGGCGGCCACCTTGCCCGACCAGATACCTGACGAGGTAAAACAGTGGCGGCGCGACACCCTTATGGACATACAGGCGGACATCAGCGAACGCCTGCTGGCGGCCCATGTGGGCAGCCGCATGCAGGTGCTTGTGGACGCGCCGCATCCCGAATGGCCGGGCCTGCACAGCGGACGCGTGTGGCTTCAGGCGCCGGAGGTGGACGGCATCACCTATGTGAGCGGCCCCGGCGTTACGCCCGGCGCCCTTGTCGAATGCGATATTGTTGAAAATACGGAGTATGACCTGACGGCCCTGGCATAAGCGCGCGAGATTCTTTGTCCGTCTGCCGGAGCAGCCGGGCAGATGTCTGAACATTCGCCGCATCTGGCGGGCGGCTGTCTTGTCCGCATTGTTTCAGCCTGTGGCGGCGTGGGCTGCGGGCCACCCGTGGGCCCAGGCATGGACTGTTTCGTACGCAAGTATCCCCGGAGGTTGCCCTCCGGGGACATTTGTGTGCGTGCGGAGGCACGCCCTCAACCATGTCCGGCCTGAGCCGATCCATGTTAGCCAATAAGCTTCATGGCCATCTGAGGCATGCTGTTGGCCTGCGAAAGCATGGCCACAGCGGACTGGGTGAGGATCTGGTTGCGCACGAATGACGTCATTTCCGTGGCCACGTCCACGTCGGAAATGCGGGATTCGGCAGCCTGCAGGTTCTGGGACTGGGTGGTGAGGTTGGAGATGGTGTTTTCCAGCCTGTTCTGCAATGCGCCAAGTGAGCACGGATCTTGTCCTTGGAGACCACTGCGGCATTGAGCCCCACCAGGGCCTTCTGTGCGGCTTCCTGGGTGGAAACCGTACGGGCGTCAGCCTTGGCAGTGTGAGCGGTAGCCTGGTTGCCCACACCCAGAGCCGAGGCGGTGCTCGTGCCGATCTGGATGTAGTAGTAGTCTTCCGCCGAGTCGTTCATGGTGCCGAAGTGGATCTTCATCTTGCCGGACGACTCAAGCTTGCTTGTGCCGCCGCCAGTACCCTTGTGGGTGTCGCTGGACAAACTGCCGTCAAGCAGCTTGAGGCCGTTGAAGTCCGTGGCATTGGCAATTCGGGTAATTTCCGAAGCCATGGCCTGGTACTCCGAGTCGATCATCAGACGCTGCGTGGAGTCATAGGTGCCCGTGGCGGCCTGTTCAGCCAGTTCCTTCATGCGGATGAGCTTTTCGTCGATGACGCCCAAAGCGCCGTCAGCTGTCTGGATGAGGGAAATGGCATCGTTGGCGTTACGCACACCCTGCTGCAGAGCGGCTATGTCGGTACGCATCAACTCGCGAATGGCGAGGCCAGCGGCATCGTCAGCCGCAGAATTGACGCGCAGACCCGTGGACAGACGCTGCACCGAAGTTGACAGCTTGCCGTAGTTCGATGTCAGCGTATTGGCCACCTGCGTGGCCATCTGATTGTGATTGATATACATGACATTCCTCCTTGAATGTTCTGCATGCCCGGCGGCGCTTGCGCGCGCCCGCTTCCTTGCGGACTGCCGCCGCACAATGTTCGAGTAACGAACGGATGATGGTTATACCTGTTAACCCCGTCCCGTATTGATGCGGGCGGGTCCCCAATCACATGGGCCTTTTGTTTCCTGCGGAATTCGTGGCCGCGAGGTAAAAACTGCCCCCCTAACCTGCGCATGTGCTAAAGCAGGAATCATGCCAGTGGTGGATACCCGGTAAAGTCAAATTATTGTCAGGCCGCCCTGTCGGCTGCCGCACACTTTTTCAAAAAGTTTTCAACACGGTCTTGACATATATAAAGTTATATTTATCTTACAGATATAACTTTTTCCACAGGAGGTTTTGCATCATGCGTAACAACCTGCGTCTTATACCCAGCCGATGGTTTGTACCGCGCGAAGCACTGCGTCAACGCGAAGGGACGGGCCATAAAATCGATGACATTGACAGGTTTTTCCAGGGCTTGTTTCAGGGCATGCTGACACCTTGGGACAGCATGCGGGGAGACTGGCAGCGGCCGAAAGAGGACGAGGCCCTCATGCCCAGCATGGACATGACCGGCGATGAAAAAGCCTATGTCCTCAACGTGGAGTTGCCGGGCGTGGAACCTGAAAACGTGGATGTTTCCGTGAAAGATCGCGAGCTTGTCATCAGCGGCGAAAAAAAGCGTGAAACGACGGAAGAAAATGAAAATTGCTGCGTGGCGGAACGGGTGTTCGGCTCTTTCCGGCGGATTTTGGGCCTGCCGGAAGATGTGGACATAAACGGCATAAGCGCCAGCCATAAAAACGGCGTGCTGCGCATAACCATTCCCCGCAAGGCTGAAGCCTTGCCGGAAGTGAAAAAGATTGAAATCGCCAAAGCCTGATCCGGCGCATGCGCCGGAACGCAGACGAAAAACCGCCGGGCCTTGAGCCCGTGAGCGAAGCCGCGCACGCGCGGCGCCCTATCCTCCTCCGTGCGGGTCTGACGCTCCGACCCGCAAGGGCCTCCGCCACTGTGGCGGGGGCCCTTTTTTATGCGGCAATATTTGCCGCGCCGCAAAAAAGCCCCGCCTGGGACGCGAATTTTATCCTCCCCCTAGAGCATTTAACTCATTTCATTCGTAAACTGCTCTAATGCCCTTTGCATTATGGCCGATATGACTGGCAGAGGCGGTACTACGCAAGGACGCGTTGGCATTTCGCGCCGCCTGGGACGTACAGCATTCATGGAGGAATGTATGTATATCAATCACAACCAGATGGCCACGCAAGTGTCCAACACGTTGACAGCCAACTATGGCAACCTGCGCACCTCGGTGCAGCGCCTGTCCACGGGCCTGCGCATCAACTCCGCTGCTGACGACGCCGCCGGCCTCGCCATCCGCGAACTCATGCGCACCGACATCGCCGCCCTGCAGCAGGGCGTGCGCAACGCCAATGACGCCATTTCCCTCATCCAGACCGCTGACGGCGCTTTGAGCGTCATCGACGAAAAGCTCATCCGCATGAAGGAACTGGCCGAACAGGCCGCCACCGGCACCTATGACTCCACGCAGCGCCTGATGATCGACTCGGAGTACCAGGCCATGGCTTCGGAAATTACCCGAATCGCCAACGCCACGGACTTCAACGGCATCAAGCTGCTGGACGGAAGCCTGTCCAGCGACACGCACAGCGGGGCTGCCATGAAGGCGACCGGCAAGATGAAGATCCACTTCGGCAGCATGAACGACTCGGCGGAAGACTACTACTACATCAAGATCGGCACGAGCACCGCCTCGGCCCTGGGTGTAGGCAACCAGGCCACCATTCACACCGCCAAGGCTGACGCCCGTACGGTTTCCACACAGGAAGCCGCGCAAAAGGCCCTGGTGGGGCTCAATGCCGCCGTAATCTCCAAGGACAAGATCCGTGCTCACCTTGGCGCATTGCAGAACAGGCTGGAAAACACCATTTCCAACCTCACCACCCAGTCCCAGAACCTGCAGGCTGCCGAATCCCGTATTTCCGACGTGGACGTGGCCACGGAAATGACGGCATTCGTGCGCAACCAGATCCTCACCCAATCCGCTGTGGCCATGCTTTCGCAGGCTAACAGCATGCCCCAGATGGCGCTTTCGCTCATCACCAGGTAGGGCTGGACAACCACGTGGTGGAGGGCGTTTGCCCATGATGGCCCTGCGGCAGGGGAGTGCTGCGCGGCAATAAAAATAATGACGGACGGTCTGCTCATGGCAGGCCGTCCGTCCTGTTTTTAAGGAAACGCCGCCAAACGAAACACCTGTGCGTTTCCAGGAGGCTCTCTAGAGCATTTAACACTTGAAACGCTCGCGTACGGCAGGCAAAAGCCCGCCTACTCGCATTTCGTGGCAAGGATTTTCAGAAAAATCCTTGCAGAGCATTTAACTCATTTCATTCGTAAACTGCTCTAATCAGTGCTTCCTTAATGCCTTGCCCTGCGCGGGCCGCAAGACAGCGCGAAGTCACGCTGGCGCAACTGCCCTAAAACATTTTACCTTTGAAAAAGTGTAAATGCTCTAACGCTGCACGAAAGAGCGGCGCGCTGCACGCGCGTGCAGCATTGGAGCCTGACCTCTTTCAACCCATAAAATGCCTAGACGGGGAAAGAAAGCGTCTGCCCTGGCGCCATGGTCACGCAGGCGCAGGGCAGAGCAAGCTTTGCCAGCTCCGCTTCAAAGGCCTTTGTGTTCTGCTCCAATACGGGAAAAGTCCCCCAATGCATGGGCACAACGCTTTTGCATCCGAGCAGCTTGCAGGCCAGGGCGGCCTGGGGGGCGTCCATGGTAAAAACGCCGCCAATGGGCAGCAGGGCCACGTCAATGCGGTACAACTGCCCCCACAGGGCCATATCGCCAAAAACACAGGTGTCGCCGGAATGATAGACCGTGAGGCCGTCGGGCATACGCACTATATAGCCTGTGGGACACCCGGAATCACTGGTATGGAAAGCCTGGGTCATGGTCACGCTGATGCCCTTGTGCGTCACCGTGCCGCCGATGTTGAAGCCGATGCCGTTGAGTATCTGGCTGTCGGGCAGCCCGGCGGCAGCCTTGTGGGCCGTGCCCACCACAGCGCCCAGCATGGCCCCCGTGGCCTGGCAAATATCCGCGGCAGCGCCCACATGGTCGCCGTGGTCGTGGGTCACGAGCACAAGATCCGCAGGGCCCACATCGGCAACCGTGAGGCCGAACTGCGGCGCCAGAAAGGGGTCAATGACCACATGCGCCTCATTGCAACTGATCTTGAACGCTGAATGTCCCAACCATCGTATAGCACTCATAAGTATCTCCTCATGGCTATGATCTGCGGTGTCCGTCATCCGGGCCAGCGGCCCAGGGTATGCGGCAGGGGCACCTGATCAAGTATGCGTCCGCACATGTGCAGCAGCATGTCGTCCAGGGTTTGCGGATTCAGGTAAAAACCGGGAGAAAACGGCATGATGACGGCCCCGGCCTCGCTCACTGTGAGCATATTGCGCAAGTGGATGGACGAAAGCGGGCTTTCACGCGTCACCAGCACCAGGGGCAGGCGTTCCTTGAGCGCCACGTCAGCCGCCCGATGCACAAGGTTGCGGGTGGCTCCTGACGCAATGGCCCCCAAGGTGCCCATGGAGCAGGGAACCAGAATCATGGCTGCCGGACTTGCCCCCCGGCGCCACCACGAGCCGCTTGACGGCCCGGCCCCGAGGTTGTCGGCGTCATAGCTCTGGCTGGCATGCGCGGTCAGCAGTTCCGGGCCGCTCCCGCACTCGGCGCGCAGCACGGCTTGCGCGCCATGCGAGACGACGCAGTGTACGCGCACGGCAGGCATGGCCGCCAGGCAACGCAGAAGGCATACCGCCAGCGGCATGCCGCTGGCGCCGCTGACGCCCACCAGGATGTCGCGCACAGAGGGATCGGGCGTCTGTGCCTCCGTGCGGGCTGGCTGGCTGGCCGCCCCAGGTGCGCATGGTGTTGTTGCGCATGGCGGCGAAAGAATGTCTGACATGATGATTCTCCGTAATAAGGACCAGCGCAACCGGTGAAGCACGCCAGTCTCCCTGATCATGCATACCCGACAACGCTACGCCGTGCAAACAACGGCGCGCCGCCCAATGTTGCTCCCGGCTTTCCCTGCCCAGGACGTGCGGGGCCTTCCCGCTTCTGCCGTTCTCTTGCCCCATCCAGCGCGCTGCGTCCTGAACGTGCAGGCCTTGTGCAGCATCACGGAATCCCTGCGCACTGGCGGCCTTGACAGCGGGGGCGAGTCGGCATATCAAGACAAATCTTGTGCGCCCGTAGCTCAGTCGGATAGAGCGTTGGCCTCCGGAGCCAAAGGCCGTGCGTTCGAATCGCGCCGGGCGCACCATAAAAAAACAACAGGTTATCCATAGTTATGGGGAACCTGTTTTTTTTATTTGATGCCAATTTGGCGCCAAATGACAACAAGTTTTCCCCCCACCTGCCCGAACGTGGCCCCCTCCTTTCCTCCCGGAGGGCCGCCTAATGCCGCCCCCAACATCCATACACTCCCAGCCTTCCAATGGCCTTGTCGTTGACCTCTTCGCAGGCGGCGGAGGTGCGTTTGAAGGCCTCGCACAAGCCCTTGCCCGTGCCCCTGACAGTGCAATCACGACCCGTAGGCACGACCATCCACGTTGTTCCGTCCCGTGGCACTTTTGCGCCTGCGGGCCGGCCCTGGCCGCAGACGCAAAAGCAATCCGCATTTCATGCCGCATGGCATTTTTTCCCTTTCTTGCCAGGACATCCCTTTCAAGGATTCTGTCCCGTTCTTTATGGCAATGAATGTGAAAAAAATAATTATAATACCAAATACACAGTGATGTTAAAAAGCCACATGTTTTTGTTGAAAATATTCGTGATATATCAGAGCACCTGCATTGATATTTTACTTTTTTTGTTGCGAAAAAGCGTGCGCATGCCTATGCAATAAGTAATTGGCGATTGTTGTTCTCCATGCACTGTTTCACATTATAAAGGAGAAAGTATGAAAATCACAAGCGTAGAAGTGTTTGATTGTGAAATCAACAGACATTACTCCGACATGGTTATGTTTGAGCCGATTTTTGTACGCATCAACACAGATGAAGGAATCAGCGGCATTGGCGAGGTGGGGCTCGCCTATGGCTATGCCTCCAAAAGTGGCGTGGGCATTCTGCGCGACCTCGCACGTTGCATTATTGGCATGAACCCCTGCAACGTCGAGCAGATATGGGAAAAGCTTTTCAGAGACACGTTCTGGGGTTGCGGCGGCGGACCAGTGATATACGGCGGCATCAGCGCCCTTGATATCGCGTGCTGGGACATACGCGGCAAAGTTGCCAACCTGCCTGTTTATGCCCTGCTTGGCGGCAAGACCAATGAAACATTGCGCTGCTACGCCAGCCAGATCCAGTTTGACTGGGATTTGCACCACAAATATATGAAGGATCCGCAAGATTACGCCCAAGCCGCCTACAAGGCCATGGCCGATGGCTATGACGCCATCAAGGTGGACCCCCTGATGGTTGACAAAGATGCCAAGCGTAATCCCAAACACACCGGATACGGCCTGCTGCCCAAAGCCGACCTGCAGATGGCCGTGGATCGCGTTGCCGCCATACGCGAGGCAGGGCCGGATCTTGACATCATCATCGAACTGCATTCGTTCCTGAGTTGCAACGCAGCCATCCAGTTGGCTGAACAGCTGCGCCCCTTGCGCATCTATTATTACGAGGAGCCCATGCATTCCATGCATGTGGAAAATATGGCCCTCATCGCTCGCACCATCGGTATTCCCGTTGCTACCGGCGAGCGTGTGTATACTCGCTGGGGATACCGCCCCTTCCTGGAAAAACAGGCCCTTGCTGTCGTGCAGCCCGACATTTGCCTCGCTGGCGGGATTACGGAAACCAAAAAAATATGTGATCTGGCTAACATTTACGACGCCACCGTGCAAATACACGTATGCGGTGGCCCTGTCTCCAAAGCTGCCGCGCTGCATATGGAAACAGCCATACCGAATTTCCTTATTCATGAACACCATTCGTATGCATTAAAGCAGTGCATACGCGAACTTTGCGTCAATGATTACCAGCCGGAAAACGGTAAATACCGCGCGCCGGAGCTGCCTGGATTAGGGCAGGAGCTGAACGATGCGGTTGTCAAAGAATATCTTGTCGCCACAGTAAAATAAGTGTGGTTAACGGCCGTCCGCCGGAACTGGCGTTCCGGCGGACAGTAAGAACAAATAAGGGGATCGCCATGCAAATGGAAACCTCCGCTACAATCGCGGTCAAACCGACCCGTAAGCGGTTCACTCTCCTGGCTATTCTGCTGTTGACCATTACAGTGGCCTATATTGACCGTGTGAATATCACCGTGCTTATGGCTGACAAAGCTTTTTTGAATGACCTGGGTCTTGCGGGCAACCCGGCAAAAACCGGGCTGCTTATGTCCTGCTTTCTTGTGGCGTATGGCATAGGCAACGTATGCCTGAGTGGCCTGGGAGATATTTTCGGGCCGAAAAAATCTATGATCATCGCCATCATTGTCTGGTTTTTCTCCATGATAATCGGCGGATTCGCTACAATTCTCGGTGTGATGCTCCTGTCGCGCTTTTTGTTGGGTCTTGGCGAGGGACTGCACTTCCCCATGATGAATACCTATTGCCGGGCGTGGTTTCCCGTACAGGAAAAGGGGAAGGCCAGCGCCATATGGTTTATCGGAACCAGTGTGGCCCCAGCCATTGGCATGCCCATATTTGCCTGGATTGTGGAACACCATAGCTGGCATTGGACGTTTTTTTTCGCCGCAGCCATTGGCCTCATTCCCATCGCCTTCCTTTTGCTGACCACAGACACCCCACGCCAGCACAAAACCATTAACCAGGCCGAAATCGACTACATCGAGCAGGGCCAGGTTGCAAAGACAGAGCAGCGCGTGGAGCATGGCGGCAAGGGGGGGATAGCGCGCATTTTGCAAAACCTCGCGGTTATCTCGAAGATCAAGCTATACTGGTGCATCGTTGTTTACTATTGCGTGCATAATGTCGTGTATTGGGGGCTGCTGACGTGGCTGCCCGCCTATCTCAAAACGGAGCGCGGATTTTCCTGGTCAGAGATGGGGGTCCTGGCCTCCATGCCCTTCATACTGGCCATTGCCTGCAAACTGATTGCCGGTTGGGCTTCAGACAAGCTGGGACGACGTGCCCCCTTCATCATTCTGGCCACCGTGGGCGTGGCCGCTTCACTGTATTTTGCCTCCATAGCTACCAACAATTACGTGTCGGCAATATGTATCTGCCTTGGCATGGCCGCCATAACGCCAGGCGCGCCCCTGTCGCTTACCATGCTTCAGGAATTGATCCCTAAAGAAACAATCTCCATCGGAACGGGCTTCATGAATGGCTTGAGCATGATCTGCGCTGCGGTAAGCCCCGTGATCCTCGGCCACCTGATGAGCAGGCTGGGCAGCTTCGCCGCTGCTCTGACCTTTTTGATAGCCGTGGCTCTGGTGGGTATGGTCAGCGCCATCATCTTGACCATAAACAAGTATTAGAGGCCATAACACGCAAACAGCGGAAATTGTCCATAAAGAGGGACGCCGCCGGACCGCGCGCGCTTCGCGTCAGTTGCGGCGGGCATGAAAAATTCGGCCCGGTACGGGGGAGCTCCTTGCACAGAGCCGCCGTACCGGGTTGTTAGAGCATTTAACACTTGAAATGCTCGCGTACGGCAGACAAAAGCCCGCCTACTCGCATTTCGTGGCAAGGATTTTCAGAAAAATCCTTGCAGAGCATTTAACTCATTTCATTCGTAAACTGCTCTAATCACGCTGGAGGGTCCGGTGAATGCAAGATTTTTGCTGTCCAGTGCGCTGCGCTACCGTTGGGTTGTGTGGTCGCTGCTGGTGGCCACATATATGGTGAGTTTTTTTCATAGAATGGCTGTTTCAGTGGTCAAGGAGCCGCTCATGCGGCAATTTGACCTGAGCGTCAGCGAGTTTGGCATGCTGGCGTCCATGTATTTTTATGCTTATTGTTTTGCGCAAATTCCTTCCGGAATCATGGCTGACAGCCTGGGCGTGCGCCGTACGGCTGGCCTGTCGGTCGCCTTCGCCGGATTAGCCACCATCGCCTTTGGGTGCGCCACCTCTCCCGCCGCGCTCTATATAAGCAGGTTCGCGGTTGGTCTGGGCGTGGCGTCCAGCTTTGTCTGTGTCATGAAGGCGCAATCCCAATGGTTCAGACCTCGGGAATTCAGCACGCTGGCAGGAATTTGCCTTTTTGCGGGCAATGTGGGCAGCATTTGCGCACAAGCCCCGCTTGGCGTATTTATTGCCTCGGTTTCCATGCGTATGGCTTTCATAATTATTGGTTGCGCCACTCTCGCGCTCTCCGCTTTGTGTTTTCTTTTTGTGCGCAACAGGCCAGAGGACATGGGCTTCCCTCCCCTGGAGTCTGGCCCGGCTCCATCCCCCATGTCGTTGGGGCTCTCATTGGCCCTGGTGCTGAAAAGTGGAAAACTTTTTCTGATCAATATTTTTTATTTTTTTATCGGCAGCCAGTTGCTGGGCTTTGCCGGAGCCTGGAGCATATCTTTTCTGCATGACAGCTATGAGATTGGGTTGCCGCAGGCCTCAATGCTGGCTTCAGTGCAACTTCTGGCTTTCATGCTTGGCAGCCTTCTCCTGGGGTATCTGTCCGACAGATACGGTAGACGAAAGATTTTTATCGTAGTGCCTTTTATGGTTGTCAGCGCCGTATGGTCGGGGTTTGCCTTGGGAGGCGCCGCGATCCCCCTGCGGCTCTGTATTGCCGGGCTCGCTGTAGCAGGCTTTTTTTCCGGGGCTTTTTCGGTCATGATGACTCTCTGCAAAGAACTATCGCCCAAGGAATTGACGGGCACGGCCATAGCCATGCTGAATACGTTCGGCTTTTTGGGCATTGCCATATCCACACCAGTATACGGTAAACTTGTGGAGGTTTTTTCAGTCGGTGGGGTTCCAGATCATCGCGCTGCGGTAACGATGCTGGCGGTGATGAGCCTGACAGGCTGTATCGTGAGCTTCTTTTTTGCGGAAAGCGGCGGGAGGAATGTGCGGTAACTGCCGCTTCCGTCGTTGTTTCTCGTCCTTTTGCAAGGGTGGGGGCCCAGAAGAAGCAGCGGAACTCCATTGGTTGTACCGCGCGGACTGAAGCACGGAATCAAAGCGCATTTGGCGGCGCGGCAGCGCCGCCATAACGCGTTGGTTTCGTCGGTGTGGCAACCGTGTGACCCCTAATGAGGCCCCCCATGTCTACCATCACGTCTGTTGCGGATGTTGTTTACCAAAGGATAAAAAAACAGATCTTTTCAAAAAAGCTGCTTTTGGGACAAAAGGTTCTGGATACGGATCTGGCGGAAGAGTTCAAGGTTTCAAAAACCCCCGTCCGGGAGGCATTTTTGCGACTGAGAAGCGAGGGGCTTATTGAAATCCATCCACGAAGCGGCACGTTTATCTTCCGTTTTTCACAGGAGGATCTGCTGTCACTGGTACAGGCCCGGACATGCGTGGAGGAGGGAGCCCTGCGTTGCGCGTACGCCGCCGACCCCGTGCGACTGGTGGTGGCGCTGGAAAAAAGTGTTTCGCTGGCCGAACACTATCTCGACAAAGGCGATTTTAGCCAATATCTGTCCATGGATAAGGATTTTCATGCCATCATCCTTACACATTCAAAAAATATCTACCTTGAAAAATACTATACCATTATTTTTGACAAGATTACAATTCTTCGCTCCTATTTGTCCTTGACCAAGGATTTTATCGCAACTTCGGTCAAGGCGCACCGCATCATTGCCGAACATATCGCCAACGACCGCATTGATGAAGCCTGCGCACGCCTTCATCTGCATATTGCCAACACTTTCAATGATAATTTTCTCCAATTCCTTAACGAGGCAGCGAAAAAACGTGCATAATGCCACATTCGAACGCCTGCGCTTTTCACAATCCTTTCCCCGCACGAAAAGTGAGCGCGGGCACACGGAAAGCCGCGCCGGGCGAGAATGAAGAACCATCACATCCCCTCTCCATCGACTGCGGGAACAGTCACCTTTCGCGCGGATCTGTAAATGCCCCTTGCACCGGGCGGCCATTGCGGGTGAATCCTTCCGGGCTTTGCCATCCATGCCTGCCCTTTGCTTTGCGGCCATTTTTTTAGGCCCGCATGCCCTGCCTTCCGCCATGCAGGTGGACGAGTTCACCCATGCCTCCGCCGCAGGGCGTTGGCGTTGCGCTCTCAGTCCCCCCAGGCCCAGGCGGCGCTTCCCTGGCGGCGTTTACATACGGCGACGCTCACGCTACCATGGGCATATCCGTCTTCCGCATGATCTTTGCCCATCCTTTCCGCGCCAGGAGAAATGAATGATGCATCTTCGCATCCTGCTGTTTTTTTATATACTGCTCTCCACGTGGGCACTGCCAGCGCCCATCTTTGCCCAGGACCCGCCGGTTCCGGGCGCGGCCCAGAAGCTCAGGGTGGCTGTGGCCCCCATGATGTCCCCCAGTGATACCTTTGCCTCCTATTTTCGCCTGCTGCAGTATCTGGGCAGCAAGCTGGGCGTGGAACTGGAATTCGTCCAGCGAAAAACCCATGCCGAGGTGCGCGATCTGCTGCGCAGCAACAGCATAGACATGGCCTTCATCTGTTCCGGCCCCTATGCCCTGGACACTGTGGATACCGGGCAAAACCTTCTGGCCATGCCGGTTGTGCAGGGAGAGAGCACCTACCAGTCCTATGTCATCGTTCATGCCTCGAGCCATGCCAAAAGCCTGGACGACCTGCGCGGCAAATCTTTTGCTTTTACCGATCCCGACTCCAATACCGGCTATCTGAGTCCTGTCTTTTTGTTGCGCCAGGCTGGCCAGTCACCTGAATCGTTTTTCAGCAGCACCATCTTTACCCACAGCCATGACAATTCCATACTGGCGGTGGCGCGCGGCCTGGTGGACGCCGCTGCCGTCAACAGCCTCGTGTGGGACTACAGCGAAGCCCTACGTCCTGAAATAACAGGAAAAACCAAGGTACTTGTCAAATCCGGCACGTTTGCCATCCCCCCTGTGGTCACTTCGGCGGGCATGGACGACAGCAAGCGCGACAAAATCCGCGACATCCTGCTGCATATGCACGAAAGCCCGGAAGGGCGCGCCATGTTGCAGGATCTGCGCATTGACCGCTTTGTGGTGCCCGAGGATGCCTGGTACGCCAATGTGCGCCATATGGCGGCGCCGCTTTCTCCCGAGGGGCCTTTGCATGGGCAAACTCTCCCTTAAGGCCACGGTTCTGCTGGCAATGGGAGTTCTGGTCGTTTCCAGTTGCCTCCTGACTGCCTTTATTGCGGCCGAGCGCTATTCACAGAGCCTGGAGCAGGCCCTGACCCGGCACGCCCGCAGTATAACCCAAAGCCTTGCCGGGCCCATTGCCGAAATGGTGCTCATCAACGACATCATCGGCGTCCAGCGCCTGCTTGATACGCAGTTTGACCGCGACATCGAGCAGGGCTACGCCTTGCTGGAAATTCAGGGGCGCGTATACGCGCACACCTTTGAGCACCGCATGCCGGACATTCTGTTGCCCCCGCCCGTGAAGACGGGTGAGCCGCACGAGGCCCCGGCCGACGCCGGGATGCGGGAAGAGAAAGGCGTCCCCGCTGGCGTTGTCGAGCGCATTGTGACCCTGTCCAACGGCAGAAGGTACCACGAAATCGCCTGGCCCCTGCTTGACGGCCATGCTGGCGTCTTGCGCATGGGCTTTTCGCAGCGCGACATTGACATGCGCATCAGCCAGTTGTGGAAAGAGACCGCCGGACTCACCTTTATCATTCTGCTGCTGGCCCTCATAGCGGGCACGCTCTGGTTGCGCCGGGTGGGCCGCCCTCTCGCCGCGCTGTCACGGGCTCTGGACTCCGTGGGGCGGGGCAACCTCACCACCCGCGTGGCGGTATACGGGCAAAATGAGGTGGCCGTTATGGCCCGCGCGTTCAACTCCATGAGCGAAAAACTTGAGGGAACCATGCTCTCTATGGAAGCGCAGGCGGCGGCCCTGCATCGTTCGCACCGGCAATTACGTCTGTGCAACGACATTGTTACGGCCTTTGCCGCCCTGGACGGGCTTGAAATCATGGCCCGCCGCCTGCCGGATTATCTGAGCGACATTGCCCCTGTTCCCTACTGCCTGCTTTTTCTTGAGCATGACCGAAACTGCGTGGTTACGGCCCAGGGCCGCGCGTGCACGCCCCTCTTCGGCCGGGACGCCTGGGATTCGGCCCTGCAGCTGCTTGAAGGCCGCGAGAATGTCTTTACCACCAGCGGGCTCAAAGAGCCCCTGGCGTCGCCGGAGGTAAGCGCCTGCCCCTGCCAGACCGTAGTGTGCATCGTGCACGAGCATGTGCTGTGCGGCGCGCTCATTGCGGGGCACGGCCCCAAGGGCATGGACGAGGCCGATCTGGCGGCCCTGGCCCTTGTGCTGAACCAGATTGCGGGCAGCATCAGCCGCGCCCTGCGCTATGAAAAGGAATCGCGGGGGCAACGTCTGCACGACGGCGTGGACAACTTCAACGGCATGCTGGGGCGCTCATCCCGCATGCGCGCCATATTCCAACGCATCGCCGATGTGGCCTCCAGCGACGCCACTGTGCTCATCACCGGCGAAAGCGGCACGGGCAAGGAACTGGCCGCCAGAGCCATCCACAACCTGAGCGGCCGCCGCGAAAAACCCTTTGTGGTCATCAACTGCGCCGCCTACCCTGAAAGCCTGCTGGAAAGCGAGCTTTTCGGCTATGAAAAAGGCGCGTTCACCGGAGCGCTGCGGCAAAAGCCGGGCCGCTTTGAACAGGCAGACGGCGGCACGGTCTTTCTGGATGAAATAGGCGAGATATCGCCCGTGGCCCAGGTTCGCCTGCTGCGCGTATTGCAGACCCGGCAGTTCGAGCGGGTGGGCGGCGAGGAAACGCTTACGGTCAACGTGCGGGTACTGGCCGCCACCAACCGTGACCTGGCCGCCGAGGTGCGCAAGGGGCAGTTCCGCGAAGACCTGTACTACCGCCTTGATGTCATCTCGCTGGTGATGCCGCCCCTGCGGGACAGGCCCGGCGATCTGCCCCTGCTGGCCCGGCACTTTCTGGAAAGTCTGGCCAGACGCACGGGCCGCCAGCCCTGCACGCTCAGCCCCGCCGCCATACGGCTGCTCATGGCCTATGACTGGCCCGGCAACGTGCGGGAACTGGAAAACATGCTGGAACAGTGTGCCACCCTGAGCCGCCACGGAGCCATCACCCCTGCCGATCTGCCGGAACGCATGCGCGTCTTCAACGTGTCGGGCGCTTCAGGCCGCCCGTCTTCCATCTCCCATTCCGCCGCAGCCCAGACGCTGGAGGACAAAGAAGCGACCGCCATTCGCGAGGCGCTGGAGCATTGCGCCTGGAGCCGCAAGGATGCCGCCGCCCGGCTCGGCATAGGCCGTACGACCCTCTATTCAAAGATGAAGCGCTACGGCATCAGGCCTCCTGAAGCATCCTGATTGAACGCCATGCGGGCGCACGTTCCATTTTTGTTCATTATTAACTATCTATAAAATCAGCTAATTATATTTATGCGGGCTTTTCGCGTTCTGAATCGGAACGCGAAAAGCCCGTTTTGCGCCATATTTCACGTTCTTTCGCCCAAAAAATCAACTAACATACTGAAATAATTAATAAGGCCCATTCTTTGCTCTATACTGTCGTCATTCAAAGGACACAGCGGCGCGTGAGCATGTCCCGGCAAGCGCAAGCGCAGAGCGTCCGTAGCCTGATGGGCTGGCACACCTCCACCAAGCCACCTCACGCGACGACAGCGCAACTGCGAATCACAACGGCAGCGCAAGCTCTTGCCGGGGCATGCGCCGGTACCGGCCGGAACTGGGGGACAGCCGCACACTGGGGATGCGCAATCTCAGACGCGGCCCGCCGGGCGAACACGCATGGCTGCGCCGGGGCCAGAGCCCGGCCCACAATGCTTCATGTACCACTAAACTCACAAGGAATCAGGCATGGACAAGGACAACAAGATTGAAGGTTTTGACCGCCGCGAATTTTTGAAAAACGCCATGGCCATCGGCGCTGGCGTAGCCGTGGCCCCGCTGCTTGCCTCGGAAGTCCAGGCGGCCACCGCCGCTGTGGCCGCCGCGCCCGCCGCCGCGCCCGCCGGGGGCAAGCTGACCATGGCGGAAGTGCTGCGTGTGGCCCGTGAAAAGCTCTATCCCCGCTGCCGCGTGTGCCCCGAATGCAATGGCGTCGCCTGTGCGGGCGAAGTGCCCGGCTTTGGCGGCATTGGCTCCGGCCAGGCATTCAAGAACAACTATGACGCGCTCAATCATATCAAGCTGAACATGCGCACCCTGCATGACATGAAAAAGCCCGACCTCGCCGTGGAAATCTTCGGCGAAAAGCTGTCCATGCCCCTGCTGTCCGCCGCCACTGGCGGCGTGACGTACAACATGGGCGGCAAGATGACTGAAGAGGACTACATCAACGCCATTCTTGGCGGCTGTAGGGCTGCTGGCACGCTGGGCCTGGCTGCGGACGGCATAGGCGACCCCATTGAAACCTTCAAGCGCCGCATGGACGTGCTCAAGGCTGCCTACAACGGCAAGGGCATCGCCATTCTCAAGCCCCGCACGCAGGAAGAAGTCCTCAAGCGCGTGCGCCTTATGGAAGAAGCGGGCGCTGTGGCCTTTGGCATGGACGTGGACTCCGCCGGTCGCGCCGCCCGCGCCCTGCCCGGCCAGACCGTGGAACCCAAAACCTTTGCCCAGATCCGCGAGCTTTCGCGCGGGTCGAGCCTGCCCTTCATCGTCAAGGGCATCATGACCGTTGAAGAAGCGCAACGCGCTGTGGACGCCGGAGCCAAGGGCATTGTGGTGTCCAACCACGGCGGCCGCGTGCTGGACTACACCCCCGGCGTGGCCGAAGTGCTGCCCGCCATCGCGGACAAGGTCAAGGGACATACCGTCATTTTCGCCGACGGCGCGGTGCGGCGCGGCACTGACGTGCTCAAGCTGCTGGCCCTGGGCGCGGACGCCTGCCTCATCGGCCGTCCCCTTATCCGTGGAGCGCACGGCGGCGGCGCTGCCGGCGTCACCCTGATGCTCGAAGCCATCAAGCAGGAACTTGAAGCCATGATGGTTCTGACCGCCACGCCCAACCTGCGCAATGTTTCTTCGTCCATCCTCATGGGGGCGTAGCATGCGGCATTTTTACAAAACGCTTCTGCTGCTCCTGCTGGTGGCGCTCATGGCAGCGCCTGCCGGGGCCACAGAACGCAAGACCCTCCGTTACGGCGGCGGCGGACAGGGTACGGTCGTTTTTGACGGCCCCTTGCATGCATCCAAGGGCTTTGTCTGCAACGACTGCCATGTCTCGATCTTTCCTCCGGCGCAGAAGGCCCACATAACCATGGAAGACCATTTCAAGGGCGTGGCGTGTTTTACCTGCCACAACCAGGTTGTGGTCTCGCGCGATTGCGGCTTCTGTCACCGCAAGTTTGAGCCCGCCCCTCTTTCCACCACCTTCAACATGGCCGACAGCCCCGAAGGCAACGTGCCTGCCCCTGTGGCCCTCAAAAAGACGCGCCAGGAGCTTCAGTCGCCGCTGACGTATGAGGGCGCTTCAACCGTGGGCAGCATGATCATGCCCGAAGCCGCCAAGCTGTTTACGGCGCACACGGGCGTGCCCTTTGGCGAAATGGGCATAGCCGGCGCTGGCGCCGGGCTCAAGGCTGTGGCTGCGGGCAAGGTGTCCATGGGCGGTCTGGCCAGCGCCATTACGGACAAGGAAAAAGCTCAGGTCGTGGCCTGGCAGGTCATTGGCTACGACGTCATGGGCGTGTTTGTGCATCCCTCAAATCCTGTGCGCTCACTGACCATGGACCAACTGCGCGCCATCTTCAGCGGCAGGGAAACCAACTGGAAAGCCTTTGGCGGCCCCGACGCTCCCATTGTGGTGTACAGCGAGGCCCTGGCAGGCGGACGCGCCACGGTGAAAGCCTTTCAGGACATGGTTCTGCGTGGGGATGCCTACGGCAAGCTGGTGGAACTTGACGACGCCGTCGATTGCGTCGCCGATGTGGCCAAAGACCCTGCCGGTATTACGGCATCTTCACTGTCCTTTGCCATCCCTGGCGTGGAAGTGTTGAAAGTCAACGGCGCAGCGCCGGAAAAAGCAGCCGTGCAATCCGGCGCATATCCGCTCAAGCGCCCCCTGACGCTCATCACGCTGCAACCAACAGGCAATATTCAGGCTTTCTTCGACTTCATGCTGTCGCCGGAAGGTCAGGACGTTGTCAGCAAGCACTTTGTGCCGGTGAAGTAAAACAAAGGACAAGCCATGCAACAGTTCAATACCATAGTGCGGCATCGTCTTTTGCCAGCCTTGCTGCTGGGGGCGCTGCTGGCGGCTGCGGGGGTGTTTTTTGCAACGCCCCCACACGTGGCGGTCGCGGCCGAAGCGGCCCCGCCCGTGCCCCAACAGAAGCTTGTGCGCGGTCACTGGTCTGAAAACCCGGAGATCATGCGCAAAAATCACAAAGAGCTGCTTCTGGAAGGCATGACCCATGCCGCACGCGCCACGACCCGTAAGGAAGACAACACCATAGAGCGCTGCGTCACCTGTCACATCGTGCGGGACGGCGAAAAACCCGTGAGCGCGGCCGATCCGCGCCACTTCTGCAACCAGTGCCACGCCAAGTCGGGTGTTTCCATCAACTGCTTCACCTGCCACGCGTCCCTGCCGACCACGGACCCCGCCGTCATGTCGCCCGAAGTGCGCAATGCCGATGTCATAAAGGCGCGCTTGCAGCAATGGCAGAAGTACACGCAGGAACAGGCGGCCAAAGGAGCGGGAAAATGAGCGCCAATGAAAACAGAAAAACCGCGTGCGCAGGGGAATCGTGCATGCAGTCGCGTCGCCGCTTCCTGCTGGGAGCGGGCGCAACCCTGCTCGCGCCCGGCGTGCTGCTGACGGCGCGTCCCGCCCTTGCGGACGAAGCCGGACGCCAGCGCTGGGGCCTGCTGATTGATACACGCAAATGCGTGGGCGATTGCACCGCCTGTGTGGATGCCTGCGCCTCCACAAACGGCCTCACGGACAATGGCCGCCCGGCCACCGACCCGCAGTGGATCCGCAAGGTGCAGGTCACTGATCCCGGAACCGGACATGTGGCCCATATGCCCATCATGTGCCAGCACTGCGGCAATGCCCAGTGCGTTGAAGTGTGCCCCACCGGGGCCAGCCTCAAACGCGCGGATGGCATCGTGCTGGTGGACAAGCATTTGTGCATCGGCTGCCGCTACTGCGTTATGGCCTGCCCGTTCAAGGCGCGCGGCTTCACGCATGAAGAGGTAAAGGAACCGAGCCCGATTTCGCCGCGTGGCAAGGGCTCGGCCGAGGGTTGCAACATGTGCGTGCAACGCATCAACAAGGGGCAGCTGCCAGCCTGTGTGGAAGCCTGTGCCCGTAGCGGCCATGAGGCCATACTCTTTGGCGATCTCAATGACCCCACAAGCCTCATTGCCAAACGGGTGGTCGCCTTTGGCGCTGCCGCCCTGCGCGCTGACCTGCGCACGGACCCAAGCGTGCGTTATGTGGGGGTGAACTTATGAACTACGTAACCTACCGTCGCATTCTTTTCTCCCGGCGGGCGCTGATTGGCCTGGGCATCTGCGCTCTGGCCACGCTGGCGGGTCTTCTGGCCACATGGCATATTGAAAGCAACGGCCACTACGTCACCGGCATGAGCAACGCCGTGCCCTGGGGCCTGTCGCTGGCCATGGCCACCTTCTGCATTGTGGCGGCATCCGGCGCGCTTAACGTGGCCTCCATCGCCTCGGTGTTCGGCAAGCAGGACTACAAGCCCTTTTCACGGCTTTCCTGCCTGCTTGCCCTGGCCCTGCTTGCCGGGGGCCTTTTTGCGCTGCTCATTGATCTGGGGCGGCCCGACCAGATATTCACGGCCCTCACCCACTTCAACTTTACCTCGGTGTTTGCCGTCAACATTCTCATCTATACGGGCTTTTTCATCATTGTCGGCCTGTATGGCCTTGTGATGCTCGCCGCGCCCCAGGGCGGCATTGTCCGGCCTTTCGGCGTGGCAAGCTTTTTGTGGCGGCTCATCATGACCACGGGAACGGGTTCGGTGTTCGGCGTGCTGGCCGGTCGCGGGGGAATGCACTCCGCCATCATGCCGCCGCTGTTCATCGCCCTTTCCCTTTCTCTGGGGCTGGCCGTGTTTGTGCTCGTTCTGGCGGGCCTTGAATACAGCGGGCAGCGCCAGGCCCGGCTTGACGCGGCTTCAGGGCGCATTCGCGGTCTGTTGGCCACCCTCATCGCGGTGTCCTTTTACATGGTTCTGGCCCTGAACCTCATCGGCATCGCTTCCCCCGCACAGCGTGGATACGAAGCCTTTGTGCTCTGCACGGGCGGCGTCTATCCCCTTCTGTTCTGGGGAGGCTATCTGGCGGTGGGGACGGTATTGCCGCTGATCCTGCTGCTGGCTCCTCCATGCCGGGGCAGCCGCGCCTGCCTGCTGGCGGCGGCCCTTGCCACGGCCGTGGGCGGCATGGCCCTCATGTACGTACTGACCATTGCGCCGCAAGCCTATCCGGTGGACATCTTCCCGGGCATGCTGGTACAGGGCAATCCCCTGTACACGGGGCCTGCCTCCTATGTGCCCACCATTGGCGAACTGCTGGTGGGCCTGACGGGCTTTGGTCTTGCGGGCCTCATTGTGCTTCTTGCCGCAAGGCTTATCCCCTTGCTCCCACAGGCGGAGCAGGAAGATTAAATCCGTTTGCGAATGAAGTGCGTTAACGGCGCGGCAAGGGTTTTTCTGAAAATCCTTGCCGCGAAATGCCCACGGCAGGCTTAGCCTGCCGTGGGCGAGTATTTCAACTGGCACATGCTCTGGGGCATATGCGCTCTCAAGGGTACCCCATGCCCGAAAGGCAAAACCCGCGCAAACATGCTGCGCAAACGCCCTCACAGCGGAAGCCTGTTTGTACGGTGGCCTGAGCGTTTCATCCTGAATATGCCCTGCACTCCTTGCTCCCTGCCAGCCATGGCAGTTGCCATACAAAACCGGGACCTGCGTTTTTTGCGCAGGCCCCGGCCTTTATATCCAATATCTCGAAGATGTTCGGGCGCGATCTGCGCCGCGAAAAATCAGGCATTGGCCCCCTTCATGCCTTCCTGCGGATACCGCTGGCCGTGCACCGCCTGCTCCGTAAACACGGCGTCAAGCTGCGCAATGTCTTCATGCGGCAGCGCAACATGCGCGGCACGGCAGTTTTCTTCCAGACGGGCGACGCTGCGTGTGCCGGGAATGACCACAAGGCGCTCGTAACGGCCGAGAAGCCAGGCCAGCGCAATCTGTGCCGGCGTGCAGCCATGCTTTTGAGCCACGGCCTGCAGGGCGGGCAGCAGTTTCAGGTTGTGGCGGAGGTTGTCCGCCTGAAAGCGCGGATTGTCACGGCGAAAGTCCCCGGCCTCAAGAGCATCCGGCGAAGAGTATTTTCCTGTCAAAAATCCCCGGCCCAGCGGGCTGTAGGCCACAAAACCAATGCCCAGTCTCTGGCATGCGGGGAGAACCTCATGCTCCATTTCGCGCGTCCACAGGGAATATTCGCTTTGCAGCGCCGCCACGGGATGCGCGGCGTGCGCCCTGGCCAGAGTCGCGGCAGAAACCTCGCACAAACCTATGTGCGCGATCTTGCCCTGCTGCTTGAGGTCGGCGAGCACGCCCATGGTGTCTGCGATGTCAACATCGGTATTGACCCTGTGCGCGTAGTACAGGTCTATGCGCTCAACGCCAAGGCGCTGCAGCGACGCTTCGCAGGCCTTGCGGATATAGTCCGGCGAATTGTTGATGCTGCGCTTGTACGAATCGGCGGGATCGCGGTCAATGCCGAACTTGGTGGCAATGCGGATGCGCCCGCTGGCATGTTCCTGGGGATGGCGGGCGACAAATTTGGCCATGAGCCGCTCATTGTGCCCACGCCCGTACATGTCGGCGGTGTCAAGCATGGTCACGCCCAGTTCCAGCGCGCGATCAAGCACCGCCAGACTGGCTTCGTCATCAGGCGTTTTTCCATAAAATTCCGACATGCCCATGGCCCCAAAGGAAATGGCGGACGCCGAAAAACCGTCTCCAAGTTCACGAATGGGCATTGCTGCGTAGTGTTGCGTCATGTGTTCTGCCTCCCTGGCAGTTGGTGTTTTTTTGGGTTGGCGCGCGGCAGCGCGGCGGCCCCGTGCCTGCGCCTCAGGGCCAACGCCTGCCTGACGGCCGCAGGATCAGGCGGGCTCAAGGGCATGCGACGCGAACCGCCCCTGAAACATAGCCAGCCACGGGCGCTTTGCATCATACTTGTTTTGTGATACCTTTTAGGTATGACAAAGACCGTTTCAAAATCAGCCCTCGACGCCATAGATGTCCGGCATTTCTACCATTTCTCTGTGGTTGCGGAGGAAAACAGCCTGCGCCGCGCGGCGGATCGCCTGTTCATGGCGCAACCGCCCTTGAGTCGGCAGATCAAGCAGCTGGAGGAACGGCTGGGCGTGGCGCTTTTTGTCCGGCACAGCAAGGGGCTTACGTTGACAGACGAGGGCGCGCGCGTGCTGGCCATAGTCAGACCGCTTTTGCAGATGAAGGACGCAACCTACAAACGCCTGCGGCAAGACATCCACCCCCAGGAGCAGCGCCCGCGCATAGGGTTTACCACGGCCTTTGAACAGGGCGTCTTTGCTGGCCTGGAGCGGCGCTTGACGGAGTTCTTTGCCGACGGGCTGCATATTCAAAGGGAAGCCTCCACAAGGCTCGCGCGCGACATGCGCAAAGGCAGGCTCGACGCCGCCTTTGTGGCCCTGCCGCTGGACGCGCCCGGCCTGCTGCTGCAGGAACTGCCGTACGCCGAACCCATGCTGGCCGCATTGCCCGCATCATGGTTCGCGCCGGAGGATGCGGCGCCAGAGGTCGTGTCGCTGAAAAATTTCAGCCAGCGGCCGCTCTTCTGGTTCAGACGCGAGATCAATCCGGGATTCTTCGACTACGCGAAAACCCGCTTTGCGCGCATGGGCTTCATGCCGCACTATCTCGAGGAACCGACGGAGCACGACGTGCTGCTGGCCCGTATCGCTGCTGGCGAAGGCATGGGGCTTTTGCCAGCCTCCTTTGCGGCCATACGCAGAGACGGCGTCGCCTTTGCGCGGCTGCAAGACGACCATGCCTTTCATCTGCGGCTTGGACTTGTCGTGCCGCAGGACAAAGGCCCGCTGGCCCGGACGCTGACGGCACTGGCGGCAGCCATGCCTTTGTAGAACAGACTGCGTCATTGGGGGCGACATTTGGGGCGGCATCTGGAAGGGCGGCCCCCATACGCCGAACACAAAACCCTGAGGCAGGCGCATGACGGCAGTGCTCGGAAGGGTTCCGCTACCGCGCTGTCGCGTGCTCTAAAATCTTGTTTTAGCAACTGTCTGTTTTTGCAAACTGTTTTTGCAGACTGTAAAACGTGGAGCGTGTCAATATTGATAACAAATATTGACAAAGCTTTTTTACATACCTATATACTGGGTCTTCGTTGGCCCCTGACCGCGCCCTGAAGCGCTGTCAGGAGAAGCAGCCCGCCGGGATTGGCCCGCGCGGGCTTTGCTTTGCGGTGCGGCGGCCGAAAATTATGGCCGCAGAAAAAAGCATAACAAAAATACTGCTGCTAACGGAAATTTTTATTGCATTATAATTATGTTGGTTAGCCAAACAATTGCCCGCAGGCGGCATTGTGAAAAATTATTTCCACTCCCGTGAGCTTGACACTTTTTTCTCAATAGTACATTTTTGAATCGTGGTAAGTGCGCGAGAGAGTCCTCTGTACTGAACGCCAGCGCAGAGGCACCGAAGGGGCAAGGCCAAAAGGCTGAAACTCTCAGGTAAAAGAATCGCACATCTTAGTGCTGCTGAATCCACTTGTGGAGACAGGGCGTGCCATTAAACCGCAGGTACGCTTATGCTTCACGTCCTTATTACCAACAATCCCCGTTTTCAGGAGATGGCCCCCAAGGGACTGAGCGTCACGCTCATCACGGGCTGATCCGCGTCTGTCATTCGCGCGGCGCGCGATCAGATCCACCAGGGTTGGCGTCTTGCCAATCATCCCTTGTACGGCAACTTTCTGCCCCGGCAGATGCCGTACCGTTCCTTGATCCTGTCATCTTGTGCCCAACCATCTTCCGAAGCCCCCGCTTTGGTGGACATCACATCTCTTGAACTCATTGAGCAGGCTCAGGCCCGTTACGACGCCGCTGCCGTCCTTGCGCCCATACGCATGGACAGCAGCGCTTTGCGGGACTGCGCCTTTGTGGACGTGGAGCTTCTGCGCGCAACTATTGAGAGCCTGGGCTGCAGCATCAAAAGCCTTTTGAACCTCAATGGAAGGCATCCGGCCCCCGCGCCGGGCGTGCTTTCACACCACAAGGAGATGTAACGTGAAGTTGGAACTGCACCGCATCACAATCAGCAAGCTGGTCTTTGGCGCGCGCACAGGCGTCAGCGGCGGCGTGCTTACCGTCAACAAGGAAGAACTTACTGCCCTGCTCATGCAGGACGAACGCCTCGGCGGAGTCGAGATCGACGCTGCCCACCCCGGCGAAAACACGCGCATCATGCCCGTGAAGGACGCCATTGAGCCCCGCTGCAAGCTGGAGGGGCCGGGCGAGGTCTTTCCCGGCTGGATAGGCGATGTGGAAAGCGCCGGTGAAGGCAAGACCCTGGTCTTGAGCGGCATGGCCGTGCTGACCACAGGCCGCGTGGTGGCCCCGCAGGAAGGCATTGTGGACATGACCGGCCCCGGCGCGGACTACACGCCGTTTTCAAAGACGTGCAACCTGACCATCTCGCTGTCGCCCGTGGCCGAGATGGAGCCCCACCAGTGCGAGGCGTGCTTCCGCCGTGCCGGACTGCGCGCCGCCCACTACCTTGCCGCCGCCTGCAAGGGCGCCACGGCCGACAAGGTGGAAACCTTTGACTTTCCCGCGTTCAGCGAGGCCATGCACGCCCATCCCGGCCTGCCCAAGGTGGCCTACATCTACATGCTGCAATCTCAGGGCCTGCTGCACGACACCTGGGTTTACGGCGTGGACGCCAAGCGCATCCTGCCCACCATGATCAGCCCCACGGAAATTATGGACGGCGCGATCATCTCCGGCAACTGCGTGTCCGCCTGCGACAAGAACAGCACTTACGTCCACCTGAACAACCCCGTGATCCGAAGCCTTTATGCGCATCACGGCAAGGAACTCAACTTCGTGGGCGTCATCATCACCAATGAAAACGTCACCCTGGCGGACAAGAAGCGCAGCTCTTCCTACGCGGTCAAGCTGGCCCGCATGCTCGGCGTCGATGCCGTCGTCATCAGCGAGGAAGGCTTCGGCAACCCGGACGCCGACCTCATCATGAACTGCCGCAAGTCCGAGCAGGCTGGCATCAGAACCGTGCTCATCACGGACGAATTCGCCGGGCGCGACGGCTCCAGCCAGTCCCTGGCCGACTCGTGCCCCGAGGGCGACGCCTGCGTCACCGCTGGCAACGCCAACGAACTTATCGTGCTGCCGCCCATGGCCAAGGTTATCGGCGATCTGACTCCCGCTGAAACCATTGCTGGCGGCTTCTTCGGCTCTGTGCGCGAAGACGGCAGCCTTGAAGTGGAATTGCAGGCCATCCTTGGCGCGACCAACGAACTGGGCTTCAACCGCATCGGCGGCCGCACCCTGTAAGGGGGCGCAGCCGGCTCAAGGAGCAGGAGATCATCATGGCATATAAGCTTATACACTATATCAATCAGTTTTTTGCCGGCATCGGCGGTGAAGAAAAGGCCGACATAACCCCCGAAGTGCGCCAAGGCATCGTGGGCCCGGGCGCGGCCTTCAAGGCTGCCCTTGGTGGCCAGGCCGAAATCGTCGCCACGTTCATCTGCGGCGACAACTACTGCGCCAATCACCTTGAAGAAGTGGCCGCCCAGATGGTGGAAACCGTGAAGCGCTTTGGCGCGGACGGCGTCATCGCCGGGCCTGCCTTTAACGCTGGCCGTTACGGCACGGCCTGCGGCGTTGTCTGCGCGGCCGTCAACAAGCAGCTGGGCCTGCCTGTGGTCAGCGGCATGTACCGTGAAAGCCCAGGCGTTGATCTGTACCGCAAGGAAGTGACCATCATTGAAACTTCCGACAGCGCCCGTGGCATGGCCAAGGCCGTGCCCGCCATGGCCGCAGCCATGCTCAAGCTTTTGCGCGGCGAAGAAATAGCCGATCCCGAGGCCGAGGGCATCTTCCCCAAGGGCATACGCAAGAACATGTTCTACGAAGAACCCGGCGCGGAACGCGCCGTGCGCATGCTGATCAAGAAGATCAAGGGCGAGCCCTTCAAGACGGAATACGCCATGCCCATCTTTGACCGTGTGGAACCCCGCCCGGCCATCGCCGACCTCAGCAAGGCCACCATCGCCCTGGTCACTTCGGGCGGCATTGTGCCCGAAGGCAACCCCGACCATATCGCCGCCTCCTCGGCGCAGAACTTCGGCGCGTACAGCATTGAAGGCGTCAACAATCTTGAGAAGGGCAAGTACCTGACCGCCCACGGCGGCTACGACCAGACCTACGCCAACCAGGACCCCGACCGCGTGCTGCCCATCGACGTGCTGCGCGATCTGGAAAAGGAAGGCAAGATCGGCAAGCTCTACAACGTGTTCTACACCACGGTGGGCAACGGCACCTCGGTGGCCAACTCCCGCAAGTTCGGCACCGAAATCGGCTCACAGCTCAAGGCCGCACATGTGGATGGCGTAATCCTCACCTCCACGTGAGGAACCTGCACGCGTTGCGGCGCAACGCTCGCCAAGGCCATTGAAGAGGCCGCTGATGTGCCCGTGGTCCACATGTGCACCATTGTTCCCATTTCCCTGAGCATCGGGGCCAACCGCATCGTGCCCACGGTCTCCATTCCCTACCCCCTGGGCAATCCGGAACTGTCCCCTGGGGAAGAAAAGCACCTTCGCCGCGAACTGGTGCTCAAGGCCTTCAAGGCTCTGACCACCAAGGTGGACGGACAGACAGTATTTTAATCCCCCCCCGGTAACGCTCCGGCGGGTCGTGGACATCCCCCCCCTCACGACCTGCCGGAGCTGAAAACGGATAAAAACGCAGCAGATTTTTCCGGGTGGCGCACTACACGCCGCAGTCGCAGGCGGCCCGCCCCCACAAGGAGTTTTTATGGAAAAACGTGAACTGGTCATCATTGGCGCTGGCCCGGCGGGACTTTCCGCCGCCATCTACGGCAAGCGCGCCGGTCTTGACACTCTTGTGCTGGAAAAAGGCCGCCCCGGCGGGCAGATACTGACCACCAGCAGGGTGGAGAACTACCCCGGCATCCTTGACGGCACGGGTACGGGTCTGGCCGACGCCTTTCGCGCCCATGCGGAATTTTTCAAGGCGGAATTCAGGTCGGCCTCGGTGCAGAAGCTTGAGGTGCGCGGCGACCAGAAGATCATAACCCTCAAGGACGGCAGCGAAATTGCCGCCAAGGCCGTCATCGTGGCCAGCGGGGCCTATTTTCGCAAGCAGGGCTGCCCCGGCGAAAAAAAATACACGGGCATGGGCGTTTCCTACTGCGCCGTGTGCGACGCCGCCTTTTTTGAAGACCTCGAAGTGGCCGTCATCGGCGGCGGCAACACCGCCGTTGAAGAAGCCTGCTACCTCACGGGCTTTGCCTCCAAGGTATACATTGTCCACCGCCGTGACGAATTCCGCGCCGACAGGCTCGTGGTCGAGCACGCCCTGGCCAACCCCAAGATCGTGCCCGTCATGGACAGCGTGCTGGAATCCATCGAAGGCAGCGACATGGTGGAAAAAATCGTGGTGCGCAACGTAAAGACCGAAGAAAAACGCGAAATTCCGTTGAGCGGCGTGTTCATCTTCATCGGCACCCTGCCCAATGACGAATACCTGCACGGCCTGCTGGTAACGGACTCCAGCGGCTGGATCATTACCGACGACAAACTGCAAACCTCGGTACCGGGCATTTTCGCCGCTGGCGACGTGCGCGACACCTCGCTGCGGCAGGTGGTTACGGCAGCGGGCGACGGGGCGCGGGCCGCCATGTCGGCGTATGCCTACCTTCAACACTAAGGCCGCTGGAGGATAGCGCCATGACAACTGTTGGCATCAAGGCAGCCGCATACTGCCTGAACTTCGCGCCGGAACTGGCCCTGCACTATGGCGGCACCCCCGCCCAGGAACGCCGTTCCAAGCCCGATTCGGAATTTCTGCGAGAACTGCCCAAGCACGCGCAGACCTGGGAACAGGCCGCTGCCTACGCCCCCAACAAAACCTATGTGGGCGGCATGAGCCTCGACGAACTGGAGAAGGCTCCGGCCCCCTGGATCGACAACCTGGGCGATCCGCAACGCTACGGGAAATTTGGCGAAATCATGCCCGAAGACGAGTTCATCGGGCTTATGGATATTTGCGACGTTTTTGACCTCATCTGGCTGGAACAGGGCTTTGCAGCGGCAGTGGCCGAAAAGCTGGCCCGTAACCCCGTCATGGGCGAAAAGCAGCTGGCCCGGCTGGAGAAAGGCAAGCCCGTCGCCGAGCTGCAGGAAGCCATTGAAAAACAGCACGCCCTGCCGCTCTACTTTGAGAATACCCTGGTGGCCTGCTGCCGCCGTGCCCACGATACGGATGAAAACCTCGAAGCCGGGGTCATGCTGGAAAATCTGGCCAGCAAGGCCAGCGGCGTGCTGGCTCTGCTGCACCTCATCAAGAACGCGGGCATGGCTCCCGCTGACGTGGATTTTGTGGTGGAATGCTCCGAAGAAGCCGTGGGCGACGCCATGCAACGCGGCGGCGGCAACATGGCCAAGGCCCTGGCCGAGATAGCCGAGTGCGTCAATGCCAGCGGTTTTGACGTGCGCGGCTTCTGCGCCGGGCCCGTGGCCGCCCTCATCACCTCGGCAGGCATGGTGGCCAGCGGCGTGCGGCCCAATGTGGTCGTGGTCAGCGGCGGCTCCGTGCCCAAGCTCTACATGAACGCCCGCGACCATATCAAGAAGGGCTTTGTGCCGCTGGAAAACTGCCTCGGCAGCTTCGCCCTGCTGCTGACTCCCGACGACGGCCAGACCCCGGTCATGCGGCTGGAAGGTCTGGGCAAGCATACGGTGGGCGCGGGGGCTTCGCCCCAGGCCATCACCTCGGCCCTGACCTTCGAACCCCTGTCCCGCGTGGGTCTGAAACTCACGGATGTGGACAAGTACGCCCCTGAACTGCACAACGCCGAAGTGACCCTGCCTGCGGGCGCGGGCAACGTGCCCGAGGCCAACTACAAGATGATCGCGGCCCTTGCGGTCATGAAGGGGCAGATCGAGCGGACCGACATTCCCAAGTTTGTGGCGGAACACGGCATGCCCGGTTTTGCCCCCATCCAGGGGCACATCCCCTCCGGCGTACCCTATGTGGGCCACGCCATTGAAGATATCAAGCAAGGCCGCATCAAGCGCGCCATGATCATAGGCAAGGGCAGCCTGTTTCTGGGCCGCCTGACCAACCTGGCCGACGGCGCTTCCTTTATTATGGAAGCCCCCGGCACGAGCGCGGCACAGGCGCAGAACGTCAGCCAGCAGGATGTGACCGAACTGCTGCTGACAGCCCTGAGCGACGTGGCGGCCAACCTGCAAAAGGGTCAGTAGGAGGCAGGCGTATGGCGAGTCAAAACGACAGGCGTGCCATCCTGGGCAAGGCTCTTGAGGATCTGGTCACGCGGGCGCGCAGTGGACGCGCGCCGTGCCGCATCGGCCTCATGGCCGCAGGCGGCGAGCATTCGGATACGGAATTCCTCTCGGCGGCCGCTGTGGCCATGAAGGAGGACGCCTCGCTGACCGTGGTCGGCGTGGGGCCACGGCCTGCGGGACTTGTGCCTGCGGGCATGGACTGGATTGAAACCGGCTGCGAAGGCAATGAACTGGCTGCAGGGATGGAAAAAGCCCTGGAAGACGGTCATATCCAGGGCGCGGTGGCCCTGCACTATCCCTTCCCCCTGGGCGTGGCCACGGTGGGCCGCGTTCTGACGCCTGCTCTCGGCAAGGCCATGTTTGTGGCCTGCACCACGGGCATGAGCGCGGCCCAGAGGCAACAGGCGCTATTGCGCAACGCCGTTTTGGGCCTGGCTGTGGCCAGGGCCATGGGTCTGGCCTCCCCCGCTGTGGGCGTGCTCAATGTGGACGCGGCCCCGCAGGTGCTGCGGGCGCTGAACCGCATGGCGGAACGCGGCTACGACCTGCGCCTGGGACAGAGCCTCAGGGGCGACGGCGGCTCGCTGCTGCGGGGCAACGACCTTCTGGCCGGGGCCGTGGACGTGTGCGTCACGGACACGCTCACGGGCAACATACTCATGAAGCTCTTCAGCGCCTTTACCTCCGGTGGAGCCTACGAAACCACGGGCTGGGGCTACGGCCCCTCGGTGGGCGAAGGCTGGAACCGGGTGGTGAGCATCGTCTCCCGCGCCTCGGGCGCTCCGGTCATGGCCAATGCCCTGGCCTATACGGCCGCCGCCGTACGCGGCAATCTGCCCGCCGTGGTGGCCGAAGAACTGCGCCGGGCCAGGGCCGCCGGGCTGGACGAAGAACTGGCCGCCTTTGAAAAGGCGGCAGGGGCGGCCCCGACCGAAACCGTGCAGGCCCCGCCCGCCGAGCCCACGGATGAAGAAATCCACGGCATCGACGTGCTGGACCTTGAGCAGGCGGTACACTGCCTGTGGAAGGAAAACATCTACGCCGAGGCGGCCATGGGCTGCACCGGGCCTGTGGTCAAGCTGGCTGTGGCCCGTCTTGAGAAGGCCCGTGAAATCCTGAAGACCGCAGGATACATATAAAATCCTCCGACAGGCGGGCCGACCGTGTCAGAGTGTCCGGCACAGGCCCCGGCCCGCCTTTATCGGTACAGTGTAATCGTACGCAACCAAGTGAGGCAGTTCATGATTATCGTCGATAAAGATACCTTTGAAGCCGAAGTACTGCAAAGCGCCATGCCCTGCGTGGTGGACCTCTGGGGGCCGCAGTGCGGCCCCTGCCTGGCCCTGATGCCCGAAGTGGAAAAGCTAGCCGCCGCATATGACGGCAAGGTGAAATTCTGCAAGCTCAACGTGGCGGAAAACCGCCGCCTGGTCATCAGCCTGCGCGTCATGGCCGTGCCCACCATCCTTTTTTACAAGGGCGGGGAATGCGTGTCGCGCGTGTCCGGCGACGCTGTTTCCATTGAGGCCATCAAGGCCGGGACGGAAAAACTGCTGTAATGTTTTGCACGCTCGCCCAGACAGGGCAGCGCGGCAATGACGTGGACGACGGGCCGCCGCATCGGCCCGTGCGACAAAAAGCCCATAACCACAAGGAGTAAGCAATGGCTAAGCTCGAAGGCAAGAAGCTTCTGCTGCTTGGCGAAAGGGACGGCGTACCCGGCCCCGCCATGGCGGATGTCTTCGCCGATTCGGGAGCGGAGATCCTGTTCTCCGCCACCGAATGCTTCGTTTGAACGGCCGCAGGAGCCATGGATCTGGAAAATCAGCAGCGCGTCAAGGACGCGGCTGAGAAGTTTGGTGGCGAGAACGTCGTGGTGGTTCTCGGCTCTTCCGACCCTGAAGGGGCGGAAATCTATGCCGAAACCGTCACTCTGGGCGACCCCACCTACGCCGGACCCCTGGCAGGAGTCCCGTTGGGACTCTGCGTATATCATGTGCTTGAGCCGGAAATGAAGGCCGCTGCCGATCCCGCCAAGTGGGAAGAGCAGATCAGCATGATGGAAATGGTACTGAATGTGGATGCGCTGGCGGCCGCTGTGAGTAAGATGCGCGCGGAAAACAGCAAGTATAGCCTGTAGAGCAGATGAACTTCGAGAATATACATTCTCAAGGTTCAAGATACGCCCGCTTCGGCGCTTTACCGCGCACGTAATAGCGCTTGCGCCTTTGCGGCGGGCGCCTGCTCACGCAGTCACCCGAGCAATTGCAAGCGGCAGCCTTTAGGCGACGAAGAAGCCTTACGGCTGGCGACAGCATTGCTGGTGAAATTGCACTAATTGAGCCCACCTCCCCCCCACCCACAGGGCAAGAGTCCCGCGCGCGTTGAAAAGACGCGTGCGGGACTCCATCATTATGGGCATACCCTGCATGGGCACACCCTGCCCGGCCCAGCCTCTTGAGCGGGCAAAGGTGCATCTCTGCAGCGGCCCGGAGCCTGGCGTTCAGCTCAAGGAACAGTTGGCATGAGAGCCGTATTGGCCCATATCCCCCCCGGCATAGCTGGCGGCCGTTTGCGGGCTCGATTTTTATTGCGTGTTATACTGGGAGCTCCTCACCTTCATCTTTATCATGACAAGCCTGACAATCATGATAATCATAAACGCCGACCCCAGATAGCCATTCAGCACGTAGATGTAGTTTATCAGTATGTTATAAGGCGTGAACATGGCTATAAGGAGCCCGGCTGCGGCCAGACCGATTGTGACAAGCTTGAACTTTACCGTGCCCTCTACGCAAAACCTGGATGAAGCAGTCCACAGAAGTGGGCAAGCAGTGGAATAGATCGCCAGAAAAGTGATCATGCTGTAAAAATATGAGAGCGGCATCCATATCTGCTTGGCCAGAAAAAGGTTGGGAATCTGCAAATTATAAACACTGTCAATGTTCGCGGTCAGGGCGAACCCGATAACCAGACACATGGATACAAGAATAATGGCGGCGAATACGCTGCCTCGTTGCAAGGTCATGTAGTCTACTTTTGTGCTCAACGTCGCAACGTAGCTCGCCAGCCATAATATGCAGAACCCGCCATATGAAATGCCGGAAAAGAGCCAGGTGTCAGCGGCTTTCAGCAGGGGCAGCTCGCTGGAGCTGATTCTGCTGAGGTTTTGCGGCAGGGATTCAATATGGCATATAAGCGATACCAGGCACACCGTCGAAACCATAACGACTTTTAAAACCCCAATGCGGGCCACAATGTTCACTATCGAATTCAACCCGATTGCTACGGTTCCTCCAGCGCATACCATAATAATGGTACCGCCAAAAATGATCGGAAGACCAAACTGTTCATTCAACGTAGAACTGCCGCCGCCGACCATAACAATATACGACATGTAGCAAAACAAAACCGTAAACCAGTCAAATATCTTCCCAATAACTGGCCCACAGTAGAAGGCAAATACCTCGCTTCCTTTTTTGAAGTTACCGTGAAATCCCGCATATGCAAACCCGTAGTTTGCAATAATGATGATTAGCGCTGACACTCCAGCAACCAAAAACGCGTACAGGCCATATGGAGTAAAATACTGCAAAACTTCTTGCCCTGTTGATATTCCCGATCCAACAAGCAGGCCAATTATTGCGCCTGTCAACAGCAACGTTTGCTTTATACCAGTACGCTTATCCATTGTTTTTCCTTTTGTGGATTAATATTTTGCTTCTTATGTGGACAATTCTCCAATGTGGAAAAGACACGTTCAGGCTCATATTGGGTGATGAAGGCAACAGCCCGTAAAAACCCTCAACAGCCGCCCATGCGCGGGTGAAAGCCACAATGGCCTGCCATGTTCGCCGTGGCCTCCGTAGTCACTCGCGGATATCTCCCGAGAGACGCGGGAATTTTACCAGGGGCAGCAGCAAAAACGGCCGCGCTTCCAGAGCGTTTTTGCATTGAGAATACCCATTCTCAATGCTTCCAAGACGCCCGCATCCGCCAGAGCGATTTCAAGCGGCAGCCGTTAGGCGACGAAGAAGCCTTACGGCTGGCGACAGCATCGCTAGTGAAATTGCTCTAGCCGCGTTCACCATCCAGTTCCGCCAGCTGCCTGATGGCGCGATCCAGGCGACTTTTATCAATGAATTCAATGTGCTGCCTGGTGTTTTCATTGTCGATGACACCAAGCACTGCTGTTCTCTCCCGCGCTTTTTCCACGGCTATGAGACCATGTGAATCATATTTGCGTTTTGTCTTACGCAAAATGACGCTTCTAATTGGAGAACGAATAAGAGGAACATTGGGCGGAAGGGGGACGGATATGATTTCATGCCCGTTTTGCAAATGATCGCACAGGGCCTGATATATGGCCGTCAGACCTCCTGAGACGCGGACAATATCAAACCCGGGCAATTCAGAGCCAATACTGCTGTTATTGGTAAGTATCATGTATTCCATATAGCCTCCCTACAGGCTCGCCCGGCATTTCACTCCCGGCAAAGCACCGCTTTTTCAATCCGCCATGGGCCTGTTTCCGGATATCGCCGTTTTTTTCTGACAGAGAGCCATCCTCGGCGTTTCTGTGAAAACAGCTGCGGCGGCCCAAGGGGCCGCCGCCAGGTCAACACATACTATTCAAAGATGGTCTGCTCTTGGATTTCGGTCTGCATGGCGTCAAGCGCCTTCAATAACAGGTTGCGTCGCAGCGTATGATCAATTTCCGGCCCTTTGCGGGGGTCCCCCACGGGGTGAGGAATGGCCACGCCCGGCACGACTCTGTTGGTGCCCACAGTGAGCATGATGGGGACAATTGTCGCTATCTGCACTACAGGAATATTCGCCACACGTTCTATTTCACGCGTCATCGATGCACCGCATCGAGTGCACGTTCCTCACGTAGATGTGAGGATGGCTGCATCCACCTCCGCATTGCGCAGAATCTCACCGATTTCCTGGCCGAACTTTTCAGCGTTGTTCACGCTGGTGCCCGTACCTGTGGTGGTATAGAAAAAATCGTGCAGCTTCTTGAACGCGCCTTCTTTTTCCAGTTTGCGCAGTTCATCCACAGGCACGATGCAGTCCGGGTCTATGGCGGCCATGGCCCTGTCATATCCGCCATGGATGGATTCATAGTTTTCCGGCGTGAGATCATTGATGCCAGCAATACTGTATGAGCCGAAACTGTCGGCGGACGACACGCGGATATGATCCGGATTGCCTACGGGCACCACGCCGCCGGAACTGATGATGGCGATGGTTGCGTTCTTTATGTCCCTGACAGGCAGTGCAGGCGGAATTTTCTTGAATACCGGCATTTCGTATTCGGTATGAAACTCCTCGCCTCTCAAACGGGCCAGCATCATATCGACAGCTCTGGCCGCGCCTGTCTTTTCCTTGAAAAAGCACTTGCGGATGCCCCGGGAGAAGTAGCCCTCTTCACGAGCCGGCCCCATGGGAATTTTTTTCACCAGCTTAAGGCCGAGTTCGGTCATGGCCGCAAGGTCTTTTCTCATGGAGCGGGCGCTTTCTGAACTGGGCACGACATAGCAACCCTTGCCGTAAAGCTCCAACCCGGGATTTTCCTTGAACATGCCCGTAACCGTGGGAATGCCGAATTTTTCTCCGGCTGCTGAAGCGATGTCGCCGCAGGCCACACCGTACCTGCCTGCGTTAAAAGCAGGGCCGGCAATGAGCAGATCGGGCTTGAACGCTTCAATCAACGCAAGGCACGTCTCGCGCGCTTCTTCAATATTTTCACCGTAGTACGAGTCCCCGCAAATCACTGTGCCGACGATTTCGCCCTCGCCTCCGGCCTCCTTGAGCAAGCGGGTAATTTCAGATCCCGGGCCCACGGGGCTGGGGACGGACTCAGGCTTGTGGTCTGCCTTGTCTTCGCCACCCTTGCCCGCGTAAAACTGATTTATGTAATGCACTATTCTGTATTGCATCGTATCCTCCCTATATCCACTCGCAACTGTTGCGGCTGAATCCGATTTCGCAAGTGGAGGCAATGATGGCCTGCAACTCGATGTACATAGAACCGTCCGGGCGCAGGCTCTCAGCGGCGCCGCCGGAAAGATTGGCTATGGCCCGGGCGTCGCCGATAACTTTCTGCATGCTGGGCACTTCAAGCATTTCATTGACGTTGCCGGTCGATACAAAGGACACAAGTTCGGGGGTGGCGTCCGCAGTGCTCTGACTCTTGCCGTCGATGCCGGCGGCCTCGTCGGAAATGACAATGGCCACGATGCCCGCGTCTTCATGCAGCTTGGCATTAAGGCAAAAATCCGTGTCAGGGTTGCCGTAGCCCTCTTCGGTGATGATCACCGCGTTGGCGCCGAGTTCCTTGGACAGGGTCAGGTTCATCATTGCCGCGCGCTGCTTGCCCGCAAGAATGGTGCTTTCAACGGCAGGCACCATGCCAAGGAAGTTGATTTCCTTGCCGTGCCGCGCATACAGCTCGGTGACTACCGGGTTGTGAACATGATGATAGGTGGTATTTTTGTCGCACGCGGACACGCAGTTGCCGGACACCACGGCGCCGTCCAGGACTTCGTTGGGATGCAGCAGGGTCGGCAGGGAGGGGCGCAAATCCGAGGCATACACGTACGTGTCATGAAGCAGGCCTTGCGTGATGGACATGCATATATACAGGACCTTGGGCAAGTCGGGATATTTGGCGCTCTCTTCAACCACAGAGCGCTTTTCATACACTTCTATGGAGTCAGCCTTTGTGCCCAGGCACTCCTTGGCCAGATATACGCTGAGCCGCAGCCCGGTTTTACGAAGGGCCTCTTCATATTCGTGAGGGTCAATGCCTTCCACGGGTTCAACATTCATGACAATGTTGATGGTTTTCGAAAAAGGCGTGTACTCCGCCACAGGGCCGGACATATCAATCATACCTTCCTGAAAGGCCACGATAGGACCGCAAGTCACTACCGCTGCGCCATCAAGCACCAGGGTAGCGCCTTCTCCCGCTCTGGACATGGGTGCGCAATAGCCCGGAAAATACCCGTTGCCGTCCATCTTCACGCGCGGCTCGATCACGTCCTTCACAGGGATGATGCGCACGCTTTCTCCCGGCCGGGCGATGTCCAGCTCGGCCGTGACGAACTGACTTTCCTGCAGGACAACAGCAAGGGCCTCTTCCTTATTTACATAGAGCACCCCACCGTCCGCATGGGTCTTGTCGCCCCATTGCGCGTCTTTGACGGCGATCTTGTGCAGTTCCAGTTTCATCTGGTTCCTCCATTTGCGGTTACAGAACACGACATACGATCACGATCTCAGCGTTCTCTCGCCCTCCTTATCCGTCGGTGAACGGTGAGCGTGAAAAAGGCGCGAGGCAAAGCCCCGGCATCAGTCACGCGACTAGACCCCAAAAAACGGCATGACCGTGTGGCGCACCACGCGGTCATGCCGTTTTTTGGGGTAGCTGCTGAACATATGTTCTGCCCGAAAAGACAACGGGCATTCGTACTATTTCCGCCCCAGGGCGTTCTCAAAAAGAGGGAGAGGGTAAGGTTTTGACGGAGTGCGTCCCCCGGACGCGCACGCTCTGTGACTCAGGAATGCGAGGATGGCTCTGTGCTGCTCCAGAGAGGGTCAAGAGAGGCGAAAAGCCGCGTACGCACATGGCATGTGTTGCTGGAAAGCGACCGGTAGCCGGGTATATGAAGGGCTGGCTTTCGCATGGGATTTTCCTGGTAGCTGCAAGTGTATCTGTGCCTGTGAAAAGAAGAGCAAACAGCATGCCAGAAAAAATCCCCTCGCTGAAAAAAAATAGAGACTGTTTTTCCAGAGCAATTTCGCTTTGAAATTGCTCTGGCGGCTGCGTGGGCAGAGGCCCGCTGCGGAGGCGCAAGCGCAATTTATTTGCGCGGTTACGCGCCGAAGCGGGCGTCTTGGAAGCATTGAGAATGAATATTCTCGATGCGAAAATGTTATAGTTGGTTAACCAAGTGAAGATGCCAGACGGCTCTGCGCATTTTTCAATCACACAATATTTTTTCTGTTCACAAAAAATACTGTGTGCTTGAAAAAATTTGCGTACATCGGCGGTGGCGTTTGCCGTCATTGCAGCGCATGGCTGAAGTGCGGCAGGGGGCAGGGGGAGCAGGGGGACGGAAAAGCGGGAACGCGGGAAGGTGGGAAGAGCACTGCTCAATAGGGAGCATTTCCTGGGTAACTTTCGTGCCTGACAGTTTCGCGCTCGCAGGGAAGGCCCGACGGGCCGCCAGTCGCCGCGCCACAGGACCGTGGCTGCGACATCGCCGCTAATACCCCGTCATTATTGTGCTGTTCACATGCGCGTGTTGTTTTGCCCTTTTGCGAACATCTACGTAAAAATCAACCTGAATTAATACTGCTTTGGCAGAAAGGCCTGCCTGCTGATTGCGTATTTCTTGATTTTATAATGCAAAAGCTGCGGAGATATTCCCAAAAGTCGAGCGGCCATGGCAACATTGCCCGCCGAGGTTGCAAGGGCTTTCTTGATGGCGGTCTCTTCAATGTCCATGGTCTGTCGCGGCAGGCTTGAACCGGCTTCACGCGCCGTATCGGCCGTCGCGGTTGCGGTCATCTGAGGATGTGTTGTGGAAGGAGCGGAGGCGCAAGGTTCCGCGAACGAGGGCGGCCGTTCTGAAGGCGCGGCGCGACCGGAACCGGGCGCCGTTTCACGGGCAGCGCCCTGAACTGCCAGCCATGGCGTTGTGGCTGACAGTGGCGGCGATGAAGAGGCGAGCTCCGGCACAGCATCATAAAGGTGCCATGACTCAAGATTATCACCAGGGTCAACCAGAACCAGGCTGGCCTCTATGACATGCTCCAGTTCGCGTACATTTCCTGGCCAATTGTGGGCGTAGAGTACGGACATGGCCTCTGGAGTGACCAGGGGTTGGGGCACCCCCAGCCTGCCGCTGTGAAACCGCATAAAATGCTGCACCAAGGGGTGAATATCTTCCATCCGGAAGCGAAGAGGAGGAATCATGATCTTGACCACGCCAAGCCGATAATAAAAATCCTGGCGCAAGTGGCCATCTTCAATAAGAGCCGTGGGATTTTTACAGACGGAACTGATGATGCGCACGTCTATGGGGCGCTCATGCTCTTCTCCTACCCGGCGTACCATGCGCTCCTGGAGAACCCGGAGCAGTTTGTTCTGTAAGGACACAGGCATTGAATCGACTTCATCAAGATACAGGGTGCCTCCATTCGTGGCTTCAAACAGGCCCACCCGGTTCACGGCGCCGGTAAACGCGCCCTTGACGGTGCCAAAAAGGATGCCCTCAAGCAGCGTTTCCGGCACGGCTGAGCAGTTTATGGCCGTGTAGGGCTTTGCCTGGCGTGGGCTTGCGTAATGTATGGCTTGGGCGAATATCTCCTTGCCCACGCCGGTTTCGCCTATCAGCATGACAGAAGAAGACTTGGTGGAAACCTTCTTTGCCAGCGAAGCGACCTCCAGCAGCGCGTGGCTTTCGCCGATCAGGGATTCAAATGTATAATGCCTTTTTTCTTGTTCCTTCCTGCAATCAGGGGCATCCCCCATCCCATCCGCTGCCTCGGGGCCCCATCCCTCCGACTGCAGGCCGATACAGGGATACCTCTGGATAAAGCAGATCGCCCCCAGAAGGACGCCGTTGTTCCACAGCGGATAAATACTGTTGGAAGAATTAACCAGTTTGCCGCGTCGGGTACGATACAGATGCACACTGTCGAAAATTGGAGAGCCGGTGTGGAGCGCCCGCATGGTAGGACTGTCCTCTGGCGTGAAGCGATAAACGTCGCATATCTGCTTACCGAGGGCGTCCTGCGGCGAAAGTCCGTCAATTCGTGCCTGGGCATCATTATAGTAAATGATAACACCATCTTCCCGAACAATGGTAATCCCAATCAAATTGACGTCAAAAATCAGGCGAAAAAAGTCCAAAAGCTGTGAAAGATCGGTGCACCCCTTCAAAATGGTATCCAGCATGGCCGCCCCTTGGGATGTTTTGGACGAAGTTGCACAGGAAGCACATTGGCATTTTTTGTTTATATAAAAATTTTTGTGTGTTTAGTCAAAAAACTGTGTTGACAAAAAATGTTCATAAGAATTTTGCCACTGCAATTGCGCCTGACGCGCTGCTTTTTCATTTTTCCATCCCTGCATGCGTACAGGCACACATTTTGCTTCCATCAACATACGACACGATCATATACTCCTCAGCATGCGCACCCCGCCTATCTGGCGGTGGCCTGTACGCCATTGCGCACTCTCCCACCCTTTTGCCGTCCGTGTGCGGTGGTAAAGCGTGTGTTGCGGTCATCGCCGCACACGCCCTCACCATGTTACCGAACACGAGGATCTTTTCATGGAAAAACGTGAACTGGTCATCATCGGCGCTGGCCCGGCGGGACTTTCCGCCGCCATCTACGGCAAGCGCGCCGGTCTTGACACTCTTGTGCTGGAAAAAGGCCGCCCCGGTGGGCAGATACTGACCACCAGCAGGGTGGAGAACTATCCCGGCATCCTTGACGGCACGGGTACAGGTCTGGCCGACGCCTTTCGCGCCCATGCGGAATTTTTCAAGGCGGAATTCAGGTCAGCCTCGGTGCAGAAGCTTGAGGTGCGCGGCGAAGAGAAAGTCATCACCCTCAAGGACGGCAGCGAAATCGCCGCCAAGGCCGTCATCGTGGCCAGCGGGGCCTATTTTCGCAAGCAGGGCTGCCCCGGCGAAAAAAAATACACGGGCATGGGCGTTTCCTACTGCGCCGTGTGCGACGCCGCCTTTTTTGAAGACCTCGAAGTGGCCGTCATCGGCGGCGGCAACACCGCCGTTGAAGAAGCCTGCTACCTCACGGGCTTTGCCTCCAAGGTATACATTGTCCACCGCCGTGACGAATTCCGCGCCGACAGACTCGTGGTCGAGCACGCCCTGGCCAACCCCAAGATCGTGCCCGTCATGGACAGCGTGCTGGAATCCATTGAAGGCAGCGACATGGTGGAAAAAATCGTGGTGCGCAACGTAAAGACCGAAGAAAAACGCGAAATTCCGTTGAGCGGCGTGTTCATCTTCATCGGCACCCTGCCCAATGACGAATATCTGCACGGCCTGCTGCAAACCGACGCCGCTGGCTGGATCATTACCGACAGCAAGCTGCAAACCTCGGTGCCGGGCATTTTCGCCGCTGGCGACGTGCGCGACACTTCGCTGCGGCAGGTGGTTACGGCAGCGGGCGACGGGGCGCGGGCCGCCATGTCGGCGTATGCCTACCTTCAACACTAGAGCATTTAACATTTGAAATGCTCGCGTACGGCAGGCAAAAGCCCGCCTACTCGCATTTCATGGCAAGGATTTTCAGAAAAATCCTTGCAGAGCAATTAACTCATTTCATTCGTAAACTGCTCTAAAGCCGCTGGAGGATAGCGCCATGACAACTGTTGGCATCAAGGCAGCCGCATACTGCCTGAACTTCGCGCCGGAACTGGCCCTGCACTATGGCGGCACCCCCGCCCAGGAACGCCGTTCCAAGCCCGATTCGGAATTTCTGCGAGAACTGCCCAAGCACGCGCAGACCTGGGAACAGGCCGCTGCCTACGCCCCCAACAAAACCTATGTGGGCGGCATGAGCCTCGACGAACTGGAGAAGGCTCCGGCCCCCTGGATCGACAACCTGGGCGATCCGCAACGCTACGGGAAATTTGGCGAAATCATGCCCGAAGACGAGTTCATCGGGCTTATGGATATTTGCGACGTTTTTGACCTCATCTGGCTGGAACAGGGCTTTGCAGCGGCAGTGGCCGAAAAGCTGGCCCGTAACCCCGTCATGGGCGAAAAGCAGCTGGCCCGGCTGGAGAAAGGCAAGCCCGTCGCCGAGCTGCAGGAAGCCATTGAAAAACAGCACGCCCTGCCGCTCTACTTTGAGAATACCCTGGTGGCCTGCTGCCGCCGTGCCCACGATACGGATGAAAACCTCGAAGCCGGGGTCATGCTGGAAAATCTGGCCAGCAAGGCCAGCGGCGTGCTGGCTCTGCTGCACCTCATCAAGAACGCGGGCATGGCTCCCGCTGACGTGGATTTTGTGGTGGAATGCTCCGAAGAAGCCGTGGGCGACGCCATGCAACGCGGCGGCGGCAACATGGCCAAGGCCCTGGCCGAGATAGCCGAGTGCGTCAATGCCAGCGGTTTTGACGTGCGCGGCTTCTGCGCCGGGCCCGTGGCCGCCCTCATCACCTCGGCAGGCATGGTGGCCAGCGGCGTGCGGCCCAATGTGGTCGTGGTCAGCGGCGGCTCCGTGCCCAAGCTCTACATGAACGCCCGCGACCATATCAAGAAGGGCTTTGTGCCGCTGGAAAACTGCCTCGGCAGCTTCGCCCTGCTGCTGACTCCCGACGACGGCCAGACCCCGGTCATGCGGCTGGAAGGTCTGGGCAAGCATACGGTGGGCGCGGGGGCTTCGCCCCAGGCCATCACCTCGGCCCTGACCTTCGAACCCCTGTCCCGCGTGGGTCTGAAACTCACGGATGTGGACAAGTACGCCCCTGAACTGCACAACGCCGAAGTGACCCTGCCTGCGGGCGCGGGCAACGTGCCCGAGGCCAACTACAAGATGATCGCGGCCCTTGCGGTCATGAAGGGGCAGATCGAGCGGACCGACATTCCCAAGTTTGTGGCGGAACACGGCATGCCCGGTTTTGCCCCCATCCAGGGGCACATCCCCTCCGGCGTACCCTATGTGGGCCACGCCATTGAAGATATCAAGCAAGGCCGCATCAAGCGCGCCATGATCATAGGCAAGGGCAGCCTGTTTCTGGGCCGCCTGACCAACCTGGCCGACGGCGCTTCCTTTATTATGGAAGCCCCCGGCACGAGCGCGGCACAGGCGCAGAACGTCAGCCAGCAGGATGTGACCGAACTGCTGCTGACAGCCCTGAGCGACGTGGCGGCCAACCTGCAAAAGGGTCAGTAGGAGGCAGGCGTATGGCGAGTCAAAACGACAGGCGTGCCATCCTGGGCAAGGCTCTTGAGGATCTGGTCACGCGGGCGCGCAGTGGACGCGCGCCGTGCCGCATCGGCCTCATGGCCGCAGGCGGCGAGCATTCGGATACGGAATTCCTCTCGGCGGCCGCTGTGGCCATGAAGGAGGACGCCTCGCTGACCGTGGTCGGCGTGGGGCCACGGCCTGCGGGACTTGTGCCTGCGGGCATGGACTGGATTGAAACCGGCTGCGAAGGCAATGAACTGGCTGCAGGGATGGAAAAAGCCCTGGAAGACGGTCATATCCAGGGCGCGGTGGCCCTGCACTATCCCTTCCCCCTGGGCGTGGCCACGGTGGGCCGCGTTCTGACGCCTGCTCTCGGCAAGGCCATGTTTGTGGCCTGCACCACGGGCATGAGCGCGGCCCAGAGGCAACAGGCGCTATTGCGCAACGCCGTTTTGGGCCTGGCTGTGGCCAGGGCCATGGGTCTGGCCTCCCCCGCTGTGGGCGTGCTCAATGTGGACGCGGCCCCGCAGGTGCTGCGGGCGCTGAACCGCATGGCGGAACGCGGCTACGACCTGCGCCTGGGACAGAGCCTCAGGGGCGACGGCGGCTCGCTGCTGCGGGGCAACGACCTTCTGGCCGGGGCCGTGGACGTGTGCGTCACGGACACGCTCACGGGCAACATACTCATGAAGCTCTTCAGCGCCTTTACCTCCGGTGGAGCCTACGAAACCACGGGCTGGGGCTACGGCCCCTCGGTGGGCGAAGGCTGGAACCGGGTGGTGAGCATCGTCTCCCGCGCCTCGGGCGCTCCGGTCATGGCCAATGCCCTGGCCTATACGGCCGCCGCCGTACGCGGCAATCTGCCCGCCGTGGTGGCCGAAGAACTGCGCCGGGCCAGGGCCGCCGGGCTGGACGAAGAACTGGCCGCCTTTGAAAAGGCGGCAGGGGCGGCCCCGACCGAAACCGTGCAGGCCCCGCCCGCCGAGCCCACGGATGAAGAAATCCACGGCATCGACGTGCTGGACCTTGAGCAGGCGGTACACTGCCTGTGGAAGGAAAACATCTACGCCGAGGCGGCCATGGGCTGCACCGGGCCTGTGGTCAAGCTGGCTGTGGCCCGTCTTGAGAAGGCCCGTGAAATCCTGAAGACCGCAGGATACATATAAAATCCTCCGACAGGCGGGCCGACCGTGTCAGAGTGTCCGGCACAGGCCCCGGCCCGCCTTTATCGGTACAGTGTAATCGTACGCAACCAAGTGAGGCAGTTCATGATTATCGTCGATAAAGATACCTTTGAAGCCGAAGTACAGCAAAGCGCCATGCCCTGCGTGGTTGACCTCTGGGGCCCCCAGTGCGGCCCTTGCCTGGCCCTGATGCCCGAAGTGGAAAAACTGGCCGCCGAGTATGACGGCAAGGTGAAATTCTGCAAGCTCAACGTGGCGGAAAACCGCCGCCTGGTCATCAGCCTGCGCGTCATGGCCGTGCCCACCATCCTTTTTTACAAGGGCGGGGAATGCGTGTCGCGCGTGTCCGGCGACGCTGTTTCCATTGAGGCCATCAAGGCCGGAACGGAAAAACTGCTGTAATGTTTTGCACGCTCGCCCAGACAGGGCAGCGCGGCAATGACGTGGACGACGGGCCGCCGCATCGGCCCGTGCGACAAAAAGCCCATAACCACAAGGAGTAAGCAATGGCTAAGCTCGAAGGCAAGAAGCTTCTGCTGCTTGGCGAAAGGGACGGCGTACCCGGCCCCGCCATGGCGGATGTCTTCGCCGATTCGGGGGCGGAGATCCTGTTCTCCGCCACCGAATGCTTCGTTTGAACGGCCGCAGGAGCCATGGATCTGGAAAATCAGCAGCGCGTCAAGGACGCGGCTGAGAAGTTTGGTGGCGAGAACGTCGTGGTGGTTCTCGGCTCTTCCGACCCTGAAGGGGCGGAAATCTATGCCGAAACCGTCACTCTGGGCGACCCCACCTACGCCGGACCCCTGGCAGGAGTCCCGTTGGGACTCTGCGTATATCATGTGCTTGAGCCGGAAATGAAGGCCGCTGCCGATCCCGCCAAGTGGGAAGAGCAGATCAGCATGATGGAAATGGTACTGAATGTGGATGCGCTGGCGGCCGCTGTGAGTAAGATGCGCGCGGAAAACAGCACGTACAGCTGTAATTGATCCCCACCCCCCACAAGGCAAGAGTCCCGTGTGCGCCCAAAAAGCCCGCGCGGGACTCTTGAGCGTTTTCGCCACAAGAAGGCGCAGGCATGCTGAAACATGTCTGCTATGGATACCATATATAGGTCCTGCTACGGGTATGGCTTTGTGTGATGTAAACCGGCTCTATAGCTTGCATAAATTTTACCGATATGTTGTTCTGCACTATCTGCCAACTCAAGAATATCGACGATATTTGCCGTCGTCGTTTTTCTTCCCTCGCAACCTGCAGCCTCTGCAGACTGTATATATTTTTGTTTGCAAAAACCGATTTTTCAACTCTTAGCACAAGCAGCATCGCCATGAATTCATTTTCTTTGCGTGGAAAGTTTCTTTTGACAATAACCATTGGGGCTGTGGCGCTTGTCGCCATGTTCGCCTTTTCTCTCGACTCGGTATCGACTCTCAACCAGTCCTTTTCGCAAATGCGTGACGTGGACGTGGTAGGCAAAATGACCAGCCTCGAAATAGCCAAGGACATCAACTACGTGAGCCGCCTCACGCGTGACGCCATGCTGGGGGGCGATCTGGAGAAAGATATCAAGCAGCAGGCCGAGATTGCCAAACGCAATGAGGAGCGGTTTCAGCAGCTGGACGCAATGCCTTTCAGCAGTCAGGAAAAAAAGATCATAGCCGACGCCCAGAAAGCCGCCATCAGCTTTATCGCCAATGGCAGGGACGTACTTTTGCCGCTCAGGGAGGTTCCGGCTGATGAGCGCCATAAAAGCTACAAGGACTACGCCAGGGTGGCCACGCCGTATGCGGAGGCCTACCGGGAGCAGGGGGGCCTGTTTGACAAGGCCATGAACGCCCGCTTTGACGCCGCCATGCAGCAAATGCAGGGGCAGATCGAGCAGAGCCGCACCAATATGTGGATAGTGCTGGCGGTCTCCATGCTGGCCATCTATGGCGTGGGGCATCTGTTCACCAGTCGCGACCTTGACGTCATGCGCCAGTGCATCGCCTTTGCGCGCCAATTGGGGGGCGATGATCTTGATCGCAGGCTGGACGCCAGCAAAAAATCTTCCATCCTGCCCCTGGTGCAGGCCTTGAATACCACGGCGGACAACCTGTCCTCATTCAGGGCTGAAACGCGCCGGGCCACGGCCGAGGCCCAGAAAGAACGGGACGAGGCCCAGGCATTTATGCGCCAGGCCCACGAAGCCAAGGAAGAGGCTGAAAAAGCCAAGGCCGAGGGCATGCTCTATGCCGCAAGCCAGCTTGAGGCCGTGGTAAACGCCCTCAACCTGGCCTCTGGCAATCTGTCAGACCTCATCCACAGGGCCAGCAGCGGTTCCACGCGGCAGGCCGACCGCGTGCGTGAAACGGCTTCAGCCATGGAACAGATGAACGCCTCCATGCTTGAAGTGGCGCAAAGCTCGTCCCACGCCGCCGACACCGCGGATCAGACCAGGGTGAAGGCGCAGGAAGGCTCGTCATCCGTCACGCAACTGCTCGACAGTATCCGCGAGGTACAGCAGCAGGCCGGGGAAATGAAGGACGGCATGGCCGGGCTTGGCGTCAAGGCCGAGGCCATTGGCAAGGTGCTGAACGTCATTGCCGACATAGCGGATCAGACCAATCTGCTGGCCCTCAACGCGGCCATTGAGGCCGCCCGCGCTGGTGAAGCCGGGCGCGGTTTTGCCGTGGTGGCCGACGAGGTGCGCAAGCTGGCCGAAAAAACCATGACGGCAACAAGGGAAGTGGGAGAAGCCATTAACGGCATCCAGGCAGGCACCGTGCAGACCATTGATGTGGTGAACCGCACGGTGTCGCGCATCCAGAGCGCTGATCAACTGGCCGACAAATCTGGCGCGGCCCTGGCCGAAATCGTGTCCATGGTGGACATAAGCACGGATCAGGTGCGCGCCATTGCCGCCGCCTCGGAAGAACAGTCCGCAGCCAGCGGCGAAATCAACCGCAGTCTGGACGAGGTGGACAGGATATCCGGCGAAAATGCCGAGTATATGCAGCGGTCATCCGAGGCCATCCTGGAGCTTTCCCGCCAGGCGAACGTGCTGCAGGGGCTTATCGGCGAAATGAAGCAGGGCGGTTCCTCCAGCCTTGGCGGCGCAGCCTAACCGCGTTCCCTTTCCGGCTGCACACCTGTCTGAACACGTAAAAACCCCCGTCCTTTCACGGCAAATGCAGGTGAAGGGACGGGGGTTTTGCTTGGGAGCATGCGTGTGGGCCGGTTCAGGGGCGTGTTATGCCGCGTTGTTGGCCGCGCTGGTTCCTGATTTCTTCTGCTCAGCTATTCCGTATCGGACGGCAGGGAATAGTCCTTCATGTAGCCGATGCCAAAATGGATGAAAAAATCCGGATAGCCGTCCACTGGCAGCCAGAAGGCCACAGGCTCCTGCCCGCCGGGGCCGGGTTCTGTGCCCTTTTTCCAGGACGCCACATGGTTTTTGATGGTCTTGTGGGCAAGACAGCCCTTGTGCGCCTCCGCCGGGCCGTGCTTGGCGCAGATCATGCCCACTTCCCTTCCAAGGCTTTTGCAGGCCGCATTAAGGGCCACAACACGCTTGGATTTGTGGGCGAGCTGCACTCCCTCGGGAAAGTGATCAAACATGAGGTGGAATGCTTCAATAAGTTTTTCATCCACCTGAAAATCATCGTTCATATGTTCTCCTCAAGTATGGCCCGCATATCAGGCAACGCCCGTATGCGGGACGCGGGTAATGTCAGCTTGCAAGCGCGCTGGCAGTTGCGTGGGCTGACGCTTGGGTGAAGGCGCAATGCTGTTTGTCTGCCTGGATGCTTGTTTAGGCGGACGTTTGTCCGGTCGCTCGTCTGGCCGATTGCGCGCGGGTTTGACTTCACGTGATTCTCAAGTATCATTGTTGAAGATGTTTATATATGATAAAAATATACTCAGGATGTTGTCGTAAATGAGAGATGATATGCGCAAGCTTCTGGCGGATGTTCCGTATTTTCTGGAGGCCGCCAACCATCCGAGTTTTACCCAGGCGGCTGACGCGCTGGGCATTCCGCTTGCGACGCTTTCACGGCGCATTGCGGCCATGGAGCAGCACCTTGGCGTGAAGCTGTTTTTCCGCAATACGCGCGTTGCCGGTTTGACTGAAGACGGCAAGGAACTGCTGGAAAGCTGCAAGTTTATCATGGCCGAAGCCAGCGGCGTCAGGGACAGGCTCATGCAAAAGCAGGCGGAGCCGTGCGGCCCCATTCGCATGTCGGTTGAAGCCTTTGTGTACCACTGCTGCATGCACGGCGCTCTGGGCTCATTTGTGGAGCAGTACCCGCAGATAAGCCTGCACACGGTGTTTTCCACAGAATGGAAAGACCTGCACAGGGAGCCCTTTGATCTGGACATCAGGACTGGCCCCGTCCCCTACCCGGATCTGAAAGTCAGAAGGCTTTTGTCCATGCAGCCAGCCCTGTTCTGCACGGCGGAATTTCTGCACAGCCATCCCCGCCCTGAACATCCGGGCGATCTGGCCCGCCTGCCTTTCATCGCCCAGACGAGCGAAGGCCGCCCGCTGGTGACCTGCTCCAAGAAAAGGCAGGTGGAAACCGTGGCTCTTCAGCCACGGCATACCGTGCAGAGTATCGGTCTGGCGCTGGAACTGCTGCTTGCCAATCAGGGCGTGACAACGCTCATCCCGCAGCTTGCCAAAGCTTTTGACAAGGAGGGCAGGCTTGTCCAGCTTTTGCCCGATTGGGAACTGACAAAAACAGACATCAATCTCACCCTGCCCGGCGACCGCCCGCCCAAGCGTGTGCGCCTCTTTGTGGATCACATTGTGAAGCATTTTCAGAGTCTGTAAACGGCGTGGCGAGGGTATGCGCGGCGGGCGCTTTGAAGAAAATAAAATAGGGCTTGTCCTTTGAGATGAGGTTGTTGCGCCCTGCGGGCACGGGGGCTTTTCTTTAATTTAGTTTGAGCCGCCTGCGCGGCGGGCGGCGTGTTGGGGGCTTGGGCGGCGGACGCTTCAAGAGAATAAAGCCGGGCCTGTCCTTTGAGAGGTGGGCGTTGCGCCCTGCGGGCACGGGGGCTTTTCGTCTATTTGGTTTTGGCCGCCTGCGCGGCGTGCGGCAAGGCGGGGCCGGTTATGGGGCTGCGCCCCCTTCTCGGCCCCCCTTGCATCCCCCCCCGAAGCACCCCGCTGTCCTACCCTGACCAACAATTTCCCTTTTTCGGGGGCGGCTACGCACGAACCTCGCCGACGTGTCGGCTTCGGTTCTTTATGACGCCGCCCCCGGCATCCGCCCGCTCTCTGTCTGAGAAGCGGCACAGGCTTGAGTGCGTTGCCTGCATAACAGCTAGCGATCCCCATTCAGCGCAAAGGCGCACGCTGGCATTGCGCGGCGCGCAGGGAGATCGCCGAGCGGAGCGAGGAAGCTCCCAGAGCAAAAGCCGCGCAGCCCTCGCCAATCTGCGGTAATTGGAAAGCTTTGGGGGTAAACGGGGGGAGTGCAGAGGGGGCCTCGCCAGGGGGCGCAGCCCCCTTCACAGGCCCCTTCTGCCCCCGCCGGAGGCGGCCCAAACAACAGAAAAGAAAGGCCGCCGTGCCCGCAGGGCACATAAGCCATCTCTCGAAGGACAAGCTCTGCTTTATTCTTTTTGAAGCCCCCGCTACGCAAGTACCGCCGCCATTACGTGCCTTTTCCCAATAGTGATATGCAGTTTCTGAGGCTCCCCCACAGCCAAAGAGACGCCTTACCGACGCTCCTCACTCAGGGCGAGATCACACGCTGGCATTGCGTGGCGCGCAGGGAGATCGCCGAGCGTAGCGAGGAAGCTCCCGGAGCAGAAGCCGCGCAGCCCTCGCCAGGTGTCGGAAACGGGAAAGCCTTTAAGGGCTAATCCGTGGAAGCGGGGATATACGACAAGCCCCAGCGGGGTCGTCCGGGGGGAGTGCAGAGGGGGCCTCGGAGGGGCGGCAGCCCCTAACAGGCCCCCATCTGCCGCACGCCGCGCAGGCGGCCAAAACAACAGAAAAAAGAAAGCCCTCATGCCCGCCGGGCACAACACCCACCTCTCAAAGGACAGGCCCTGCTTTGCTTTCTTCAGAGCGCCCGTCGCGCATACTCACGCCACGTCGCCTACCCCACAGCTTGCCAGCCGCGCTTCCCTTTTCTATACTGAAAAGATTCTGGCTGCCCAAAAGGCTGCCCCGAACCATATTTTCTGTCCTGCGCGAGGTGCATGATGGCCGGTAACACCTTTGGGCGCGCCCTGCGCCTGACCACTTTTGGCGAATCCCACGGGGCCGGCCTTGGCGGCATCATTGACGGCTGCCCCGCAGGTCTCGAACTGACCGAAGCCCACATGCAGGCCGAACTGGATCGCCGCAAGCCCGGGCAGGGGCCGACAGCCACCAAGCGCAAGGAGGCCGACACCGTCCGCCTGCTTTCCGGCGTTTATGAAGGCCTCACCACAGGCACGCCCATTGCGTTCTTTATCGCCAACGAAGACCAGCGTTCCCACGATTACGGCAACCTGGCGGAAGTTTTTCGCCCCGGCCATGCGGATTGGGGGTATTTTCAGAAGTACAACGGCCTGCGCGACCACCGTGGCGGCGGGCGTTCCTCCGGGCGCGAAACAGCGGCCCGAGTGGCTGGCGGCGTTGTGGCCAGAAAAATCCTTGCCTTGCGCGGCGTGAAAATTCTTGGCGGCTGCGTGGAACTGGGCGGCGTCGCCATCCCCCAGTGGGGCATGGATATGGACGGGGCCTCCATGCGCCCCTATTGCGCCGCCGCGCCTTCTGTGGTCACCCAGTGGGACGCCTTGGTGGCCGAGGCCCGCAAGGCAGGAGAAACCCTGGGCGGCATTGTGCGTATTGAAGCGCGCAACGTGCCCGCAGGGCTTGGCGAGCCCGTTTTTGACAAGCTTGAGGCTGTGCTGGCCCATGCCATCATGAGCGTGGGCGCGGTCAAGGGCGTGGAAATAGGTGAGGGATTTGCGGCGGCGGCCCTGCGCGGCTCGCAGAACAACGACCCCCTGCTCCCCGCTGACGAGCCTGGCCCCGGCAGGGCGCGCTTTGCCTCCAACCACGCTGGCGGCATCCTTGGCGGCATTTCCAGCGGTCAGGATATTGTGCTGCGGGCGGCGGTCAAGCCCATCGCGTCCATCGCCATCACGCAGAACACGGTGGACAAGGAAGGCAATGCCGCCACGGTTCTTGTGGGCGGACGGCATGACCTGGCGGCCATTCCGCGCGTGGTGCCCGTGCTGGAAGCCATGACGGCGCTGGCCCTGGCCGATGCGCTGCTTTTGCAGCAACGCATGGGCGTCGGCGTATGAAGAAGCACCCCCTGCATGGCCTGCGCTCCATCGGGCCAGCCTCGCTGAAAGATTTTGACCTGCTTGGCGTGACCAGCCTTGACGACCTCGCAGGCCGCGACCCGCAGGAACTGTATGACGCCCTTTGTCGCCTCAAGGGCCAGAAGGTCGATATCTGCTGCCTGGACGTCATGCACTGCGCTGTGGCGCAGGCCCGTAACCCGCACCTGCCGCCGGAACAGCGCGACTGGTTCTGGTGGTCGCGCAACCGCAAGGCCATCCCTGACGGTAAAAGCCCTGCCCTGGAAAATCGCTGACATGAAGGAAATGTCCCTGCTGCAAGACCCGGATGCCGTTGAACTTACCGGCACCATCGAGCGCGTCGTCTTTCACAACGAAGAGAACGGCTATACCGTTCTGCGTCTCATGCCCGGCAGCGTCAACAGCTCGGGCGGCGACGGCGGCCTCACCCGCCCGCGAGACTCGGTGAGCTGCGTGGGCCATATGGTCAATCCGCAGGCAGGGGTGCAGATGAAACTCAGCGGGCGCTGGGTCAACAACACCCGTTTTGGCCGTCAGGTGGAGTTCAGCAACGTCGAGGAGATGATGCCCGCCACCAGCGAGGGCATCCGCCTGTATCTGGCGTCCGGCCTCATCAAGGGGGTCGGTGATGAAATGGCCACCCGCATCGTCAAGGCCTTTGGCACTGACACCATCCGCGTGCTGGACGAAGAGCCGGAACGCCTGCTCAAGGTGCGCGGCGTGGGGCAAAAGAGCCTTGAGCGCATCCGCACGTCCTGGGCCGAGCACCGGGGCATACGCGACCTGCTGCTCTTTTTGCAGCCCCACGGCATCACCCCGGCCTATGCCGTGCGCATTTACCGCGCCTATGGCGGTGACGCGCTGAACATTGTGCGCGAGAACCCGTACCGTCTGGCCATGGACATTCACGGCATCGGCTTTGTCACGGCCGATGCGGCGGCGCGCAAGCTCGGTTTTGAGCATGATCACCCCCTGCGGATTCAGGCGGGCACGCTGTATGTGCTGCAAAAAGCCACGGACGACGGCAACGTATATTTGCCGGAATCCGCCCTGATGGAAGCCGTGTGCGCCCAGTTGGGCGTTGACGAGGGCCTGGTGAGCGAAGCCCTGTCTTCCCTTGAGGAGGACGAGCGCATTGTGCGCGAAGATATGGATATGCCCGGCCCCGGGCCGGATTCCGACGCGCACGTCTGCCTGCCGGAAACCGGCGTTTATCTGCGCCGCTATTTCCACTGCGAATCCAAGACGGCCTTTTATCTGCAAAGGCTGCTCAATTCTCCCAAGTCCATCCGCTTTGAAAATGCCGACGCCACCGTGGACAAGGTGGTGGCGCAACTGGACATAGCGCTTGCGCCCGAACAACTTGAAGCCGTGCGCATGGCGGCGCGCAGCAAGGTTATGGTGCTCACGGGCGGCCCCGGCACGGGCAAGACAACCATCATCAACGCCATCATAAATCTTTTTGCCGAGGTGCGCGCCCGCATATTGCTGGCGGCCCCCACAGGCCGCGCCGCCAAGCGCATGGCCGAAACCTCCGGGCGCGAGGCCCGCACCATCCACCGCCTTCTGGAATACAGCCCCAAGGAGGACGGCTTCGCCCGTAATGAGGACAGCCCCCTCGCCTGCGGCCTGCTCGTCGTGGACGAAGCGTCCATGATGGACACCCTGCTTTTTTACCACTTGCTCAAGGCCGTGCCGCTGGGCGCTACCCTTGTGCTGGTGGGCGACGTGCATCAGCTGCCCTCGGTGGGGCCGGGCAACGTGCTGGCCGACGTGATCAACTCCGGCGTCGTGCCCGTAGTGGAACTGACGGAAATCTTCCGCCAGTCGGCGGAGAGCGAAATCATCTGCAACGCCCACCTCATCAACAAGGGCGAGGTGCCTTCGCTGGAATCCAGCAAGGACAGGCTTTCGGATTTTTATTTTATCCACCAGAACGATCCCGAAAAGGCCGCCGAGCTTATCGTTGACCTTGTGCGCAACCATATACCGCGTCGTTTCGGTTTTGATTCCGTGGACGATATTCAGGTGCTGACCCCCATGCACAAGGGGGCCGTGGGCGCGGGACAGATGAACGCCCGCCTGCAGGAGGCCCTGAACCCCAACGGACTTGAAGTTCGGCGCGGCGAACGGGCCTTCCGCCTGCACGACAAGGTCATGCAGATACGCAACAACTATGACAAGGACGTTTTTAACGGGGACATGGGCCGCATCAGCTTTATGGATCTCGCTGACCGCACCCTCAGCGTCACCTTTGACGACCGCGTCGTGCCGTACGAGTTTGATGAACTGGACGAACTGGCCCCGGCCTACGCCATATCCATCCACAAATCCCAGGGGTCGGAGTATCCCGCCGTGGTCATTCCCATCATGATGCAGCACTATATGCTGTTGCAGCGCAATCTGGTCTACACCGGGGCCACGCGCGGCAAAAAACTGGTCATTCTTGTGGGTGAGTCGCGCGCGCTGCATATGGCCGTCAAAAACAACAAGACGCGCAAGAGGTACACCAGGTTGGCGGAGAGGTTGCGGCCCCCTTGCTAGGGTTGAGGGATTGGCGTGGGTGGTGGCGCCCTGATACTCCCGTGAAGAATTGAAGTCGGGATTGCCCTTTGAAAAGGAGCTTCTGTGCCTGAGGGTATGGGAGCTTTTCTTTGTTTGTTGTTTGGGCCGCCTGCGCGGCGGGCGGTAGATGGGAGAGCTTGCGCTGAAATTGCCCTTGAGGGGATAAAGCGGGCCTGTCCTCTGAGAGGTGGGTGTTGTGCCCGGCGGGCATGAGGGCTTTCTTTTTTCTGTTGTTTTGGCCGCCTGCGCGGCGGGCGGCAGATGGGGGCCTGTTAGGGGCTGCCGCCCCTCCGAGGCCCCCTCTGCACTCCCCCCGGACGACCCCGCTGAGCCTGTCGTATATCTCCACTCCCACGGGTAAGTCCTTAAAGGCTTTCCCGCTTCCACTATTTCACGAGGGCTGCGCGTCTTTTGCTCCGGGAGCTTCCTCGCTGCGCTCGGCGATCTCCCTGCGCGCCGCGCAATGCCAGCGTATGATCTCGCCCTGAATGCACGGTTGAAGCTCGTCTGGCTGACTTGAGGCATAGTGAAGGATTTGGGCTTTATGTCTGTTCGTTGTGTAGCGTCCACACGTGACCGCAAAAAAAGAAAAGCCCCCGGGCCCGCAGGGCACAGAAGCCATCTCTCAAAGGACAAGCCCTGTTTTACTTTCTTCAAAGCGTCCGCCGCGCATACCCACGCCTCCGCCGCACGCCGCGCAGGCGGCCAAAGCAACAGAAAAAGTAAAAACCCCAGGCCCGCAGGGCACAAAAATCCTCTCTCAGAGGACAAGCCCTTCTTCATTGCCCCTGCCGGACCTCTATGTAAGCCCCAACATTGGCAGAACATCACTCACGTAGCTCAAAGACCAAGCCTAAAGTTCAGCCCCTTCATCACAGCGAGCCGCTCCCAATAACAAGCTGCCATTCCTGTAACTTCCTACAGCCAAGGCGACGCCCTCTGCCCCTCATTCAACGCGAAGGCGCACGCTGGCATTGCGCGGCGCGCAGGGAGATCGCCGAGCGCAGCGAGGAAGCTCCCGGAGCGAAAGCCGCGCAGCCCTCGTCAAATCACGGTAACAGGAAAGCCCCAGCAGGGGTGCTCCGGGGGGGATGCAAGGGGGGCCGAGAAGGGGGCGCAGCCCCATAACCGGCCCCGCCTTGCCGCGCGCCGCGCAGGCGGCCAAAACAACAGAAAAAATAAAAGCCCCGCGCCCGCAGGGCACAGAAGCCATCTCCCAAAGGACAAGCCCTGTTTTGTTTTCTTCAAAGCGTCCGCCGCACAGGCGACCAAAACAAAAGTAAAAAGAAAGCCCCCGTGCCCGCAGGGCACAGAAACCTCATCTCAAAGGGCAGACCCTGCTTCATTGCCACTGCCGGACCCACTCTACGTAAGCCCCAACATCGGCAGAACATCACTCACGTAGCTTAAAGACCAGACCTAAAGTTCAGTCCCTTCATCACAGCGGGCCTCTCCCAATAACCAACCGCCATTCCTGTAACTTCCTACAGCCAGTGCGACGCCCTCTGCCCCTTATTCAACGCGAAGGCGCACGCTGGCATTGCGCGGCGCGCAGGGAGATCGCCGAGCGCAGCGAGGAAGCTCCCGGAGCAAAAGCCGCGCAGCCCTCGTCAAATCACGGTAACAGGAAAGCCCCAGCAGGGGTGCTTCGGGGGGGATGCAAGGGGGGCCGAGAAGGGGGCGCAGCCCCATAACCGGCCCCGCCTTGCCGCGCGCCGCGTAGGCGGCCAAAACAACAGAAAAAATAAAAACCCCGCGCCTGCAGGGCACAGAAGCCATCTCTCAAAGGACAAGCCCTGTTTTACTTTCTTCAAAGCGTCCGCCGCGCATACCCACGCCTCCGCCGCACGCCGCACAGGCGGCCCAATCAAAACAAAAATAAAAAGCGGCCCTTTTCATGAAGAAAGAATTCTCCTGCGAATTCCCCCGGAATGAAAAGAGCCGCTCAACACGTCCGCCGACAAAAACTGTCAGCTAGACAGTGTCGTCACGAGATGAATTTCCTGTTATATCAAGGAGGACAAGCCTTTTATGCAGGGAGTGTACTCTGACGGTACTCGACTGGAATAAAAGGCGAAGTTCGACGCAAAAATAACTGGAAAGGCGCTCGTGACAACATTGTCTAGCAACCATTTGAAACAGAACCTCAGGCGGATATGGCTATCTTTTCGTCAGCCAGACTCAGCCGCCAGGCCACAAGATCCTCCACGCTGCACAGAGGCAATTGATGGGCAAGGGCAAAGGCCGCCACCTGCGGCAACCGCGCCATCTTGCCGTCATCCATGGTCAGCTCGCACAGCACGCCGCACGGCGCGTATCCGGCCATGCGCATGAGATCCACAGTGGCTTCCGTATGCCCGCGCCGTTCCAGAACGCCGCCGGGCCGCGCCCGCAGGGGAAAGACATGACCGGGCCGACGCAGATCTTGGGGACGGGCTTTGTCAGCCACGGCCGCACGAATGGTGGCGACGCGGTCTGCGGCGGAAACGCCCGTGGTCACGCCGGTGGCAGCCTCAATGGAGATTGTAAAGGCCGTCTGCTGCGTGTTGGTGTTGTTTTCCGTCATCATCGGCAGGTCAAGGCGTCGCGCATGCCCGTCTGTGATGCACAGGCAAACGATGCCGCTGCAATGCCGGATGAGCATGGCCATCTGCTGTTCCGTGATGGTCTGGGCCGGAAAAATGAGGTCGCCTTCATTTTCGCGGTCCTCGTCATCCACCACAAGAACACCGCTTCCGGCGCGCAGGGACGCCAGGGCGTTACGAACGCGCTCTTCAGCGCTGCCAAAGGAATGAAGGGAAAGTGAGGTCTGATGCATGCCGTTCTCCTGTTCCGGTTCATTACCGGGAGATGGTGCATCAGGGCGTGGACGGATTGCGTCACTACAGCGGTTGCGGCCAGGCCGCCGCTACTGCAATTTCGCGCTGACCACACGAAAGACAAGTGCATGGCGCACAGGATTTTCGCGTGGCTATGACCGTTCTCTTCCATCCGGACTGTTACCGTCGGCTTCGGATTCTCACCGAATCTGCTGACCCCAACCATGGGCGCTCGCGGGCTGACGGAGCTTTACGCTGCCGCATCACCGCCGGTGGGGACTTGCACCCCGCCCTGAGAAACATAAGCAATGTACGCCCTTGCCGCAATCAAGGCAAGCGTCAATGCGCTGTAGTGAACCAGACGCGAGGGTTCTGGCCGCATGCGCAACAGAAAGGACATAAAGCGACGAAAATGGAGCAGATGGAGTGGAGGCAAAAGCTGAGACATAAAGCATTTTCGAATTGAGAATATCCTTTCTCGATACGAAAAGCCCCAAGCAGGCGCTGCTTGGAGAGCCTCCTGAAAACGCGCAGTTATTCCGTTTGGCAAGGCGCGATCTTTTTTTGAAACAGGAGTGGACTCTTCAGTCCTCGACTGTTTCAAAAAAAGTGAAGCAACGCCGCCAAACGGAATAAATCAGCGTTTTCCTAGGGGTGGGGCATGGGGGAGGAGCCCTTTGCAAAAGGGTCCCTCCCCCCACAAAACCTCTCAAAATACACACAGCCTACGCCGGAAAAACCAGGGCCTCAAACCAGAAAAGGCGTGCGCCGGGCTGCTGCCAGCTGTCTTTGGGCAGCCCTGCCTTGATGCAGAGGTGCTCAAGATAGGCCAGCCTGTCCCAGCCCTGCTCAACGGGAACCTGCGGCAAGAAAACGCCGCTCTGGTTCTGGTATTGGAGCACAAGCCCGTGACGGCCGACTTCCACAGCCTCCGGGTTTGGGCAGAGCGTCAGTTCGTCCAGTACGGAGATGTCCAGCTCCACATCACCGCGCCATTCCGCAAGGGTCAGGGGCGGAAAACGCGGGTCGCTGAACGCGGCTGAAGCGGCCATGCGCCAGACATTCACGTACAGCGGTTCCTGGCCCACAATACTGCCGATACACCCACGCAGCGCGTTGTTTATGGAGATGGTAACAAACGCGCCAAGATGACGCCTGAGGGGGCCTTGCTGCCTGTCCAGCGCATCCGCCGGGCTTGGGATAGCGTCCACCGCCTTGCCCACAAGTCCGGCTTCGATGGACATGCGGGCCAAACGGCTCAAAAAATTCTTCTCCGCATCAGTGAGGGTAAAGGAAATTCCCATGGCGTTCCTGCCTGATGTTTTACTACGCACGTCGCCAGACCTGAGGTAGGTTCCGGCTGCCCTTTTCCGCTCAACCGTCTGCGCCGGACTCACGGCCCCACAGTCGCCGTCGTCATGGTTGACCACACAAGCGTCCGCCACCGCAACAGCCTGCCCTCAGGCAGCGCCACTGCGGAGCGGGCGGCGCGTGCGGCAACACGCCCTGCCGGACAATGCAAGAAATGCCGCAACTATGTTACGGCATTTCTTGCATGAGGCTTTCACGCAAAGGCTGACGAGCCCTGCGAAGGCCATGAACGGGGGCAATTCTGGCGTTTGAGAATTTTTAGTCGTGAGCGGAATGCGCAAAACTTGCCTGGCCGACGCGGAAAAACCGCCTCGAACCCTGAACGGAAAGCCCGGCATGAGGCCGCATCCGGCTAAAAAAATCAACCGCTAGTCTTCGCCTTCAGCGTGGGACTGCTTGCCCGCACCCTTGAGGCCGTACATGGTGGTGGAACCGGAAGACCAGAACTCCAGCACTTCTTCATTGACCAGCTTGGTGAGGATTTTCTTCACGTCGCGGGGGCCTTTATCAGGGAACAGATCCGTGAAGTCCTTGAAATAGAACTTAGACTTGGAGGCGGATTTGCTGTTCAAAAAATCAACAACAACGTCTTTGTCGTCAGCCATGGTGGTTCTCCTGTCCCGGCGGCGCTGCTGCGCCGCCGGGGTTAAGCAAAGTAATCCTAGAACTTGAACTGCGTGCTCTGACGCCAGGTGTAGTAGGCGGGATCACGGAAGTCATCAATAAGGTGGTGGGTGAACTCAAGGCCGGTCATCTTGAAGAAGCTTTCCCAACCGATGCGTTCGGCCCAGTCGCCCAGGCGTTCATACTTGTTGGCGTTGGCCGCGTACACTTCAACGATGTGCTTCACGGTCTTGGTCAGCGAAGGCCAACGGGGCGGTTCGTTGGGGATGTACCCCACAACGACCTTGGAGAACTTGGGCATGCTGATGCGGTTGGAAACCTTGCCGCCAACCATGATGGCAACGCCGTCGCCCTCGCCGTCCGAAATGGGCAGCGCGGGGCACATGGTGTAGCAGTTACCGCAGTACATGCAGCGGTCTTCCTTGATGGCGATGGAGTTCACCTTCTTGCCGTCAAGCTCCACCTTGGTGGGACGCACGGCGGCAGTGGGGCAAGCGGACACGGCCAGGGGAATTTCGCACAGCTGGTCAGCCCATTCGTGGTCGATCATGGGGGGCTTGCGGTGGATGCCCACAAGGCCGATGTCGGAGCAGTGCACGGCACCGCACATGTTGATGCAGCAAGCCAGGGCGATGCGCACAGGGGCGGGCATACGCATGGTCTTGAAGTCTTCAAACACGGCGTCCATCACGGCCTTGACCGGGCCGGAGGCGTCGGTGGCAGGCGTGTGGCAGTGCACCCAGCCCTGGGTGTGCACCATGTTGCTGATGCCAGCGCCGGTGCCGCCCACGGGGAACTTGAACGAACCGCCGTCAAACTTGCGGCTGTTCAGGTCGTCGCGCAGGGCCTTCATGCCCGCTTCGCTGTCCACCATGAACTCAATGTTGTTACGGGTGGTCCAGCGCAGGCTGCCACCGCAGTACTTGTCGGCGATGTCGCACAGTTCGCGGATGTGCGTGATGGACATGGTGCGGGTGCCGCCTACGCGGACAGTGTAGCACTTGTCGCCGCTTTCAGCCACGTGCACGAGCACGCCGGGCTCAAGGATTTCATGATACAACCACTTGCCGAAGTTATTTTTGATAATCGGCGGGAAGTATTCGTCATACTTGTGGGGGCCGATGTCGGTGATACGGCCTTCCATCGGTTTGGCGGGATTGTACCCGGAAGAAATAAAAGCCATGTTCTTCTCCCCCTTTGACTAGCGTTGATGGCGTTTGCGGTAAGCGGCAAGGTCACGGTTCCAGCCGCCGGGCACTTCTTCTTCCTTGAAGAAGATGTACGGGTTGGAACGGGGTTCCTTGACATGGTAGGCGGCAGCAGGAGTGTCGGTGACTTCCAGCAGTTTCTGGAAGGACAGACGCTTCATGGTTTCGCCCACGCGTTCGCGGTTCTTGCCTTCTTCCATCCACCAGTCCCAGATCTTTTCGATGACTTCTTTGACGTCATCGTAAGGGGCTTCACAGGAGACGAAGGGCACGAGCAGCGAACCCATCTGAGCGCCGTCAACCACGGGGGCCTTGGCGCCCACGAGGATGCTTGCGCCGCGTTCGTCACCGATGTGCAGGGCGCGGGGCATGGTGTTGATGCAGTGCATGCAGCGCACGCAGTCAGCGGTCTTGATGGAGAGCTTGGAGCCGTCCCACTTCATGCACTGGGAGGGGCAGCGATCCACCACTTCTTTCTGCAGGTCGAACTTGCCCCAGTCGCGGCCGGAGTGAGCGCCGGCGTTGGGAGCGAATTCACCGGCCACGTAAGCCTTCACGGCTTCCTGGTCGATCTTGATGTCGTCCTTCCAGGTGCCTACCACGGCGAAGTCGGAGCGCGCCATGGCGCACACGCAGCCGTTGGGGCAGCCGTCGAACTTGAACTTGAACTTGTAGGGGAAGGCGGGACGGTGCAGTTCGTCCTGGTAGTCCATGGTGAGCTGGTAGCACATGTCCTGCGTGTTGTAGCAGGCATATTCGCAGCGGGACTGGCCAAGACAGGCTTCGGGCGTACGCAGGTTGGAGCCGGAGCCGCCAAGGTCCACGTTCATGTTGTGGGTCAGTTCGAAGAAGATTTCTTCAAGCTGGGCCGTCTGGGTGCCAAGAAGCACGATGTCGCCGGTGGAGCCGTGCATGTTGGTCAGGCCGGAGCCGCGCAAGTCCCAAATGTCGCAAAGGTCGCGCAGGAACTTGGTGTTGTAGAATTTGCCCGCAGGCTGGGCCACACGCATGGTGTGGAAGTGAGCAACGCCGGGGAACATTTCGGGCTGGTCGCAGTAACGGCCGATAACGCCGCCGCCGTAACCGAACACGCCAACGATACCGCCGTGCTTCCAGTGGGTTTCCTTTTCATTGTAGGAAAGTTCAAGCACACCCAGCAGGTCTTCAGGGCAATCCACAGGGATCTGATAGTCGATACCCCGAGGATTTTTGGCCCTAACAGCCGCTTCCTGCTTGATGTCGGACACAAAGCTCGGCCAGGGGCCGCTTTCCAGCTGGTCCAACAGGGGGGTTGCATGTTTCGCCATTGCCATACCTCCACATGGTTTGTTTGTATCACGCAGCGCGTGATGTGCCGTCAAATGCGGCGATCCGTGCTTTGGCGCAAAACGCCATTTGCATCGGACGTGCGGGCAAGAACCGCTTGGGGTTCTTTAACGCCGACGGATATTGCCCCCCGCCGGGTCGCGCCCATCCCGTGAAAACCGGGACGCCCCAAAGGATCGCGTAAGACGGGCGAGCCAAAGCCTCGGCCCCTCAGGCCGCAACGCGGTCAGATCATTCCGTAACGCATTTTTGCGCTAATGACAACCTGGCCGGGAATATATTGCAAAGCGGACCCTAAAGCCCGCCAAGCAAGTCTTTGCGCCAGAAAGCGCATTCTGGCAGCGGTGCTTGTCCCGTCTGTATAGAGGCTATTAATACGCATTTTTTTGTCATTTATGCAACTTTTTTTCGTATTATGTACTTTTTTTCACATAGACGATGCATCCACACTTGGCAAACAAACCCGTTTGAGCGTAGACTGACGCTGAACAGAGACTGGGCCCTCGCTGGCATTACCTTTAAGGAACATCACATCATGAAAGATGAACTCGGTTTGTACTACCATCCCCAGGCGGGCAACACGCTTTCCCGCGTCTATGTTCGGCGTGGAGAACACGGCGAGGTGGAGTTCCGCCTCTGGCGGGCCGACATGCCCGACGTGTGGGAGCGTCACCCCTGGCTCAGCATGAGCGTGGTGCAGGACGCCTCGGAACTTTACCGGCAGGAACGCAATGCGGACGCCGACCCCCTCAAGCTTTATGACCTGGCCGTGGCCAGAGCTCTGCTCAAGGAAGACGAGGCGTGAAAGGGCGTTGGCTGCTGGCAAACCGTGACTTTCTCATGCGCGACCTTGTGCGTGACTATTGCACGGTTTTTCAGGCTCTTTCGGCACAACGCCAACGCTTTGAGCAGGCCGGGGCCGTCTCGTACTCGGCCCTGCGCGATCTTTTGGGCGAGGCCATGCGCAAGGGCGTTTTCTGGCGACTCAAAGATACCTCCCACCTGCTCTTTCGCAATGCCCCGGCGCACAGCGACGTGGCCCCTGTCGATACGCCCGGCCCGCTCAGCCCGTCCTGTGGCGGCAAAACGCAGGACGCGCCCACCGCAGGGCAGACACACGGACTTGCTCCCGAATCCGCCGAATCCGCGCAGGTTGCCGAATCCGCGCAGGTCGCGGCGCTGCTCCGCTCCGCCAACAATCTGCTGCCCGGCGGCGCGGATGGTCAGCGCGCTCTTGAAGCCATCATCGACTGGTGCATTGGCTACGCCTTTCATGAATGCGTCAAACTCAAGGAAGACGCCTTTCAGAACCAGCACTACGCCAACCGTCTTGCGCAGGTCGCCCGGCATGACGGCGTCACGACGGACATGTACAATCCGCTGCGAGGGCTTGTGGGCCAAACGGCGGAAAGCTCCTCGCGCGAAATGTCGCGCATAAGCCACGTGCTGTCCCACGGCCTGCGTATGCTGGCCCAGTATCTTGTGGTCGAAAAACACAATACCCATCTTGCTCGCTGGCTTGCCAGCGAGGAACTGTCAGCCCGGCATACTTTCGGATCCAACTTTGTGCCCATGCTGGACGCGCTGTACGGCCCCGAACACGAGCGCCTCTATTTGCTGGCCGCACGGGACTTTCTTGAAGCCGGACGCCGCGAACCGGCCATAGCCCTGTTGCAGGACGCCAATGAGCGCGGCCTGCTGCGCGGCGAAGGACGCAGCCTGCTCAGCCGTCTGCTTGCTGAAGACACCAGGGATACAGCGTCCGACATCTGCGCGGCCTGCGGCAGAAAGGAGGGCTTTCCCTGTCTGCCCTACCTTCACCCGCTGGAGACCACCAAAGCATGACCCCTGCCCTCCGCGCCTTGCGGAACTGCCTTATACTCGCGCTCTGCGCCCTGCTGCTGGCCGGGTGCGGCTCCAGGGGCTCCTGGCGCAAGGGCGGCATCACCGGCACCAAACCCTATACGGTTCGCGGCAAAACCTACTACCCTCTCAAATCCGCCCACGGATTTGTCGAAGAGGGCGAAGCCTCGTGGTACGGACCGGGCTTTCACGGCAAAACCACGGCCAACGGCGAGCGCTACAACCAGTATGCCATGACGGCGGCCCACAAGCTGCTGCCCCTGGGCACCAAGGTGCGCGTCACCCACATGAGCAACGGCCGCAGCATTATTGTGCGCATCAATGACCGAGGGCCTTTTGTGGGCGACCGCGTCATTGACCTTTCGCGCGCCGCCGCTTCCCAGCTCAATATTATCGGCCCCGGCACGGGTCGCGTGCGCATTCAGAGCCTTGGGGGCGTCCCGCAGATGCGCAGCGACGGCGACATTGACGGAGCCTACTTTGTGCAGGTGGGGGCTTTTGCCAACAAGGACAACGCCGACAGGCTCACCAACGATCTGGCCAGGTCGGGACACAAGAGCCGCGTACACTTTGGCAGCAACGGCATGTGGAACGTGCAGGTGGGGCCGTGGTCCGACTCCTTCGGCGCGCAAAAGCAGCTTGAAGTCTTCTCCATTCTTTATCCTGGCGCCTTTGTGGTCGGGGATTAGACAGCCTTGTCACGAGCACCTTTCCAGTCATTTCCGCGTCGAATTTCGCCTTTTATTCCGGGCGAGTACCAGCAGAGCACACTTCCTGCATAAGAGGCTCGTTCTTTTAGATATGACAGAAAATTCATTTCGTGGCGACACTGTCTAGAGCAGATCAGCTTTGAAATGAGAAGCACTTCAAGTGGTAAATGCTCCGAGGCTTTTCGCCGCAACGCATCCCTGAAGCTGCGGGAGCAGACGGTCGCTACGTCGGCGTCAGCGCAGTTTTTCTGCCCGATCACTGCTCTGCCCTGCGCCTTCCTGCCGCCACTGTTCTACCGCCTCATAGCTTCCCCCTCCCAACCTCCTCGTCCTGCCCCCAGCCGCTCCCCCATCCCTCCCGGTGGGCACAAATTTCCCTATCTGTCTGGAATACATCTTGCTTCCACCCAGACGAGAACACGATGTTGTTCCTCGTCGTAAGGGTCGTGCCGGGCTGAGAACGCACACACGCATTCTCACAGGCACGCTGCACTGGTCACATGCCCTGACGGGCAGCATACAAATCACGAGGCCACCATGCCACACGCGCCCGCTGGCAAAACCGGAATCGCCGCACCGGACGTGCCCTGTAAAAATGCCGCCCTGGCCGCACAGGCGGCACGTTTTCCCGTCGCGCGCAAACTTGCACGCGCCGTGCTGCCCAATGGAAACATCCTGACGGTTCGCGCCTCCGCCGTGGACCTGCCCGATGAAATCAGCATCATTCTTGACAATGGCCGGAGCATTCTTGTGAATGCGCACAATGTGCGCATTCTGGGCCTGGACAATGGCGGATTCAGCGTCATCACGCCCAGGGCCATTGTTGTTTACGATTCTGCCGGCAACGAGCTTTCCGTCAGTCCCTACACCATTTCCGAGGCTGACGTGATGATGGACAACATCATCTTTTCCTCCTGCGGGGCCGTGGGGCAAGACCTGACGCAGATCGCCCAGACCCGGAGCCAGGGCGCTGCTTCCGGCCATCAGGGTCGGACGCAGACCGAAAGCGTCACGCTTCAGGCGGCAGCGCCGTTTGGGCGTCCTGCATCGGTTTTCGCCCACCCGTAAGCAGCTTTGGACACTGCGCCTGCCTTGCTGGCAACGCGCGGCACGCCGCCAGACATAAAGCGCCCCCGCAGGCTGACAGCCTGCGGGGGCGCTTTATGCTTGTGCGGAACTCTCCGCAGAAAATTTTAACGCGCCTTAACTCTGAAAAAGTTACCTGCGCTCATACCCAATAAGAGTTTTAGGGGGTGGGGGCGTGGGGGAGGGGACCCTTTTGCAAAAGGGTCCCTCCCCCACAAAGTATTTTACGGCAACACGGCCCTAATCAGTAGCCTGGGCCCTGAGCGCCTCGGCCTGGGCTGCGGTGCCCAGCGCTTCCACCAGGGACTGGATTTCGCCTTCCATAATCCTGTCCAGAGAGTACAGGGTCAGGTTGATGCGGTGGTCGGTGCAGCGGCCCTGCGGGAAATTGTAGGTACGGATGCGTTCCGACCGGTCGCCGGAGCCGACCTGCGCCTTGCGGTCTGCGGACAGTTCCGAACTCTGGCGCTCGCGCTCGGCCGCCAGAATGCGCGACGCGAGAACCTTCATGGCGCGGGCCTTGTTCTTGTGCTGCGAGCGCTCGTCCTGGCAGGTGACCACGGTATTGGTGGGAATGTGCGTAATGCGCACGGCCGATTCCGTCTTGTTGACGTGCTGGCCGCCCGCGCCAGAGGCGCGGTAAATGTCGATGCGCAGATCATCGGGGCGGATTTCAACGTCCACTTCCTCGGCTTCGGGCATGACGGCCACGGTGGCGGCGGAAGTGTGGATGCGCCCCTGCGCTTCGGTGGCGGGCACGCGCTGCACGCGGTGGGTTCCCGCTTCATACTTGAGATGGCTGTAAACGCGGTCGCCGGCGATAAGGCAGATGATTTCCTTGTAGCCCCCGGATTCGGAAGGGGACTCGCTCATGAGTTCCACCTTCCAGCCCTTGAGTTCGGCGTAGCGCGTATACATGCGGAAGAGGTCGGCGGCAAAAAGGGCCGCTTCTTCGCCGCCCGTGCCGGCGCGGATTTCAAGGATGGTATTTTTTTCATCAAGGGGGTCGGAGGGCAGCAGCATGACCTTGAGTTCGTGCTCCAGTTCCGGCAGTTTCTGCTCTGCCTTCTGCACTTCTTCCTGGGCCATGGCGCGCATTTCCGGGTCGGCGTCATGCAGCAGCTGCTTGCCTTCGGCCAGTTCTTCACTCACGGTGCGGTAACGGCGAAAAAGGCCCACCACGTCGCGCAGGTCGGCGTGGGCCTTGGTCAGCTTGCGGTAATGATCCTGGTCGTTAAAAACATCGGGCTGGGCGAGGGCCTCCTCAAGCTCCAGATATTTTTTTTCCAGGCCTTCTAATTTGGCGAACATAGGGTCTCCGGCTGGCAGTGGACAAAAACGGAAACAGCGGACGGCGGGCATGCCGCCGTTCAGGAGCCAGGGGCGTTACTGCGCGGTATAGGGCACCGTGCGCACCCGCTCCCCGGCTTCGGGCCCCAGCGCTTCGGCCAGGGCCACTACCGCCACTTCAAGCTGGCTTTCGTCCGGCTCGTAGGTGGTCAGCTTTTGCAGCGACAGGCCCGGCGCTTGCAGCACTCTGGCAAGCGGCCCTTCGGGCAGGCGCGCCGCATAGCGGATAAGCTCGTATGCCAGCGCGCTGATGGGCACCATCAGCAGCAGCTTGAAAAACAGGGTCAGGGCGTGCTTGGCCACGGCGCTCTGCGGCGTGTACAGGGCCAGCAGCATGGGCACCAGTACCGCATGCAGAATAATGGATATGCAGATGACAAAGAGCAAAAACGTGGTGCCGCAACGGGGGTGCAGACGGCTCATGCGCGCGGCGTTGGCCGCGTTGACTTCCTCACCGGATTCAAAGGCGTGGATGGTCTTGTGCTCTGCCCCGTGATACTGAAAAACGCGTCTGATGTCGGGCACGTACGAGATTATCTTTATGTAACCCATAAAGATGCAGCACTTGAAAAAGCCGTCCCAGAGGTGAAAGGTCAGCCCTTCCACATCACCGCCCAGGTTCAGCCAGAGCATGCCCAGCGACAGCAGGTGCGGCACGACCACAAAAAGGCCAATGGCCATGAGCAGGGCTGCCGCCATGGTCGCAACCAGGTGCCAGCCGGTGATTTCTTCTTCCTGCCCTTGAGCCACGACCTCAACCGAGCGGTTCAGCGCCCTGATGCCGTTGACGAGCGTTTCCAGCAGCACGGGGAACCCGCGCATGAAGGGCTTTTTCAGCCAGGGATGACGCAACAGCGAAAACCAGGGCAGACGGCGGGCGACAATGGCCCCGTCAGCCTGGCGTACGGCAAGACCGTAGGCATCGCCATTGCGCATCATGACGCCTTCCATAACGGCCTGACCGCCCACCGTGGGGCAGGCGGAGGTCAAAGCATAAAGCGCCGTCATGACCATCCGGGACATTTTCCCGGCAGCCCTGGCTGGCGCTCCCTGCCGTGCGTCATCCTTGTGCGGCATATCCTGCCGCCCGCGACTATTTGGAATCAAACTTGGCGTACTTTTTACGGAAGCGGTCAATACGGCCAGCCGTGTCAAGGAAGCGCTGCTTGCCGGTGTAAAAGGGATGGCAAGCGGAGCACACTTCCACGTTCACATGTTCGCCCTTGGTGGAGAGCACGCTTTCTTCGTTGCCGCAAGCGCAGGTGATGGTGGCATTGAACACTTTGGGATGAATATCTTTTTTCATGGCAGCTACCTCATGGAACGCGGCATAATCCGGCAAAATCCTTGCCAGACGCCCGCGCGTTTTTCCCTTGGCGCGAAAGTATATCGCACAAGGGCAAATCATATAGCGCTTCTTTCAGCATTTGGCAAGAGGCAAGACGGGCAGGAACATGCCGGAAGGGTGAGAAAGGTCGGACGGGCACGCCAGCCAGACCAAATCGGGCCAGATCAGGCCAGACCTGGGGCAAAACATATCCGAGCCAAACAGACCGGGGCTGGTCATGGCGACCGCGCTGGCCATTCTGGGCAGGCCAGAGCCAGGCCAGAGCCGGGCCGCCGCATTGCCAGCGCGGCCCTTCGCCTGTATATAGCCCGCATGGCAAAAAACCCACGTCAACGCGCAGACCAGCTTGTTTTTGAACAGGGGCTGGCAACCAGCCGCGAGCAGGCCCGCCGTCTTATCATGGCTGGCAAGGTCGTGCTCGCGCTGAACATTCCCGGCGCTCCGCCACAGCTTGTGCCCAAGCCGGGGCATCCCTATCCCTCGGACACGGCCTTTGCCCTGCTGGAACCGGAACCCTACGTCAGCCGTGGAGCCTACAAGCTGATCACCATCCTTGACCAGTTCAAGCTGGACGTGACGGGCTTCGTCTGCCTGGACGCCGGGGCCTCCACCGGGGGCTTCACCGACTGCCTGCTGCAACGTGGGGCCGCCCGCGTATACGCTGTGGACGTGGGCCGCAACCAGCTGCACGAAAAACTGCGCAGCGATCCCCGCGTCATCAACCTTGAAGGCGTCAACCTGCGCCACGCCGAGGCCGACCTCATCCCCGAACAGGTGGACATGGTGGTGGCGGACGTTTCCTTCATATCGCTCACCCTGGTGCTGCCCGCCTGCATGACCTGGCTCAAACCCGGCGGGTTGGTGGCCACCCTTATCAAGCCGCAGTTCGAACTTGGCCCTGGCGAAACCGTCAAGGGCGTGGTGCGGGACGAAGAAGCCCGGCAACGGGCGGTCAAAAAAATTCTGGCCTTCAGCGAGGCCAACCTCAACCTGCGCTGCCGTGGCGTGCTGCCCGCCGCCATCAAGGGGCCCAAGGGCAATCAGGAATATATGGCGCTCTTTGAACGCAACACGCCAGCCGAGAGCCCGGCGTAGTGCGTCCGCGCGTTGGAATGCTTTGTGGGGGAGGGCCCCCTACCTCCAAAACTTTTACAGAAAAACGGCCTCAATGGCCGGAATAGTCCAGAACATTGTTCAGCGGCGCGCTGCTGCTGTGGATGCTTCCCTCCGCCAGCACATGGCGCGTCAGCCGCCAGCCTTCCATATCAAGCACGTCCAGCTTACCCTTGTGCTCCGGCCCAAGATGGCGGGCCAGAGCTTCCAGCACTTCGTCCACGGGAAAGTACACGCCCTCGAAAGAAATGCGCGCCATATCCCCGTCCCTTTCCAGAACGGGAATATCGTCCGCATCAGGCAGGGCGCCGGCACAGGCCCGCGCCAGGTCTTCGTAAAATGCGTCAGTCACCGGGAACACGTGCCCGTACACCTTGAGTAAAGGCTCCCTGCTCATGGCCTCGCGCCGCCTCCCCCATCCGGCATACCCGGCATATCCGGCATGTCCGGCCCCTGCGGCCCGTCCGGCCCAGGCGACCCAAGTGCCCCCAACGGCGTTGCAGGCGAATTCCCCGCTCCACGCTGGCCCGTATTTTCCCTCTCCGGCGTCGAAGGCTCGTCGTGCTGCCGGGGTTCCGCGCCAACCCCGGTCCCGGCGGGAGCGGCAGGCAGGCAATACCCCCGCGCCCTGGACAGAATCAGCCCTTCGCACTCGCCAAGGGCGCAGGCAGCGCCAAAATCCTCGCACATGCCCGTCAGGTCGCGCCGCTGCATGCGCACCGCGCCCCGTGCCCGCAAACGGCGCGCCCGGTCCTCACCCTGCGGCGCGAGGCCGTGCCGCGCGTCCAGAGAAGACGTCAGGTCATCCTCGGCAAGGGCAAGTTGCTGCAAACGCCAGTGCCCCAGAGCGCGGATGTAGCGCGCCCGGTTGAGCCCCGGCGCAAGAGCCAGGGCCGCGTCGCACGAAGCCACACTTTGCAGGGGCAGCCCGCGCCGCAACTGCGCCTCGGCCAGCAAAAGCCATAACGCGGGGCTTTGCGGCAGCCTGGCCGCCGCCCTCTCAAGTCGGGGCAGCACGCCGTCAGGCACAAGCCAGCCCTCCGCGTCCGCCTCCATGATATCCTGCGCCCGCAAAAGCGCCTGCAACCGGCCCGACGCCGCCTCCCAGTGCCGCTCCGTCCACACGGCGTCATCCAGAGAAGGCAGCGGGGGCAGCGAGGGTGCAGTCTCGTCCGATGTCACAGGCAGAGCGTGCGGCGCGGAGGCCGCCTCGTCTGACGCCGCAGGCAAAGCGGGCTGCGAGCCTGCGCCCGTTCCCGCGCTGCCGGAAAAAATTTCGTCCAGCGCGTTCTTGTGGGCGTCTCCACCTCGCGCGACGCCGCTGCCCGCGCCTGCGGCGTCATGCATGCCCACGGGCGCGCGGTAGGCAGTGCCCAGGTTGCCGCTTCCGCGAAGGGGCGCATCGGGGCCTTTGCCAGTGCCCGCAGCCTGAACGCGGGCGGCCCCCGCGTATGCTGGGTCGTGCGCATTCATAAGACGCAGCAGCGCCGCTGTTTCCCCCAACAGGGCCGAACGCACCTGCATGAGGTCAAAACTGCGCAACGACCGTGTTATCCTGGCGGCGGCTTCGGAACGGGGGCGCAAAAGAACCGTCACCACGGGCGCGCCGTCCGCGTTCTTGTGGTGCCGTGTCACGGGCGTGTAAAGTTGCGCGGCCAGCGCCAGCCGCTCTTCCGCGCTGTCGGCGCCCATACGGATGTCGCGCCTGTTGGGCAGCGCATCGGCGGCGGCCTCCAGGGCCGTCTGCCGGGCATTGCCCTCAGCCAGAATGCGGGCCGCCCCGCTGCTCATGGGAAGCCGCGCCCGCGCAAATTCGCTGCGCTCAATGTCCGCAAGCGGCGGGATGTCGGCATCCGGCATTGCAGCGAGATCGGGGACACTGCCAGAAAGCGGCGAAGCGGACGCATCCGCATCCGTTGGTTGCCGGATCTTCTGGCCGTCCATCTGGGCTTTGGGGCGGGTATGCAACAGGTCGCCCGTCTGACTTGTTGGTTGGCTGGCTTCCCGGCTGGCCGCCGGAGCCTCTCGCTGAGCTTCTTGCTGGCTTTTCGGCTGAGCGGTCGTCTGGCTTTTTTGCTGGCCCGACCCCTGGTTTCCCGGCAGGCTTCCCGTCTGGCTGGCCGCAGGGGACGGCGATGCCGTATGGGGCACGGCGGCGCGTGCCTCCAACGCAAGACCGCCGACCACGAGGGTCGGCGGCAGGGCACAAAATGCCATCACGGCCGCTGTCAGCGCCGCGCAAAAAAACACCGCACGCAGAGCGCGCAGAAGCTTACTTTTTGGCCTCAATAGCCTGGACAATCTTTTGCGCCATGGGCTTGATGAGTTCACGCAGGGTGTCCAGCATGATTGTATCCGCAGCGCTGCCCGTGGGCATGACCGTGCGCGACTGCGAGGCATTGAGCGTTTCTTTGTAGATGCGGCTCTGACGGTTGGCCACGGAATAATTGACGCGCATCTGCGTCGAAAGGTCGGTGGCGGATTTTTCGCGCAGCCAGACCTGATCAACGTCGCCGGTCACCAGGTAGTCGGGGTTGCCCGCGCGAGCCTGGCTCACGCTGTCGGAATAGGACACCTGAAGACCGTTGCGTGCCAGTTCATCGGCAAGAGCCTTGCTTATCCACTGGGTAACGCTGTCATTGGTGACAAAGGCGGTATTGTCACGGCGGGAGCCGATGACAGTCATATCCTGCCTTTTGTCTTCAAAGGCCACCACCGTCACTCTGGGAGCCTTGGGGCCAGGCAGTACCGCGCCTTCCTGAAAGGGCGGCGGCAGCAGACGCACGCTGTTGGCGGGTCCGCAGGCTGTAGCCAGAAAAGCCAGCAAAACAAGGAATAATACGTTGCGCACAGGTTTCATGACAGCCTCGCGTTTTTATAGAAATTTTCAAGAGTATTCCAGTGGTCTATATACGTAAAAAGCCAGCCTTGCAAGGCAGCCTACCCCCATGATAAAGGAATAATCTTAACGCGGGCGACTCCATGTCGCAATTTTACCGCGTATCCGGCGCGATACAGCGCAATTTTTCAGGAGCGGTCATGATCGATCTCAAACTGGTGCAGAGGCAGCCCGAAGTATTGGCCAAGGCTCTGGCCGACCGTCATTCGGATCTCAGTGTGGACGCGTTTCTTGAGCTGGACGGCAAACGCCGCACCCTGCTCACTGAAATCGAAGGGCTCAAGAGCAAACGCAATGAGGCTTCCGGACAGGTGGCGGCCCTCAAGCGCTCTGGGCAGGATGCCACGGAACTGCTTGCCGAGCTCTCCACCCTGTCTGACCGCATCAAGAATCTTGAAGGCGAAACAGTGCAGGCCAAGGCCGATGTGGAAAGCTGGCTCATGCGCGTGCCCAACATTCCTGACTGCTCCGTGCCCCTGGGCGCCAACGAGAATGAAAATGTCGAGGTAAGCCGCTGGGGCAGCCCGCGTCAGTTCGACTTTGAGGTGCGCGAGCACGGCGACATCGGCGTTGCCCTCGGCGGTCTGGACTTTGAGCGCGCCGCGCGCCTGACAGGCAGCCGCTTTGTGGTGTCCCTGGGTTGGGGAGCCCGCCTTGAGCGCGCTCTGGCCGCCTTTTTTCTCGACAGGCACACCATCCACGGCGACTATACCGAGGTGAGCCCGCCCTATATGGTCAACCGCGCCACCATGACGGGCACGGCCCAGTTGCCCAAGTTCGAGGAAGACCTGTTCAAGCTGCAGGACTGGGACTATTTTCTCATTCCCACAGCCGAAGTGCCGCTGACCAACCTGCACGCCGGCGAAGTGCTGGACGAGGCCGACCTGCCCCGCGCCTACTGCGCGGCCACCCCCTGCTTCCGCTCCGAAGCGGGCAGCGCTGGCAAGGACACGCGCGGCATCATACGCATGCACCAGTTCACCAAGGTGGAGATGGTGCGCTTTGCCCATCCCGAAGACAGCTTCAACCAGCTTGAACTCATGCGCGGCCACGCCTGCGCCCTGCTGGAACTGCTGGAACTGCCCTACCGCGTCATCACCCTGTGCACCGGCGACATGGGCTTTTCCTCCGCCAAGACCTATGATGTGGAAGTGTGGATGCCCGCGCAGAAAACCTACAGGGAAATATCGTCCTGCTCCAACTGCACCGATTTTCAGGCGCGCCGGGCAGACATCCGCTTCAAGCCCAAGGGCGGCAAGGCCACCTTTGTCCATACCCTCAACGGCTCCGGCCTGCCCACAGGCCGCACCACCGCCGCCATTCTGGAAAACTGCCAGCAAAAAGACGGCAGCGTCGTTTTGCCCAAGGCGCTGGTTCCCTACATGAACGGCCTTGAGGTTATCGAACCGCGCTAGGTTTTTTGGAAAGCATTGATTAAAGAGCTTCCTGGAAACGCGCAGTTATTTCGTTTGGCAAGGCGCGATCTTTTTTTGAAGCAGGAGTGGACTCTTCCGTCCTCGACTGTTTCAAAAAAAGAGAAGCAACACCGCCAAACAAAATAAATCAGCGTTTCCTTAGCATTGAAATGCTTTGTGGGGGAGGAATCCTTTTGCAAAAGGGTCTCCTCCTCCACACCCCCTCCCCCTAAAACCTTTATTGTCTTTTCCAGTAGCACAACTACCTTTCTAATTTGGAAGGCTGCAAAAACAGACCCCGCCGCGAAACTGCGCTTGCGCTTTCACGGCGGGGTCTGTCTGCGCTGATGTCAGAGCAGATTACTGTAAACCCTTAGAGCATTTTAACTTTGAAAAAGTGTAAATGCTCTAACGTTGCACGAGAGTGCAGCGCGCCACAATGTGGCGTGGATTCAGCCGAAAATCGCATTTTCGGCTGAATGAAAACTTTGAAATGTGAAACATTTCAAAGTTGATCTGCTCTAGTTGCAGGATATGCGGTGTGCGCGCCCATGTGCGAATACGGGACGGTGTTTCCTTCTTTTTTGACATTGAATTTCAATTCCTATAAAATTCACAACAAAGCATCACGGAGGGGATCCCACACTCTATCTGGAGAGGATCATGAATACAAACGGGCTATTGGAGCATCCTGCGTCAAGAACTCTGCTCATTACTCTGCGCATCCGCTCGGAGGAGGATAGCCTGCCCGGCGGAATGTTCAGGGACCCCGGAGCGCGCAAGGCCGTGGCAAGCCTGCCGCCGGAGGTGTTCAGCTTTCCCGTGAACCACATGACGCGCGTGGGCACGGCTGTACGTGTACGCTACTTTGACGACCTGACCCAGGCCTTTTTGCATGCCAATGAAAATCCTGTGGTTGTGCAACTGGGCTGCGGTCTGGACACCCGTTTTTGGCGCACCGATTCCGGCACGGGCGTTCAGATCAACATGGATTTGCCGGAAGTGATGCGCCTGCGGCAGGAACTTCTGCCCCAGACCGACGCGCGCTGCCTTGACTGGACGGGCTCCATCCTTGACAGGGACTGGATGCGCAGGCTGCAGCAGGACTACGCGGGGCGCTCCATTCTGTTCATTGCGGAGGGCGTGCTCATGTATCTGCGCGCGGCGGAAGTGCGGTCGCTGCTCAGGGACCTGGCGGACAACTTTCCCGGAGCGCACATCGCTTTTGACACGGCGGGCAGCTTTGTATGCAAAAAAATGAATAAAAATTCTGCTGTCAGCAAACTCAACGCGGAGATGACCTGGGGCTATGACCATGACGGCAGCCTGGACAAATGGCACCCCCGCCTTCGCCGCCTGGATATGGCTTTTTATTTCAACAGATTCCGCCAGCGCTGGGGGCTGGCTTGCCTGCTGCATTATTTTCCTCCCCTGGGCAAAGCGTCCCTCATGCACCATTTTGCCATTGCGGGCTGATACGCCGCGCATTTCTGTCGGTTTCACAGTAAACATCCCCGTAACGCTCTTGGCGTTGCGGGGATGTTTGCACAAAAGTTTTAGGGGGTGGGGGCGTGGGGGAGGAGACCCTTTTACAAAAGGGTCCCTCCCCCACAAAGCATTTCAACCCGATGTCACTCTAAGAAAACACTGATTAAATAGCCACTTGGAAACGCGCAGTTGTTTCGTTTGGCGGCGTTTCCCTAAAACACCTTCTTGAGCAGGGTCACGGCCATGCCCTTGAGCTTGCCTTCCACAAAGCCCACAAAGGCCCTGAAGTGCGGCGTGGCGTTATGTTCGTCTATGGCCTGCTGCGAGGCCCAGGTTTCGATGACGAAAAAGTGGCAGACATTGGAAAGGTCTTCGGTCAGTTCATAGGCAATATTGCCCGCTTCGCCCCTGCTGCCGTCCACCAGCGCCTGCAACACGGGCATAAGTTCTTCCCTGTGCTGCGGCAGCACTTCCAGTTCGGCCACAATGCGTATCTCACTCATAAGGTTCTTCCTTTATTATGGGCCTTGCGTATGAGGCTCAGGCTTCATGGTCAGGCGTTATCCATGTGTTTCTTGCGCTCAAGGCCTTCGGCCACGGCCTGGGCCAGTCCGCCCAGGGACGTTTCCTTGTAGCGGGACTGCAAATCAAGTCCGGTGCGGTACATGACCTCAATGATGGCGTCCAGCGAGATGACCCGCTGCCGCCCGTCTTCAAGGCGTGAAAGCTGCGCGCAGTTGACCGCGCGCTCCGCCGCGACCCCGTTGCGCTCGATGCAGGGTATCTGCACCAGGCCGCCGACGGGGTCGCAGGTAAGGCCGAGATTGTGTTCCATGCCTATTTCCGCAGCCACTTCCACCTGCTTCACGTTGCCGCCCGTCACGGCGCAGTAGGCTCCCGCCGCCATTGAGCAGGCCACGCCAACCTCGCCCTGGCAGCCGACCTCCGCCCCGGAGATGGAGGCGTTGGTCTTGTAAAAAAGGCCGATGGCTCCGGCTGTGAGCAGAAAATCAAGCGCGCCTTCTTCCGTGGCATGGGGGTAGAAGTTCTGGTAATAGGTCAGCACAGCGGGCACGACACCGGCCGCCCCGTTGGTGGGGGCCGTGACCACCCGCCCGCCGGAGGCGTTTTCTTCCGCCACGGCAAAGGCGTACAGCGTCGGCCACAGGCTCAGGTCGCGGCGGCCCTGGGCCTGGAGGGCGCTGACCTTGCGCAGCAGGTTGGGCGCGCGACGCCGCACGTTATAGCCGCCCGGTAGCACGCCGTCAGTGTAGCAGCCGCGTTCAACAGAATCCCGCATGACATCCATGACGGCCTGGGCGCGGCGGCGCACCTCTGCGGCCGTATGCCAGAAACTTTCATTGGTCATGACGATCTGGGCCACGGTTTTGCCTTCGCGCTCGCAAATGGCAAACAGCTCGCCAGCCGTCTTGTAGGGATAGGGGGGCGCGGGCCAGGTTTCGGCTTCGACGTCAAAGTCCGCGTCCGTGCGAATAAAGCCGCCGCCGATGGAATAATAGGTGCGGGTATAGACCTCGGTGCCGTCGGCGGCATAGGCCGTGAGCCGCATGGCGTTGGAATGGCGCGGCAGGAACATGCCCTTGTGCAGGCGCATGTCGCGCGCGTAGTCAAAGGGAATCGTATGCGCGCAGATGAGGGTCAGGTCGGCGTTATTCTTGAGTTCCGCCGTGCGCTGCGCCAGATGCGCCGTGTCCACCGAGGCGGGTTCCTCACCTTCCAGCCCGCCCAAAATGGCCCCGGTGGTGCCGTGCCCTTCGCCGGTGAGCGCCAGAGAACCAAAAAGATCAACGGTAACGCGCCCGATACAGGGCAACAGCCCCAAAAGCGCCAATTCGCCGGCAAAAGCCTTGCCCGCCACCATTGGGCCTACCGTGTGCGAACTGGACGGTCCGATGCCGATCTTGAACAGGTCAAAAACACTGAGCATGAGGCCCCCCAGAGCAGAGTAACTTTGAGAATGCACATCTCGAAGTTTAGAGCAATTTCACTGGCGATGCTGTCGCCATCCGTAAGGCTTCTTCGTCGCCAAACGGCTGCCGCTTGAAATTGCGCTGCTGACGCGAAGGCGGCAGCCGCCACGAAGTGGCGTGGATTCTGGCGAAAACCACGTGTTTCGCCAGAATGATGCGTTGAAACAAGGCGTGTTTCAAAAGCAAAATGCTCTAAGATACGCTCGCTTCGGCGCTTAACCGCGCAAAGATACAGCGGCTCCGCCACTGACAGAACCGCATATCTCCTTGTGACACAGGACGCTCCGCCACGCAACGGGAGGACGGCCGCACGGCATGCCGGAGCGCGCCCCTGCCCCGAGGCTACCTCAGGCGAGAGACGAAATCGTGCAGACAGGTCACAGCCCGCACGGTAAAGCGCTCGCACAGATGGGGCGGATCATCGGCACGAAAACCGCCGGGTCGAAGATCACTGCACGCCATGCTGCCGAAACTCCGGTTGAAGACCAAAGCATAGCGAGCGCATATTTCTTCCGTCTCTTCAGCGCTTTTGCCCATGGCGGCGCAGTACAGTCCAAGAAAGAGCGTCGCTCCTTCGATCAGACCGCATTGCCCGCCATGGCCCGCTGCCCCGTGGCAGCCCACAGTGGCCTGATACAGCGAGGGGTGTACAGACAGCCCCGTCAACTGCTCAAGGCAATGCAGGGTCGTCTGGGCGCAGTTGGCATTATTGTCCCAGTAGCAGTGGTGTACCATTTCAAGGATGCGTTCCTGAGTGCCCATTGTCATAATTACACTCCAAGCAGCTTTTTCCAGCGCGGCAGGGCCGGGTCCAGATCCAGATAGTCGGGCGGCAGTTGCAGCGGCGCGGCGGTGGACAGGGCCTGGGCCACATCCTCAACGCTGCCGGTGCGCGGCAAAAGCGCCACATCCTGCAAAGGACACAGATCAAAGTCGTTGACCGGCAGCATGCTCATGACCGGCAACCCCATCAGGGCGGCCTCAAGAGCCACCGTGGTGGAGTTGGAAGACCATACCACAACCCCCGGCGCAAGTTCCTCGCCTATGGCCCCCAGAGCGATGCGCACTTCAGAGGCGCGACGGCCCAGCAGGGCGCGCAGGCGCTCCTCCACCGGCAGGTAGGGGTGGGGTTTTACCACAAGCTGCCAGCCCTTGAGCACGCCCGCATGCAGGGCGCGGGCCAGCAGAACCAGATGGGCCTCGGTTTCATCCTTGAAAAAGCTGGTGACAACCAGAAGACGTTTCGACTGCCCGGCTGCGACGCCTCCGCTGGCCCCGGCGGTTCCGGCTTCCTGCCCTGCGGGATTGTCCAGGCCGGGGCTGGTTGCCGCAGGCCTGTCTGCTTCTGGACTGTCTGCTGCGGGACTGTTTGCCCCGGTGCCGCTTGCGGCATGAGCGCCTGGGGCGGCCGCGCCGCGCGTTTTTTCGGCAAGGTAGAGATAGCGCAGCGCTTCCACCTCGCCAAGCCGCTCGGTGGGAACGCCCGCCTCAAGCCATTGCGCACAGGCCGACTGCCCGTTGCCGCGCACAGCGTCGGGCTGAAAGGCGTCGCAGGGGGGCGTGAAGGTGCGGGGGTCGTCAAAATAGCGAAAATCCGTGGGCCGCACGGTGGAATGCTGCGCCCCGATGACCGGCCCGGCGGTTGGCTCGGAACACGGCGTGGCGGCGGCTCCCGCCTCGCGCATGGCCACGGTGAGCATGCGCTCCCAGGGGCAGTTCTCCAGCGGAAAGAGCGTCCAGCGTTGCGGGCCCGCCGCCCTGGCGTACACGTCAAAGGCGCGCTGCTGCAGGCAACGCTCAAGGCAGCGCCAGCCTCTGAAGGATTCGACCCAGTAAGGCTCAAGGTACGGCCAGAAATTGACCAGCGAACCGGCAAAGCGGAAGGCGGGGCGCACGGCGGGCTCAAGCTTTCTGCTGCCAAAACACAGGCGCAGATACCGCCACAGGGCCGCCCACAGGTCGCGGTGGCGCAAAAATTCCTCAAGGTAGTGAAAGCTGGCCCCGTCCTTGCCTTCGGCGCGGAACCGGTCGCGCAGGGCCGCGCACTGCGCGAGGCTGAGCTGCGGCGCGGGAAAACGGATGAAAAGCCAGCGCACCCAGGGCGCGCCTTCCTTTCTGGCAGCTTCATGCAGCACGTCGTGCAGGTTTTCCCAGTAGCGGGAGCGAAAGCGTCCCTCACCGGCGGCCTTCACGTCCACATTGGGAAAGTAGGTGGCAATGGTGGCCGTTTGCACCGGCCCGTCCGGCCCCCGCACAGGGGCGAGGGGTTTGCCCGCGTCTGCCGCTGCGGGCAGCCTGCGCCGCACGCTCCACAGCCAGTGGGCATACCGGGCCAGAGCGCGCACAGGCGCGGGCGCGGCTTTGTACAGACGGCGCAAAAGGGGCGTTGGCGGCTCCAGAGGCGCTGGCGCGCCCTGCTCAAGGGAAAACGTCCGGCCGGAAGCGCGGCACATGTCGGCCAGAACCTCGCGCAGGGTGTCATCCCCGCCGCTGAGACACAGGGCCGAAATGCCCTCCTGATCCATAAAGCGCTCAAGGGCGCGCAGCTTGTACACGGTATACAGGCCCGGCGTCATCTTGGGATGGCGCTCATACAGCAGGGAGCACCACCACATGGACAGCGCGTGCCCGGCCCGCAGCCAGTCCTGCGCCTCCTTGCCCGCCACGGTCAGCCGCCCCAGATCATAGGCCCAGGCCGCATGCTCCGCGCGGATGGCTTCAAGGTCGGCGCGCAGAAGGGCAGGCAATGAAACGTGCCCCCTGGGCGGCTCCCAGCCCTCCCACTGCATGACGGTCTGTCGGGATTGTTCGCCGCTGGCGTCCTGGCAGGGGCCAAGGTCCGGCTGACCGGGGCCGACGACGAGGATGAGTTCCTTCATGCGTCTAGCTCCTGCCGGGCGCAGCGTCACTGCCCCCGTTTTCCGGCTCTGCCCCGGCGATGCCCGCGCTGCGGCCGGTGCTCAGGTCATTGAGCGCGGCCCAGATGGACAGCCCGTACGGCGGGAGCAATACGCCTTTTTCAGTAATGATGCCGGAGAGATATTCCGCAGGGGTCACGTCAAAGGCATAATTGAATACAGGGACGTCCTTGGGGCACAGGCGTGTTTCGCCCACGTGCGTCACTTCCCTGTCCGGGCGCTGCTCTATGGGAATGCCCGAGCCGTCGGGCGTGGCCGCATCAATGGTGGACAGGGGCGCCGCCACATAGAAAGGAATATGAAAATGTCTGGCCAGCAGGGCCACGCCAAAGGTGCCGATCTTGTTGGCCGTATCGCCGTTGGCGGCGATGCGGTCAGCGCCCACCACCACGCGCTGCACCAGCCCCTTGCTCATGAGCAGGGCGCAGGCATTGTCGCAGGCCACGGTTACGGGAATGCCGTCACGCGCCAGTTCCCAGGCGGTGAGACGCGCGCCCTGAAGAAAAGGGCGGGTTTCGTCGGCAATAACGCTGATCTTTTTGCCCGACTCGGCCGCCGCGCGGATAACGCCAAGGGCCGTGCCATAGCCCGCCGTGGCCAGGGCCCCGGCATTGCAGTGGGTGAGCACGCAGTCGCCGTCATTGATGCAGGTTGCCCCGTGGCGGCCCAAAGCCTTGCAAATGGCCACATCCTCATTCTGCATGGACTGGGCTTCATGAATAAAGGCCGTAAGCAGGGCTGGCTGATCAATCTTGGCACCGCCAAAGGATCGCCACTTGTTGCGCATGCGGTCCACGCCCCAGCGCAGGTTCACGGCTGTGGGCCTGGCGGCGGCTATGCGCTCCATGCCCAGCTCAAGCCTGGCGGCCCAGTCCGGCCCCTGAGCCTCCTTGAGGGCCAGCACGCAGCCCCAGGCCGCCGTCACGCCGATGGCGGGCGCGCCGCGCACCACCATGGTCTGCAGCGCGCTGATGACGTCCTGCGCTGTCCGGCACACAAAGTCCGACTCCTGCTCGGGCAGAAAGCGCTGATCCAGCAGGTGCAACTCAAGGGTTTGGTGGTCAAAACGGATATGGTCGTCCATGCGTTCCTCCGGGCATACTTGAGGTCAGATTACACCACAACGGGCTGAAAGCAAAGAGCGCCGGGTTCATCGCCAGGGGCGCATTTCTTTTTTACGCGGCATAACCCTGTGAAAGGCGGGGCATTTGGCTGATTATCCCATACAGAAGCTTTACAAACCGGCTTTTCGCTGGCTATGCTGCATAGACACTGTGAGGAACGCCTGTGGCGTCCGCTGTGGCTGCGCTTCAGGCGCAGCTGACACGGTTTTTTTTCACCCTTGCGCGGCAGAGCGACTAGAGCAGTTTACGGATGAAATGCTCTAGCTGACCGCCCGCCGCGCCGCCAAGGGCGCTTTTGCCTTTGACGGGACACTCAATATGCTCTGGGAGCAAGACAATGGAAGAGTTTTCACGCATTCGCCGCCTACCCCCCTACGTTTTCGCCGTGGTGGGAGATCTCAAGATGCGGCTTCGTCGGCAGAACATCGACATCGTGGACTTCAGCATGGGCAATCCGGACATCCCCACGCCCGCACCCATTGTGGAAAAGCTCGCAGAGGCAGCACTCAAGCCCGTCAACCACCGCTATTCCCTTTCGCGCGGCATACCCAACCTGCGCAAGGCCGTCTGTGACCGCTACAAGCGCCACTTTGACGTGGACCTTGACCCGGAAAGCGAAGCCATTGTGACCATGGGCTCCAAGGAAGGCCTCGCCCACCTTTCGCTGGCCATGCTTGAGCCCGGCGACGTGGTGCTCGCGCCCGACCCCACCTACCCCATACACAAATACGCCCCCATCATTGCGGGCGCGGATGTGCGCAGCGTGCCCATCGGCCCCGGCAGGGATTTTTTTGAAGACCTTGAGACCGCCACCCGTCAGGCCTGGCCCAAGCCCAAGCTGCTTTTTCTCTGCTATCCGCACAATCCCACCACAGAGGTGACGGATCTGGCCTTTTTTGAAAAGATTGTGGAATTCGCCAAGGCAAACAACATCTGGGTCATCCATGACCTGGCCTACGCCGACCTTGTTTTCGACGGCTACAAGGCCCCGAGCTTTCTTCAGGCAAAAGGCGCCAAGGACGTGGGCGTGGAATTCTACACCCTGTCCAAAAGCTACTCCATGCCCGGCTGGCGCGTGGGCTTCTGCATGGGCAACAAGCACCTCATCCACGCGCTGGGCCGCATCAAGAGCTATCTTGACTACGGCATCTTCCAGCCCGTGCAGATAGCCGCCACCGTGGCCCTCAACGGCCCGGAAGACTGCGTGCAGAACATCTGCGACGTCTACAGGGAACGGCGCGACCGCCTTATCGATGGCCTCAACCGCATCGGCTGGGAAGTGCCTTCACCCAAGGCCACCATGTTCGTCTGGGCGCGCATCCCCGAAGCCTTCCGCAAGATGGGCTCCGTGGAGTTTTCCAAGCTGCTGCTCACCGAAGCCCACGTGGCCGTTTCGCCGGGTCTTGGCTTCGGCTCTTACGGCGACGAATACGTGCGCTTTGCCCTTATTGAAAACGAACACCGCACGCGACAGGCCGTCAGCAGCATGCGCAAGCTTTTGTCTGGCACAGCCGACTAGAGCATTTTACCTTTGAAAAAGTGTAAATGCTCTAACGCTGCACGAAAGTGCAGCGCGCCACAACGTGGCGTGGATTCAGCCGAAAATCGCATTTTTCGGCTGAATGAAAACTTTGAAATGTGAAGCATTTCAAAGTTAATCTGCTCTAAAGTCAGATTGCCGCGCAACACAGACATTGCCAGTGTTTTTGACACGCCTGTTCCGCGCCTTCAGCTATTGAGAACTGTTGGCGCATAACGTAGAAGAATAGAAACGCGGAGGCCGGGCTTGCCCGGCCTCTGTCAAAACCGGTGCCTTATGCCTTATCAGTTGCGGCTTTGCTACCGGGCACTTTCGGAGAAATCATGACCAAGAACAGCGACAAGCCACTGGTAGTGGGCCTGGCCGGATTCGGCACAGTGGGCGGCGGCCTGGTACGCCTGATCGAGGAAAACGCGGATCTCATCCGCCGCCGCTCCGGTCGGGACATCCTGCTCAAGAAGGTTCTGGTGCGCAATGCCAAGAAGGCGCGCAGCATCCCCCTGCCCGATGGGGCGGAACTGACCACCAATCCCCGCGACCTTACGGACGATCCCGAAATCGACGTGCTGGTGGAGCTTATGGGCGGCATTGACCATGCCCGTGACCTCATTGACCGCGCTCTTGACCAGGGCAAGCACATTGTCACCGCCAACAAGGCCCTGCTGGCCGAGGAAGGCCTTGCGCTGTTCCAGAAGGCTGACCGCAAGAAGCGCATCCTGCGCTACGAGGCCAGCGTGGCCGGAGCCGTGCCCATTGTGGAAGCCCTCAAGGAAAGCCTCACGGGCAACCGCATCCAGTCCCTCATGGGCATTCTCAACGGCACGAGCAACTATATCCTGTCCGAAATGACCTCCAACGGTCTGGATTTTGACGTGGCCCTCAAGCAGGCCCAGCACCTGGGCTACGCCGAGGCCGATCCCACCCTGGACATCGACGGGCACGACGCGGCGCACAAGCTCATTTTGCTCATCCGCCTGGCCTACGGGGTGCACTATCCCTACACGGCCCTCTCTGTGCGCGGCATCCGTGGCCTTTCGGCCCTGGACATCCGGCTGGCCCGCGAATTCGGCTACCGCATCAAGCTCATCGGCCAGGTGCGCCAGGCGCCCTGTCCCGAAGAAAAGGCCGGCGCCAAGGACTGCGGCGACGGGCCGGTACGCCTCGAAGCCGGGGTTTTTCCCGCCCTTGTCTACCACAAATATCTGCTGGCGCGCGTGGGCGGCGCATACAATGCCGTACGCGTGGACGCCAACGCCTCCGGCCCGCTCTTCTTCCACGGGCGCGGCGCGGGCGACATGCCCACCGCCGGGGCCGTGCTGGCCGACCTGCTGGCCGTCGCTCGCGATGAACGCCCCAACAACACCGGCTTTGTGAGCAAGGAACTGCCCAAGGCCGCCATTGTGCCGCCCGAGGAATGGCGCTCGTGCTACTACGTGCGCGTGATGGTGCAGGACGCCCCCGGCGTGCTGCGCGACCTTTCGGGCTGCATGGCCGCCGAGGGCATCAGCATGGCCCAGGTCATCCAGAAATCCGACGAAGGTCAGGGCGTGCCCCTGGTCTTCATGACGCACGAAACAACGGCCCAGGCCATGAGCGACGCCCTGCAGCGCACGCTTGACGCTGGCCTGCTCAAGGAACCCGCGGTGTACTTCCGCGTGCTGGGCGGCGAATGATCATTCTCGACCAACCCTATGTTTCGCCGGAGCTGCTGGCCTACACGGCAGCCCGGCAGGAACCGGTACTCGACAACTACATGGCGCGGGCCTGTTCCACAGAACTGAAAATGCAGGGCAGGCAGGCGCTCAACCTCGTGCCCGAAGACCGTTTTGCCGCCATGCTGCGCGGACAGGGCCAGGATTATGACCACGGTCAGAACCAGATTCAGGGCCAGGCTCACGGTCAGGCTCAGGGCGCGGCAGTCCCCCCCCGCCTGTACACCTGCTCCGAAAATTCCCTGGCCTGGGTGACGGAGCACTGCTCCCCTGCCCTGGCCGAGGCCATTGCCAAGCTCAAGAACAAGGCGCTTACCCGCGAACTGCTGCGCCCGCTGGACCCGGACTATTACTACCGCCGCCTCAGCCTTGCAGAAATGCAGGCCCTGCCCTTCGAAGCCCTGTGCACCCCCTGCGTGCTCAAGCCCGCCGTGGGATTTTTCAGCCTTGGGGTCTACCGCATCGGCAACGCCCAGGACTGGCATGCCGCCAAAAGCGCCATTGCCGCAGAAGCGGAGCGCTGGGCCGCGCAGTACCCGCAATCGGTGGTTGACGGCAACGACTGGCTGCTGGAAGAATATATTGATGGCGATGAATACGCCGTGGATGTATACTTTGACCAGGACGGACAGGCCGTGGTCTGCAATATCCTGCGGCACGAGTTCACCGGCGACGACGACGTGAGCGATCGCCTCTACTACACCAGCGCGAGCATCATCCACGAACGTCTGGCGGGATTTGAGGACTGGTTCAACAGGGTCAACGCCCTGCTGGGCCTGCGCAACTTTCCGGCGCACGTGGAACTGCGCCGCCACGCGTCCGGGCGCATCCTGCCCATCGAGTTCAACCCCCTGCGCTTTGCCGGCTGGTGCAGTACGGACGTCAGCCTTTTCGCCTGGGGCTTCCATTCCTACGGCTGCTTTCTTGAAGGCGCGAAACCGGACTGGAACAGCATCCTCAAAGGCAGGGAAGGCAAGCTGTATACCCTCATGGCGCTGGGCAAGCCCGCCAACTGCCCGCCCATACGCGACTTTGACTACGAGGCTCTGGCGCAACGATTTGCAAAGGTGCTCTGCCTGCGCCGCAACGACTATACCCGGTATGGCCTGTTCGGCTTTCTGTTTACCGAAACTCCCGAAAACCGGCGGGAAGAGCTGGACAGCATCGTCCAGTCCGACCTGCTGGAATTTGCCCTAATCTGACCCCTCAAGGAGGCGGTTGTGCTCAGTCTGGAATTTGAGACCACAAGCCGCAGCGACATGCGCGACATAACCTCGCAACTGCGTAGCGTGGTGCGCCGCAACGCCATTGAAAAAGGCTGGCGCAACGGCGTGCTGGCGCTCTTCTGCCCGCATACGACCTGCGGCCTCACCATCAACGAAGGGGCAGACCCCGACGTGCGCCGCGACATGCTGGCCTTCTTCAACGGGCTTGTTCCCCGTCTTGGCGACTATCACCACGCCGAAGGCAACAGCGACGCCCACATCAAGGCCACCCTGCACGGCCCCTCACTGACCCTTTTTGTGGAAAACGGCGAACTCTGCCTCGGCACGTGGCAGTCCGTCTATCTGTGCGAAGGCGACGGCCCGCGCCGCCGCAACATCTGGCTGCAATGGCTGGCCGGCCAGGAGGAGTAAGCCGTGGAACACCAGACTGACCTGATACTGACCCTTGCGGGCGGCCTTTCCGCAGCCATGGTCCTGGGCTTCATCACCCAGAAGCTGCGCCTTTCGCCGCTTGTGGGCTATCTGCTGGCAGGCATTCTGGTGGGGCCGTATTCGCCCGGATTCGAGGCCGACGCCTCCACGGCGGCCCAATGCGCTGAAATCGGCGTCATTTTGCTCATGTTCGGCGTGGGCCTGCACTTTCACCTCAAGGATCTTCTGGCCGTGGGGACCATAGCCCTCAGCGGCGCTGCCGTGCAGATTTCCGCCGCCACCCTGGCCAGTATGGTCTTGCTGCACTATTTCTTCGGCTTTTCCCTGATGTCCTCGGCCATCTTCGGCATGGCCATATCCGTGGCAAGCACCGTGGTGCTCACCCGCGTTCTCACCGACAATCACCAGCTCCACACCCATACGGGGCACGTGGCCCTGGGCTGGCTGGTGGTGGAGGACATCTTCACCATCCTGCTGCTGGTGCTGCTGCCCGCCGTGCTCAGCCCCGGCGGCGAATTCTGGAGCGCCCTTGGCTTCACCCTGCTCAAACTGGCCGGGCTTACGGCCTTTACCCTCATTGTGGGGCAGAAGCTTATCCCCCTGTTTCTGGGCTATGTGGCCCGCACGGGCACGCGCGACCTCTTTACCCTGGCCGTCATAGCCCTGGCCCTCGGCATCGCCGTGGCGGCCGCCTACGTCTTTGACGCCAGCATGGCCCTGGGGGCTTTTCTGGCGGGCATGGTGGTGGGACAGTCCGAGTTCAGCGCGCGCGCCGCCGCAGAGGCCCTGCCCCTGCGCGACGCCTTTGCGGTGCTCTTTTTCGTTTCAGTGGGCATGCTCTTTGATCCCGTGGCCCTGCTTACGGACTGGCCCCTCATGCTCGTAACTCTCTTTGTCATCATGGTGGTCAAGCCTCTGGGCGCGCTGGTCATGACCACCCTGTTTCGCAAGCCCTTGCGGCTGGGCCTGGCTGTTTCGGCCTCGCTCTCGCAGATCGGCGAATTTTCCTTTATTCTCGCTGCCATGGGCATCAGCCTCGGCATTTTTGACGCCAGGGTCAACAATGCCATCATTCCGGCGGCCATGATTTCCATTACGCTGAACCCCTTGATTTTCCGCAAGCTTGAAAGCGTGGCGCGCTGGATCGAGGGTAAACGCAAAAACGGCGCACCCGCAGAAAGCCCGCCCGTCACAACAGCGGATGACGGCAAGCCCCATGTTGTGATCATCGGTTACGGCCCCGTGGGCCGGAGCTGTTGCAGCATTTTGCGCGAGAGCGGCATCACGCCCGTGGTGGTGGAAATGAACATCGACACCGTGCGCAAGGAACGCGGCAAGGGCCTGCCCATCATTCACGGCGACGCCAGCCAGGCCGAGGTGCTGCGCGAGGCCGGCCTTGAAAGGGCCGAAGCCCTGCTTTTGACCACGCCCAGCATACCGGCCTCGGATGTGGCGGCCATTGCCAGCGCCGTCAACCCCGATGTGCGCATCCTTGTGCACACGTCCTTTGCGCGCGACGCGCGCAAGCTGCGCCAGCAGGGCGTTACCGCCGTGTTCAGCGGCGAACGCGAAGTGGCGCTGGGCATGTCCGAATATCTGCTGCGCTACCTTGGTTCGCCGGAAGCCTTTGTGCAGACGGAGCTTGAAAGGGTTCGCCTCAAGCTGGACTAAAGGAAACGCTGATTTATTCCGTTTGGCGGACTTGCTTCACTTTTTTTGAAACAGTCGAGGACGGAAGAGTCCACTCCTGCTTCAAAAAAATATCGCGCCTTGCCAAACGAAATAACTGCGCGTTTCCAGGAGGATCTTTAATCAGTGCTTCCTTAGGTACAGACCTCATTGTATTCTTGAATCCTTTGTGGGGGAGGGACCCTTTTGCAAAAGGGTCCCTCCCCCACACCCCCTCCCCCTAAAATTCTTGGTATATTCTGGCATGGTGCGAAGGGCCTTCGGAACTGAACCACAAGTGCAGCCCTGCCTGCAGCCTGGCGCGCGCGACGCCCCTTGCCCGGCGTTTGCCCTGTCTGGCCGCCCCGTGCTACCCTCAAGTATCCCACAAGCAGTCGTTAACTCATTTCATTCGTAAACAGCCCCCAGGGCCGCCGCCATGATTATTCATATTGATATGGACGCCTTCTTCGCTTCGGTGGAGCAAATGGACGACCCCGACCTGCGGGGCAAGCCCGTCATTGTGGGCGGCAGCAGCGACAGGGGCGTGGTTTCCACCTGTTCCTACGAGGCGCGGGCCTTTGGCGTGCATTCGGCCATGCCTATGGTGGTGGCGCGGCGGCTGTGCCCGCAGGCAATCATCGTGCGCGGGCGCTACCCGCGATACAGCGAACTCTCCCACGCCATCATGGACGCCCTGCGGGATTTCTCCCCCCTTGTGGAGCCAGCCAGCGTGGACGAGGCCTATGTGGACGCCACAGGCCTTGAGCGGCTTTTTGGCCCGCTGGAAGAACTGGTGGCAGCCATTAAGGCCCGTATCGAGGAAGTCACGGGCGGCCTGACCTGCTCGGTGGGCGCGGCTCCGGTAAAATTTCTGGCCAAGATATGCTCTGAGGTGAACAAGCCTGACGGCGTGTTCATACTGTACCCCGAAGACGTGGACGCCTTTTTGTGCGCCCTGCCCGTGGGCAAGATTCCCGGAGTCGGCAAGCGCATGGTGCAGAGCCTGCAAGACCTTGGCATCAAAACCGTGGGGCAGTTGCGCCGTTTCAGCCCGGAAGTTATGGAACGTCGCTTCGGCAAATGGGGCGCTGTGCTCTATGAGCGCGTTCACGGGCGCGACAGCCGCAAGGTGGAGACCGAGCGCGCCGCCAAGAGCGAAAGCGCGGAATGCACCTTTGCGCAGGACACGCGGGACAGGACGTTCCTGCAGCGCATGCTCATGGCCCATGCCGAGCGCGTGGGGGCCTCCCTGCGCAGGCACGGCTACAAGGGCCGCACCATTACCCTCAAGGTGAAGTTCTGCGATTTCAAGCAGATCACGCGCTCGCGCACGCTGGAAGAACCCGTCAACGCCACGGAAACCATATTCGAGACAGGATGCCGCCTGCTGGCCGAACTGCCCCTGCCGCAGCCGGTGCGCCTCATCGGGCTTGGCGTGTCGGGCTTTGACGCGCCCGCCAACCAGCTTTTTCTGCCGGGCGCGGGCAAGGCCGCCGGGCAGAACCTTGACCCGCAGGTTGAGGCCAAAAGACAAAAACTGGACGCCGCTCTGGACAACCTGCGCGAAAAATTCGGCAGACAGGCCGTGCAGCGGGGCCGCCTCTTTACCCTTGCCCGTCAGGAAGACGCGCCGGAGCGCGTGAATAACGGCAAGGGCGACGGGGTGGAGAAAAAACCCGAAAAAGGCGGCAAGCCATCGCCATAACCTGCGAAATCATAAGGCAAAAGCATCATAACCTGTCTGCATTATAATCCCTTCTCCTCATGATCCAGCGGCGGCATACTCCATCCGCATCACAACCCGTCAGCGTCATTGGGCAGCCGAACATTTGCAAGGGCAAACCGCGCCAGAGCAGGGCTGAGGTTCTTTTGCGTACCGGCTGGCAAAGCATTTTTGCTGGCAAGCAATTTCTGTTTTTTGGAAAAAAGCAATTTTTTACAATAGGCTTTTGCGCTGACTGCCTATTGTGCCTCCATACCGTTTATCGCAAGGAGGCATGCTATGGAAAAGAATTTATTTCATGAGTTTGAAACAGGAATGCTGGCTGAATCCGGAAAGCAGATGGATATCGGCCTTTGCCCCTGGAACGAGCACAAAGATTTTGCCGGAGTATCCTTAAAAAACATTGTGACACCGGCACAAACGGCTGGCTTGTTCACGTGTCATCTTGTGCGCATCAAGCCGAACCATAAAATCGGGATGCACACGCATCCCAACAGCATCGAACTGCACGAGATTATCAGGGGAAGCGGAACCTGCCAGACAGAGACGGGGGAAATTCATTACATCCCTGGCGTGATGGCCATTATTCCCAGGGATGAGCAACACGAAGTGAGAGCTGGCGAAGAAGGGCTCTACCTTTTTGCCAAATTCATCACAGTCCCAGCCTGAAGCTGGCCCGCTTGAATTGCCCGGGAGTCATACCGTGATGGTGCTTGAAGACCTTATGCATATGGCTCTGGTCGGTAAAACCGGCGGATGCGGCAGCGGCAGCGCTTTCCGTGTCCGCCCGCAGCATACTGCGCAGCAGACGTAAGCGGCAAAGAAGCTGAAACGCATGCGGCGTCATGCTGGTAACCTTTTGAAAGGCGCGCAAGAAATGCCACTGGCTGTACCCGGCGTATGCAGCCATTTGCCTGATGGAAACAAACTTATCGGGATTTTCCAGCACGACAGAAACCACAGCCCGAACAGACCGATAAAGAAGGGAGTCACATTTATCCAATAAAGGTGTGTGATCCTTTTCTGCGGAGAGCATGCTCTCCAAACAAGTATCCAATTGTCGTATGAGTGAACCACCCTGCTTCTGCAGGGAGGGCAATCGACACACAATCTCCTGAAAAATGTCCTTTCTTTCTGAAAACATATTCCTGTTTTCAGCACAAAAAACAGACAGCGAACTTTCCGCAGCCACAACCAGACTGTGCGGCTCATACGGCCGTATGAAGAACTGTTCACCGCCGCTCAACTTTTTGAGGCCGGTCTCTGTCGTTACCGTTACGGTTCCAGAGCTCACGACGCCGACCGTCCAATGCTGCGTATGCATATGCCAGGGATAGCGACGGAGCGCACCATTGGTAAGGATGAGCTCTACCTTGGCTGAATCTGTGTAGTAATACGCAATGCCGTTCATGAGAAATTGATGCCTTTATTCGAGGTTTCCAACAATGAAAACAACATCGTCTGCATGATAGAACAACTTCATGATGTTATGTAATTATTTCAGCTCGCTGCCGCTCACAGTGAAGCATTCACATCAGCATTCCGCACAGCATCGGCGCACGATCGTGGCTTGACGCCTTTTGCACGCTCTCCCATGCAGCGTGAAGGCGCACGCCCACAACGTACTTTTCCCCATCAACCAGCCGCCATTCCTGAGACTTCCCGCAGCCAATGCGACGGCCTCCTGCCTTCGGTGAACATGCCCTGACATGAAAACTCGCATGCAGCGCGAAGTCGCACGCTGGCATTGCGCGGCGCGCAGGGAGATCGCCGAGCGGAGCGAGGAAACTCCCGGAGCAGCAGCCGCGCAACCCTCGCGAAATGTCGGAAGCTGGAAAACCCCAGCGGGGTGCTTCGGGGGGGATGCAAGGGGGGCTGAGAAGGGGGCGCAGCCCCATAACCGGCCCCGCCTTGCCGCACGCCGCGCAGGCGGCCAAAACACTAATAATGAGAAAGCTCCCGTGCCCGCAGGGCACAAAAATCCCCTCTCAAAGGACAGTCCATTATAGATTTTGGCAGCTGCTGCTGTTTATCTTCAAAACTCCCACTTGGCCTGCAGGCTGCCTGTCACACCCTCTCTTTTGCCCGTATACCCCTGCACGCCGAGGTCAAAGGAAAGGGGCAGCGTTTGGGAGGGCTTGAGCAACAGGCCCAACTCACCGATGCCGGTATCACCGCGCATGGATGGGGCTTGCATATTGAAGCCATTGGTGGAGGCGCGGGCCTTGCCGTCGAATTCATGTTCCCAGGCAACACCAGCGTAGGGGCTGACATATTCATTTACCAGATAGGCGAAGCGAGAACCAAACCGCAGACGGCTGGAGTACACATCATCAAAATCAATGGGGTCGCCAGTGGACAGACTGATGGAATCGCCCGTCTGCCGCGTCCAAAAGTACTTGCCATAGAGGTCAAGACTGGCAGCGTCAGTAATGTTCCATATATAGCCTGCGCCCAGATGCAGCCCGTAGTACGGCGTGTCGCTGTCATACTCCGCCTCGCGCCCGGTGGCGTCGCGCAGGTCTGAGCTGTCGTATTTATTGTGTATCGATCCTGCGCGCCCGCTGGCTTCGGTATAAAAATGACCGGGGCCAGTGGATGTGAAATCCATACGGGCCAGCAGGCCACCGCCCAAATAGTGCGTGTTGCCGTTGCCGTCCACGTCAGCGGCATTGCTGAAGGAGTTGGCGGTATTGTACGAGCCATTGCCGTACTCGAAAAAAGGACCCGCTGTAAAACGTCCAAGGGTACAATCAACGCCCCAGGCAAGGCCAGTGAGCAGAGACAGGCTCCTCATGTCCATATGAGAGCCGGTGTTGAAGCGAAGTGAACCGCCAGAAAGCGCGCCGAACCCGGCAAACCCGCTCTCACCCGCACCGGAAGAGGCCTGCACGGCAGATTCCATACCCTTGCCCGCCGCGAGATCCGCTCCTTGCAACGTCATGGCCATGCCGCCAATAAATCCTTCTGACAGAGCTTTAGCTTGCGGGTTCACGCTGGAAGAGGTGACAGTGCCCAGCAATTTATTGCCCTGAGTCAGAATGTCGAAACTATAACGCAGGGTCACGCCCTGACTGTTGACCGTGCTGTTGGCGGGTGTGCCGGTCAGCGTTCCGGCGTTGATGAGCACCACTTGGTCCCCATTTTTTAGCGGTGCGGCACCGCCCGCAACACCCACGTTGATTGTGGCCTTTCTGCCTGTGCCACCGTCGTTTTCAGAAAGACGCGCCTCGCCGGTCGTGGTGAGTGCGGTATCCCCCGCCGCCAGGGAGGAGGGCAGGTAGAAGTTGATATTCTGAAAATTGTACAGGCCCTGCACAGTCAGGCCCGATGTTTTTATATTCAGGGTGTTGCCGCTGAAGGCATCTCCGTATCTAACCTCAAGAGGGTCTGTTCCATTTCTGACAATGCCGCCGTAAAGTTTGCTGTTTGCCAGGTTGGGAGCGCCGCTGATGGTCACGCTGTTGCCCGTGGCCGAACCGCCCACGCCGGCGCCAACAGAAAGTGCGCTAACGCCGCCATAGATATCGCCGCTTACCGCGCCGCCGCTGAGGATTACGCTATTGCCCATAGCAATGGCGGTGCCAACAGGGGCAAAAGCAAAGCCGCCATAAATGTCCTTGGTGACCGTGCTGTCTATGACAATCGCCTCATTTCCCGCGGCTATGGCCTCCGTACCCCTTGTATGGGCTTCGCCGCCACTAATGAAATCCACATTGGCGCCGGTAACATGCACCCTGTTGCCGCCAGACAGAGCAAAGCCGTAAAGGGTGGAAGCAAAGCCGCCGAAAATGCTGTAGAACCTCCCCCCCCTGACGGTTACATTATTGCCCGTGGTTGTGACGGTGATGCCGCTGGTATTTGCCATAGACCAGGCAGATCCGCCATAAACCCGAGTGTTCTCTCCTCCTGTGAAATTTGTGATGTCCACCCGGTTGTCGTTGGCCACAACATCTGTGCGATATTTATCAATATAACAGCCGCCGCTGATGATCAAATTTACCATACCGCCCGCTACGGTCACGGTATTGCCGGAAGCATTGGCATTGTTGACAAGCGCGTTGGGGTCGTCCTGGCCGCCCATGCCAGCGCTGTCCCCCGCATTGACAGGGTTGCCGATAAGGTAAAGATGCGTTCCAGAACTATACTCCACAGTGGCGGCCAGACCATGCAGCGGCAACAGAAAGAGCAGAGCCGCAAAAACAAGTGGCAAGACGTGCAGCTTATGATGCAACATGGTAATTTCTCTCAGATGAAAACATCATTTTGGAACACTTTAGTTGCAAGCGCACGTCAAATAAGAATTCTGCTGTGTTAATGCCTGCCAGATCAGGTTTTAACTACGCGGCACCTATCTCGTGCGCGAATATGACCCGCAAATCTGCCCCCATATTGTGTTACTGATTTTGAATGAAAGCGTTCTGCTTTTTCACGCTGGATAGTGTCGTTGCAAGATTTGACACCCCAAAAAAACAATGGATATGAATCGCAGCCAGAAATGACATCGAAAATGGCATGTCGTCCATATCCGACGGGCGACACTATTTTTCGCTTGTGATTGGAAAGTGGGCAAAGCATGTCAGAAAATAAAATTCTGAGCAATCTTCTGACTGTACTCCCCGTATAACATTACATTTTTTAACAATTTCAGCGCGTTTACTTATAGATTTAAGCAAATTTTCATAGGTAAGCGTCGAAAACGTTTCCGACGACGGCAAAAATATGCCTTTCCCCTCAAAAAGGCGCGCCCCAAAAGGCGCTGACAGCCTGAACGGCCAGCGCCCCTACTACGCGCCCAGCGGGTCCCCCATTCTGCAAACAATCTCAAATTCTTCTTTGCTCACGGGCATAACCGAAAGCCTCGACCCCTTGCGCAGCAATTCCATCCCCGCCAGGGCGGGATCCATGCGCATGGCCTTGAGCGGCACGGCATTGGCGAATTTTTTGACAAAGCGCACATCCACCGCATACCAGAGCGGCCTTTCGGGCGTTGATTTGGGATCAAAATGCTCGTCTTCCGGTTCCCAGGCGGTGGGGTCGGGGTAGCCGGCCCTGACCACACAGGCCACGCCCATGGCCGAGGGGTCCGTGACGCTGTGATAAAAAATGACCATATCGCCCACAGACATCTGATCCCGCAGAAAGTTGCGCGCCTGATAGTTGCGCACGCCGCTCCAGCAGGTGATCTGTTCCGGCTCGGCCGCAAGATCGTCGATGGAATAGCACCCAGGCTCGGACTTCAGGAGCCAATATTTCTTTTCCATAAGAACTCTCCAGACTGCAGGCTTCACGAAAAGCCGGATTGGCGAATATATGCAGCTTGAGGCGTCAATGTTATTGCGCCGGGGTTTCAGGCATCCTTCAAGCCAAATGCCAGCCACGCTTTATGTCAGGGCGTATTTTGCTCGTTACGAACACGCTCAAAGTTCACGCGCAACCACGCCACATCACGATTGCCTCCGCTTGAACAGCTTTTCCAGCTCCGTGGCGTCCCAGCGCAGGATGCAGGGGCGGCCGTGTGGGCAATACTCCCTGGCGTCGGTGGCCAGCCACTGACGCAGCAGCCCGGCGGCTTCGTCGTCGGTGAGGCGCTGCCCGGCCTTGATGGCAGCCTTGCAGGACATGGATATGAACATGTCCGCCAGATCGTCCTTGCGGCCCGCCAGCGCTTCACGCAGAAAGTCCCTGGCCTCGGCCCGCGAAAGAACAGGCGGCATGCCCCTGACCTCAAGCCCGCTGGCCGTGGTTTCGAGCACAAACCCAAGGGATTCCAGCGTGGACCTCAAATCAAAAAGCCGTTCGCGCTCTGCCGGGTGCAGGGACATTTCCAGCGGCAAGGCCAGCAACTGACCCGACCCCGCAAAAGCGCCCTTGCGCATGCGGGCATAGAGTATGCGCTCGTGGGCAGCGTGCTGATCCAGCAAAAGCAATGCTCCGGCCCTGTCGCGCAGCACAAGGTAGGTGTCGGCCACCTGGCCCAGATACTCCACATTTTCCACGCGCAGGGGCTGACGATCCCGCACGCTTTCGCCATCGGCATACGATTCGGCCGCGCGCGCGGCGGCGTCCGGGCCAGAGATTTCGGCATTCAGGCCAGAGCCATAGGGCGCGCTGGCTTCCGCCATACTTCCATGGGCGTCCACGCCTTCGGGGCGCACAAACACCCCGGCGGGACTCGACTGTTCCCCGCTTTGCGCATGGCCCTGCGTTGCCACGCCCAAGGGTTGCGCTCCGTGTTCCGGGCCTGGGGGCGACTGTGCCCCGTTCGCCTGCTCCCAGCCTTGATTGTGGCCGTACTGGCTGGCTGGCCCGTCCATCTGGGCAGGCATGTGGGCAGGCATGTCCCCCTGGCCGAAGCCGTGGGGCGGGTTCTGGGCATATGCGGTGTGGGCTGCGGCGGAGGCCGTGGCTGCAGGCGCGCTGGCCTGCCATGGGCCCGCATCCGCGAGGCTGTCCCGTTCCGGGCGCTCCACAAGGGGGGGATTGTCGAGCCGCCCCCAGAAGCCCATGGGCCGCGTGACAGCGCCCGTGGATTCCGTAGCGGATTCCCCGGCAGCGTGATCCGTCCCGCCCATAAAGGCCGTGCCCGCAGACGCCGCGCCAGCGTCATGCCAGGCGGCGTCGGCCACGTCAAAGGACGTGACAAGCGCGGCCTGAACTGCGTGCAGCACTGCGGAAAAAACTGCGGATTCGTCCCTGAAGCGCACTTCGCTCTTGGCCGGGTGCACGTTGACGTCCACCTCCGCCGGGTCCATTTCCACAAAAAGCACGATCTGCGGATAGTCACGGCTGGTCATGCGCCCCTTGTAGGCTTCGCGCACGGCGGCCAGCAGGCGTTTGTCCGTGACGGAGCGCCCGTTGACGTAGAGCAGGATGCGGTCGCCGCGCGGCTGGCTCACATTGGGCAGGGCCGCCAGACCGTGAGCGCGTATGCCGTGCCTCTGGCCGTCAAAGGGGCGCAGGGCGTCCACCACAAGCCGTGGCCACAGGATGCCGAGACGCCCGGCAAGGGTCTGCCCCGGCAGAAAACGCAGGGCCTCGCGCTCGCCCGAATGCAGGCTGAAGCCCACCTCGGGCCGGGTGAGCGCCAGACGGGCCAGCCAGTCCTGAGCGCGCTTGAACTCCGTGGAGGGGGTCTTTAAAAATTTCAGGCGAGCTGGTATATTGGAAAAAAGGTCGCGCACCTCCACCAGAGTGCCCCTGTGCAGGGCCGCCGGGCCAGAACTTTTAAGCAGGCCGTGTTCCACTTCCACCCGGTGCGCCGTCACATTCCCGTCCTCCCCGGCATGGGCGGAGGTAATGGAAAAACGCGACACCGAGGCTATGCTCGGCAAAGCCTCGCCACGAAATCCGTAGGACAGGATGCGCTCCAGATCTTCAAGGCAGGCAATCTTGCTGGTGGCGTGACGGGTAACGGCCAGTTCCAGGTCTTCAGCGGGGATGCCGCAACCGTCATCCTGCACGCTGATGCGGCTTTGGCCGCCGTTTTCAAGGCAAACATCTATCTGGTTGGCCTGGGCGTCCAGGCTGTTTTCCACCAGTTCCTTCAACACGCTGGCGGGCCGTTCAACCACTTCGCCAGCGGCGATCTGGTTGCGCAGCTCAGGCGGCAGCAGACGTATATGACGTTTATTTTCAGACATGGTTCCACTCTAATCGGCCGTTTGGCGCATGGCAAGCTGCAGCGCCACGCGAGAAAAAACAGGGCCCGGGTGCGCCACAGGACTTGCCTTGCAGCCAGAGGTGCTTATCTATGGAAGGTAAGGCTTAAAGGACGTGCCGCAACCGCGACCATACGCGCGGCCAAAGTGCGCCGGGGCCTGCGGGAGGGAATAATGCATAACAATACGCTCAAGGCCATTGCCGAACCGCTGCGCGGCCCCCTTGTGGGCAAGGGTTATGACCCTGAACTTCTTTATGTGGAATGCGGACGTTGTGGTTCGCCGGTTATGTGGGAGCAGGGCAAGGCCACACATATTCTCGGCATTGCGGGCATTGACCCGCTGGAACTGGACGCGTCCTGCCTGCTGGTGACGGACGCCTGCCCCACGTGCGGCGGCACAGGACACTACACTGTCCAGATTTTCCGCGTCAGTGGCGACGCGCAGACGCGCCGTCCGCCCTATTTCGGCAATGCGTAAACAATGCGTAGACAAGGGGCGGGTTTTACCCCACCTGCCCTGAAGCAAGGCCGCCGGTTCATGTGCCCGGCGGCCTTTTTATTTTTCCGAAGGCCTTTTTATTTTTTCACCGGGCCGCATGCCCCGCAGTGGGCTCCCAGACGCCAGCCTCATCCGTGCAGGCGGCCCCGGTCTTTTAGAGCCTTTTTGCATTGAGAATAGCCATCTTTGCAGTAACCGTTGCCCGCTCCTGCGGGCTTGTCTGAACCGTTGGCGGGGCCGCCTTACGGGGCAGGACAGCATCGCTACGGATAGCGACAGCGGTTCTTCCACTTGGATGTCGTGTAACCAATTAAGGTAAAATGCTCTAAAACATACTAAGAGTTTTAGGGGGTGGGGGCGTGGGGGAGGGACCCTTTTGCAAAAGGGTCCCTCCCCCACAAAGCATTGCAACGCCCTGCGGCGCTGCGGCTCAGGCGTATTTGCGGGTGATTTCTTCGCCGGCCTTTTCCACGTCGTCCCGCATTTTCGCGCGGGCGGCCTTGATCCTGTCGGCAAGGGCAGGATCCGTCAGAGCCAGAATCTGGGCGGCAAGCCAGGCGGCGTTGCGCGCTCCGGCCTTGTCCAGAGCCACGGTGGCCACGGGGAATCCTGGGGGCATCTGCACAGTGGCCAGCAGGGCGTCCATGCCGCCAAGGGCCACGCTGGACACGGGAATGCCTATGACAGGGCGCGTGGTGCGCGCGGCCACGGCCCCGGCCAGATGCGCCGCCATGCCCGCCGCGCAGATAAATACCTGTGCGCCTGCGGCTTCGTGCTCGCTCACCAGCCTTTCCGTGCGTTCAGGGGTGCGGTGGGCGGAACTGACCGTAATGACACAGCTTACACCCAGGCTTTTCAGCACTTCAACACAGGGGCTGACCTTGTCTTCATCAGACTGCGAACCCATCAATATGACTACTTGCGCCATGTCGTATCCTCTGAATCCGGCTCTGGGCCGGGGGTAATCCAGGGAAACGCTGATTTATTCCGGTTGGCGGACTTGCTTCACTTTTTTTGAAACAGAGGACGAAAGAGTCCACTCCTGCTTGAAAAAAGATCGCGCCTTGCCAAACGAAACAACTACGCGTTTCCAGGAGGCTCTTTACTCACTGTTTTCTTAGCGCGTTTACACTTTTTCAAAGGTAAAACGCTCCAGAGCGCTTCGGCATGAAGGCGCTCCGTGTGAACGTGCTGCTGGCTGCGGACCTATTTGCCTTTCAGCCGGTTGATGCCCTTCTGCCCTATGTCCTTGCGGTAAAAGCCGCCATCCATGCGAATCTTCTCAACGCCCGCATAGGCGGCCCTTTGCGCGTCCTCAAGGTCATCACCCAGCGCCGTCACGCAAAGCACGCGGCCGCCGCTGGACACCAGCGCGCCGTCCCTGATGGTCGTGCCGCCGTGAAAAACCTTTACGCCGGGCAGCGCGTCCGCTTCGCTGATGCCGGTAATGGGCACCCCCTTTGTGTACGCGCCGGGGTAGCCTTCTGCGGTCATGACCACGCCCAGAGCCGTCTTGGCGCTTTGCCCGATACTGGTGGGGTCAAGCTTGCCAGCAATGCCGTCCAGCATGATACGGGGCAGATCGCCTTCAAGCCGCATGAGCATGGGCTGGCATTCCGGGTCGCCAAAGCGCACGTTGTACTCCAGCACCTTGGGGCCGTCGGCGGTCATCATCAGCCCGGCATACAGCACGCCCACAAAGGGGTGGCCGTCCTTGGCAAGCTCGCGCAGGATGGGCCGCACGGTGAGGTCGGCCATTTCCTCCAGCATGTCGTCGGGCAGGACGGGGGCGGGGCTGTACGCGCCCATGCCTCCGGTATTGGGGCCTTCGTCATTGTCGAAAACACGCTTGTGGTCCTGGGCCGAGGGCAGCGGCACGGCGCGTTCGCCATCGCACAGGCACAGGAAGGAGGCTTCCTCACCCACAAGCCATTCTTCCAGCACCACAAGATCGCCAGCGGAGCCAAAGGCCCTGGCGCTCATGATGTCGTCAATGGCCTGCAGGGCTTCCTGAGAGTCGGTCGCCATGATGACGCCCTTGCCCGCGGCCAGGCCGTCGGCCTTGACCACCAGGGGCCCGCCCACTTTGGCCACATGATTTTTGGCCATTTCCGCATCGCTGAACACGGCGCTGTGCGCCGTGGGCACCTGGGCCCTGGCCATGATTTCCTTGGCAAAGGCCTTGCTGCCTTCGAGCTTTGCGCCGTAACTGTCGGGGCCGAAACAGGCTATGCCCGCTTCGCGCATGCGGTCGGTAATGCCCAGAGTCAGAGGAAGTTCGGGGCCGGGCATCACAAGATCGATGTTTTCTTTGCGCGCCAGGGCCACCAGCCCGTCCAGGTCGTCAACAGGTACAGGCACATTGACCGCGCCCTCTCTGCTGGTTCCCCCGTTGCCGGGCGCTGCGAAGACCGCCTTCACGCCGGGGCTTTGCATGAATTTCCAGACCAGGGCGTGTTCCCGCCCACCGGAACCAATCACCAGGATGCGCATGCCGTCTCCTTGCCGTGTACTGATGAAAAAGCAAAGCCCCTAAAAGGGGGCTTTGCCAGGGGCGGACAGCCCACGCGTTCTGCGGCGGGCTGTCCGCGCCCGACGTTATCTAGAGCATTTGACGCTTGAAATGCTCGCGTATGGCAGACAAAAACCTGCCTGCTCGCATTTCGCGGCAAGGATTTTCAGGAAAATCCTTGCCGAGCAGTTAATTCATTGTGTTCGCAAACTGCTCTAATTGGGGCTCACTTCAAAGTCGCTCATGTCAGCCGGCACATTGGGATCCGTGGCCGAAACGTCCAGCGGATAGGCCGTGATCAGGCACTGGCGGCTGCCCACGCCGAGGTCCGGCGAGGTGTTCAGTCCCACCACAAGATCAAGGGTGCCGTTGTTGGTGGCGTCAGCCAGATCCACAGCAGCCACGGAACCACGGATGCGGCGCGTCTTCCACTTGAGGCCGAGGCCCACGCCGTCCCAGTACAGAGCGTGAATTTCGCCCTGCGGGAAGTAGCGGTAGCGGTCGAATATCTGCGAAGCCGTGGATATGGGTTTGTTGATCAGCAGGGTGTATTCGCCCGTGTGGCCGATGTCGGCAGCGATGAGATTCATGGGCGCATAGTACTTGCTGGGCAACTGGTAGTTCTTGTCCACGCCGAGGCCGGGCATGCCCTTGTAGTGATCCATGCCGGTGGCCGAGCCGGAGAAGCGTTCCATGGTGGTATGGATGAGCGTGTTGCCATTGCCCTGGAAGACTTTGAGGCGCTCGTCGTCAGTCAGCATGATAAGCTGCTCGCCCTTGCCGGCCTTGCCGCCGGGCAGCCATGTCACGTTAAAGACCGTGGCTCCTGTGGGCAGGTCAAGCCGGGAACCGAAGGAGTATTTGCCGTTGGTCTTCACCATGGTGTAGACGCCGGGGGCAAAAAGCTTGAGCGAATCCCAGCTCTGCCCCACGAGGGTGGGCGCAAAGGTGGGCGGCACGCGCAGCACGCTTACGTAGTAGGGGATGCGCTCCGCCACCTGGGTGAACTTGTTGCCCTTGAAGCTGAAGAAATAGCTGTAGGGACGGTTGCTTTCGTTTTCGACGGTGGTAACCACAATATCCATGGCGCCGTCACGGTTGAGGTCCATGGCCCGCATGGAGAAGTTCTGGTTGGAACGCGAAACAAGGGTTTCACCCAGCAGCTTGAGCTGGCTTGCGCCGTCCCAGGAATAGATGCGCAGGTGGTTGTCGCTCATCACGCAGATTTCGTTCTTGCCGTCGCCGTTAAAGTCGCCCACCAGCATGCCCACCATGGTGTAGGGCAGACGCTGGCTGCGCAGACGCGAACCGTCGCCGGAACCTGAGCCCTGATAACGGAACTGCGGGTTCAGGTACACCTGCTGCTGTCCCGTTTCATTGGTGATGATGTCGCCGCCGGGAGCCACCGTGCCACGGGGGCCGGAGGCCGCCGTAGTGCCGGGGGCGCGAACGCCGGCTATGCCGAACACTTCCTGGCCCAGGGCGGCGCTCAGGTTCTGCACAGCGCCCGTCAGGCCGCTCACGGGACTCTGGGCCGTCTTGCTCCAGGTTTTTCCGGCTTTGTCCACACTGTTGACTTCAATGGTGCAGTCATTGCCAACCACATTGACTGACCCCCATATGGCGTTGTCCGCGCCGGAGGAGTGCATAATCTTGCTGGCTTCGGCCTGCGAAGAGGCCTTGCCCTGGACAGGACGCACATCGAGCACGCCGGGGCGGTTCAGACGGCCCTGAATGGTGGCCGGAACGGCCTTGGAAAGATAGGCGTAGCTTTGCGGCGCGTTCACCGTGAAAGGCAGCACCACGGCACTCTTGGCTGCAGCCTGCGCCGTGGGAGTCAACCCGGCGGCGAGCAGCGCGAGGCAGACCGCAAAAGTCAGTCGCATGGCAAATTTCATTCCGTTCTCCTTGGGTATCTTGCCAGATACCCGATAAAGTAAAGGAAGCTCCGATCAGGGCGGCTTTTACGTACGGTGTGCAAGACCGTTTCTGGGCGTAGCGCGTCGCAAAAATCGGCGCAGGGCTGCCATACGCCCATAGCAAGGGCTGTAATGACGCCTGAAATGCAAAAAAACCGATGATCAGGTTTCCTGGGGTCGTCGCCCGCCGTAAAAATCCGGCAGCGAACAGGCCCACGGGGCTCACCCGCGCCGGGCGCGGATGGCGTGACACCGCATGGATGCCACACGGGCGCACTATACCCGCAGTTGACGCGCCGCGCAATATCTTGAAAATGCCGTCCGCACGGATTTTCCGGCAAAAAGCTCTTGCGGCCCTGACAGCCTGCCCATACTATGCCGCCATGTCCAAACCCGCCGCCCGTTCATTCCGTATTGTTTGTGAGCATAGGCATACCACAGCCGTGGAGGCCTTGCTGCGCGCCCAGGGGTACGAATTCGAACCTGAGCCTTTTTCTCCCCTGTGCCGCCGCCTGCTGGCCGAACCGCGCCCACTGGGCAGTTCGCTGGCGGCTTTTTTTGGCTATATTTACATTCAGGACCGTTCGTCCATGCTGCCCCCTGTGGCCCTGGCCCCGACCATGGGAGCCTCGGTGCTGGACATGTGCGCGAGCCCCGGCAGCAAGACGGGCTTTCTGGCGCAACTTGTGGGGCGCACAGGCTTTGTGCTGGGCAACGAACCCTCGCCCACACGCCTCGGCACGCTGCGCGCCAACCTGCACCAGTGCAATTTGATCCAGGCGGGAACCTGCCTCTACAGCGGCGACGCCCTGCCCCTGCACCCCGCTTCGTGGAACGCCATCCTGCTTGATCCTCCCTGCTCCGGCTGGGGCACGGCCGAAAAGCACCCGCAGGTGCTCAAACTCTGGCAAGGGGACAAGCTGGACAGCCTCACCACGCTGCAACAGCGCCTGCTGCGCCATGCCGCGCATTTGCTGGCTCCCGGCGGGAGCCTCGTCTACTCGACCTGCACGACCAATGTGGCTGAAAACGAAGACCAGGTACGCTTTGCCGAAGAAGAACTGGGCCTTGTGCGCGAGCATCTTGCGCCCATCCCCGGCTTTGTCTGGGAAGAACTGCCCGGCGGCGAGGGCACCCTGCGGGTGGACGGCGCACGCTCCCAGGCCCAGGGATTTTATGTGGCCCGTTTGCGCAAGCCCGGCGCCATGCCCGACGGCGGAACAGGCGGCACACAGGGCAGCGGAGCAGGCAGCGCACAGGGCAACACGGACAGCGGGCCTCTCGGCGGGCCAGCCGCCGCATCCGGCAGCGCGGACGGGGTTTCCCCAAGGTCTGTATGGGACTCCGAATTTTCCGGTTCTTCGCGTTTTGGGCGCAAAAGGGCTGGCCGCGCGTCCCGACAATCGTCGGGCCAGGCTTTGGGCCAGACGTTGGGCCAGGCTTTGGGCCAGACATTAGGGCAGCCCCTGCCGCCGGACTGTCTCGCCGGGCCCACGTGCGATCCGGCCCTGCTGCCCCCTGGCCAGGCCGTGCTGTACGGCGATCACGTGCGCTTCATCCCGTCCCAGGCTGCGGCCCTTTTGCCGCAGAACTGCATATGGCAGGGAGCGCTGCTGGGCAAACTTTGCGGCGGCAGGCTGGACGCAGCCCCGCGCCTGCGAACCCTGATGCCCGAAGAGCCGGACGCGGCCTCAAGCCTTGTGCTGGAAGATCTCAATGACATCAGCGCCCTGCTCAGCGGGCAGAGCCGCCAGACGGGACTTCAGGGGCGCGAGGCCGCCCTGTGGTGGCGCGATCTGCCCCTGGGGCGTGTGGCCCTCAAGAACGGGCGGGCTGTGGCCGGTTTCAGGTAGCCCGATTCAGGCGGCAAAACAGCCGCGCCTCACGGCCTCCCGCACGTCACTGATTGCAATTTGGCGGACTGCGTGATGCTTTGCCCCCGCTCCAGAGCAAATCCCTCATTGTCCCCTATAAGCTACAATAAAAGTTTCAGGGGGAGGGTCCCTCCCCCGCAAAGCATTTTACAATAACACTACCCTAACAGGCCGTGCTGCGCGCGGCGGCCAGCATTCTTCTGCCCCACACGGCCTGCCCCAGGGACAGGCCGCCGTCTCCGGGCGGCAATTCATGATGGGTGAGCGCTTTCAGCCCCATATGGTTCAGGGCCTGAGGCAGCAGCCGCGCCATAATGGCGTTTTGCATGACGCCGCCGCTGAGGCCCACGGTGGTGACGCCAAGCGATGTGGCGGCCCTGCCCGCCATGACCGCCAGAGCTTCCGCCAGACTGAGATGAAAACGCCCTGCCGCCTCGGCCACGGGCATGCCGCGCGCAAGGCCCTGCGCTACGCTGGCAAAAAGTCCGGCGCTGTCCAGTTCCAGCAGGCCGTCGCGTTCCGTCACGCCCACGGGCCAGATCATGCCCGGAATCTTGCGCATGTCCGCCATGGGCGCGCGACCGGCCAGCACGGCCCCCAGCGGGCCTTGCGCCCTGTTGGCCGCATCCTCCAGTCGTATGGCCGCCTGTCCTTCATAGGTGGTGGTCAGGCACAGGCCGGTCTGCGCCGCCACGGCGTCAAACAGCCGCCCGCAACTGGAAGTGGCGGGGCAATTAATGCCGCGCGCCAGCATTTCCCCCACGGCGCGGGATGCCAAAGCATGCTCCGGCAGCCACGGCGCGCCAGCCAGCGCGCTGGCTGCATCCTGATGACCGTATTCCGCAGCCTGGCCTTTCAGGGTCGGGGTTGCCAGGCTCTGGATTATCAGGCCCTGGGCTATGCGCCACGGTTCGCGCACGGCGGCGTCCCCTCCCGGCAGGGCGAAGGGGGAGAGCCGCCCCAACCGCCGCCATTCCGGCTTGCCAAGATCCATAACAAGCAGTTCGCCGCCCCAGACCGTGCCGTCGTCGCCAAGGCCCGTGCCGTCCAGACACAAAGCCAGAGCAGGACTGAAACAGGCGTTTTCGGCCAGAACAGCGGCGGCGTGGGCCGCGTGATGCTGCAAACGCCACAGGGGCAGACCCTCGCGCGCGGCGCGGGCTTCGGCATAGCGCGTGGAAAGAAAGTCGGGGTGCAGGTCGCAGACAAGGGCCTGGGGGCGAACCTCCAGCAGCTTTTCCAGATGCGTGACCACCTCTTCGTAAAAAGCCATAACCGACGGGTTTTCCAGATCACCCACATGCTGCCCCACAAAGGCTTCCTGCCCGCGCGTGATGCAGACCGTGGCCTTGAGCTCGGCTCCTGTGCCAAGAACGCAGGCAGGGTCTGGGCCGTCAGCCGACGTAGCAGCCGCGTCAACCGCAGCCGCCGCAGCTTCCGTGCCTGCCGTTGCCCGGTTGTCAGCCAGAAACACGGGGCGCGGCACATAGCCCCGCGCGCGGCGGTAAAAAAGCGGTTCGCCCCTGTCCGACCGCGATGCGCCGGGAAGGGCGGCGACCGCTGCCGGATCTGCGTGCGGCTGCAGGGTGATGACGCTGTCGTCAACACGCACCAGAATATCCCGGTCGTGCAGCAGCCAGGCGTCCGCGAGGTGTGGCAAGCGCTCAAGCGCCTCCCTGTTGCCAAGACAGATGGGCTCGCCCCCCGCATTGGCCGAGGTCATGACCAGAACGGGCGGCTGCGGCGCGCGGGCGGCCAGCCAGTCAAAAAGCACGCTGTGCAGGGGGGTGTTGGGCAGCATGAATCCCACCTGCCGCGTATCCGGGGCCACCTGCGGCGGCAGTGAGGGCGCTTCGCCTTGCTGACGGCGCGGACAGAGCACAATGGGCTTTTCCGGGCTCACAAGCAGGGCTTCATGCTCCGGCGTGAGATCACAGAGGGAACGGACGATCGCAAGATCGCCGGCCATGAGCGCCAGCGGCTTGTGCGGACGGGTTTTGCGCTGCCGCAAGAGCGCCACGGCCTGGGCGTTGCGGGCATCACAGGCGAGCTGAAAGCCGCCGAGCCCCTTGATGGCCAGAATGCCGCCGTCAAGCAGCACCTGGCCCGAACGCTCCAGGGCAAGGCGCGCCAAAGTTTCCTTGTCCTGCGCGCAATCCTGCTGCGGGGCAGATCCCGACCCGCCAGCGGAACACGGGCTGACTGACTGCGGGCGCGCCAACTGTGCGCTGGTTGACTGCACGCCGCCCGACTGCGAGAGGGCCGACTGCGGCCCTTCTGGCTGCACGCCGCCCGACTGCACGCTGGCCGACTGCGGCCTGACTGCCTGCAAGCCGCCCGACTGCGCGCTGGCCCATTGCGGACAGGTACGCCCTGCCGCCGCGTCTTCTTTGCTTACAAACCAGAGCGTCGGCCCGCAGACCGGGCAGGCCACAGGCTGGGCATGAAAGCGCCTGTCCGCCGGGTTCGCATACTCCGCCGCGCAGCGCGGGCACAGGGGAAAGCAGCTCATGGACGTGACTGCCCTGTCGTACGGAATGGAACGGGTGATGGTATAGCGCGGGCCGCAGTTGGTGCAGTTGGTGAAAGGATAGTTGTAACGCGGATTTTGCGGATCAGCCATGTCCGCCAGGCAGTCGGCGCACACGCCCACATCCGGGCTGACCAGCACGCTGTGCCCGGCGTGGCCGCTGCTCTGCACAATGGCAAAGGCGTCCTCCTGCCGCACAATTGGCAGATCTTCCTCTTTCAGGCCGGTAAGACGGGCCAGAGGGGGAAGCTCCGCCCGCAGGCGCTGGCCAAAACGGCGCACCTCTTGCTCAAGGCCCTGCACTTCCATGCGCACGCCTTCCGAGGTGTTGCCCACGGTTCCCGTGAGGCCGCCCTCGTGCGCGAGCCTGTAGACAAAGGGGCGAAAGCCAACGCCCTGTACCTGCCCGGAAGCCACAAAAGCCCGCCGTACTGTGCATTTTTCGTTCATGCGGCACAGTATCGCACAAATGCCGCCCTGTCAGCAGGGATGCCCCGGCAGCCGCAGTGATACCAAGGGAAACGCTGATTTATTCCGTTTGGCTGCGTTGCTTCACTTTTTTTGAAACAGCCGAGGACGGAAGAGTCCACTCCTGCTTCAAAAAAAGTTCGCGCCTTGCCAAACGAAATAACTGCGCGTTTCCAGGAGGCTCTTTAATCCGTGCTTCCCAGACTTGCGGGCGAGACAGCTTTTAGCTAGGTTGAGCCCCATATTGACGTTTCAACCACCTCAGAAAAACCCGCCCGGAAAACCAGCGCACCAACGCATCCTGGCCGGGTCACAGTCAGGAGCCCGCCATGCCCTCTACCCGTACCATTGGTTCCCGCATACGGTCATTCCGTGAAGAACGCGAGCTTGACCTTGAAACACTGGCCCGGGATACCGGCCTTGACCAGAACTACCTGCAAAAGCTGGAAAACGATGCCATCTACCCCAGCATCGGCCCCTTGCAAAAGGTGGCCCGCGCCCTTGGCGTGCGCCTGGGAACATTTTTGGACGACCAGTTTACCCGCGACCCCATCATTGCCTGCATCAACAATGACTGTGAAGGCGGAGAAGCCCTGCACACCGGCAGCATCCCCCGCCCGAGCTATACCTATCAGCCCCTGGGCAAGGGCAAGAACGACCGCAACATGGAGCCCTTCCACATCCGCATTTTCCCTGACGCCGGTGAACGCAAAACCAGCTCGCACCAGGGCGAAGAGTTCATATTTGTCCTCAAGGGCACGCTGCTTGTGGTCTACGGACGCGAAAACTACGTGCTGAAACCCGGCGAAACCATCTACTACAATTCCATCGTGCCCCACTTTGTGGGCGCGGCGGGTGACGAGCCGGTGGAAATTCTGGCCGTGACCTACAACTCGTAGGATCAACTGAAATATTTCCGCCCGACCACTTGCCGCACGCGCATCACAGGAGACAGTATGGAAGAAAAAGTTCGCCAGCGTCAGGCCCAGTTCGAATTACGCGAATGGACACTGGGGCAGATTCTTGATCACACCATAAGCCGCTTCCCCGACAATGAGGCGGTTGTGTACGCCGACCGCGACTTTCGTCAGACCTGGCGGGAGTTTGGCGAGATTGTTGACCGCTTTGCCAAGGGACTCATGGCCCTTGGGGTGCAAAAGGGCGAAAAGGTGGCGGTATGGGCCACCAACGTGCCCTACTGGGTCGCCCTGCAGTTTGCCACCGCCAAGATCGGCGCCATACTCATCACGGTAAACACCAACTACCGCGAACACGAACTGCGCTACCTGCTCACCCATTCGGAATGCGAAAATCTCTTTCTTATCGACAGTGTGCGAGACCACGACTATCTGGACACACTGTACCGCATCGCGCCCGAACTGCGCGTGCAGGCGCGCCAGTCGTTCGTGTGCAAAAGCCTGCCCCACCTCAAGCGCGTCTGCTTTCTGGGCATGGAGAAGCACAGGGGCATGTATTCCGTGCCCGAAATCCTTTCCCTGTCCGTCATGGTGGATGATGAGGAATACCAGGCCCGGCAGGATTCGCTGCACCCCTGGGACGTCATCAACATGCAGTACACGTCGGGCACCACGGGTTTTCCGCGCGGGGTCATGCTCACCCATGTGGGCGTGGGCCTCAACGGCTACTGGATAGGCCGCCACCAGAACTTCGGCCCCAATGACCGCGTGTGCCTGCCCGTGCCGCTCTTCCACTGCTTTGGCTGTGTGCTCGGTGTTTCGGCCTGCGTCAATCACGGGGCCACCATGGTCATCCTTGAGTCCTTCAACCCGCTCAAGGTGCTGGCCGCCGTTGACGCCGAGCGCTGCACCGCCCTCTACGGCGTGCCAACCATGTTTCTGGCCGAACTGGAACACAAGCTCTTTCACCGCTTTGACATGTCCAGCCTGCGCACGGGCATCATGGCAGGGTCCATCTGCCCCGAACCCCTCATGCGCCGCGTCATTGACGACATGAACATGAAGGAGATCACCATCTGTTACGGCCTGACCGAAGGCTCGCCGGTCATGACCCAGTCCGACATGCACGACAGCCTTGCGCAGCGCTGCGAAACCGTGGGCTGCGCCATGCCGGGCATCGAGGTGCGCGTGGCGAACCCTGAAACCTGCGAGGAGCTGCCGCGCGGTCAGGTTGGAGAAATCCTTTGCCGGGGCTATAATGTCATGAAGGGCTACTACAATATGCCAGAGGATACGGCCAGAACCGTCAGCCCCGAGGGCTGGCTGCACTCCGGCGACCTGGGCGTGATGGACGATGAAGGCTATCTGCGCATCACAGGGCGCATCAAGGACATGATCATCCGCGGCGGCGAAAACGTGTATCCCCGCGAAGTGGAAGAATACCTTCTGTCCATGCCCGGCGTTCTGGACGTGCAGGTGGTCGCCGTGCCCAGCTTCAAGTATGGCGAAGAAGTGGCGGCCTTCATCATTCCCCGTCCGGGCGTCGAGATACAGCCGGAAGACGTGCGCGCGTTCTGCCGGGGCAAGATAGCCTGGTTCAAAATTCCAAAGTATGTTGCCATGATTTCTGGCTTTCCCCTTACGGCCAGCGGCAAAATACAAAAATACAAACTGCGTGAGCAGGCGGCCGAGCTGTGGCCCGAACCCATGCAGCCCAAATTGTAGGCGCTGTGCGCCCGCAACTGCACCTGGGGCACTGGCCCCTCCGCAAAGGATTACAACGTGAGTGATAAAGAATTTTCCTATGACGAGCCCCTGTCCATGATTGGGACTCCAAGCCCTTCCACCAACGGTGGCAACGACGACAACGGCGGTAATGACCGCAGTGGCCGCAATGGCGCTGCGCAGGACGCCGGGCAGCCCATGCAACAAGCTGCCCAGCAGTCCGGCCAGCAGTTCACGCAGGCGGGTTGCGCCACCGCCTGCCCCCTGGCCCAGATCCCGGCGGAAGTATGGAAGACCCTGCTGCGCCGCCCCTTCCGCAAACGGCGCCCCATAGTGTTCTGGGGCGGCATCCTGCTGGTCCTTGCCCTGATCGGCGGCCTTATGGTCAAGGCAAGCGATGATGGAACTTCCTTCACGGGCGGCGGCCGCATCGCCCTTGTTTCGGTGAACGGCCCCATACTCTCCGCTGAACCCACCCTGGAATGGCTGCGCAAGGTGGCGCAGAATCCTTCCGTCAAGGGCATCCTTGTGCGTGTGGATTCCCCCGGCGGCGGCGCGGCGGCCTCGCAGGAAATCTATGACGCCCTGAAAGCGGTGGCGCAAAAAATGCCCGTGGCCGTCAGCATGGGCTCCATGGCGGCGTCCGGCGGGCTCATGGTCAGCATGGCCGGGCAGCGCGTTTTCGCCAACCCCTCCACGGTGACGGGTTCCATTGGCGTGCGCATGGACGTGCCCCAGCTTCAGGGCCTTATGGACAAGGTGGGCGTGGGGCAGGAAACCCTTGTGGTTGGCGCGTACAAGGACGCCGCCTCCTACATGCGGCCCATGACGCCCGAACAGCGCACCTATTTTCAGGGCGTGCTCAACGACATGTACACCCAGTTTGTGGACATTGTGGCCCAGGGCCGCAACATGCCGCGCGATCAGGTCGTCAAGCTGGCCAACGGCAAGGTCTATACCGGGCAGGAAGCGCTCAGGCTCGGCCTTGTGGACGAAATGGGCGGCCGCGAGCAGGCCCAGCGCTGGCTGGCGCAGAAGACGGGCGTGCCCGTTGACCGCAAACTGCTGACCCGACCCAAGGAAGGCAACTGGCTGGGACGTGGCCTCACGGCCATGCTTGGCGTGGATGTGGACGCCATCGGCGGGCTGGCGGCCCTTGTGGGCCTTCACGGCAACGGCGGCCAGACCGACCTGCGTACTCCGGCCTTTTTATACCAGTTTTAGGGAAACGCTGATTTATTCCGTTTGGCGGCGTTGCTTCACTTTTTTTGAAACAGTCGAGGACAGAAGAGTCCACTCCTGCTTCAAAAAAAGATCGCGCCTTGCCAAACGAAACAACTGCGCGTTTCCAAGAGGCTCTTTAGGGCAGATTAACGTTGAGCATGTGCATTCTCAACGTTTGAGGCACGCTCACTTCGGCGTTTAACCGCGAGATAAACTGCGCTTACGCCTCCGTAGCGAACGTCTGCTCACGCTGCCGCCAGAACAATTTAAAAATTGAATTGCTCTGATCAGCGTTTCCTTACCTGCACGTTTATCAAGGCGGCGCAACAGGCCCATGGCGGACACAAATCCGCCATGGGCCGTGCCCGCCCGTTCCTACCCGGAGAACATAGTATGCCGCACCAGCGTTTCCTGACCTTTTTGCTGCTGGCCCTGAGTCTGGCCTTTGTCGCGGCCCCAGCCCATGCCAAGCCCTATGACCTGGCCTTTGTGACCGCTGACATTCCTGACTCCTGCAACTTTATGACGCGGGACGGCGCGCTCTTTGTGCTTGACGATGAAGACCATTTTTTCACCATTAACGTAACCGACCGCGCCAAGGATGTTACGCTGCAGCAACACGCCGAGAACCTGTCCCGCAGTCTCAAGGGCGGGCCTGTCAGCAAAGTGGGAGAAGACGGCTATGGCTTTACGGTAAAAATCGCCATGGTGCCCTTTGATGTGCTTGTCATGGCTGATGCAGCGCACGTGGTGGAGCTGTTCACCGACCTGAACAAGGCACAATGGCCCGAGGACCTCAGCAGCGCCTACGCCTCGGTGAAGGGCAAGACGCCCGAACTGACCCCCCTGCTGCACAAAATCCTTACGGCAAGATAGCGCATAACTCACCATATTTACTAAATTTTCACAGCCATATTTTTTAATGGACAAATACCGGACAGCGTGACAAAGCTTGCCCAGCAATGCCCGTTTTTCAGGAGGACAAAATGCTGAAAAAGTTTCTCATGTTCCCCGTTTACTGTCTGGTTCTTTTGGCCCTGGCCCTGCCCGCGCAGGCCAAGGAAGTGAAGTTCGCCCATTTCAGCATAGATGTGCCCGCCGGCTGCACCACTCAGGAAAAAGACGGCGTCGTGACCGTAACGGCCTCGAAAGAAGCCTTCTTTTCCATTGCCCTGTACACCAAGGGCGAGGCTGGCAACCTTTCCGACAAGGATTTTGCAGCCAAGCTTTCGCGGCAGATGAAGGGCGGCACGCCCGAACCTTCCGAGGACGGCGGCTGGACCTTCACCGCCACCAGCAACGGCATGCTCATGAACGTGGATGTGGTGGCCGACCATGACTACCTCATCATGTTCATGAGCGACGCCAGCGACAAGGAATGGCCCGCCTCGCTGCAAACCGCGTATGACTCCATCACCGGTAATGACGACAAGATCGACACGTTTCTGAAAAGAATCCTGTTCCCCGAATAGGGCGGTTTACCAAGGTATACGAAAACCGCCCGGCTTCAGACAAGCCGGGCGGTTTTTATATAGGGAATATACCGCTGTTCAGAATGACCGCCATGCTGCCGCATGCGCGCCCCTCATGCCATGTCACCACTCAAGTCCGGCACAGACACGGTTACGGCCAGCCTGCTTTGCCGCGTACAGCGCCTTGTCCGCCTCGTGCAGGGTTTGCAGGCCGTCGCCATGGCCGCTGTGCTCGCTACAGCCCAGGCTCACGCTCACGGGCTTGCCGTCCGGCCTGAACACATTTGCTGCCACAGCGTTGCGTATTTTTTCCGCCGTGGGCACGGCATTTTTGAGGCCGCGGTTGGGCAGCAGAATCACAAATTCGTCCCCGCCATAACGACAGATTATGTCATCGCGGTGCGCACACTGGCGGATGGCCGCCCCCACCTCCCTGAGCACGCTGTCGCCAGCCAGATGCCCGAAGGTATCGTTGATGTCCTTGAACCTGTCCACGTCCAGCATGACACAGCAGAATGGCCGCTTTTCCACCTTGGCGTACCTGTCCAGCACAAGGTCGAGATATTTTCTGGTCCGCAACTGGGTGAGCGAATCTTTCAGACTTCTCTCGTCCGCCAGCCTGACCCTGTTGAGCATCGAGTTCAGCTGGCTGCGCAGCGTGCCGATGGTGCGGCTCTGCTCCGTGATGTCCACAATCACCCCGAGGAAACCGCGCACGTTGTTTGCGCCCGTAAAGCCGCCACTCCAGTGCAGGCAGGTGTGCATCTTGCCGTCGGCGAACCTGTAACTGGAAATATAGTGCTTGAACACCTGGGTCTCGAGGGTGGCCAGGTCATCGGCCTGATACATCTTGCGTTCTTCTTCCGGCAAATAGGCCACTTCCAGCACGGACTTTCCCAAAACGTCCTCTCGCTGCGCGCCGAACATTTTTTCATAGGCCGTGTTCACAAAAACAAAGCGCAGATTCTCGTCTTTGATAAATATGGCGTTGGGTAGCAGATCCAGCACCATACTCATGTCGAACACTGTAACATTATCCATAACGTTTCATCCAGGCTGCGGGCTTTTGTGTCACGACTTTTTGTACGAGGAAATTCATGTGGCAATTGCGTTACAATGCCATATGCGATGCGTTCAGGCGCAGCGCCAAACGGCCGCCGTCCGCCGCTGGTGTTCCGATAATCCGATGATGCAAAAAGGGCGCTCCCACTGGAAGCGCCCTTGATGCTTGCTCTCAAACGGACTAGCCGTTCTCGCTCTCTTCGAACTTCTGCTTGAGCAGGTCGCCCAGGCTCTGTCCGGATTCCTGCGGCCCGGAATGGAATTCCTTGGGCTTGCGGCGTTCTTCCACTTCCTGAATCTGCTTGATGGACAAGCCAAGGCGGCGCTCTTCAGCGCTGACGTGGATGACCTTGGCCTGGATTTCCTGGCCTTCCTTGTAGATTTCAGCCGGGGTCTTGACCTTCTTGCTGGACAGCTCGGAAACATGCACCAGGCCTTCAATGCCTTCTTCCACTTCAACAAAGAGGCCGAAGTCGGTGATGTTGGTCACGGTTCCCTTGATGGTGCAGCCCACGGGGTAGGTGGTGGGCACGTGGCCCCAGGGATCGTCCACCAGCTGCTTGACGCCCAGGGTGAACTTTTCGCTTTCCTGGTCAACGGTCAGCACCTTGGCCTGCACGGTGTCGCCGACCTTGTATATTTCGTTGGGATGGCGAACCTTCTTGGTCCAGGAAATGTCGGACACGTGGATGAGGCCGTCGATGCCGTCTTCAATGCCGATGAACATGCCGAATTCGGTGATGTTCTTGATGACGCCCTCAAGGATGGTGCCTTCGGGATAGCGTTCGGCCACCAGTTCCCAGGGGTTGGGACGAACCTGCTTCATGCCGAGGCTGATGCGCTTTTTGTCGCCGTCAACGCCCAGGATGACCACTTCGACTTCGTCGCCGGTGTGAACCATCTGGGAAGGATGACGCAGTTTGCGGGTCCAGGACATTTCAGAAATGTGCACAAGACCTTCAACGCCGGCTTCCAGTTCAACAAACGCGCCGTAGTCAACGAGGTTGGTGACCTTACCGGTGCACTTGGCGCCTTCGGGGAAGCGGGCGGAAATATCCTGCCACGGATCGGGCACAAGCTGCTTGAGGCCCAGGGAAACCTTGTTGTTTTCGCGGTCAAAGGAAAGCACCTTCAGGGTCAGTTCCTGACCGATGGTGATCATTTCCTTGGGATGGCGAATGCGCTTCCAGCTCATATCGGTGATGTGCAGCAGGCCGTCGAGGCCGCCCAGGTCAACGAACACGCCGTATTCGGTGATGTTCTTGGCCTTGCCCTGCACAGTCTGATTTTCTTCGAGGGTGCGCAGCAGATCCTGGCGCTTGGAATCGCGTTCTTCTTCAAGCAGCACGCGGCGCGAAACAATGACATTGCTGCGGCGGCGGTTGATCTTGAGCACGCGGAATTCGAACTCCTGGTTGACCAGGGCGTCCATGTCCGGCACGGGACGCAGATCCACATGAGAACCGGGCAAAAATGCCTCGACTCCGCCGATGTCCACGGTGTACCCGCCCTTGATGCGGCGTACGATGTGGCCCGTGATGACCCTGTTGTTTTCCTGCACGTCTTCGAGCTGGTCGAAAACCTGCATGCGTTTGGCCTTTTCAAAAGAAAGGGTAATGGTGCCGTCGTTTTCGTTCTTGCGAACAACGTACACGTCCACCTTGTCGCCCACGGCAACGACCATGTTGCCGGCAGCATCGCGAAATTCAGCCGCGGGAATCTGCCCCTCGGACTTGAAGTTCACGTCCACCAGCACATTGTCTTCGTCCACGCGAACGATTTCGCCCTTGGTGATAGAGCCTTCTTCAAGGTCGCCAAAATCGGAAGTGAGGTAGTTTTCGAGAGCACTCTCGAAATTCATTTCGGTTTCGTGCCCGGTTTCCAAGCCTGCCATATGTCCAGCCTCCAAACATGATTTCCCTTTTTCAAAGGGAGGTCGCATATGTAGCAGAAATTTGCCGGAAGAACAAGGAAAAATACGGCCTGAACGGCCAAGAAGGCCGCGCTGCTGCCCCTGTGCAGGACCTCATGTGGCGGCTGGCGCAACCTCCCGCCCTCCTTGACATTTGACGCGCCCTGTTGTCCTGTATCCCTTTGGCGGGGAATTTCGTGCAAGTCGAAAACAGTCGCGCTGCGGTAAGAGGGGACAAGGTTTCTTTTCGCCTGCTCAGGATGGGCGGCGTTTGACAGCCAATCGCGCAAGCGGTGAAGGCGAAACCAAGGCGCTGGCCCTGCGGCCACACAGCCCTCAAGTCCGAACACCCGCCGGGGCCACAGCCCTTTTGCGAACCTTTCAACGCGATATTGAGGAGGTTGCCATGCCGCGCATCCTGTCACACGTCGGGCTTCGCCCGCTGCTTTTCGTCCTGCTGCTGCTGGCGGCGCTTGCCGTGCACGGCACAAGCTACGCCACAGATGCCGCTGCCCCCAAGGAAGGCATTTTGCTGGTGGCCTTCGGCACCAGCGTTCCCGAAGCCCAGCCCGCCTTCAAGGCTGTGGACGCGGAATTTAAAAAAGCCTTTCCCGGCGCGCCTGTGGTCTGGGCCTACACATCACAGATCATTCGTAAAAAACTGGCCGCACAGGGACATCCTGTGGGCAGCATCAGCGACGGCATGGCCCAACTGGCCAAGGACGGCGTAAAGGTTGTGCGCGTGCAGTCCCTGCATGTTCTGGCCGGTGAAGAATTTACCGAGCTTGAGCGGGCCGTGCTGCTTGACGTGAGCAAGAACCCCGGCCGCTTTGAGGCTGTTTTTATGGGCCGCCCCATGCTTGAGTCCAAGCCTGACGCCCAGGAACTTCTGGCCGCCATTCTGGCCGACACCAAAAGCCAGCGCGGCAAAAACACCGCCCTTGTGCTCATGGGCCACGGCCAGAGCCATGGCCGCGCAGACCTGGCCTTTGAAGGCGTGCGCGCTGTTTTCACGGCCACGGACAAAAACATCCATATGGCCACGGTGGAAGGCGCGCGCAGCATTGAAGACCTGCTCAAGGAACTCAAGGCCGCCAAGGTCAAGCACGTCGTCATCGCCCCCCTCATGCTGGTGGCTGGCGACCATGCCCGCAACGACCTTGCAGGCGACGAGGACGACTCCTGGGCTTCCCAGCTTAAAAAGGCCGGCATCAAGGTTGACACCCACATCAAAGGCCTTGGCGAAACCCCCGGCGCTGCCGCCATTCTTGTGCGCCACGCCAAGGACAGCACCGACGACCTGACCAAGGAACCCAAAAAGCCGTAAAGCCCCGCAAAAGCACTTTTTCCGCATGCACGATGGGGCCGCACAGCCGCATCACACAGGAACGGTACCTTTACGCCTTTGAGCCACCCGCGTGCGGGTGGCTTTTGTTTTATCCGCCCCCACGCCATGGCCTTCCGGCGCAGTCCCCACGTTTTTCCAGAGCCTTGGGTCAGCCCGCCCCGGAATCTCCCGATACGGCGTTTTACGCCGCGTATCACCGGTTTTTATCGTTTTTTTGCGGAGTCTGGGGGTACACAATAGTGTTTTTTTCATGTAGCCTACATAAAATTCTATAGCAAAGCACCGCTGTCGGACATGATGAGCAGCTGTGACCCACGGGAGGCCCACATGCCCAAGCAAAGTCGCAAGATATCTCCACCGCGGCCCGCTGCCGCCCCCCGCCGTACCACCAGAAGCGCCCGCATCTATTCACAGGATGTGGAAAAAACCCATTGCCGCATGGCGGAAACCCAGGCCATCTTTGCCAACGCCAAACGCATGGCCGGTATGGTGGCCCGAACGCTGGGGCCTTTTTGCGAAGTGGCGGTACACGACTTCAGCGACCTTGAGCACTCCATCATCCACATCGAAGGTTCCCTTACCGGGCGCAATGTGGGCGCTCCGGCCACCAATATGGTCACCAAGGCGTGGCGTCAGGGCGGCGACAATGTGCAGGACATCATAGCCTATGCCGCCACAACGCCTTCAGGGCAGACGCTCAAGTCATCCATCAGTTTTTTGCGCACCAGTGAGGGCGAGGTCATCGGGGCTGTGTGCATACACTTTGACCTGACGGATCTGGAGCGCTTTCAGGGTGTGCTGCATGCCCTGCTGCGCTTTGAAAACGCCCCCGGCAAGGAGATGAGCGAGGCCTTCCCCTCCTGCCTTGGCGAAACCAGCGACGCCATCATCGAGACGGCCATACGGCGGGCGGGCAAGCATCCCGCCACCATGACGCGGGAAGAAAAACTCAACTTTGTGCGCATCATGGATGAAGAAGGGGCTTTTCTCATCAAGGGAATGGTGCAGTATCTGGCCAAGGCCATGCGCGTGTCCATTTACACCGTGTACAACTACATGCGGCAGGTCAAGGACGACGCCCACCGCGAAACCTCGTCAAACTGAAACAGTGTGGCGCCGCAACGACAGAGCGCCAATGGATGCAAAAGCCCGCGCCGCATGACGAGCGGGCTTCCGGCCTAGAGCATTTTACCTTTGAGAAAGTATAAATGCTCTAACGCTGCACTTTCGTGCAGCGCGCCACAACGTGGCGTGGATTCAGCCGCGAATCGCATTTTTCGGCTGAATGAAAATTTGAAATGCTTCTCATTTCAAAGTTGATCTGCTCTAGGTGCCCAGTATAAAGGCCAGTATGCCCCCCTGCACGGCAAAGGCCACAACAAGGGCAAGACATTTTACGCCACGCCCGGGCCCTGTGGGGACGCATCCCGCAAACAGCGCCCATATGCCCTGGAGAATGCGCTTGAGAGGCCACACCTGCGCCAGAACCAGCCAAAGCAGGCCCGCCCAGGTAAAATAGCGGATTTCGCCAATGGCCCAGAACCGTTCCAGCACCACGCCCATGTCTATCTGGTTGGCGCTGTAGGCGTCGCCTATGCCCTCCACGAGGTCCAGAACCGCAGCCTCGCTGAAAACAATGCCCACGGCCGCAAACAGTCCCATCAAGGTCACCAGCAGTAAAAAAAGCAGCCAGAACGTACGCAGCTGCCAGCGTGCGTGCTCTGCGGCCACAATGTCCTGACGCGCCATGGCTATACGCCGCGCCACAAAGGCGCAGGGAAGCACAGGCAGAGGCAGCAGGCCGAGTATGGGTACCCACAGGGCAAACGCGCCGCCAGACAGACAGATATATCCGGCCAGAAGCGGCCAGGGCTTCAGCATGTTGCCTGTGGGCATGGCGTCTCCGAAAAAAGGGTGTTGGCGCAAAAAGGGTGTCGGCGCAACGAGGCGCGCTGTCACATAATTGCATGACGCAACTTCGCGGGCAAGCGCCCAGCGGGGAGAGGCGTGATATTCACGCAGAGCGATCGCGTTTTGCAGGGGATCTGGCGGCTACGGGGGCAGATGCCCGCCGTGGCCGCATAACCGCTGTTTACCTGCGCCCTTGCATTTTTTTCAAAGGTAAGATGTTCCAGCACGCAAAAACCGCCGCCCCGGATATACCAGAGCGGCGGTCCCCATTATGCCAAGGCGGCAGTTGCTGCCCAGAGCAGGTGCACCTTGAAACGGTGTGATGTCTGGAAGACTCTGCCGCTGGCCCCCCGCTTCCAACCAGGAAGCACCTTGTACGACAAGAGTTTTAGGGGGTGGGGGCGTGGGGGAGGAGACCCTTTTGCAAAAGGGTCCCTCCCCCACAAAGCGCTCCAGCCCCACCCACAAAAAACTTCAATCCTAGAGCATTTAACTCATTTCATTCGTAAACTGCTCTAACCGCCGAACTCGGAGTGTATCTGGTGCTGCGCCGCCAGTACGGTCATATCGTCGCCGGTGTTGTCCGAGTGCGCGTCCTGGCTGACGGAAGAAGCGTCGCCGCCAGAATGCCCGGAACCGCCGTCGTGATCGCCGTGGTGTGAAAGCCCCGCCTCGCGGTAGCCGTCGGGCAAATCGTCAGCCATGGCAGCCGAGAAGGGCACGGTGCTGTCAGAATACGTGACGTCATAGCCGTTGAAATGGCCGCTGTTCAGGTAAGCGTGCAGATCTGCCTGGTCAGCGGCGCTCAGGCCGTTGACGCTCACGTGAATTCCTTCAACGTCAATGGAGCTCAGGTTGTTTTGCAGCCAGGTGTCGTACTTGGCGATAAAGTCGGCGTAGGAGTCGGCCTTGAGCACCAGCAGATCATAGCCGTCGCCGCCGGTGATGCTGAGCTTGCCCTGCACATGGCCGTCAATGGTCACGACGTCGTCGCCAGCGCCAAGGCTGATGCTGGTGGTGCCGCCGGTAACATCTCCGTGGATATTTACGTGGCTATCACCAGTGCCCATCACAATCTTGTTTGTGCCGCCCGCGATATTGCCGTTCAACGTGAAGAGGTCGTTGCCGTCGCCCATGTTGAAGGTGTTTGTTCCGCTGCGCAGGTTGCCGTTGATTTCGATGTGGTCATCGCCGCTGCCAGTATTAACGGTATTGATATAGCCGCCAATATCTCCATTGAGGGTGACACTGTCGCCGTGTGTATCCCCTGCACGGCTGCCGCCCTGGATAAGATTGATGCCGCCCGCATTGCCATACATGGCATAGGCCTGCCCGGCGGTTCCGGCCTTGGCCGTGATGACCACCGTGATGGCGCTGTCTGTATTTTCAATGATGTTTTGGGTAGAAGCCCCCCAACCATCACGTGTATACATGCCGTAAGCCCAGCCATCATCACTGCCGCTGGCATCGGCGGTAATATTCACGTTATTGACATTGGTAATCTTGTTGACTGCCCCGCCCCAGGCCGCATTCATGCCAAAGGCTCCTGCCTTGGTATCCATGTAGTCGGTGGAAAGCGTATGGGTGCCTGTGAAGGTGGCGTTAATGTTCAGCGTGTCATTGCCGTTGCCGCCGTTGATGATCGTCTGGCCGCTTGCCTGCGTGGCAAGACCGATGGCCGCAGCGCCGTTGTGGGCAGAGGCGTTGAGGTTGATGACATCATCCCCGTCTCCGGTATTGATGGTAGTCGTACCGTAGTTGGTGGAGAAAATGCTGACGCCCCAACTGGGCGCATCGGCCGTGATGTTCAGCTCATTGTCACTGCCCGATGTATTGATTTTGACGTCGCCGCCATAGCCCGCATAGATGGCAGCGGCCGTGCCCTTGGGGGATGCGGCGTCCACCGTGGCGGAGATGTCCACATCGCCCGCGTTGATATTGATGGCCGACTTGCCGCCCTGACCGGCCTGATTCAGGTTGCCGGAGGCCGCAAGCCCCAGGGAGGTAAAGCCCGCCGCCCGGCCGCCTGTCCAGGAAACGCCGGTGTAGGGACTGTCGTAAGGCGATGTTTCCTGATAGGCCGTGGCGCTGAACTTGCCGTCGCTGGCGGTGTCGATATTGATGGCCGTACCCGCCGTGGTGCGGAACACGCTGCTCATTACCGTGCCATCCGCTCCGCTGCCCGCATAGGCATTGGTTTCACCGCTGACGTTCTGCCCGCTGATATTCACGGTGGCCTGTTCCTTGGTATACACAGCAGTCGCCATATAATTGACAGTGCCGCCCGTGACGGAACTGGAGAAGTTCACGTCGCCCTCGGCCTGCACGTTCACGGTGGACTTGCCGGCCCCCCATATGCCTGCGGCGGTCTTTTCATTGGCTCCAGCCGTGAAGGTTATGTCCTTGCCGTGCACATTGGCTGTCGCCTGGTAAAAATTGCCGCTGCCGTCCTTGTCGCCTCCGGTGATCAGGGCCATGCTCGATCCACCGTCCGCTGTCGCGCCCATGTTCACATCGCCCTTTGTTCCGGCGTCAATGGTGATGGTCCCACCGCCAACTCTGCCATATGCGGAGGTACCGTAGGCATTGCCGTTTTCGGCCCTGGCGGAAACGTCTATCTTGCCCGCGGCGTCATGCGCAAAGGTGATGTCCGTATTGAGTGCGCCATAGGCATTGCCGGAAGCCGTGGTGTTTTCCACAACAACGCTGTTGTAGCCCTCGCCGCCCATCGTGATTTTTTCTCCATTAACATTCTTGCCGTGCGAGTCGTACCATTCGCCCTTGAGGGGGCCGCCAAGGTCTGTTTCAGCTTCGCGCTGCGCAGAGTCGTAGGAGGAACTGTCATTGCCCAGCAGTTCCATATTGTAGGTCTTTCCACCCACGGTCACTTCAAGCACGGAGTCAAACTTTTCGCCAGCGGCCAGAGCGGCCTGCCCCGCCGCCGTAAGCGTAATGGTGACAAGGCCGGTGACGGGGTCGATGACCGGGGCGTTGAAATAGGCCGAAGAGCCGCCCGCAAAGGCCAGACTCACCTGGCTGGCGTCCGTGACAAGGTTGCCGTTTTCGTCAATGGCCTGAAACACCATGGACTGACTGGCATCACTACCCACCACAAGGCGCGCATGGTAGGCGGGGGAGGTGCCGCCACCGCCGCCACCGGTTCCGGGCACGTCCGGCCCCTGGCCGCCGTCATCGCGGCCAAGCTGGCTGTCCGTGGCCAGCGTGTCCTGAGCGACGCTGGCTGTCTGCATGCTCCAGTCCAGACCGCCAAGATGGTCAATACCCGAATCAAGGCTGGAATCGGCATGTTCCGTATAATGTGCATTGCGCGTGGCGGCCGTTGGCCCGGCTGCGGGCATGAGATCGTCCTGCCCCAGGGCGCTGAAAAAATCCTTGCCGGAAACCATTTGCCCATCCACGATAAAATCGGGCGTATTTTCACTGGTATAGTCGGTATAAAAACCGTCAAGACGAATTTTTGCGCCGTCCTCAAACGTAAAGGTCAGGGCGTCGCCTTCGCGGCCCAGCGTGGCGTCAGTGGTGGGGAAATCCAGAACAATGCTGTCTTCCGCAGCATTGGTGATCGCGGTCTGCTGTCCGAACTGCGGACGGGTAAGATGAATATTCGCCATAACAAACTCCTGAAATGTATCCGGGCAGGGCCTGACAGAGTACAGGCTGGCGCAAAGGCCAAATCTGCCCCGGAGCCCGGCAGGCCGTTGCGTGCGCACTTCGCCAAAGCGAAAGCCGCCGCAAGGTGCCGCAGGGCAACCACGTGTATTTTAAAGATATTTATTGGGAAAATAGAACAGACAAAAGCTTGAAAGCCATTTGCCGGGCTTATAAAAGCCAAATAAGGCAGGGGGAGCGACCTCAAGGGCAGGCCGCGTGACTTACTCACAGCTTAATAATAGTGTTCTAGTATTATTTGTCAAGCATCAAGTGGAGCCTTTGGAGCAAGATCCACTCTATCGCGCGGATGAACCGCTTCGATATATACTGGCATCTTATACTTTTATACAGGATCATATATTTTCAAAAGATTGTATTCGCGCGGCATTGGCACAGCATCATACCTGGGTTCTTTCCACTGGACGATACTGGACATATGTTCCTAAAAATAAAAAGAATATACAGGCTTTCACAGTGCCCCGGCGCGGCCCCTTGCGTGCGGCCCCTTGCGTGCGGCCATGGGCGCACGAGCTGGCGGCTGCGGCATAACAGCGAACAGCCCACATACGTGATCCCTGCCGCCATGCCTCCTGCAGAAAAACGCCAGGCGCGCCAGCCCTGAAAAAATACTGCCTCCCAAACCGGACGGTTTCGGAGGCGCTGATCAATGGAAAGAATGGAAGCAGTGAGGGCAATGAAGGCAACAGGGGCAATCCCTGCGCTACAAAAAAACAATAAATGTTTTAGGGGGTGGGGGCGTGGGGGAGGAGACCCTTTTACAAAAGGGTCCCTCCCCCACAAAGCATTTTACTCGTAATCTGCTCCAATAGCACTCTGACCACTGCGCGAACCCGTGTCAGCGCTTGTCCACAACACGCCGCGACTTGCTGAACGTGCGCGGCAATGTGGCGTAGTCCACCACAGTCACCTGCATGCGGGCCAGTATGGCCTTGTGCAGCCGGTGTTCCAGAGCCTGCGTCAGTGCGGCGTCATTGCCGCTGCCAACGCCCTGGGCGCGCTCCACTGTAAGGGTCAGATGGTCAAGACCACGGTCGTCGCGCGTGAGCTCCACCTGGTATTCGCCGCCGAGTTCCGTAAATTCGCCTATGACGGCCATATACTGACCGGGGTAAATGTTGACGCCCCGGTAGATGAGCATGTCGTCGGAGCGGCCAAGGATGCGGTCGTGCCTGGGCATGTTCAGCCCGCAGGAACACCGGCCCGGCAGCAGGCGGCAGAGGTCGTGGGTGCGGTAGCGCAGCAGGGGCACGGCCTCCTTGCGCAGGCTGGTGACCACCATTTCGCCCACTTCGCCTTCGGCAACGGGCTGCAGGGTGACGGGATCAAGCACTTCGATGATGAAGAGGTCGGCCCAGTAGTGCAGGCCCTCGTGCGCGTCACAGTCAATGGCCGTGCCGGGGCCGTACATTTCGGTCATGCCCGCGATGTCGTAGCAGCCTTCCAGCCCCAGCTTGCTTTCAATGGTCTGGCGCATTTTTTCGCTACGCGCTTCGGAACCGCAGATCATCCTGCGCAGCTTGATTTTTTTGCCCAGGTCCGCCCGTTCCACTTCTTCGGCCAGCAGCAGGGCCATGGATGCTGTTGCCCCGAAACAGGTGGTCTCGAGGTCTTGCAAAAGTTGCAGGTGCATCTCAAGGTTGCCCGGCCCCACGGGCACGGTCAGCATGCCAAGCTTTTCGCTGCCGCCCTGAAAGCCCACGCCCGCCGTCCAGAGGCCATAGCCCACGGCGATCTGCATGCGGTCTTCAGCCGTAAGCCCGGCCAGTTCATAGCAGCGGGCCATCTGCAAATTGAATGTGTCCACATCCGTGGCGGTATAGGCCAAAATTTTGCGCTTGCCGGTGGTGCCGCTGGAGGCGTGGATACGCACCACATCGGTGGGCGGAACGCAGAGCAGGGGCAGGGGATAGCCCTCGCGCAGGTCGTCCACGTCCACCGTGGGCAGGCGGGCAAGGTCGTCCAGCCCGATCTGGTCGCCGGGCTTGAGTCCACAGGCGCGAAGCTTGCCGGCATACTGGGGGGAATTCCAGACGCGGGCCAGGGTGTTAGCCAAGCCTTCTTCCTGCTGGCGGCGGATATCTGCATCATCAAGCTGGGGAATGAAGCGGTAGGACATGCTTCTGCGGCTCCTTCAGGCTAGAGCATTTTTGCATTGAGAATACCCATTCTCAATGCTTCCAAGACGCCCGCTTCGGCGCGTAACAGCGCAAATAAATTGCGCTTACGCCTCTGCGGCGGACGTCTGCTCACGCAGCCGCCAGAGCAATTTCAAAGTGAAATTGCTCTAGAGCGGATTCACGTTGCGAACGTGCCATCTCACTGTTCAAAACACGCTCGTCACGGCGCGCGATGGCGCGACGGCACAGCGGCGCTGATCTTCGCGGCAGCCGTTCCAACGCGGGAGCCTTGGTGCCCGGCTCCAAAAACAATGGGCGATTGTGCTTCTTTTACGCCCCGCAGGCAAGGCTTGATCATTATACCTCGCGGCAGTGCGTGAAGGCGCGGCGCACGCTGGCCATCCGCGCTTCCGGGTCGCGCGCCCCCTGACGTTCTGCCTCGGCCAGGGCCAGCATGAGCAGCACCCGCGCCTTGGGCGTTGAAAGCATGCCCGACGCGATGAACGCCGCATATTCTTCAAGATCCGTCACCGGAGCGCCCCCCGTGCGGCTGGCGCGCACCACGGGTTTGCCCTCCTTGACGGCCATATTCAGGGCCTTGCGGATATCTGACGGCATGGAGCCGTTGCCCATGCCCGCAACGACCAGCCCGGACGAGCGCTCCAGAGAAAAGAGCGTGGCGTCCAGCGGCATGCCCGCGCAGGCGTACAGCACATCCACGCGCGGCAGATGGTCCTGTCCGGCATGGGCGGCGTAGGTTCCGGCCAGGACAGGGCCGTCCTCACCGCTGTGATAGAAGACGGGCCGCCCATTGATTACGCGCCCAAGCAGGCCGGATTCCAGAGCGCGAAAGGCTTCCACATCCAGCGTTCCGGCCTTGACCGCCGTGCGGGCCGAAATGATGCGCCCGTTCATGACGATAAGCGCCCCGCGCCCCCGCGCCTGCGGGCAGGCGGCCACGGCCACGGCGTCCCTTATATTGATGGGGCCGTCCGCGCTGAGAGAGGTGGCCGGACGCATGGCCCCCGTGAGCACCACAGGCTTGGGACTGCTCATGGTCAGGTGCAGATAGAAGGCCGATTCTTCAAGGGTGTCGGTGCCGTGGGTAAGCACAACACCGCACATGGTTTCGTCTTCAAGGGCCTGGGCGCAGTCGCGCCCAAGTTTGGCCCAGTGGCAGGGGCGCATGTCCTCGCTGGGCAGGTTGCCGCACTGGCGGCTGGCGATACGCGCCACCCCCTCAATGCCGGGCAGGCTTTCCAGCATGCACTCCACGGACAGCACGCCGGCCTGATAGCTTATCTGCTCCAGGGGGGTGTCCGCCACCCCGGCAATGGTGCCTCCCGTGGCCAGCAGGGCCACCTGGGGCAACGCGCCGGATTCAGAACAATTGGCATTCACACGTGGGCTAGGACTCATGCGAACTCCCGTTGCGCCGGGGCTTCCACGCCTCGAGGCGAGGTGTCGTGCGCAACATTGACGGCTTTGCGCGTTTCGATTCTCTGTATCTTCATCCTATAAACCTTTCTCCTGCGGCAGTGCGGGCGCTGTCCACAGCATAGCTATTTGCGGCTGCCCGGTGTGACCGCAGAGGCTTTCGCCCACAGGCGCAAAGCCCATGCTTTGGTAAAATGCCAGCGCCCCTGTATTGGCGCGGTACACATCAAGCCGCAGCCGGGCACGTCCACGCTGCACATGCCGCAGAAGCGCGCTGCCGAATCCCTTGCGCCAGAAGGCCGGAGCCACGAAAAGCGCGGCAAGCAGGTCTTCGTCGTCAGGTCTGCACACGGCGGCAAAGGCAATGGGGCGGTCAGCATGCCGAAAAAGCGTCACCTGCGATGCGGGCAGATAGTGCCGCGCCATGGCTTCACGCTGCGCAGTCCACAGCGCCGGGTCTACAAAGTCGTGCGCCAGCAGGGACGCCTCCAGCCAGATATCCGCGCAGGCCGCGTAATCCGCCGGAGTTCGGGCTGGCGTGGGCTGGGCGTTGAAGTTACAGATGTTCATACTGTTGCGTTCATGATTATGCGAGGGGGGCAAGCGCGTCAACGGCGCACAGGCTGGCACAACCACGCTGCGGCTCTGCGGCAAAGACGCCTGCGGGCAAGGCGCATTGCAGTTAAGGAAGCACTGGTTAAAGAGGCTCCCGGAAACGCGCAGTTGTTTCGTTTGGCAAGGCGCGCTCTTTTTTTGAAGCAGGAGTGGACTCTTCCGACCTCGACTGTTTCAAAAAAAGTGAAGCACGTCCGCCAAGCGGAATACATCTGCGTTTCCTTAAAAAATGCAGCCCATTTATTTCAACCAATATGCATGATTGTATAAAATTTTACGCGGGCCCCTCCTTGGTTTTACTGTGATATTAGTGTAGGTTGCGCCGATGGACAAAAAAAAGATATCACTTGTGTCACTGGGGCATCTGTCCTGCGACGTAAACGGCGGGGCTCTCCCCGCTGTTCTGCCCTTTTTGCGCACACATTACGGACTGTCGTATCAGGCCACGGGCGGGCTGATGTTCGCATACTCCTGCCTTTCGTCCATCATTCAGCCGCTCTTCGGCCTCATGGCGGACAAGCTCTCCAAGCCCTGGCTTATTCCGCTGGGCGTGCTTCTGGCGGGCGTCGGCCTGACTGCCGTTGGCTTCATGTCCAGCTACTGGGCCATTTTCGCGGCCATTGGCGTCAGCGGCGTGGGCGCGGCGCTCTTTCATCCCGAAGGCGCGCGTTTTGCCAACAAGGTGTCCGGCGAAAGCAAGGGCACGGGCATGAGCATTTTTTCCATCGGCGGCAACGCGGGCTTTGTGGTAGGCCCCCTGCTGGCCACATTTTTTCTGAGCATGTTCGGCATGCCGGGCATGGCCATCTTCGGCCTGCTGGCTACGGTCATGGCCTCTATTCTTCTGCTGCTCATCATGCGCATGGTCGCGCCCGAAGCGGCGGCGGCGGCGCAACGAACCGCTGAGGCGGCCTACGGGCAACCCAAGGGCGCTAAAGATGCGCAGCCCGCCCAGACCACAGACGGCAAGGCAAAACCCGGCGAAGATGCCGCGCTGCCAAATAACTGGCGCGAATTTTCAAAGCTCACCGGAGCCATCATTACCCGCTCCATCCTTTTTATCGGTTTTAACACCTTTATTCCCCTGTACTGGGTGAGCGGTTTTGGCCAGAGCAAGGCCGCCGGAGCCGTGGCCCTGACCGTCTTCTGCACGTTCGGCGTCATGAGCAACATACTTGGCGGCGTTCTGGCCGACAAATATGGCTTCCGGGCCATCGTGCGCCTGGCATTCGCCCTGGTCACGCCCGTTGTGCTGGCTTTCAGCCTGATGCCCAATCTTTACGCCGCCTATGCCATGCTGCCGCTGCTGGGCTTTGTTCTCTACGTGCCCTTCAGTTCGCTGGTCGTGCTTGGGCAGACGTACCTTGCCCGAAATATCGGCTTTGCCTCTGGCGTGACGCTGGGCCTGGCCACGAGCCTGGGCGGCGTGTTCGCGCCTGTGCTCGGCTGGGTGGCCGACAATTACGGCCTGCCGCGCACCTTCCAGTGCCTGGCTGTGGTGGCCTTGGTGGGCGCCATATTTGCCTTTACCCTGCGAAAGACTGAAGAAAAGAAAAAAGCTCGCACGGCGGCATAATGTCACAGCCTGCAATGGAGCGGACTGACTGCCGGGACTGACTGCCGGGATTGGCCGCTCGGTTGTCGCCTGAGTTGGCCGCCTTGGCTGTCACCACTGACGGCATGAAAACGGCCTGACCAGCCCCCCGCTCTGGCAGCCAGAAACGGCCAGAGTGCGATGCATAGCGCATCTGGCTGAACATCCCCTCCACAAGCAGTGATTTTTGCACTGACGCACAGCGCGCCCGCCTGAACATTCAGGCGGGCGCGCTTTTTTCTGCGTGATGCGCAACGTTGTCTGGCAAACCAAAAGCCACCGCCCTGTTGTCAGCGTGCCTTGGGGTGTGCCTTGCCAGCGTGTGTTGCTTGCGCGTCTTGCCAGCGTGTCACCCATGTGCGCGGATGCAGGCAACTGCTCGTCCCCTTTGTGCGTAAACTGATTAACATAATAATTTCATTTAATATTTATACGATATTCAATGTTCCTTATAGCCACGCTGAAACGGTAATTCACGCCCACCCCGTCCACGCCTCGAAGCCGGAGATATTTCATACCCATTGTCGTTGATGGTCGGAACGCCCCGTAAACACTGTTCCTATCATGTCTAATATACTAATATTACGAATAAAAATTATGAAAGCTGTTGTTCGTAAAAAGCGGCACGGCCTTTGCCCTGGAGCAAGCCCGCTTTAACATGGCCCTGGCGGCAGCGTGGCGGACGCACGAAGCGAATGCGTGCCCTCAGGCTTCCAGTGCTGCCATGTGATTGAAGCGAACGCCTGCAAGCATTGGGGATAATTATTCAGGAGCCTTGCTTGGGGGTCATGCCTGTGCTGACGTGTTGGGGGATAGACTGCTCCCGGCAGGATGCGCGCCCAATACACTGTGCGCAGATAGGGGGTGCCCGGGCGGGGAATGACAAACGGGGTGCGCCAAACTCGATGAACAGGGCGCGATACACGGGGCGCGATGAATGGGACGGAGTGCGCCATGCGGGCAGGGTGCGCTGTGTGGGGGGGGCACCGTGTCGGTAGGAGCGTTTGCGTCCTGCGCGGGCCTGCCCGGCGCGCGCCAAACTGCCCGCCTATCTGCCTGATATTTATAACGCACAAAAATTATTTTGCGATTGTGCTTGACACTTTGCTACCAAAGGACTACTTATCTGTTTCGCAACAACACACTGTTGCCGTGTCGCGGGGTGGAGCAGCTCGGTAGCTCGTCGGGCTCATAACCCGAAGGTCGTAGGTTCAAATCCTGCCCCCGCAACCAGATTTTTTTAGCCCTTACGGAGACGAGCCGTAAGGGCTTTTTTCGTTCCATAGCCGTTTTATCCCGCTCTTATTCCGCTATTATCCCGCTGAATAAATCAGAGTGCTCCGCTTGAATCCTTGGATAAGGCCCACAACCATCTCGTTGAGCTGGCCTTGAGTGAGCTTTCTTTCAGGTCTGAGCTTCCGAAGGACGGGGCCGAAGGCATCTGCTCTTTTTTTACTCATGCCCTCAGACGATCAGGCAAGATCGCTGCGAAACCGCCCTCGCAAAGGCGCAAAAATAAACTTGCGTTCCTTTTGTCACATGTTCTTCACACAGGGGTGCTACATGCACAGGCATACCATAACATATTGTGGAGCCTGGAGCTTTGATCATGAAAGACAGTGGCAAGATGAACAACAGGGAGTTGAGCTGGTTGTGCTTTAACGAGCGCATACTGCAGGAAGCCCGCGACCCGTCCAATCCTCTCGTGCAGCGGCTGCGCTTTCTGGGTATTTTCTCCAGCAATCAGGACGAATTTATCAAGGTGCGCGTGGCCTCGCTGGCGCGTCTTTCACGCAGCCGCGAACCCGGAAAAATACTGCTCATGGGCGGCCTCAGCCCGCAGGAGGCCCTGCAACGCGTCAACAGCAGCGTGGCCAAAGGGCAGGCCGCCTTCCGCGAAACGTATAAAAGCATCGTTGCCGCCATGCAGGAGCAGGGCATACGGGTGCGCAACGAAACTCAGCTCACCCCTGGGCAGGAAAAATTTTGCCGCGACTATTTCGCCCAGGTCATCAATCCGCAGCTGGTTCCCCTCATGCTGACCAAGAGCGCCAACCTGCCCTTTCTTCAGGACAGTCACATATACCACGCCGTCAAAATGCAGCCCGCCAGCGGCAACAAGAACCGCTATGCCATACTGCGCATTCCGGTCAACGCCGAGTGCCCGCGCTTTGTTGAAATGCCCTCGCCAGCCGGGTGCAGCGACATCATCTTTGTGGACGACATCATCCGCCTTTGCCTCAACGACATCTTTTTCATGTTCAACTACGACGCCATTTCGGCCTATACCTTCAAGGTCATGCGCGACGCGGAGCTGACCCTTGACGACGACGTGTCCAAAAGCCTCATTGAAAAAATGGAAGAAGGGCTGGAACACAGGCTGCGCGGCCGTCCTGTGCGGCTCATCTATGACCAGGCCATGCCCCAGGACCTGCTGAACCTGCTGGCGTCAAAGCTCCACCTCAAGAGCGGCGAGCTTGACCCCGGCGCGCGCTACCACATGATGCGCAGCCTCATGAACTTTCCCCGCGTGCGCCCCGACCTTGAAAACCGCGTCATGCCGCCGCTGGAACACCCGGACATCAAACCCTTTTCCAGCATTCTCAAGGTAGTGAAGAAAAAGGACATCCTGCTGCACTTTCCCTACCACACCTTCAATCATGTGGTGGATTTTCTCTGCGAGGCCGCCATTGACCCCAAGGTCACGGATATTTCCATAAGCCTGTACCGCACGGCCGACCATTCGCGCGTCATCAACGCCCTGGTCAACGCTGCCCAGAACGGCAAGAAGGTCACGGTATTCGTGGAGCTCATGGCCCGCTTTGACGAGGAGCGCAACGTCAGGACCATCGACATCCTGCACCAGGCGGGCGTATGTATCATTCACGGGCTGCGGGACCTCAAGGTACACAGCAAGCTCCTGCTGGTTGAACGTACCGAGGGCCGTAAAAAAACGGGCTATGTCTACATAGGCACAGGCAATTTCAATGAGGACACGGCCCGGCTCTACAGCGACGTGGGCCTGCTGAGCGCCAACCAGCGCCTTGCCGAGGACGCGCGCAGCATTTTCAATTTTCTTGGGGCCTCGCACAAGCCCATGGTCAGCAAGGATCTGGTGGTGGCCCCGCACAACATGCGCAGCGTTTTTTCGCGGCATATCGAGGCGGAAATACGCAATGCCCGCGCGGGCAAACCGGCCTACATCTACGCCAAACTCAACAGCCTGACCGACGAGAGCATGATCAACCTGCTCTACAGGGCGGGCAAGGCCGGGGTGGAGGTGCGCCTTATCGTGCGCGGCGCGTGCTGCTTAAAACCCCAGCAGCCCGGCCTCAGCGAGAACATCTGGGCCATCAGCATCGTGGACAAATTTTTGGAACACGCCAGAATCATCATCTTCTGCAACAATGACGCGGAAAAGGTCTTTATTTCCAGCGCGGACTGGATGCCCAGAAACCTCGACAGAAGGCTTGAGGTGGCCGCCCCCATATACTGCCCGCAACTGGCCCAGACCCTCAGGGACATCTTTGCCATCCAGTGGTCGGACAACATCAAGGCCCGCGTGCTTGCCGACACCTGCGCCAACAGCTATCATTCGGGGCTTGCCTCCATTCCCTGCCGGTCGCAGACCATGCTGCACGACTATTACCGCCACAAGGCCCACCTGCATGGCGGCGTAAAACCGGTGCACCAGACAGCGCCCGCCTCCATGGCGCCATACTCCGTCCCCGCTGCAGCGCCTGCCGCTACGGGCACTCCAGCCGCCTGCGGAGAGTAAGATGAAACTGCACACCGTTGCCGCCATGGACGTGGGATCCAATGCCATCCGCTGCCTTATCAGCGACGTTTCTGAGCTGGGGCCGGACAAGCCCGTCAAAAAAAGCGCCTACCTGCGCATCCCCGTACGCCTTGGAGCCGACGTTTTCACCAGCGGCCGCATCTCCGACGCCAGACAGCACATGTTTCTCGAAGCCATGACGGCCTTTGTGCACCTCATGCGGGCCTACGGCGTGGATCACTACCGCATCTGCGCCACCAGCGCCATGCGCGACGCCGCCAACGGCCCGGCCCTCATCAGCAGCGTGAGCCGCGCCACAGGGCTTGAGATTTCCATCATCTCCGGTGTGGAGGAGGCAGAAATCCTCTTTGAGGCCAATACCTTCTCCGCCTGGACAGAACCGGACGAAACCGCGCTCTATGTGGACGTGGGCGGCGGCAGCACCGAAATCATCGCCGTGAAAAACAACACCCTGTTGGAGGCCCAGTCCTTTCAGGTGGGCACGCTGCGCATGCTGGCCCAGGTTGTTGCGCCGGAGGAATGGCTGCGCCTTGACGCCCACCTGGCGCGCATGGCCGAAACCTACAAGCCGCGCCAGATCATCGCCTCTGGCGGCAACATCAACAAGGCCGCCAAGCTGCTGGACAAAAAAGAGGGCAAACCCGCCAGCCGCGCAGAACTGCAAGCCCTGTACGAAGACCTGCGCAACCTGCCCTATGCCGACCGCATGGCGCGCTACCGCCTCAACCAGTACAGGGCGGACGTCATCGTGCCCGCGCTGGAGATATTTCTCACAGTGGCGGCCAGGTCAGGCGCGGGCAGGTTCATCATCCCCAAGGTGGGCCTCGTGGACGGCATGGTCAGACACATGTGCTTCTACGGCGGAGCCGAGCAGGCCCGCCAGCCCCCTGCACCCTCATTTAGGGATATCCCCTGAAGACTTTTTGTGGGGGAGGGACCCTTTTGCAAAAGGGTCTCCTCCCCCACACCCCCACCCCCTAAAACCTTTGTTCATTAATATTGCTTCACGCGACCGCTACAGTAGCAGCCACAGCAATCCACCGCACAGCAAAACCGGCGCGCCCAAGCCCCCCCGTAAAAAAAGTTTCTTTCAGTCAACATTCGCCCAAACTGTCGCACAGGCTGCCCTTCGGGCCGCTGCGGCGCATTCCCTTGTGACCCGCCGGGCCGTCAGCCACGGCTTTTGTCTCAAGTAATTAGCCACTTACCTAGTCACATGATGGGGAATAAAGGGTAGTCCCCCGCTGTGCCACGATCACAAAATCCGCGCCGCACCCTGCTTCGCCCCTCTAACAATAATTATTCTCATCTTGTCAGGCGCGCGGAAATGGTCTAGGTTGTTTCCCGTACAGACGCGTATGACGACCCAAAACCACGGGTCACACTTTCACGCGCGCGACACGCCGTCCACGGCGCGTTCCGCCCTGTGTTCAAGCGCGTATACCGCAGGAATGAGGTAATCATGGCCCGCAAAAAAAACACCGGCATCTATATAGTCGCCCTGCTGCTTTTTCTTGGCGGCGTCGGCTATCTGGCCTATTCGGGCTTTTCGGAAAACAGCGTGTATTTTCTTAATGTTTCCGAAGCCAGAGCCTCCACGCCAGACAAACTGACCGCCGCCCGGCTTTTCGGCACGGTGGCGGCTGACGGCATTGAAAAAGGCGCGTCCGGCTCCGGCGTCAATTTTCTGCTTGAAGACAAGGACAATGCCAGCCAGACCATAGCCGTCCGGTACAGCGGCACTGTGCCCGACACCTTCAAGGCGGGCGCGGAAGTCATCGTTGAGGGCGGCCTGGACGCCCAGGGCAGCTTCGTGGCCAAAACGCTGATGACCAAGTGCCCTTCCAAATACCAGAAAGAAAACCGCCAAAGCTGACGCAACGCTGCAGCTTTCAGGCCCGGCGCAGTGCCGGAGAGTAAGCGCATGGGGCCAGCCCTTCCGTGAACGGAAGCGCGCGGCCCCGCATTACGGCCTCAGGGCCTTGTAAAAGGAGTCCCATGTACGTTTTTGCCTTTGCCCTCCTTCTGTTGACCCTGCTCGCCTCTCTGGGCGGCGGCGGCCTGGCCCTGCTGCAATTGTGGCAAGGACGCGAAGACTCCCTGCGTATTGTTGAAAAAGCCCATGTCGTGATCAGCGGCGCGCTGCTGATCGCCTCCGCCATCCTGCTGCACGCCCTGTTCTGGTTTGATTTTCAGGTGCAGTATGTGGCCAGCTATACCGACCGCATCCTGCCGGTCTTTTACCGGCTGACGGCCTTTTGGGCCGGACAGCCCGGCTCCATGCTCTTCTGGGCGCTGGCCGTCGCCCTCAGCGGCTCCCTTTTCGCCTGTACGCGCGCGTTCAAGAAGCTGAGCGGCTCCACCCGCCTGTGGTACTGGACGTTTTTTTATGCCATCATGGGCTTTTTTGCCCTTATCCTTACGAGCTGGAGCAATCCCTTCATGCTGCAAAGTCCCGCCCCGGCGGACGGCAGCGGCCTGAACCCCCTGCTCCAGAACCCCGGCATGATCATCCACCCGCCGCTGCTGTTCCTTGGATACGGCGGCTTTACCATCCCGGCCTGCCTTGCCCTGGCCCAGGCGCTTTCGGGCCGGGCCTCCGTTGAAGGCGCGTGGTACCGCATTTCGCGCCCGGCCATCATTTTGGCCTGGCTGTTCCTGACCTCCGGCATCGTGCTTGGCGCGTGGTGGGCCTATATGGAACTCGGTTGGGGCGGCTACTGGGCATGGGACCCTGTGGAAAACGCCTCTCTCATTCCCTGGCTCATCGGCTCGGCCGCCCTGCACACTCTGATTATCGAAGACCGCCGCAACAAGCTCGGCCGCGTCAACGTGGCCATGATGGCCCTGACCACGGTTTCGGCTTTTTTTGCCACCTACCTTGTGCGCAGCGGCATTATTGACTCTGTGCACGCCTTTGGCGACGGCGGCGTGGGCACGCCCCTCACCTGGTTCGTCCTCGCCGGGCTTGTGGTTTCCCTCTGGGTGCCACTTATGGCCCCCAAGCAGGGCCGCCCCCTGTCCGGGCTGGACAGCCGTGAAGGCTTCCTCACTCTGGTGGCCTGGGTGCTGCTGGCCCTGGCGGCCATCATTCTCGTGGCCACCATGTGGCCTGTGATCAGCAAACTCTGGGCCTCGGCCCCGCGCGGGCTGGACGCCAACTTCTACAACCGCGTCTGCCTGCCCCTGGGCGCAGTGCTCATGCTCATGATGGCCACCTGCCCCTGGCTTGGCTGGGGCGGCGGCCTGCGCAACAAAACGGCCTTCTTCAGCATCTTGGGCGTTTTTGTGGCCAGCGGCGCGGCCATCTGGTTTATGGGCTATCGCCAGCCCACGGCATTGCTGGGCGCGGCTTCGGCCATCGCCATCGTTACGGGAATGCTCTTTCAACTGGCCGACAAGGCCGTGCGTCGGCAGCCCAACACCCTGGGCGCGCTCGGCGCGCACCTGGGCATGGCGCTCATGGCTCTGGGCATTGCCTTTTCCGGCCCGTACAAACAGGAACGCGACCTGCACCTCACCGTGGGGCAGTCGCAGACGCTGGCTGGCTACACGGCGACCCTGCTGGAACTCAATGAAGGCGAGCGCCCCGGCTACGATTATATCGCCGCCCGCATCCGCGTTATGGACAAGGACGGCAAGGATCTCGGCATTGTGGCCCCGGAACGCCGCGTTTACGAAAAGTTCGGCAGCATGCAGTTTTCCGAGGTTGACGTGATCCCCAGCCTGGGCAACGAAATTTACGCTTCGCTGCTGGGTCTGGACGAAGATTCGCACGTTGTGGTGAAACTCAGCGTGGAACCCCTGGTCAACTGGCTGTGGATTGGCGGCGCTATCATGAGCCTTGTGCCCCTTGTGGGCCTGCGCCGCCGCAAGCAGGCCAGCGCCGCCGAGGCCGCAGAACTGGCCCAGGGCATGGACGAAGACCTTGATGGGGACATGGACGGAGATGAAAGCGGAGAGACCAGGGGCGCAGCCAGCGCCAGCTCCGCAGGCAGGAACAAATCGGCCTAGTCCGCCGGAGTGCCGCCAGTGCTGCAGCTTGTGCGCGTTGCCAAGACCTACGGGGTCAAGGTCATCTTCAAGGATGTGAGCTGCGCTTTTGCGCCCGGCAGCGTTTCCCTGCTGGTGGGGGGCAACGGCGCGGGCAAAAGCACGCTCATGCGCGTCATGGCGGGGCTTTCGCGCCCCAGCGCGGGTGAAGCCAGGCTGGCGGACAACGTCCGCGTGGGCTATCTCGGGCACGCCACGTTTCTGTATCCCGGTCTTACGGCCATGGAGAATCTCGCCTTCTGGCGCGACGCCTGCGGCCTTGCGCTTTCGCGCAAGGATATCATGGCCGCCCTTGAGCGCGTGGGGCTTGAAGCGCACGCGCAGGAACGGGCCGGGGTCTTTTCTCGCGGCATGGCGCAGCGTCTGAACCTGGCCCGCATCCTCATGCAGGAGCCGAGCCTGCTGCTGCTGGACGAGCCGGGCACCGGCCTTGACGCCAGTTCCCTGGCCCTCTTGCGCCGTGAAGTGGCTGAAGCCCGGTCGCGCGATGCCTGCGTCATCCTTATCAGCCATGATCTTGCGGGCGACGCGCCTCTGGCGGATCGCCTGCTGGCTCTGGACGGACGCAGACTGGCCTATGACGGGCCACCCGCTGGCTACAGGCCGGCGGGCGCAACCGCCGCCCCAGATAAAGCCACGGACGCCGCCACGGACAGTGCCTCGGGCAATGCCCCGGCTAACACTGCGGACAATGACGCTGCAAAAGCCGCTGCCGCAATGGCGCACGACGCAAGCGAGAATCCGCCGGACAGCGCACATGAAGGCAGACACGACAGCGGGCAGGCCAGCCGACACGAATGTGGGCAGGAAAAAGCCTGCAGCGCTGAAAATTCCGGCACAAACGGCGATGCGTCGCAGGGAGGCCCGCAGTGCTGCGCCTGACCCTGGCCATGGCCCGCAAGGACCTTTCCCTGACGCTGGCGCGTGGCAGCGGTCTTGTGCAGGCCTTGCTGCTCGGCCTGCTGCTGCTTTTTGTTTTCAGCCTGTCGCAGGGCGTGGGCGAACGCATGACGCCGCAGAGCGCGGCTGCCGTGTTCTGGCTCAGTTCCGCCTTTTGTCAGGTGCTGATCTTCAACCAGCTGTACGCGCTTGAAGAGGCCAACAACTCCCGCCTGGGCCTGCTGCTCTGCTCTGCGCCCATCCAGGCCGTGTGGCTTGGCAAGGGCTGCGCCGGGCTGATTTTACTGCTTTTGGCCCAGATCGTTTTTTTGCCTGCGGGCGTGATCTTTCTCGGGCAGGAACTGGGCGGCCCCCTGCCGCAGGCCCTGGCCGCCCTGGCCCTCACGGACGTGGGCATGTGCGCCATGGGTTCCCTGCTGGGCGCTCTGGCTCAGGGTCAGGCCGCGCGCGAATCGCTGCTGAGCATTGTGCTTTTTCCCTTGCTGACGCCCCTCCTGCTGGCGGGCATAAGCGTGGGCGCGCAAGCCCTTGGCGCGCCCAGCGCCGACGGCCCCGGCATGTGGCTTGGGGTGGCGGCGGCCTTTGACGCCGTATTTTTGGGAGCCGGCCTGCTGCTGTTCGGCCATATCTACGCGGGAGACGAATAATGCCCAAATTTTCTGCCCTGCCGCAGTTGCTGGCCCTTCTGGGCGGCCTGGCTTTCGCCGCCTGCCAGTGGCTTATCTATGCCTATGCCCCTGTGGAGCAGACTCTGGGGCTGCCGCAAAAAATTTTTTACGTTCATCTGCCTCTGGCATGGTGGGCGCTTATGAGCTTTTTTGTGGTCTTTCTGGGTTCGATAGCCTATCTGTGGCGTCGCAATCCCGCTGCAGACCGGCTGTGCGCCGCCGCCGCCGAAACAGGCGTGCTACTGAGCGGGCTCGCCCTTGTGACGGGCATGCTGTGGGCGCGCCGCTCGTGGGGCGTCTGGTGGACGTGGGACCCACGCCTCACGACTACCCTCATCATGTGGTTCATCTATGCGGGCTACCTTGTGCTGCGCGGCCTCGATCTGCCGCAGCAACGCCGCAACGTGGTCTGCGCGGTGGTGGGCGTTGTGGCCTTTCTGGACGTGCCCCTGGTGTTTTTGTCCGCCCGCATCTGGCGCTCCATCCATCCTGCCGTGTTCGGCAACAAGGGCGGCGGTCTGGAACCGGAAATGCGCCTCACGGTCATAGCCTGCGTAATTTCTTTCGGTCTGTTGTGGGCCGGGCTGGTGTGGATTCGTAAACGCCAGCTGGACCTGGCCGCGCGCCTCGACGCGCTGCAGCAGAACAGACTGATGCAAGAAGGACTGTAACCGCGCGGCCCGCAGGATGCCGCGCCAGCCAGCGCTGCGCGGACGCGGGTTCGGGCCTTCCCCGGAGGATATATGGATACCCTGACCTGGATTATCATGGCCAATGCCGCCGTGTGGATTGGCCTTGGCGCGTACCTGGCCTTTATGGGAGCGCGCCAGCGCGCCCTTACCGCACGTCTGGCCCAATGGGAGATTATCAATCATGACTGACAGTTCCAAGCGCACCACGTCTTCGCGCGCGCTTATTCTCTTGCTGGCCCTGGGCCTTGTGACCATGCTTGTCTCTTCGCTCAAGGAGCGTTTTGAAAGTCCCGGCCTCACCGAGCAGCGGCGGCCCGGCCCGGCTGCCCAGGCGGGCGGGCAGCAAGACGACGCCCAGCAGATCGGCAAGCTCATGCGCCAGATCGCGGAAAACCCCAATGACAGCACCGCCATGATCCACCTGGTGGAGCACCTCATCGGCGCGCAGAACTGGGACGCGGCTGAAACCTTTGCACAGCGGGCCATCACGCTGGATGCGGGCAACTCCAAGCCCCTGTACCTGCTTGGCGTCATCATGCACAACCAGGGGCGCAACAAGGAAGCCGCCGAAGCGCTGGAAAAGGTGCTCGCCATCAAGGACGAAGCCTCCGTGCGCTACAGCCTGGGCGTGCTGTACATCTATTTTCTTGAAAATCCCGCCAAGGGCATAGAGCATCTGACGGCCGGTCTTCATGACCCCAAGGCTTCCGATGAACTCAAGGCGGCCATCACGCAGGAACTGGAAAAAGCGCCGCAGCCCGGCCAGAATGCCACGGCCGCACCCGCCAAGGCAGCTCCGGCTGCGGGTGAAAACGCCAAGGGCAAAAGCGCCGACAAGGCCGCCAAACCCTCGGCCCCTGCCAACAAAACCAAATAGTAAGAGAAGCGCTGATTAAAGAGCCTCCTGGAAACGCGCAGTTATTTCCTTTGGCGCTGCGCCTGCGCACAGGCTGAAAATGCGCACGGGCTGAAAAACCGCCACCCGGCATGCCCGGCATACCGGACATGGAGAGCATTTTGCTTTTGAAAATTGTTGACCGCTCAGAGCGTTTAACACCTGAAACGCAAGCGGCGTGGACTCAGCCGAAAAGCGCATTTTGGCAGAATGACACATTGAAATGCAAAACATTGCGAAGTTGATCTGATTCCGACGCACAACTATGGGCAGGCCCCCAGCGTATACAGAAGCTGCGGGCTTGCCTCTTTTTTTTACTGGTTGTACCTTTTATTGCAACTATTGTGGTCCTGAAGCCGCAATGACATCGCCCACCCGGCAAAAATACCGCCTGTATTCGCCGCCGCTTTGGCCCAGGCATATTTTCATGCGACCCAACCGCCCAACTGGCGTCAGCTACGCACCGGGAACAGCCGTTTCCGGCGCAAATGCTCCAAGAGGTTTTCATGGCCCGTCGTAAAAGCAAGAGCAAGAGTTCCCCCGGCACTGCGCAAGAGCAGGCCCCCGCACAAATTACGTCCAGCGCGCCCCTGCCCGGCACACGTCCCGCGCCCCAGGCAGCCCCCACGGCACACGTCCCCCAGGAACAGCAGGACGCTGCCCCCGCTGGCATGGTACGCAAGGGCACCTTTATCATGGGCGTGGCGCTGGCATTGGTGCTGGGCCTGTATGTGGGCAGCCTGATCCCATCCATGCTGCACGGTTCCGCCCAGCAGCCCATGCCCCCGCAGCAGGCCGCCGCGCCCGGCGCGCAGGTTCCCGCACAGGCTCCCGAAGGCTCACGCCCCGCGCCGCAGGCCAGCATGCCGCAAGTGACGCCCGAACTGTCCGCGCGCATAGGCGAACTGGAAAAATCCCTGCTGGACAATCCCCGCGACGCATCGCGCTGGGCCAGCCTGGGCAATCTCTATTTTGACACGGCGCAGGCGCAAAAGGCCGTCTCCGCCTACGAGCGTTCCCTGTCCATTGCGCCCGACAACGCCCTTGTGCTCACTGATCTGGGCATCATGCAGCGCGAACTGGGCCAGTTCGACAAGGCCGTGGCGAGCTTTCGCAAGGCGTCGTCCCTGCAGCCCGACCTTGAAAACGCCATGTTTAACGAGGGCGTCGTGCTGTATTATGACCTCAAGCGCAAGGACGAGGCCGAAATCGCCTGGAAGCGCCTGCTGAAGGTGAACCCCGGCGCGCGCGCGCCGGACGGCAAACCCGTTTCCGAACTGATACAGCATTTGCATTAAAGCAGTTTCACCTTGAAGCAGTGCACCGTTAAAAAGAGTGCATGCCCTGACGCTGCACGTGAGCGCAACGCGCCGCAATACGGCGTGGATTCTGCCGGAAAGCACATTTTTCGGCAGAAGGACAGCTTTGATATGTAAGGAAACGCTGATGTTTTCCGTTTGGCGGACTTGCTTCGCGTTTTCAGGAGGCTCTTTAATCAGCGCTTCCGTAAATCTGATCCAGAGCAGTCTGCCAATGAAGTGCGTTGACTGCTCCGCAAGGATTTTTCAAGAAAATCCTTGCCGCTAAACGCGCGCAGGCAGGCTTTTGCCTGCCGTCCGCGAGCATTTCAAGTGTTACACGCTCTAAAGCTGAAGTCGTGGCGCGCTGCCGCGCGCCAGCTTCAAAACATGTCCTTGCGGGGCATGGTCGCATACAGCCAGAGGATATAGGCGGAATTACCATGACACATACTCCCACCGGCCTCCATTCCGGCAAAAACCTCGCCGATGCGCGCCAGTCCCGACGTGGTCACGGCGCGGCTGCACGCTTCTGCGCCACGTTTCTGTGCCTGATTGTCCTGGCCGCGCTGCCGGGAGCGCTCAGGGCCGCGCCCACAGAGGCGCTTCTTTCGCCGCCGCCTGTGAGCGCGCAAAAAGTCATGGTGCCTCCCCTTCTGCTGACGCCCAACGCGCCGCTCTTGCCCAAGCTTCAATACTTCATCGACCAGACAGGGACCATGGACGTGGAAGAGGTGGCAAGCCCCGCCAATGCCAGCGCCTTTCAGCCCCTGCAAATGAAAAACCTTCCCCGCGCCGTGGGGATCATGTGGCTGCGCTTTACCCTTGCGCCCCTGCCGCAGGGCGCAAAGGCCGGAGCCATGCTGCTGGACATGGGTTCCAGCGTGCCCGAAGGGCCTGTTCTTTATGAACCGCACGCCAATCCCCTCACGGACAGCGTGGAGTGGCGGGAAATTGTCCCGACGCAGCGCGCCGTGCTTTTGCTGCCCGAGGCAACCAGCGAACCCCTGACCTGCTACATACGCCTGGACGGCCTGCCCGGCCTGTGGTTTGAGCCCATGCTGCGCACCCCGCAGGATGCCGCCAACAACTGGGGCAGCCTTTCGGGCACAGCGGCCATTCTGGCCCTGGCCGTGGTCATGCTGCTCTGCCTTTTGCGCGGCCTTTCCGAGAAAGGCCAGTGGCGCGTGTGGACGGCCCTGTACGTGGCCGCTGCCCTGGCGCAGGCCGTCATGGGCATGCCCGCCTACGGCTCGGGCCGCATCACCATGATGGAGGCCGCCGCCGTGCTCAGTCCCGGCGTGGCCCTCATGCTGCTGCCCCACGTGGGCCGCCATCTTTTGCGCGCCAAGCAGCGTTCACGCCTTCTGGACGCGCAGTTCGTGCTGCTCTCCCTGCCGGGAGCGGCCCTGGCGCTGCTGCCTCTCCTGCCCGGCTTCGGCTGGATCATACGCTATCTGGCCCTGTGGCCCATGTGCACCCTGATCTTTGTGCCCAGCGCCATTGGCGGCGCCATCATGGGCCTTGGCGGGGCACGGCGCTTTCTGCTGGGCTGCCTGCTGCCGCCGCTCTTCGTGACCGCCGGAGTTATGGGACTGGACAGCGGCTACGCCGCCAACCTCATGGCTTCGGCCCCCCTGTGGGGCACGGCCTTGAGCGCCCTGATCATCGCGGGCACGGGCGCGCCGCGCGACATGGCCCAGAGCGGCGCTAACGAACGCGGACGAAAGAAGGGCAAAAAAGACGGTTCGCTGCCCGGCCCAGATGGTTTTGGCGGACTTGGCGGGCTCGGCGGCCCAGCCATGCCCGATTTTTCTCCAGATTTTTCCGGTAATGGCGCGGCCCTTATGATGGAAGACGGGGCCATAAACCTCGATCAACCACTGGACGACCCCAATCTGCGCCTGCTGCCGCCCACGAATCCCACTGGCGGCAATGCCTGGAACCGGTCGCCGGAAAACGCGCCCCTGCGCGCGCCTCAGGGGGCGGAAACGTCGGCGGAAACGTCCTGGGACGGCGCGGCTACTGCACGCCAGCAGTCCGGCGCTTCCGCCACCAACGGAGGCTCCGGCTTTGGCGGCGCTGATCCCTGCCTGTGGGAAAACGCCCTGCGCGCGCCCCTTGATCGCCTCATGCGCGAAGGCGCTGCTCTGGGCAACTGCGCCCTGCCCCCGGCAGTGCGCCAGCATGCCGAAAACATGCTCAAGGCCGCATCCGATCTGGCCCATGTGATCGATAATCCTGGCAAAACTCTGGAACAGAGCCTCATTGGCGAAACCCGCAGTTCTTTCAACCTCCAGCATCTGGTGCGTGAGGCCCACGACGCCGTCAGCGCCACGGCCGAAAATGCCGGCATTGGCCTCGCCTGGTACATGCCGCCCCAACTCGGCCACATGTACGAAGGGCAGGCGCAAGCCCTGCGCGAAACCCTCTGCATGCTGCTGGAAAGCGCCGTGCGCGCCACCTCGCGCGGGGCCGTGCATCTTTCGGCGCGGCGTGTGCCCGAAAGCGCGGACCCCGGCCACCTGCTGTTTACGGTAACGGATACCGGCACGGGCCTGCCCCCGCGCAACCGCTCCACGCTCGCCGTGACGCGGGCCTGGGAGCTGGCCGGAACCAACAACTGCTACCTCAATGTTGAATGCGGCCCCCAGGGCACGACCATTTCCTTTACCCTGCGGCTCAAGCCGCTGGAGCACGAGGCCGCAGCGCCGGAAGCGCGTCAGGCCCACGTGGCCATTGTGGCCGACAGGGCCGTGGAACGGCAGGATCTGGCCCACATGACAGAGGCCCTTGGCCTGCAAAGCACAGAGGCCCGCACCATGCGCGAGGCTCTGGAACTGAACAGGGAAACCCCGGCCCTTCTCTTGGTGGTGTACTCCCCCATGGACGGGCCTGCCCAAGCCGATGTGCTGGAGCGCTTCAAAAATCAGGCCCTTGAGGCTGGCCTGCCCTTTTTCAAGGCCCTGGCCATCACTGCGGACGACAGCCGCTGGGACGCCCTGGCGGAATCCGGATACACCCACGCTCTGCTGGAGCCTGTGGAACGGGCGGCCTTTGCCCTCACCGTGCGCGAACTGTTTGAAGAGGCCGGGTTCGCCCTGCCTGACAACGCAGCAGGGGGCGCAGCAGAGGCCGCGCCAGAAGGTGACGCCAGCGCAACGGAGACGCCGGACGCTGGCAGCCACGCGGCCCCAGTCCACGCTGCCTATGACGACGCGGGCGACGCGCCGGATGGCGACGCCTTCCGGCCCGAAGCCTCTTCTTCCATCCTGCCCGACCTCTTTGGCGAGGCTACCCAGTGGAAGACCGCCAGTGGCGAAGCCTCACGCCTGCCCGACTTCTCGGCCTTGCCGCAGCTTATGGACATGACCGACCAGATGCGCGAATCCGGCCAGCCCGTAGCGCCCGAAAACGAGATTGCGTTGCCCGAATCCGAGGACGCCACGGCCGAGGCCGTCATAGCCGAGCCAGAGAACGAGTCCGACGACGAGGACGCAAACGCTCCGCAGACCGCCATGGTGGCGGATGCCGGGGTTCTTCTGCCAGACATGGCCCCCCTGCCGGAACAGCCGGAAGACCCCGACGATCCCGACATCCCGGATCTTTCCAACATCGATTCCCTGCAATTGCCGCTTACGGGCATTTCTGACCGCACACAGGCGGACGGCGCAGGCAACGGCAGCGAAAACATTTCCGACAATACGGGCGCAGACCTCGACGTTGCCCTGGATGATGATCTTGATGTTGATACGGGCGTCGGTATGGGTCCAGACCAGGACGCGGAAGCGGACGCCGCTCTGGATGCGGAAATGAACGCCGGGCCGGACTCCGAACCTACTGCCGAGGCAGACGCAGAACCGTATGCCGAACCGCAGCCCACGCACTCTTCAGAAACAGAGGAACCTGCGGGCGACAGTTCCCCGGATCAGGTCAATGACGCTGACTTTAGAGCCGCCGCAGGCCTGGAAGGGCCCCAGTGGGACGGAGACGCCACTGTCGCTGGCGAACATCATGCCACACGGAGCGTGGCTGTAAACCCCCTTTCTGGGCCAGAACAGGCCATGCCGGATGAATCGGATGCGGCAAGGGCACAGCAGCCTTCAGATGCCCTGGCTGACGAGACTGTGTTGGTGGACAAAACGGACAGCACGGAACAGCCCAGAGAGGTGACGACCGAGGCTGCGCTGGCCGAAGCCGTTCAGGACGTGTCCATCCGGGACGTATCCGCGCAAGGCGAACCCGCGCAAAGTGAATCTGCGCAAAGTGAATCTGCGCAAGATACGTCAGTGCAAAGTGAATCTGCGCAAGGCGAGGCTGCGCACGGCGAGTCCGCTCCGGCCGAACCTGTGCGGGACGTCTTCGCATTGGCTGAACCCGTGCAGGCCGAATCAACCAGTACCGCGCCGCAAACCGTGCCGCAAACCCAGGCAACCGCGCCAACGGGCCCGGCAGCCAGTCTCGCTGCCGCCATCAGCAATTCCGCCTCCAACGCGGGGCAACCTGTCATTACGGTTCAGGGCAAGATTGGCGAGGCCATACTCAGGCCGGTCAACGCGCCCTTCCCGCCTGCCGCAACCCCGCTGCACCAACCCGGCAGCGAGCACCCCACTGTCGCCCAGGGCCAGACGCCGCCGCAAGACCGCACAAACGCTGGCAGCCCGCAGTCCGCAAGCCCTGAAGAATACCTGGACCGCAACCTTCCCGCTTCCGGGGCGGCGCTGCACGAAAACCTGAGTTGGGGCGACGAATGGGTGGGCGAACCCACGCCCGTGGGCACGCCCCTTTCTGCGGGCGCACGCGCCGCCAACACCGCTGCCGGACCTTCCGCCGCCGCTTCCCCCAAAGCCAATGAAGCGGCCACGCCACGCGGCTACGTGAGCCCCAGTCTGTCCGGCCCCGGCGAATGGGTGGGTGAACCCATGCCCATGGCGCCAAAACCCGCGGCAGCCATAGACGGCGTTGAGCAGGCCGCAACCCCGACGCCAGCCATGCGCCTGAAAACCTTTGGCGGCACGGCAACCGGGGCCAGCGCCCAGATGCCGGAACCCGCCGCACCGGCGGCAAAACCCCTTGGGACTATCCCCTGGCCCAAACCCGGCCTCTCTGAAACAGAGCGCAAAAGCGCCGCCACGGGTACAGCCGAACCGCCGCAGCCCGCGCAAAAAACCAGAGAAATGCCGCGCACGGCGACAGGCAGACTCATACTGAAACTTTTGGGCAATGTGGCGTCCACAGAACCGGCAGCCAGGCCCGCGCCGCCCACCGCCAACACTGGCGGCACAAGCGCGGCGGCCGCCCAGCGCCCCGCAGCGTCACGGCTGGCAGGCTCCGATGCCGAACCCTCCATCGTGGACTTCATCGCGGGAGCCGCCGCGCCAGCCCCCGCAGAACAGACAACGGCCACAAAGGACGACGCAATAACCCCGGCGCGTTCCGCCGCTCCAACAGCGGCTCCAGCGCCTTCGAGGGCTGCCGCGCAGCCGCGTGTTGACGCGACCCTTTTGCAGATGCTGCGCCGTCTGGACGCCGCCATGGAAGACGCCCAACGCGCCTTCAAAGGCCGCAACTGCCCCGCCGTTGGCGAAGCCGCCACGCGCATAGCCAATGATTCCGACGCCTTCGGCCTCCGTGTGCTGGCCCGCATGGCCAGTTGTGTGGAACGTGCCGCCAACGCCAATGACATGAACGCCCTGCACGACCTTTTGCCCGAACTGGCAGTGGCTGTTGAGCGCAACCGCATTACCCTCAACCCGCACAACCAGGGCCAGATGTAGCGTTTGGCTTGTGGGGCGTGGAATAACGCTTTGAGATACTTTGGGGTGGCTGGAATAGCGCTTTGAAGTACTTTGTGGGGGAGGGGCCCTTTTGCAAAAGGGTCTCCTCCCCCACGCCCCCACCCCCTAAAACTTTTAGCTGACTTGTATTTGAAACCGGCATGTTAGAGGCAATGCTTCCAGCGCACGTCTTTTTTTGCCACAAGCGCTGGAGTCGCTGGCCCTGCAACGGCTTCCGCGAGAATGGATATTCTCAAAGCGAAAACGCTCTAAGATAAGGATGTTGCATGATTATAGGTGTGCTGGAAACACTGGTCATTGTGGCCATACATATCCTGTCGTGGATTGCCGTCTGCCATGCGCTGCTGACCAAGCACGACCCGCGCGCGGCCCTGGGCTGGACAGTTACGGCCCTGCTGCTGCCGCTGATCGGCCCGCTTTTGTATGCCACCTTTGGCATCAGCCGGGCTGAAAGCCGCGCCAGCCGCATCATGCGGCGTCAGGAACCCCTTGAGCCGGACTACGCCCACCCGCCATTTTCCAACAACCCGCCGGAAAAAATCCCCGACTACATCATCAGCATGGAGAAAGTCGGCCGCCACCTCACGGAACAGCACCTGTCCGGCGGCAACAAACTCATGACCCTGCACAATGGCGACGAGGCATACCCGCAAATGCTCGCGGCCATACGCGAAGCCAGAGAACAGGTCTTTTTGTGCACCTATATCTTCAATGCGGGCAAGATTGCCACAGAATTTGGCGACGCCCTGACCGAAGCTGCGCAACGCGGCGTGGATGTTCGCCTGCTGGTGGACGGCATCGGCATGCTCTATTCCTGGCGCAAACCCTGGAAAAAACTGGCGGTGCACGGCGTTCAGGTCGCCATGTTCCTGCCGCCGAGGCTTTTTCCGCCCAACTTCAGCATCAATCTGCGCAATCACCGCAAAATGCTTGTCTGCGACAATACCGCCTTCACCGGCGGCATGAACATTTCCGACGACAACATAGCCGCTGGCAAGACCAAGTACGTTCAGGACGTGCACTTCCATTGCCAGGGCCCCATTGTGGACCAGTTGCGCCGCGCTTTTCTGCTCAACTGGGGCTTCTGCACCGGCAAATACTCGCCCCTGCCCCCGGCCAGCGGCCTGCCGGTCGGTGAAAGCCATTGCCGCATCATTATGGACGGCCCCGGCTCCGAAGCGGACGTGCTCAATGATATTTTTTGCGGCGTCGTCAACGCCGCCCGCCAGTCTGTGCGCATCATGACTCCCTATTTTCTGCCCACGCACGGCTTTATGTCGGCCCTGCGCAGCGCGGCCCAGCGCGGTGTGGACGTAAAAGTGGTGCTGCCCGCCAAAAACAATTTGTTTTATGTGCACTGGGCGCAGTTCCGCCTGCTGCCTACCCTGCTTGAGGCAGGCGTGCGCGTCTGGTATCAGCCGCCGCCCTTTGCCCACACCAAGCTGCTCACCGTGGACTACTATTACAGCCAGGTAGGCTCGGCCAATCTGGATCCCCGCAGTCTGCGCCTCAATTTTGAATTGAATATGGAAGTGTTCGATCCGCAGTTTTGTGAAGGCATCGCCGCCCATATTGACGATGTCATCAGCCGCAGCACCGAAATGACGACAGACAAGCTCAAAACCCTGTCCCTGCCCGCCAAACTGCGCAATGCCGCCTGCTGGATATTCTCGCCGTACCTTTAGGAAACGCTGATTTATTCCGTTTGGCGTCGTTGCTTCACTTTTTTTGAAACAGTCGAGGACGAAAGAGTCCACTCCTGCTTCAAAAAAAGATCGCGCCTTGCCAAACAAAATAACTGCGCGTTTCCAGGAGGCTCTTTAATCAGTGCTTCCTTAGGAGTGCCTGTTGAGAGGCTTTGTGGGGGAAGGACCCTTTTGTAAAAGGGTCCCTCCCCCATGCCCCCTCCCCCCAAAACCCTTGGTGGTAACCATCTTTGACGTTGAAAAAAGATACGCCTCTACTGCTGTACGAAAATGTAGCGCCTTACAAAATAGAGACAGCCCGGTTTTTCCGGGCTGTCTCTATTTTCAGGCTGTTGCCAAAGAATGGCGCGCTTGGCAGGGCGGCAGCCGCCACCAAGTGGCGTGGATTCTGGCGCAAACCACGTTTTTCGCCAGAATGATGCGTTGAAACTCTCCTTGTTTCAAAAGCAAAATGCTCTAGGCCGAGCTCGCGCTGGACATGACGCAGTTTCTTTGCAGCTTTTTACCAGCGTAAAGATAAAAATCCGCTTCCTTGATAAGGGAGTCAAAGGTCTTGCCCTGAGAATACGCCACCACGCCCAGGGTTACGGTCGTGTTGATGGTAATGTCACCATCATAGATAGTCGTTTTTTCCACAGCCTCGCGCAGCCTCTCTGCCAGAACCAGACCTTCATCCAGCCGCAGCGAAGGGGTGAGAATGAGAAATTCCTCGCCACCCCAGCGCGAGGCGCTGTCCTCGGCGCGGATATGCTGGGAAAAAATCCCCGCAATGGCCTTGAGCACCCTGTCGCCAGTGTCATGGCCATAGGTGTCGTTGATGGACTTGAAGTGGTCGATGTCGGCCAATATGACGCAAAAATTGAGATCCTCACGCTGCGCCCGCGATACCTCCTGCTCAAGCCTCTCATACATGGCCCGCCGATTGACCAGACCTGTGAGAAAATCACTGTAGGCCACGCGCTGCAATTCCTGGTAAGCATAGTCCAGCTTATTTTTTTCCTCGCGCAGCGCGGTCTCGTCTTCCATGAGCTTGTCTATGAAAAGATTGATCATGCTGGTCAGCCTGCGCTCAAAAATGAGAATCATGCCAATGTACAGCAGACTGATGATGAAAATGAGCCTGGCATATGATGAAACCTGTTTTTTGAAGGCATTGTTGAAATCGGTTTCACGTTTTGCCACGATGCCCAGCATGTCGTCGGTGTGTATGCCCGTGCACACGACCCAGTCAAAAGGCTTGTAAAGCCGGGCGTAGGCGAGCTTTTCACTCAGTTCGTCAGAATTGAGTTTTTTGAAGACATAGGAAAAATAGATGCTGCCGTGCTTGAGCACGCCTTCCAGCTCTTCCTTGTAAGACAGGTTGCCTGCCGGATCCGCAGTTTCCGTGGACAGCAGCACCTCCTCATCCCCGGTCATGGACGGATGCACCACCCGAACGGCATAACCAGGCCCACCGCTGTAGTTACGGATGCCGTTAATCCACACATACTGGTTGAGCGGGAAACGCAGGCTGCGCACAATGGCTATGCTGCGCTTCTTGGCGATCTCGTTCAGGGCGTCCTCAATGGCAAAAATGACAATGAGGTTATTGTCGGCGAGGTTGCCCACGGCCCATACAGGGAACTCTTCCGATGGACCCTGCTGCGCGTGCTTGAATGCCTCAAGCAGCTTGGGCACAAGGGCCTCCTCGTCCGTCCAGAGGATCTTCTGCTTTTCGCGGTTGTACACAGCAAGGCCAATGCCCGTATTGTGCAGCACAAAGCGCGTGGTACGTTTGGTCACCTTGGGGTCAAAACTGCTTATAATATCGGGTGTCTTCATTTTCAGGGTGGACAGCAAGGAGCATTGGGCTTCGGCCAAGGTCTGATATTCTGTAAATACCGTCTCGCGTATGACGCCAATTTCTGCAATGACCCTTTCCACCCTTTCTGCAAGGGCGTCTTTTTTTTCACCAAATATGCGGGCCTTTGATTCGGCCACCATCGCGTCGAACTGCTTGCGCACCGATATGAAATAAGGCACCGACAAAGCCACAGCCAAGGCCAGCATCGCCAGAAAGCTTGTTGCGTAATAGAATACCCGAATTTTCCTTCTAGCCAGTCTTTCCATTTACATAACCTTGCTGGAAGCCAATATCTTTGCAGCATTTATAACTTTTTATACAAAATGTTAAAAAGCCTATGTCATCTTAGCAAAAGACATTTTTATTTGAAAGCTCCACATTCCCTCTCATATCAGTAAATTGCAGGTAAATATACCTTTATACATAATCAGGGCTACGCGCATGGCGGGTGGCTCTCCGTTTCGCGCGCTAGCGCGCTCAAGTGGCTAAAACGCCTTCACTCACGGTGCAGAGGGGATGACAGACGCTCAAGCACATTCATGTGACGCCGGGCATGGACAGCTGCTGCCAATGGTGACACAACGATTTCGCAATTGCTTATCTGAACAGTCTGAAAGGAAGTTCCCAATGCCTCAGACAACCGACTCCGCGCACGAGACCACAATGCCCGCAGCGCAAGAACATCGCCCCTTGGCTGGTGCATCTGTTCTTGCCCCCGTTTCTGGAAAGCGCCGCTTCACCCCCGCCCTGCTGCGGCGCAGCATACAGGTCGCGTTCGCCGTTTTCCTCACATGGGTGGGCTGGAATTTTTACCTTTACGTGCAATGGGCCACGGGAAAAAGCCAGGTGTTCACGCCCAAACCGCCTTCTGTTGAAGGGTTTTTGCCCATTAGCGAACTTATGGCTGCCCGTCGCCTGTTTGAAACCGGCATGTGGGACATGGTGCATCCTGCCGGACTGACGCTCTTCTTAGCCATTGCCCTCATGGCCCTGCTGTTTCGGAAGGGGTTTTGCGGCTATATCTGCCCTGTGGGCCTTGCCGCCAACCTGCTGGGCCGCTTGGGCGAGCGTCTTGGCCTGAACCGCACTCCACCGCGAAAGCTGGAACTGGCCCTTTTGGCTATCAAGTATATTCCGCTGGCATTATTGTGCTATTTCAGCCTTGTTGTCATGAGCGTGGACGAAATCGACTCTTTTATGGGCGCGCCCTTCAATATGGTGGCCGATTCAAGCATGCTGTTTTTCTTTTTGCGGGCCTCAACCACCACGCTCATTATAGTGGGCGTGATTGTGGCCGCCTCGTTGGTGGTTCGCAATGCGTGGTGTCGGTATCTCTGCCCATATGGGGCGTTTTTGGGTATTCTTGCGCTGGCGAGTCCGGTGGCGGTGCGCCGCAATGCCGATGCCTGCACAAGCTGTCGCCGCTGCCAGCGTGCCTGCCCTGCGGCCATTGCCGTGCACCGTAAGGAGCGCGTCAATTCGCCGGAATGCCTTGGCTGCACGGCCTGTATTGAAGCCTGTCCGCAAAAGGACTGCCTCCATCTCTCTGCGGCGAACCGTCATATCCCCTTTTGGACTGTTGCCGCCGGCTGCCTGGCAGTGCTTTTTGCCGCGTACCTGTGGGCCGTGAGCACCGGGCACTGGACGTCTGATATCCCTCCGGCCATGCTGCGCCGCTTCCATATGCTCCAGTTTGGCGGATAAATAGGCATTCACGATTGAGAAGTAAAATGAAAAAGCCCCTGAACAGGGGCTTTTTTTGAAATCATAAAGCAGAGGAACGTTGAGAGTGATGTTGCTCTGGCGGCGCGAGCGCACGCTCACGTGAAAGAACAAAGCGGCGTGTTCGCGCCATTACAGGCTCAAGCGCGCGTCCACGGTCTTCGGAATGCCATTCACAAAGGCATCTTGCCCTGAAGCCGCCTGTGAAAGCCTTATTCCACGGTAACGCTTTTGGCCAGATTGCGGGGCTGATCCACATCCTTGCCAAGATAGTCCGCCGTTTCATAGCTAAACAACTGCAGGGCGGGAAGGGCCACAAAAGCCGAGAGCGGGGCGGGAAGAGCCGGGATTTCCCAGCGATCTTCCGCGTCCAGTTCCACGCCCTTGTTGGTCAGGGCAATGACCTTGCCCTGCCGGGCCTGAACCTCGACCATGTTGGACTTCACCTTGGGAAGCAGCACGTCGTCCAGAGCCAGGGCGAACGTGGGAAAGCTCGGATCGATGAGCGCTATGGGGCCGTGCTTCATTTCGCCCGCCGCATACCCCTCGGCGTGGATGTAGGAAAGCTCCTTGAGCTTGAGCGCCCCTTCCAGCGCAAGAGGATAGCAGTGCCCACGGCCAAGGTAGAAGAAATTGCGCGCCTGCGCGTACTTGCGGGATATTTCCTTGGCGCGGTCGTGCAGCGCGGGCAGGCAGTCGTCCAGCAGGGCAGGCAGGTTTTCCAGAATTTGCAGGGTGCTGCGGCACTCGTCAGCGGGCAGGCAGCCTTTGCGCGTTCCCCAGTACAGAGCCATGAGGGCCAGCATAACCATCTGGCTGCACATGGCCTTGGTGGAGGCCACGCTGATCTCCGGCCCGGCCTGGGTATAGAGCACGGCGGAAGCGTCCCGCGCGATGGATGAGCCCACCACGTTGCACAGGCCAAGCACGGTCACGCCGTTTTGTTTGGCAATGCGCAGGGCCGCAAGGGTGTCCGCCGTTTCGCCGCTCTGGCTGATGACAAGCACCATGTCGTCCTTGTCAAGCAGCAGGGTGTCGCGGTAGCGAAACTCCGAGGCGATTTCCACCTGCACGGGCACGCGCGCCCAGTGTTCCAGCAGATGCCGCCCCCACAGGCCCGAATGATAGGAAGTGCCGCAGGCCACGATGTGCAGGCGTTTCGGCACGGGCAGAACGTCCAGTTCTTCCAGGCGCACCTGGCTTTTGTCCGCGTTCAGGCGGCCAGTGAGGCCGTCGGAAATGACGCGGGGCTGCTCAAAAATTTCCTTGAGCATAAAGTGGCGGTAACCGCCCTTTTGCGCGGCCTGCATGTCCCACTGGATGGTCTGCGTTTCGCGCCTCACGGGACTCAGGTCTTCAAGACGCATGATTTCAAAGCTGCCCGCCGTGGCGCGCACGAGGTCGCCGTCCTGCAAAAAGACCACCTTGCGCGTGTAGGGCAGAAAAGCCGGAATGTCCGAAGCCACAAAATTTTCGCCCGTTCCCTGGCCGAAGATGAGCGGAGCGGACATGCGCGCGGCATAGATGACGCCGGGTTCGTCCTTGTCCATAAGGCATACGGCGTACGCGCCGTGCGCCTCGCGCAGGGCCGTGGCAAAGGCGTGCAGCAGGTCGGGCGAGGTCTTGCGGCGCTCGGCCACAAGATTGACCAGCACTTCGGTGTCGGTTTCAGAGCTGAAGGTATAGCCCTTGCCCGTCAGTTCCGCCTTGATTTCCTGGTAATTTTCAATGATCCCGTTGTGCACGATGGCCAGAGAGCCGTCGTTACTGCAATGGGGATGGGCATTGCGTTCGGCGGGCACGCCGTGCGTGGCCCAGCGCGTGTGCCCCATGGCGCAGGTGGGCGTGGTGACGGGCTCATGGGCGAGCTTTTCTTCCAGGGCGGCCAGTTTGCCCATGGCGCGCACCACATGTATGTTGTTCTGGCGCACAAAGGCCACGCCAGCGGAGTCATAACCGCGATATTCAAGCCTGCGCAGCCCTTCCACCACAACGGGAACGGCCGGTCTGTGTCCTGCGTAACCAATAATGCCGCACATAACGTGCCTCCTTATATGCAGCCGGAAGACCGTGCCCCCCGGCGCCGCGAAAATTCACGGCTCTGAAACGTCCTTGCCCTTCTCTGGCGGCGGGTCTGTACTGCCTGCGCCATGCTCACATGTCTTGCTCTTACAAACAAGGCCGGAGCCGTCAAGCGGCTCCGGCCAGAATAGTGTAGTTTCAGGCGCAACAGCCTCTTTATTCAGGTTGCTAAAGATGTGGCGCACACAAAGCTGCGCGCGCAAATCCCGCCGCCTGACAGGCGCTTGCCGTTACATATTCTTACGGTCAACAAAATCTTCGTTGTAAACCTTGATCTTGGCGCTGGAAGCAAGCCGCTGCATGAACATTTCAAACAGGGCATTGGCACGGTCACGGGTAACGGCATTGGCCATGATATCCTTGACCATATCCCATTCGGCCGCGTCAGGGGGCTGTACGCCCTTGACCCGAACGAGAACGGCGCCGGATCCGTTGTCGCCCTCAACCGCGTAGGCCACGGGCAGCCACTGGCCAACCTTGGCTTCAAACAGCGCTTCAGTCATTTCGGGATTGGGCGCAAAACCGGGCAGACCGCCGTTGCGCTCCACGCCCTTGGCAATCTTGATTTCACGACCCTTCAGACCCGCTGCGCCCAGGGGCGCGGTGTCCAGCTCCTTACGCAGCTGGCTTGCGGCGTCCATAGCCGCCACAAGGGCCTTTTCTTCGACCAGGGCCTTGACAATCTGGCCCTTGACGGAGTCCAGGGGAGCCGTGGCTGCAGGCTCGGACTTGAGCACGCGGGCCACCACATAGGACTTTCCGGCCTCAAGCGCCGTGTCCACGGGATTGCCCGCCGGGGTGCCCACAAGAACCGACGCGCCTTCGGCAGTGACGCCCAGCGTCTTCACGAGGTCGGCTGAGGAAAGCAGGCCGGTTTCACCCCATTTGAGACCGTACTTTTCCGCGCTCTGCTTGAGGGGGCGGCCAAGGATATTGTCTTCAACAAGGCTGTCCACCACGTCGTGCAGCTTGTCCACGCCCTGTTCCTGGGCCATGGTGGCCAGAATTTCGGCTTCCACCTGCTTGAAGGGCGTCAGACCGCCGGCCTTTTTTTCTTCAACCTTGATGATGTGCAGGCCGAACTGGCTGCGCACCGGAGCGGAAACCTTGCCCGCGTCAAGGGCAAAAGCGGCGTCTTCAAAGGGTTTCACGGTCATGCCGCGCTTGACCCAGCCAAGTTCGCCGCCAGGCCCGGCGGCGTTGGGGCCGTTGTGCTCGTCGGCCACAGCGGCAAAACTTTTGCCAGACTTGAGCTCGGCCTCAATTTTGGCGGCCTGCTCCTGGGCCTTCTTCACATCAGCCTCAGAGACGTCTTCAGCCAGGGGCACAAGAATATGGGCTGCCTTCACTTCTTCTTTCTGCTCAAAGCGGGCGGCGTTTTCTTCATACCACTTCTGCGCGTCGGCCGAGCTGATGCTGCTGGCCTTCACGAGATCCTGCGGATTCACCAGCACATAGGAAACGTCGGCCTTGGCGGGAACGGCGAACTGGGCCTTGTGGCTCTCGTAGTAGGCCGCCACCTCTTCATCGGTGGGTTTGATGGAAGAGGCGAAATCCGCCTCATTGATGAAAATATAGTCCACATCCCGCTTTTCACGCAGGAATTCAAAGCGCTTCTGCGCTTCGGCAGGGTCGGCCCAGGCAGGGGCCGTCACCATGGAGTAGATCTTTTGCCGCAGCATCTCGCGCGCCGTATCCTGCTCGAACTGGGCGGGCGTAAGGCGCTGCGCCGCCAGAATGCGGGAGTAGACGGCGGGATCAAACTGCCCCTTTTCATTCTGAAAGCTCTTGATGTTGCCGATGGCCACGCGCAGTTCCACCGGCGTGATGGTCACGCCTGTGCGGGCGGCCTCCTGGGACAACAATGTCTGGGTGACCAGGTCACGCAGCACCTGACGGCCCAACTGCTGCTGCTTCAACTGCTCGCGCGTGACTCCGGGGTTGCTCCGAAGCATGTTTTCTTCGGCATTGCGGTAGGCCTGCTCGAACTCGCGCATGGTAATGGCGTCGCCATTGACCACGGCCACCAGAGTGCCCGCGCTGCGGTCGTTAAAGTTGCCCACGCCCCAGAAAACAAAGACGAGGATGATAAGCGCAAAGGCCAGTTTGACGCCCAGGGACTGTGATTTATCACGGATATACTCAAGCATGCGGACTCCGGAATGCGTAATTGCTCTTGACGTAGAGCGGCATCATATGCGCAATCCTGTGGAAACTCAAGAAAGACTGCACATCCGTCGAAAGTAGGGGGGACGCCTCTACTTTATGCCCAGTTTGCGCATACGGTGTTGCAAGGTGGAGCGCGGAACGCCGAGCAGACCCGCAGCCCCGTCCGGCCCGGAAAGCTTGCCCCCGCTGAGCCGCAGGGCCTTCTCGATATGCGCTTTTTCGTTTTGCTCAAGGGTGGGCAGCGTAGAGGAAGCCCCCCCCTTTTCAGTGCCCGGCTGGGGAAGTATGGGAACCTGCCAGCCTCCCGATGGCGCGCCTGGCTGCGGAGCGACGGCCGGAACCGTCGGCCCGGACGCAAGGCCGTCTGCCGGCGTTTTCCACAAATGCAGGGCCTCGGCCACGAAACTGTTGGTAATGGGGCCATCCAGCGTTTGCAGCAGCAGGCGGCTCACCACGTTGCGCAACTCGCGCGTATTGCCGGGCCAGGGGTGCTCATGCAGGGCTTCCATGACAGAACGCGTAAGCTTTGGCGGGGTTATTTCATATTCCTTGGCAAACTGCTTTACAAAATGGTCCACAAACAGCGGTATGTCATTCTTTCTTTCGCGCAGCGGCGGCATGCGCAGCACCACTGAACCAAGGCGATAATAGAGGTCCCGGCGCAGGCGGCCTTCGTTCATGGCGGCCCCAACGTCGATGTTGGTGGCGGACATGACGCGGATATCCACCCCGATGGGCGAAGCCTCGCCCACACGTTCAAAAGAGTTTTCTTCAAGCACTTGCAGGAGCTTGCTTTGCATTTCTGGTGCAAGCTCTCCAATTTCATCAAGAAAAAGCGTACCGCCCTGGGCCAGCTCAACACGGCCTACGCGCTTGCTCGTGGCCCCGGTAAACGCCCCCTTGGCGTAGCCGAACATTTCACTCTCAAAAAGGGTAGGGGGCAGGGAAGGGCAGTTGACCTTCACAAAGTTGTTTCCCCTACGCGGGCTGTGCCTGTGCAGCCAGCGGGCCATCATGCTTTTGCCCGTACCCGTTTCGCCCACGATCATTACCGCGATGTGCAGCTTGGCCACCTTGCGCGCCAGGGCCATAAGGCTGCGCATGTCTGGCGTTTCAAGCAGGCTTGTGGCCAGCTGGATACTGCCCGTGGTGTCCGTGTCAGAGGTTTGCGGCATGGCCGCATGCGTGGCGCGGACCTTTTCAAGCCTTTCCTCGGACAATACGGCAAAAAGAAAGGTGGACAACACCGGGCTGAGCTCCAAAAGCACATTGAGAATCTGCACGATATTTTCAGGGGGCTTTACAAAGGAAACGTGCAGAGTGCCGATAACCTCGCCGCTGACGATGAGCGGCAGGGCGATGGTGGAGTTGAGGCCCACGGTGGAAAGCGGCATGGGTGAATCGCCAAAATCGTGTTTGGCAAGGTCATTGATGACCACAGGCTTGCGCGAGGCAATGGCCAGGCCTGCCACCGTGTTCTGGGCGATGCGCGTGTTGGAGAGCGATTCCACCACGGTGCCGTCGGCCGCCGTAAAGAGATTCAGGAATTCCCTTTCGGCGTCATATAGGTTGATGCAGAAACGGTCATAGTGAAACAAAACGCGAAGCTGCTTTGCAAGCATGCGAAAAAAAGCATTACGGTCCATTTTTCCCACCACCAGCCTGGCCAGATGGTGCACCACCTGGCCCACAGTCCGGGAAGGATTGCTCAAACCGTCTGCTGAAATCTCATAGGGCATGTACTTCACCTCTGCCCACATTTAATCATTTCTTTGCCCAAATACAAGTAAATTTCCCATAAATGGGCATAGTTAGTTGAACAATCAATCAACTTTGTGAAAAAATATCCTTTGATGACGCAGGCTCCGGCTATCCAACCCGCTTTGGCACGCACCTTGCTAATACATGAGTACAAACAAGGTAAGGCAAGTGATCGCGTTGCATCTGTCGCTTAATGCACGAAAATAATCTTGTATTTAAAAGCCTGGCAAATGCAAATACGCATTATCTTGTATGCAATAAAGATCGCTTGTCCATTAATGTACGTTTTATTACTACCATACTATCCAAGGAGACCAGTATGACAACCCACTTTGTGGTGCATGAACCCGGCGACAGCGTCGGCGTGGTCGTGGTTGAAGGCGTCAAAAAGGGCGACCAACTCAACGGCTGGGTTATGGACGGCGACACCACACTGGTGTTTGAAACCCTGAGCGACATTCCGATCGGCCACAAGATCGCCCTTCAGGACCTCGCTGAAGGCGACACCGTCATCAAGTACGGCACCGACATCGGCAAGGTGATCAAGCCCATCAAGCGTGGCGAACACCTGCATGTGCACAACGTCAAAACCAAGAGGTGGTAAACCAATGAACAAGACATTTATGGGCTACCGCCGCGAAAATGGCCGCGTGGGCATCCGTAACCATGTGATCATTCTGCCTTTGGACGACCTTTCCAATGCCGCCTGTGAAGCTGTGGCCAACAACATCAAGGGCACCATGGCCCTGCCCCACGCTTATGGCCGCCTGCAGTTTGGTGAAGACCTTGACCTGCATTTCCGCACCCTTATCGGCGTGGGCAGCAACCCCAACGTGGCCGCCGTTGTCGTCATCGGCATCGAGCCCGTGTGGACGCAGCGCGTGGTGGACGGCATTGCCAAGACCGGCAAGCCCGTAGTAGGCTTCGGAATTGAGCAGCACGGCGACCTGGAAACCATCCGCGCCGCTTCCCTCAAGGCCAAGGAATTTGTGCACTACGCCAGCGAACTGCAGCGCACTGAATGCAAGATGAGCGAGCTGTGGGTTTCCACCAAATGTGGCGAATCCGACACCACTTCCGGTATTGCCGCCAACCCCACCGTTGGCAACGCTTTTGACAAGCTGTGGGAAAACGGCGCCACCACCCTGTTTGGTGAAACCACCGAAATCACCGGCGGCGAACACCTGGTTGCCGCCCGTTGCGCCACTGAAAACGTGCGCAAAAAGTTCATGGATTTCTTTGACCGCTACGCCAAGGTTGTTGACGACCACAAGACCAACGACCTTTGCGACTCCCAGCCCACCAAGGGCAACATCGAAGGCGGCCTGACCACCATTGAGGAAAAGGCCCTCGGCAACATCCAGAAAATCGGCCGCAAGGCTCCGGTTATCGGCTGCCTCGACAAGGCCGAAACCCCCACCGGCCCCGGCCTGTGGTTCATGGATTCTTCTTCCGCCGCCGCCGAAATGGTCACCCTGTGCGCCGCTTCCGGCTTTGTGGCCCACTTCTTCCCCACGGGACAGGGCAACATCATCGGCAACCCCATTCTGCCCGTGATCAAACTGTCGGCCAACCCGCGCACGGTGCGCACCATGAACGAGCACATCGACGTGGACGTTTCCGGCATTCTGCGCCGCGAAATCAATATGGATCAGGCTGGCGACATGCTGCTTGAAATGCTCATTCGTACCTGCAACGGCCGTAATACCTCGGCTGAAGCGCTGGGTCATCGTGAATTTATCATGACCCGCCTGTACGAAAGCGCGTAGAGGTTTACACGGAGAGCCGACGCCGGTCACTACCCGGCTTCGGCTCTCCGTGCCCTTGGGCGCAAACCTGGATGCAGTGCCGCAAGCTGGTGGCGCCCCCCCATACACTACCTGTGTTTGAGGTAAATATGTCAAAAAAGATTTTTTCTACGCTGTATTTCAAGGTGCTTTTGGGTATTGCCCTGGGCATTGCCTTTGGATTTATTCAACCTGATATCGCCGTAAAGCTCAAGCCCCTCGGCGACGCTTTCATCAATTTGATCAAGATGATCATCACGCCGGTCATTTTCTGTACGGTTTCCGTGGGCATCGCCCGCATGGAAAGCCTTAAGGCAGTAGGACGCGTTGGTGGCAAGACACTGCTTTACTTCGAAATAGTCACTACTCTTGCATTATTTATCGGCCTTGTTGTTGTCCATTTTGTCCAGCCCGGCGCCGGTATCCACGCCGACCCTGCCACCATGGACGCCTCAGCTCTGGGCAAGTTTGCCCACGCCAAGCAGCAGTCCACCCAAGAATTCATCATGGGCATCATCCCCCACAGTGTGGTGGGCGCCTTTGCTGAAGGCAATCTCTTGCAGGTGCTCCTGTTCTCCGTGCTGTTCGGCATGAGCCTTTCCCACATGGGTGAAAAACCCAAGCAAGCCATTCTCGGCACGCTTGACCGCTTCAGCAACGCCTTTCTCGGTGTGGTCAACCTGATCATGAAGCTTGCGCCTGTTGGCGCTTTTGGCGCGATCACCTTCACCATCGGCAAATACGGCGTGGGCGCTCTGGCCTCCCTGGGCAAGCTTGTAGCCTGTCTCTACTTAACAAGCGCTCTTTTCGTCATTATCATTCTTGGGCTCATCTGCAAGTTCTCCGGCATCAGCATCTGGCAGCTCATAAAGTACATGAAGGAAGAAATCTTCATTACTCTCGGCACTGCCAGCACTGAGGCCGTTCTGCCCCGCAGCATGGAAAAGATGGAAGCCCTGGGCATCAAGAAATCCGTGGTCGGTCTGGTGTTCCCCACCGGCTACTCCTTCAACCTGGACGGCGCGGCCATTTACCTTACCATGGCCGCCTCCTTTATCGCCCAGGCCATGGACATCCATCTTGACATCCAGCACCAGATCACACTGATGCTCGTTCTGCTGCTGACCTCCAAGGGCGGCGCGGGTGTCGCCGGCGCGGCCCTTATCGCCCTTGCGGCGACCCTTTCGGCCACCAATATCATTCCCGTAGTCGGCATGACCCTGGTTATCGGCATTGACCGTATTCTTAACGAAATGCGCGCTGTCGTTAACCTCATCGGCAACTGCGTGGCCACTGTGGCCATTGGCCGATGGGAAAAATCCATAGATCTTGACCATGCCAATCTTGTACTCAGCGGCAAGGTCGATGTGGAAGATCTGCTGGAAAAGGACGAAGACCAGAATATCATTGACAATGCTTCTCCGGCTGCCGCGCCGCAGTCAGTAAAGTAGGGCACAGAAACACTCCTCCATGCCCATTTAGCGCGCCCATCCGTCCGAACCGTCATACCCTCGGGCGGATGGGCACAAAATCAACCCCAAAGCACCGCTAAGGCCCAACTCATGCGCTTTGTCATAAACCGCACACTGGATCGCCTGCCCGCCGGCATCGTAAGCCTGTATTCCGACCTTGCCGTTGCCGACATCTGCGACGCCCTGGGCCGCAACGCCGCCCTGCCCTCGGCCCTCAAGCCGCTTGGCCGCAGCCGTATGCAGGGTTCAGCCTATACCGTCAACCTGCCCGCCAGCGAAAACCTGCTGCTCTATTACGCCGTGGACAACGCCCAGCCCGGCGACGTGATTGTGGCCTCATGCGGCGCGTATGAAGAACGCGCGGTGTGCGGCGAAATTATGGCCAATCTGGCCATGAAGCGCGGACTGGCCGGTTTTGTCATTGACGGAGCCGTGCGGGATGCCCGCGCCCTGCGCGAACTGCCTTTTCCCGTGTATGCGCGGGCGGTTTCGCCCAATGGCCCGTACAAGGACGCCTGCGGCGAAATCAACGTGCCCGTGAGCATAGGCAATGTGGTCATCAACCCTGGCGACATCATTGTGGCTGACGACGACGGCATCGTGGCCATACGCGGCGAAGAAGCCGAAACCCTGGCCGCGCAGGCCCAAAAGATTACTGATGAAGGGCTGGAAAAGCTGCGTCGCATTGAAGAGCGGGGTACGCTGGATTTCACCTGGCTGTACGAAAAGCTCAAAAAATCCTGCTGCACCATCAACAACGGCTGCTAGAGCAATTTCACTTTGAAATTGCTCTGGCGGATGCGGAAGCAGACGCCCGCTACGGAGGCGTAAGCGCAGTTTATCTGCGCGGTTCAACGCCGAAGTGAGTGTGCCTTAAACTTTGAGAATGTATATTCTCAAAGTTAATCTGCTCTAGGTCCTGTTGCAGCCTGCGATTATGCGGGCAGCCCTGACGGAATGCGCCACACGGCTGGCTGCAACGTCAGACGACGAACAAACGTAAAACGGCCTGCCCGGCAAACCGTGCAGACCGCAAGCGGAACAATTGCAGAGCAATTTCAGCAGAAAAGGCATTCCTTTGACGTTGCGCGCCGCGCTCCCTGTTCATTGCTCATCAATCCATATCCCCAAGAAAGCACTGGCAGATACGGCAATGATGCGGCGCTGATTCGCCAGAGGCAAGAAACCCCGGTGTTGAACCGGGGTTTCTTTATGTTAGCCGCATATATGGCTTGAGTCCTGATTTTTGTGCAGCTGCGGCGGCAAAGGCCGGGCGCGTCGCTGGCGCGTCAGTCGATGGGGTGTCCCGCTGCGCGGTACTCGTTAAGCTTGTTGCGCAAGGTGCGCACTGAAATGCCCAAAAGATCCGCGGCCTGCGTCCTGTTGCCCGAAGTGGCCTCCAGCCCCTTGAGAATCATGATGCGCTCCATCTCATGCAGGGGGATGACCGCGCCGCCTGACGCCAGGGCGCTGCCGCCCGGGCTTTGGTTCAGGCTCCTCAGCGCGTCCTGGACGCCACTGGAGCCCTCGGACGGGGCTGCCTGACTATCTACCTCATGTGCGCTGTCCAGACCCGCCCAGGCGGCGTCAGGGCTGTAGTCGCTCTCGCTTTCGTCAGGGTCACATTGAGCTTCGTCTTCCTCGAACAGCGGCCAGTCGTCATTTTCAAGCAGAAAATGACGCGGCTCCACCGGGCGGCCGTTGGCCAGAAGCACGGCGCGCTCCATGAGATTTTGCAGTTCGCGCACATTGCCGGGAAAGTCGTAGTCGCGCAGCCAGTCCATGGCGCTCTGGGACAGGACGGCCTGCGGCAACGCATATTCGCGCACGTACATGTCCATGAAAAAGTGGGCCAGTTCCAGCACATCGTCGCTGCGCTCCCGCAGTGAGGGCAGACGCAGGGGAATGACGTTGAGCCTGAAATACAGGTCCTGACGGAATTTGCCCTGCTTGACCCAGTCTTCCAGATCGCGGTTGGTGGTGGCGAGTACGCGCACGTCCACCTTGAGGGTTTCCGTGCCGCCGACGCGGTCGATCTCGCCCTCCTGAAGCACACGCAAGAGCTTGGCCTGAAGGGCCATGTCCATTTCAGAAATTTCGTCCAGCAGCAGGGTTCCGCCGTCGGCCAGCTCGAATTTGCCGGGTTTGCGCGCAATGGCCCCGGTAAAGGCTCCCTTTTCATGCCCGAAAAGTTCGCTTTCCAGCAAATGCTCCGGCAGGGCGGCGCAGTTGACGGCCACAAAGGCTTTGTCGGCGCGCTTGCTCATGGCGTGCAGGTACCGGGCGAACATTTCCTTGCCTGTTCCCGATTCGCCGGTAATAAGCACCGTGGCGCGCGATCCTGCCACCTGACGCGCCAGTTGCAGAACCCTGGTCATGGCCGGGTGTCTGCCCACGATGCGCGGCCCCGCAGCGCCCACATAATGGGGTTTACGGCCGCCAAGGGTGGAGGAGGGCGGAGCCGCCTTACGGGCCGCCCCGGCGCCCATTGTCCGGGCCACGGCCACAATGCGCTCCACATCAAGAGGCTCAAGCCAGTAATCCCTGGCTCCAAGACTCATGAGGCGTTCGGCCTCCTCGGCCGTGCCCTTGTCCGTAATGACGATGACAGGAGGAAAATTGGGGTCTTCAGCACCCACGGCCAGGAGGTCTTCAACCCTGAAGCCGGGCAGGGAAGGACGCGCAAAAATGATCCCCGGGCCGGATTTGCGGATAAATACTGAAGCTCCCTTGAGATTTTCAGCAATTCCAAGTTCATAACCGGCGTCGCGCAATGGAGGAAAGACCGTTGTTACGGCTTGGGCGGGGGTAAGAAAGAGTAAACGGCGCGTCAACATGAATTTTTCTTACCGTGTCGTGCGATACAATGCAACCAAGGGATGCCAAAAGACAGTAAAACTTTACATAGATGCGCCCCCGCACGCAGAGAGCAATGTACCTTTTGCATTGTCAGTCTCCTGCTCGGGCGGCTGCGTGAACAGACGTCCGCACGGCAAGAACGCGGAGCTGCCGCGCCGCTGCCGGACGCACAACACTGCTGACAAGAGGCAAAGCCTGCCGTATACAAAGGGGCATGTCCAAACCCCAATTACTCAAAATTCTGGAACAGGTGTCCACAGGCGGCCTCAAGCCAGAAAACGCCCTGGAACTTCTTGGCACACAGGCTGTGCGGGATACCCTGCACGGGCTTACCCTTGACCCGCAGCGCGCCTTGCGCACCAGCCTTTCCGAAGTGGTTCTGGCCCAGGGAAAAAGCGACGCTGCCCTGCTGGCCGCTGTGGAGGGGCTGTCGCATCACGGCCCAGTGCTGGTCAGCCGCGTGAATCCTCATCAGGCCGCGCTGCTTGAAGAGCGCTTTTCCGTGGGCAGTTACTGGCCCGACTCCCGGCTTTTCGCCCTTGGCGGTTCCTCGAAATTTGCCAGGGCCGTACAGCCCCCCTGGCCGCAAGAGGGCGAAGTCATGATTGTGACCGCAGGAGCGGCGGATATTCCTGTGGCCCTTGAGGCATACTGCTGCCTGGCTTTCTGGGACAAAGATTGCGGTCTTGTCTCAGACGTGGGCGTGGCCGGTCTTGACAGGCTCACAGCCCATGTGGAAGCCCTGCGCAAGGCGCGGGTCATCATTGCCGTTGCCGGTATGGAAGGCGCGTTGCCAGGGGTGCTGGCCGGCCTTGTTTCCTGCCCGGTTCTGGCTGTGCCCACATCGGTGGGATACGGCGTCGGAGCAGGGGGGTTTGCCGCCCTTTCCACCATGCTCAGCACATGCGTACCCGGCGTGGCCACCCTCAACATAGATAACGGCTTTGGCGCGGCGGCCTTTGCCGCAAAGCTGCTGAACAAAAACTGACAGACTGCGAGGGCAAGACACGTAGCCCGGGCTAGCCCCGGCACCTTTTGCCATATATAAAAAATAATTAATTATTTTTAATAGTTATATAAGTTATTCACATTTTTCAGGCTAAAAAAACCCGCCGCAATCCTCAACCTGTTTTCAGGCCGGAATTGCGGCGGGTTTATCGCGCTGTTTGTTTTATAAAATCAGGCCCAGCCGCTGGTGACGGCTCCCAGGCCAAGGATGTTCGCGGCGGACATTCTGAACTGCATCTGCATGAATGACTGGGCGCTTTCTGCGGACAAAAGCTGGTCGGCCGCAGCCGTGCCGTCATTGATGACGGAAGGCGGATAGGAGATGACATCCGATGTGTCGGGCGGGGTGTTCTGCACCACCACGGCCAGACCGGACATGGGTTCAAAGTACATCATGGCTGCCCTCCTTGCGGGGGCGGCGTCGTCAGCGCCGACTCTTCCTGGCGGGTTTGCTCTTTTCTTTATTCACGGGCTTTTCGGGCGCGGCAACGGGCGCTACGGGCGCATCCGGCACCACACTGTCCACCGCGTATTCCGAGAGATTTTTTTCTCCCTTGAGATAGGCCAGTTCCAGGGCCACCGTCTTTTCAAATTCCGCCATGGCCCTTTTGGGAACCGGCTCGCCACGCGGGTTGATGGCCTTGGTGGGGTCAATGAACTTCCCGTTCTGCCGAAGCCGGAAATCCAGGTGCGGCCCGGTGGCCAGGCCCGTGCTGCCCACAAATCCTATGACCTGTCCCTGACGCACCCGCTGGCCCGTGGCCAGCCCCCGCGCGTAGCCCGAAAGATGGGCATACATGGACTCAAGACTGGCAGAGTGCTTGACGATGATCTGGTTGCCATAGCCTCCGGCCCAGCCGCGCTGTGTCACCACGCCTTCACCGACGGCCTTGACGGGCGTTCCCGTGGGCGCGGCGTAGTCCACGCCGTGGTGAGCCCGCGTATAATTCAATATGGGGTGCAAACGGCTGTTTGTAAAGCGGGAGCTTATGCGCGTGAAGGCCAGAGGAGCCTGCAGCAAGGTTTTGCGCAGGTTTTCGCCTTTGCGGTTATAATATTCGGCCCGCTGGTTGCCGTCACGAAAGAGGTAGGCCTCAAAGGTTTTGCCCTTGTTGGTGAAGTGGGCGGCAAGAATGCGCCCATAGCCCTTGTATTCGCTGTCCCGGTAGCGCTTTTCCACCAGGACGGAAAAAGAGTCGCCAGGCTGCAGATCACGGATGAAGTTGATTTCAGAGCCGAAAAGATCAGCCAGTTTGAGGGCCATCTGCGGGCTTTCGCCCAAATCCGCCACGGCCTGAAAAAGGTTGTCGCTGATGCTGCCTTCAACCGAACTCAGCAGCACCACGTACTCGATGGGCTCCACGCGCGCGGCGGGATTTTCGCTTCCTTCCACCACGAGGCGGCGGCGGCTGTCTATCTCGTATTCAAAGCGTTTGACCTGCCCGGATTCCTTGTCGGTCACAACAAGATAGGGCTGGCCTTCGCGGAAAGAACGCATGGAAAAAACCTGGCGGGCGGCGCTGACATACTGCTGCACACCCTGGCCACCGGCGCTTTCAAGCACCTTGCTGACAGTATCGCCTTTTTCAAAGGTTCCCCTGACCACCGCCTCGCCGGGCGCGGCCCCTGCGTCCACGGCGTCGGTATCGGCTTCGGCTCCAGTGGCGGCTTCGGCGCCATTGGCTGAATCCGGGCCAGCGCCATCGGCTGTCTGCCCTGCTGTCGAGCCGGTTGCACTGGCGACGCCTGTTTTTTGGGGAGAGGAAGAATCTTGAGCAACGGAATCCGGGTGGGATGCGGCGTCTGTTTCAGGCCCGGAAGGCCGGGCCGCGTCCGGAGCGGCGTTTTCACCGACAGCGCCGCTGTCCGCCGTTGTGGTCTGTTCCTGTTGCGGCGCAGCCCCGTTGCCGGATATAAAAGAGGGCACCCCGGCATGGCGCGCCAGAACAAAACCCAGCAGCACCAGCAGCAGAGCCCCAATCAACCATAGTCTTTTCATCGTAAACCCCATTGAGAGCTTATACCCATGGGGACAAGCCTTGTCCAGTTCAGGGGATTTGGGCCAGCCGCGTTGCCCGAAAAATACGGCAGTACTGCGGCCAGCACATTGCGCTAAGCACTGCTGAGGCTGCGCTTGCGCCTCTGCGCGAGCGTCTGCGGCGGGCGTCTGCTCCCGCCTCCGCCAGAGCAATTTCATTTTGAAATTGCTCTAAAGCAGCCCGCAGTACAGATATCCCCTGCCGCGCCGCAAAGATGCGGGCAGGATATGTGGTTACTGCCAGGCCTGCCAGAAAGCGTGCGGTTTTCCACAGTTGTCCACAAGCTGCCCTCCTTGCGGGTCAGGACGCGCCACTTGTTTGCGTTCATCTTTTGTGTTATGAACATCCCTTGTTCCTGTATGGCGGAAGCCGAAAAAAACGGGGCCGGGAACAACCCTGCGGATCAAGCCTTTATCCACAGGGCACGCCCTGTACGGGCACTGAACATAGAACTATGCTGAAAAACGAGTTGCGGGACATACTGGCGGAGCATCAGGCCATCGCGGGGGAAACCTCCTGGCTGGACAGCCTTACACTGCGCCAGGAAGAGAACACTCTGCGGGTGGTTTTTCCGCACATGTATTTCGCGGCATGGTTCAGCCGCCACAAGCGCGCCGCCTTTGAAGAGGCCCTCAACCACCACTTTGAAGGACTGAGCGCAAGGCCGGCTCCGCAAATCGTCTACGAGCGCGCCGCACCTCAGGCGCAGGCTGTGGAAGCCCACATGCCTGCCCACATGCCCGGCAGCGCGGATTCCGGCTCTGACAGCGCCGCGAGCGAAGCCACCCGTGAAGACCCTTTTGCCGGGTTCATTTTTAACAACAAAAACACCTTTCCTTTGGTCACGGCCAGAGAAATTGCCGAACACACCGAATCCACGGCCTATAATCCTTTTCTGGTCTGCGGGCGCAGCGGCACGGGTAAAAGCCATCTCCTGCAAGCCATTGCAGCCACGCTGGCGCGCACCACGGACACGGCGCGCATGGTCTGCGCCAATGCGGCCCGTTTTTGCACTGAAGACACGGTGTGGGCCAAAAGGCCCGAACTTTTCTGGCAGCGCTACGATGTCCTCATTCTGGACGACATACAGGACATGTCGGGTCACAGCGGCTGGCAGGGCAACCTTGTGGCTTGTATGGACGCCTGTCCCGGCAGGCAGGAGACCGGCGTTTCCCCTGCCCAGCAGCAGGGCGGCGCTTTCTCGTGCTGCACGCCCCTGCGTAAGGAAGGCAGGGGCAGAGCCGCCGCCCGCATGATTTTTGCCTGTTCCGGCCACCCGCAAACGCTCAAGACCCTGGACGAACGCCTGCGTTCCCGGCTTGAAAGCGGCCTTGTGGTGGAATTGATGGAACCTGACCTTGATGTGCGGCTGCGCTATCTGCAACTCATGTGCAAGGAGCGCCGCCTGCCCCTTACCCGCGAACAGCTGCTTTTTCTTGCGCAGCGCTGTTCGCAGTTCCGTCTTTTACAGGGGCTCATGCTCAAGGTCGGCGCGTATTGCGCGGTCAAAGGCCACAATCTGACCCAGATAGACCTGGAAAATATCGTGCGCACGGGCGTGGCTGAAAAAATGCCTGGCTGCCGCGAAATTCTGTCCGATGTGGCCAAGAGTCTTAACCTCAAGACCGAAGACGTTCTTGGCGTCAAGCGCCGGCCTGATCTGGTGCTGGCCCGGCAGATTGCCATGTACGTCTGCCGTAAAAAACTGGGGCTTTCCTACCCGGAACTTGGCAGGGCTTTTGGCGGACGTGACCATAGTACTGTCATCCATTCCATTAAAAAGATTAACAAACTTCTAGTTAGTGACAAAAGGGTCCAAACGTTAGTGACAGAACTTGAATTAAAAACACCCTGACCCCTCGCTGCTGCTGGATATCCCAGGTGGTTGTTCCCGGCGTTCCCTGAACGCAACCTGGAGTGTTCCATAAAAAGTTCAGTTTTTACAATGCGTTTTATAAATTACGCACATAGAAACAGCGCTAATAATAGTTAAGGAAAGAATTTATGAAACTAACTGTGAATAAAGAACAGATCATCGAAGGTCTGCTGAAGGCCGTTGCCATTATTCCCGCCAAGGCAGGGGCGCAGTATCTGCGCTCCATCTGGCTCAAGGCGGATAACGGCGGGCTTTCGGTCATGTCCACGGACGCCAACATCGAGTTCACGGGCTGCTATCAGGCAGAAGTGGCGGAGCCCGGCCTCATAGGGGTGCAGGGCAGAGCCTTTGTGGATCTGGTGCGTCAGCTGCCTTCGGGCGTGCTGCATCTTTCCCTTGACGAGGCGTCGGGCAATCTGCTCATTGAACAGGGCCGCCGCTCTTATAAACTGCCGGTAAGCGGCGCTGAATGGTTTCAGAATTTTTCCACCTTTCCTGAAGAAAACACCGTGACCTGGTCAGGAGACTTTCTTCAGGACGTGCTGGACAAGGTGACGTTCTGCATCAGCGAGGACGACGCCATGGACGCCATAGCCTGCCTGTGCATGAAGCCCAAGGGCAACGGGCGCATCGACGTGTGCGGTCTTAACGGCCACCAGTTCGCCCTTGTATCCTTTACCCATGACGAGCTTGCCGAGCGGCTGCCCGAAGAGGGCATACTCATCCAGAAGAAATACCTTCAGGATATCAAGAAATGGCTTGGCGTTGACGAAATTGAACTGAACATCACCGAAAAACGCCTGTACCTGCGCAGCCTTGGCAAGGCCGAGACCCTGAGCCTGCCGCGCGCGGCGCACCAGTATCCCGACTACAACATCTTCATGAGCAAGCTGGCCAGCGGCGACATGCATCCCATGACCCTTGAACGCAAGGAAGCCATGGAAGCTCTGGGCCGCATACTTATCTTCAATACCGAGAGCGACCGCTGCACCTATATGGACCTTTCCGCCAGCGAAGCCCTGCTTTCCGCTCAGGGGCAGGACGTGGGCTCGGCCAATGAAAGCCTTGAAGTTGCCTATGGCGGCGATATCAAGCGTATAGCCTTTCCCACGCGCAGCCTTATGGATGTGCTCGGACACTTTGTTTCCGCCAAGATAGACATGATGCTCACCGGGGCTGAAGGCCCCTGCGGCGTGCGTGGCGCTGACGACCCCGATTACACGGTCATCATCATGCCCATGAAGGTTTCTGAAACGACCTACTATAGCGAGGAAGACGTTTAATGGCTCCCCAAACCCCCGGTAACGGCGGCTACAACGCCTCTTCCATTACCATTCTGGAAGGGCTCTCTGCCGTGCGCAAGCGCCCGGCCATGTACATTGGCTCCACGGACGCGCGCGGCCTGCATCATCTGGTTTACGAAGTGGTGGACAACGCCATTGACGAAGCCATGGCCGGCTACTGCACGCGCGTTACCGTCATTCTGCACGCTGACAACAGCGTGACCGTGCGCGACGACGGACGCGGCATTCCCGTGGACATCCATCCCAAGGAAGGCGTGTCCGCTGTTCAGGTGGTCATGACAAAGCTGCATGCCGGCGGCAAGTTTGACAACTCCAGCTACAAGGTGTCCGGCGGTCTGCACGGCGTGGGCGTGTCCTGCGTCAACGCGCTTTCCGAAGAACTCACCGTGACCGTGCGCCGTGACGGCAAACGCTACCGCCAGCATTATTCACGCGGCATTCCCCTGGACGAACTGACGGTCATCAGCGAGGGCGTGGACGGCCACGGCACCACCGTGCGCTTCAAGCCCGACGAGGAAATTTTTGAGGTTTTCGAATATTCCTATGAAACGCTCAAAAAGCGCTTTGAAGAGCTGGCCTATCTCAACCAGGGCCTGACCATCGAGTGCATTGACGAGCGCATAGGCGAGACGCACGTTTTTCACGCCGAGGGCGGCATCCGGCAGTTTGTGGGCGACCTCAACTCCGGCGAGCAGGGCATTCACCCCATTATTTCCGGTGAAGGCCTTGTGGACAACGTCACCGTGGATTTCGCCCTGCAGTACAACGCTGGCTACAAGGAAAATATCCTTACCTTTGCCAACAACATCCGCACCAAGGAAGGCGGCACCCACCTCGTGGGCTTCCGCACCGCCCTTACCCGGGCCATTAACGGCTATATCAAGGGACAGGCGGATCTTGTCAAAAAGATGAAAAACACCAGCCTGTCCGGCGACGACGTGCGTGAAGGTCTCACAGCCGTCATCAGCGTCAAGCTGCCCCAGCCGCAGTTTGAAGGACAGACCAAGACAAAGCTCGGCAACAGCGAAATAGCCGGGCTTGTGGCCGGGGTCATCTATGACCGCCTCAATGTGTATTTTGAGGAAAATCCCAAGGATATCCGCCTTATCATCGACAAGGCCGTGGACGCCGCCCGCGCCCGCGACGCCGCCCGCCGCGCCAAGGAACTGGTGCGCCGCAAGGGCGCGCTTTCGGACAACGCCCTGCCCGGCAAGCTGGCCGACTGCCAGAGCAAGGACCCGGTGGAATCCGAACTCTTCATCGTGGAAGGTGATTCGGCAGGCGGTTCGGCCAAGCAGGGGAGAAATCCCAAGAATCAGGCCATCCTGCCGCTGCGCGGCAAGATTCTGAACACCGAGCGCACCCGCTTTGACAAAATGCTGGCCAACAAGGAAGTCAAAGCCCTTATTACGGCCATGGGCGCCGGCATCGGCGAGGAAGACACCGACCTCGACAAGCTGCGCTACCACAAGATCATCATCATGACAGACGCCGACGTGGACGGAGCGCACATCCGCACCCTGCTGCTGACCTTCTTTTTCCGTCAGTATCAGGAAATGGTGGAGCGCGGCTTTGTCTACATCGCCCAGCCCCCGCTGTACCGCGCGCACAATTCGCGCATGGAAAAATTCATCAAGGACGATGCGGAGCTCAACGCCTTTCTGCTGTCCCGCGTGAGCGAAGACGTCACCATTGTGGCGAGCAATGGCCGTGAATATACGGGCACTGACCTCACGACCTTTGTGGAGCGCCTTGAGAGCATAGAGGCGCGCTTGAGCGACGCTGAAATGAGCGGAACCCCGCGCGATCTCTTTCTGGCCATGACCACCTATCCTGCGCAGATTGACCCGGCCATGCTGGAACGGCAGGATACCGGCTTCACGGACTGGCTTAACGAGCGCGGCTATATGCTGACCCTTGAGCACGAAAAGAACGAGGATGAAGAAGAGCGCCTGTTCGCCATATTTGAGAATACCGGCGGTCACCAGACCCGGCGCGGCATGGAATTCTTTTCTTCACGTCTGTACCGCATAACCTGGCAGCTTTTTGCCGATCTGCGCCAAGAGTGCGGCGGCCTTGACTTCAGCATGCGCCGTAAAGACGGCGACGTGCCCGCAGAAAGCCTTGCCGAACTTGTGCGCATGGTGCTGGATGAAGCCCGCAAGGGCCTCAACATTCAGCGGTACAAGGGTCTTGGTGAAATGAACCCCGAACAGCTCTGGGTCACCACCATGAATCCTGAAAACCGCATTCTTCTGCAGGTTTCTGTGGAAGACGCCAACGAGGCCTCGGACGCCTTTGTGGAACTTATGGGCGACAGGGTAGAGCCACGCCGCGAGTTTATCGAGCGTAATGCCCTGGCTGTTCAGGATCTGGATATCTAGAGCATTTTAACTTTGAAAAAGTGTAAATGCTCTAACGCTGCACTTTTGTGCAGCGCGCCACAACGTGGCGTGGATTCAGCCGAAAATCGCATTTTTGGGCTGAATGAAAACTTTGAAATGTGAAGCATTTCAAAGTTGATCTGCTCTAGGGAAACGCTGGTTTATTCCGTTTGGTCGCGTTGCTTCACTTTTTTTGAAACAGTTGAGGACGGAAGAGTCCACTCCTGCTTGAAAAAAGATCGCGCCTTGCCAAACGAAATACCTGCGCGTTTCCAGGAAGCTCTTTACTCAGTGCTTCCCTGGACAAGATCAAATTGAAATGCTTTGCACTTCAATTTGTCATTTGAACTGATACTGTTGGAAGAGCGTGTTTCAGGGGGCCATGGTCAGGCCAAGCCCCCCTATGGTTTCTTCCGGTAGATTTTTTATTTTTGTTATGGCGCGAGAATATTGACCGGCAGTCGGCTTTTTTTCGCGCTATACCACTTGAAAAGGGGTTTCAGGGGGGTAGCCCCCCAATCGTCGGAAACGGCGGTTCCCTTGCCCCTCAAAAAACGCAGCGAGGCCCGCAGTGGCAGAAATGCAGCAGCCGCAGATAAGCATAGAAAAAGAACTCCGCAAATCGTATCTGGAGTATTCCCTTTCAGTCATCATCGGGCGTGCCATCCCGGACGCGCGCGACGGTCTCAAGCCCGTGCACAGGCGCATCATGTTCGCCCAGTACGAGCTTGCCAACAACTATAACCGTCCGCACAAAAAGTCCGCCCGCGTCGTCGGTGACGTCATAGGTAAGTATCACCCCCACGGCGACTCGGCCGTGTACGACGCCTTGGTGCGTATGGCGCAGGAATTTTCCATGCGCGACCCGCTGGTGGACGGGCAGGGCAACTTCGGCTCCATTGACGGCGACGCCCCGGCGGCCATGCGTTATACTGAAGTGCGCATGTCAAAGCTGGCTCAGGAATTTCTGGCCGACCTTGACAAAAACACTGTGGATTTTCGTCCCAACTACGATAATACCCTGCAGGAACCTTCGGTTATGCCGAGCAAGGTTCCCAACCTGCTGCTCAACGGCAGTTCGGGCATTGCCGTTGGCATGGCCACCAACATTCCGCCCCATAACCTTGGGGAGCTGTGCGACGCCCTGCAATTGCTGCTTGATGATCCCCAGTGCAGCATCGACGATTTGATGGAGCATGTGAAAGGGCCGGACTTCCCCACCAGCGGCTTTGTCTACGCGGGCAAGGGCCTGTACGACGCCTATCACACCGGGCGCGGCACCGTGAAAGTCCGTGGCCGCATGGAGATCGAAGACCGCAAGAAGGGCGCGCAGTCCATCGTCATCAGGGAAATCCCCTATGGACTCAACAAGTCCACCCTGGTGGAAAAAATCGCGGCCCTGGTCAATGACCGCAAGATAGACGGCATCACCGACCTGCGCGACGAATCCGACCGCAAGGGCATCCGCGTGGTCATTGACCTCAAGCGCGGCACCATTCCGGACATCGTCATCAACGGCCTGTACAAGTTTACGCCGCTGGAAACCAGCTTTGGCATCAATATGCTGGCCGTGGTGGACAATCGCCCGCAACTGCTTAATCTCAAGACAGCGCTTACCTGCTTTATCGATCATCGCCGTGAGGTGGTCATCCGCCGCACCCGCTATGATCTTGAAAAAGCCGAGGCCCGCGCCCATATTCTTGAAGGTCTGCGCGTCGCCATCGACAATATCGACGAGGTGGTGGCCCTTATCCGCGCGTCCGCCAATCCGGAGGAAGCGCGCGCCGCCCTCATGACGCGCTTTGAGTTTTCCGAGGTTCAGGCCAAGGCCATTCTCGAGATGCGCCTGCAACGCCTCACGGGCTTGCAGCGCGAAGAACTTATGGCTGAATACAAAGATCTTTTGCAGAAAATTGAGTTCTACCGCTCCATTCTCGAAAATTCGGAAGTGCTGCGCAACGAGCTCAGGCGCGAAGTCCGCGAAATTCGCGAAACCTTCGTGACCCCGCGCCGCACCGAAGTGCTGCGTGAGGCCCTGACGGACATTGATATCGAAGACCTCATTCCCGATGAGGAAGTGGTCATCACCCTGTCGCGCCGCGGCTACATGAAGCGCACCGGGCTTGAAAACTATCAGCAGCAGAAGCGCGGCGGCAAGGGTATTGCCGCCCTGCACACCTCTGATGACGATTATGTGCAGGAGTTTTTGAGCACCACCAACCACCAGTATCTCTGCCTCTTCACCAACAAGGGCCGCATGCACCAGCTCAAGGTGCATCAGGTGCCCGAAGGCAGCCGTACGGCCAAGGGCGTGCACATCAACAACCTGCTGCCGCTTGAGGATAACGAGTGGGTGACCACGGTGCTGGCCCTGCGCGAATTCGCGGAAGACAAGTACTTCTTCTTTGTGACCAAGCGCGGCATGGTCAAGCGCTCCTCGGCCTCCCTGTACGCCCGGTGCCGCAAGACCGGCCTCATGGCCGTGGGTCTGCGCGAGGACGATGAACTGGTGGTGGTGCGTCCCATCCGTGAAGACAGCCATATTGTGCTGGCCACGGCCGACGGCATAGCCATCCGCTTCTCGTGCAGGGACGTGCGACCCATGGGTCGCGTGGCCACCGGCGTCAAGGGCATAGCCCTGCGCAGGCAGGACTTTGTGGTTGCCGGCGTTATCGTGAAAGAAACGGACCAGACCACGGAGATCATGTCCATTTCCGCCAACGGTTACGGCAAGCGCACCAGCGTCGAGCTTTACCGCCTGCAGTCGCGCGGCGGCAAGGGCATCATCAACTTCAAGGTCACGGGCAAAACCGGGCCTGTGGTTGGGGCCATGCCCGTGCGCGACAATGACGGCCTGATCCTGCTGACCTCGGCCAACAAGATCGTGCGCATCAGCGTGGACGAAGTCCGCACCAAGGGCCGCGCCACCATGGGCGTCATGCTGGTGCGTCTGGACGAAGGCGGCCATGTGGTGGGCTTTGACCGTGTGGACGAAGGCGGGCAGACCGGCCGCGACCTCGATGAGGAACTGGACGACGCAACGCCCCATGGGGCGGTGGAAGGCGCGCAGGCCCCGGCAGGGGACGCCGCCGACACAGCCGCCGACGCAGCCGGGGATGGCGCCGCGATCCAGCGGGACGAACCGGAAGATGACGCCTGATAAGGCCTTGCGGCATGTTTTTCACTGTTGAGAAACAGGGGTTCGGGGGGGCCGTTGCGCCCCCCCGGTCGCCGCAGGGCGCTTGGGGGCGGCTTGTGGCGGTTACAGGGCAGGAGGGCGCATGGCGGCCCCGTTTGCGGGGTTTTGCGCTGTGCCTGCTCTGGTGCCTGTGTTTCTGGCTTGCGGGCTGTGACGGCCCGGCCCTGAAAGGCGACGACCTTTCCCAGGCGCGGGAGGCTGTATCGCAACGGCAGTGGTCGCTTGCCGAAAGGCTGCTTGAGCGGTACCTGCGTGAATCGCAGGACAGTCAGGACGCCGACAAAAGGTGGGAGGCATGGCAGCAACTGCTTGTGGTGGTCAACGCCGCCGGGCAGGAGCCGCGCGCGAGTCTTGAGTACCTTGAAACCATGCAGGAAGAATATCTGGACGACGACGTCCGCAGCGCCGTCATCCTGAAGCGCATGGCTGAAGTGTATGAGGGCCTGCACCGCTATGGGCGTGCCGTGGACATGTGGAGCGCCTATATCGGCCTTGGCGGGCTGAGTCCGCAGCAGGTGCTTGAAGGGTACAGGCGTCTGGCGGCCATGCAGTTCAGCCTGCGGCGGTTTGACGCTGGCGAGGACACCCTGCAGCAATGTCTGGCCCTGCCCCTGCCGGACCACGACAAGATCATGTGCATGTATGATCTGGCTGACCAGAACATGGCACGGGAACGCTGGCAGGAAGTGTCCGGCCTTTCGCAGCAGATTCTGGACAGTGACCCTGACCAGAGCGTACGCGGTCTTGCCGGGTATCTGCTGGCGGACGCCCTTGAGCAACTGGGTAAGAACGGCGAAGCATTGAAACAATTTGAACTGGCGCGCGACGCATATCCCAATCCGTCGGTCATCGACAATCGCATTGCGCATCTGCGCAAAAAACTGAAGAAGTAAGGCTTATGATTAAGCACGAATGCGGTGTTTTCGGCATTTATGACCACGACGAGGCTGCCCGTCTGGCCTACTTCGGCCTTTACGCCCAGCAGCACCGGGGGCAGGAAAGTGCAGGTATAGTCACTTTTGACAAGGACGGCGTGCACGAACACAAGGGCATGGGCCTTGTGCCCGACGTTTTTACCGAAGCCAGCCTGAAAAAGCTCACGGGCCGCAACGCTGTGGGGCATGTGCGCTATTCCACCACGGGCAGTTCTTCTGCCGGTAATGCCCAGCCTTTTCTGACCACCTACAAGGGCAGGGCCATTGCGCTGGCCCATAACGGCAACCTGGTCAATGCCGGGCAGTTGCGCGAAGACCTTGAAAACGAAGGGGCCATTTTTTCCACCAGCAACGACACGGAAGTGTTCATGCATCTGCTGGTGCGCGCCCTGCGCCACAACGATTTGCCGGGAGCCGTCAAGGAGGCCTGCTACAGGGTGCGCGGCGCGTACTGCCTGCTGGTCATGATGGACGGCATCCTCGTGGCCGTGCGCGACCCCCACGGCTTTCATCCCCTGGCCCTGGGCCGCATGGACGGAAGCCACGTCTTTGCGTCCGAGACCTGCGCCTTTGACCTGCTGGAGGCGGAGTTCGTCCGCTCGGTGGCTCCGGGTGAAGTGGTGGTGGTCGAGGGCAACAGCGTGCGCAGTGAGAGCCTTATCCAGCCCATGCCCAAAAAGCCCGCCCAGTGCATTTTCGAGCTGGTGTATTTCGCCAGGCCCGACTCCTATGTGTTTGACGAGCAGGTCTACCTGTGCCGTAAAAAAATGGGCTGCAACCTGGCCAATGAATCCACGCCGGACGTGGATTTTGTCATGCCCTTTCCCGATTCCGGCATCTATCCTGCCCTGGGTTTCGCCCAGTGTTCGGGCCTGCCGTACGAGCATGCCATGATACGCAATCACTATGTGGGGCGTACCTTTATCCAGCCTTCGCAGAGCATGCGCAGCTTTGGCGTGCGGGTGAAGATCAATCCCGTGCGCGAGATGATTGACGGCAAGCGCATCTGCATCATTGACGACAGCATAGTGCGCGGCACCACCATGATGACCCGCGTCAAAAAGCTGCGCGAGCTTGGGGCCAAAGAAGTGCACATCCGCATTTCGTCCCCGCCGGTCATCTCGCCCTGCTATTACGGCATTGATTTTTCTTCGCGCGGCGAACTTATCGCGGCCCAGCACAATCTGGCGGAAATAACGCGCAAGCTGGACGTGGATTCATTGCATTATCTCAGCATCGAAGGCCTGCTCGGTTCCGTGGCGCAGCCGCAGAATTACTGCATGGCCTGTTTCACGGGGAACTATCCCGTGCCCTGTGAGGACTGCGGCGGCAAGTTTAAGCTTGAAGGCTCCTGCGGTTCACGCTAATTTCTGGCCCCTGGCCAGGAGGCCGAATACGCGCCCGACGCCGGGCACATTTGAGGAAGACATGAGCATTGCACGCATCAAGGGTTTCGCGGACATGTTTCCGCCGGACAGCGAAATATTCACCCGTATGGAAAATACCGCACGGGATGTTTTCAGCCGGTACGGCTTTGTGGAACTGCGCACGCCCATTGTGGAATTTACCGAGCTTTTTCAGCGCTCCATTGGTGAAGAAACCGATGTGGTGCAAAAAGAGATGTATACCTTTCCCGACCGCAAGGGCAGGTCGCTGACCCTGCGCCCCGAGGCCACGGCGGGCGTCATGCGCGCCTATATCGAAAGCGGCCTCGCCAACAGGGAACCGGTAAGCCGCCTCTTCACCACCGGGCCCATGTTCCGGTACGAGCGCCCGCAAAAAGGGCGCATGCGGCAGTTCCACCAGATCAACTGCGAATGCCTTGGTTCGCACAGCCCCTATGCCGACGCCGACCTCATCAGCATGCTGCTGCGTTTTCTGGACGCTCTGGGTCTCACGGATCTGACCCTCAAGGTCAATTCCCTCGGCTGCGCCCAGTGCCGCCCCAAGTTCAAGGAGGCCCTGCTGGCCTATCTGCAAACCGTGGACAGCGCCGCCCTTTGCCCGGACTGCGCCCGCAGGGTCAACACCAACCCCCTGCGCGTCCTGGACTGCAAGCAGCCCGGCTGCCGCGCCATCACTGACGCCGCGCCCAGGCTGCTGGACTACAACTGCCCGGATTGCCGCGCCCATTTTGACACGGTGCTGGATCTGCTCGGCGCGGAAAACCTGGCCTACGAGCTTGATCACAGGCTGGTGCGCGGGCTGGACTACTATTGCCGTACCACCTTTGAGGTGGTAAGCGGCAGCATCGGCGCGCAGGCTGCCGTTGCGGGCGGCGGCCGTTATGACGGCCTGGTGAAGAGCCTTGGCGGGCCTGACGCCCCTGGCGTGGGCTTTGCCGCGGGCATGGAACGTCTTGCTCTCATGATGGGCGCTGGCGCGGCGCGTCCTGCGGACTTCTACCTTGTGGCCATGGACGCCCTAAGCAGAACCCAGGGCTATGCCCTGGCCCAGAATCTGCGTGGGGCTGGTCTCAGGGGCGAAATGAATTTCAGCGAAGGCGGCTTTAAAAGCCTCATGCGCCAGGCTGGCAAGTCCGGCGCGCGCTACTGCCTTATCATGGGGCCGGATGAAGCGGCCCAGAACACAGTGGTCATAAAAAATCTGGAAAGCGGAGAGCAGTCAGCCGTTCCGCAGTCTGAAGCACTACACTTTTTGCAAACGGGAACCAACTAACATGACTCAAGAAAGCCAGATGGCGGAACAGACGCCCGCGCAGGGCCAGGACGTGCAGCAGGAGCATCAGAAGTACATTGCCGACCTTGGCCAGTGGCATCGCACTCACAATTGCGGTGAACTGACTCTTGCCAATGACGGGCAGGATGTCTGCATCATGGGTTGGGTACAGTACCGGCGCGACCATGGCGGCCTTATCTTTGTGGATCTGCGTGACCGCATGGGCCTTACTCAGGTGGTGTTCAGCCCTGACGCGGCCCCCAAGGCGCACGAAAACGCGCACATCCTGCGCTCGGAATACGTGCTCGCCATCAAGGGCAGGGTGCGTCCGCGCCCAGAGGGCATGATCAATCCCAATATGGTGACGGGTCAGATCGAAGTGGTGGCCACCGAATGGAAGCTGCTCAATACCTCCAAAACGCCGCCCTTCGCCATTGAAGACCGCTGCGACGCCGGTGAAAACCTGCGCCTGACCTGGCGCTATCTTGACCTGCGCCGCCCGCGCATGCAGGCCAATCTGCGCTTGCGCCACAAGGTGGCCCAGTGCGTGCGCCGCTATCTGGACGACAACAGCTTTGTGGAGGTGGAAACCCCCATCCTCACCAAGTCCACGCCCGAGGGGGCGCGTGACTTTCTGGTACCCAGCCGCCTGAACGCCGGGGAATTCTACGCCCTGCCGCAGTCGCCCCAGCTGTTCAAGCAGCTGCTCATGGTGGCCGGCATGGATCGTTACTTCCAGATCGTGCGCTGCTTCCGCGACGAAGACCTGCGCGCCGACCGCCAGCCCGAGTTCACCCAGGTGGACATCGAAATGAGCTTCGCGGACGAGGAAACGGTCATGGGCATGGCTGAAGGCCTTATGGCCCGTGTGTTCAAGGACGTCATGGGCAAGGACATTGCGCTGCCTTTCCCGCGCATGCCCTGGGACGAGGCCATGGCCCGCTACGGCGTGGACAAGCCCGACACCCGCTTTGGCCTTGAACTTGTGAACATTACCGACATTGTGCGCGGTTCCGGCTTCAAGCTTTTTGCCACCGCGCCCCTGGTCAAGGGCATGAGGGTTCCCGGCGGCGAAGGGATGACCCGCAAGGAAATCGACGCTTTTACCGAGTTTGTCAAAATCTACGGCGCGCAGGGTCTGGCCTGGATCAAGATCAAGGCCGACGAGTGGCAGTCCCCCATCGCCAAGTTCCTTTCCGACGAGGAGCGCAAGGGCATTGCCGAAGCTCTTGACCTCAAGGTGGGCGACATTGTGTTCTTCCAGGCGGGCGAGCCGGGCATGGTCAACGCGGCGCTGGGCAATTTGCGCGTGCACCTGGCCCAGCACCTCAAGCTCATTCCCGAGGACAGCTTCAACTTCCTCTGGGTTACGGACTTTCCCCTGTTTGAATACAATGATGAAGAAAAGCGCTATGTTGCCTGCCATCATCCCTTCACGGCTCCGGCTCCCGGTCATATGGAACTCATGACCGCCGATCCGGCCAGGGCTCGCGCTCGCGCCTATGATATGGTGCTCAACGGCAGTGAAGTGGGTGGCGGCTCCATCCGTATCCATTCGGGTGAGGTGCAGCGCCGCATGTTTGAAGCCCTTGGCTTTACGCCCGAACAGGCCGAAAGCCAGTTCGGCTTCCTCATCCAGGCGCTGGAGCAGGGCGCTCCGCCGCACGGCGGCCTTGCCTTCGGCCTTGACCGTCTTATCATGTTGTTGGCAGGCGCAAGCAGCATCCGCGACGTTATCGCCTTCCCCAAAACGCAAAAAGCTACCTGCCTCATGACGGACGCGCCCGCGCCCGTGGCTGCCAAGCAGCTGCGTGAACTGGGCCTGCGCCTGCGCGAACAGCCGGGCGACAAGCCCAAGACCGACAAGCCGGGCCAAGAGGCAAAGGCGGAATAACGAACGCCAGCCCCGGCTCCCCCCGCCGGGGCTCAAGGAATATATATGATTCTTGATATTGTAACCTATCCTGACCCGCGCCTCAAAGAGGTGTGCGAGCCTGTGGGCGAAGTGACGGACGAAATCCGTCAGCTTGCCGCAGATATGCTCGAAACCATGTATGAAGCGCCCGGCGTGGGCCTTGCCGCCCCGCAGGTGGGCCGCAATATTCGCATGCTTGTCATGGACCCTTCCGTGCAGAAGGATGAGAAAAACCCCAGGGTGCTCATCAATCCCGTGCTCACGCTTTCTGGCGAGGAAGTGGTGAGCGAGCAGGAGGGCTGCCTTTCCGTGCCCATGAACTACCGCGCAGACGTGAAGCGCATGAGCAAGGTGCATCTGAGCGCCCGGGATCTGGACGGCAATGCCATTGAGGAAGATCTTGAGGAGTTTCCAGCTATTGTCATCCAGCACGAGTATGACCATCTGGACGGCGTCCTGTTCATTGACAGGATCAGCCGCCTGCGGCGCAGTCTGTATGACAGCAAGGTAAAAAAATGGCTCAAGAAAAAGACTGTCGAATAGTCTTCATGGGCACGCCGGACTTTGCGGCCGCCAGCCTTAAAAAGCTGGCGGCCTGGCCGCGCGCCCATATTGTGGCTGTGTACACGCAGCCCGACCGTCCGGCAGGGCGCGGCCACAAGCTTGCCATGTCGGCCGTAAAAAAACTTGCGCTGGAACTGGGCATACCCGTGTACCAGCCAGCCAGCCTCAAGGGCGCTGAAGCGCAGGCCGAGCTTGCGGCCCTCAGGCCCGATGTGCTGGCTGTGGCCGCTTACGGCCTGATTCTTCCTGACGCCGTGCTGGACATGCCCCGGCTTGCGCCGGTCAACGTGCATGCCTCCGTGCTGCCTAGGCTGCGCGGGGCTGCGCCCATCCAGCGGGCGGTTATGGAAGGCTGGCTGCCGGAATCGCGCGCGGGCATCTCCATCATGCGCATTGGCAGCAGGCTTGATGCGGGCCCTGTTTACGCCATGAGCGATACGCTCATCGGCGAGCATACCTCCGGCACCTTGCACGACGCCCTGGCCGAAATGGGCGCTGACCTGCTCATAAAGGTGCTGGATGACATGCTCGAGGGCAGGGCCGTGGCTGTGGAGCAGGATGAAAGCCTTGCCACTCACGCCGCCAAGCTTGGCAAGTCTGACGGTTTTGTGGACTGGACGCGCACGGCGGCGCAGGTGCATGCGCAGATTCGCGGTGTTACGCCCAAACCTGGCGCGCGCACCGTACTGCATCTTGATGCGGCCGATGATTTTGCAGCCCAGATTCTGCCGTTGATTGTTTCACCTGGAACAGTGGGCGAGGCCACAACGGGTGACAAGCCCGGCACCTTGCGGCACGACAGCCGGGGGCTTGGCGTAGCCTGCGCCGATCGCTGGTATATGCTTGGCATGGTTCGGCCCGAAGGCCGCAAGGACATGCCCGTGCGCGATCTGCTCAACGGCGGTCTCAAGAACCTGCCGGAAGGATTCTGCGGCCAGGCCCGACAACCGGAAGAGCCGGCCTAAGACGGACTTGCCTGAAATTTTGAGGGGAGGGATACTTTTTACAAGGGTCCCTCTTTCTTGTTTTCGCCGTCGGAGTGCCCCGGTTGCGGACACAATATGTTGTTGGGGCAGAAGTTTTGGCGCGTGAAGGGTTGAATCGCTGTCGGTACACGATGGCCTGTGCTGACAGCCTTGCGGGCGGCCGTTTTGGGCCTGTTTTTTTTCTTTTTTGCATCATGACATGGGGCAGGTTCCTTTGTTGCGCACAAGTCGCCTGAGGCGTAAAATCCGGCATACGTCTTTTTTTGCTTAATATCAGGATATTTTTTCATTCTTGCCGTTGGGCCTGACCTCATGGGGCTTCATGAAACTGCGTAAATCTCCTTTTTCTCTTCCTCCCGATCAGTATGGGGGCGCACGCAAGCGTACCTTTATCGGACTCATGCTGGCATCGTGCGTGGTTCTTTGTCTGGGCCTGGCCATTTTTCTTATCTTGCCCTGGTCTGACGCTCTGAACGGAGTGGTCTGGCTTGAACGGCTGAGTATTATCGTGGGGCTGGTGTGTATAATCGCCCTCATGTGGCTCTGCCTCATGCTGGTGTTTCACATCTATACCGGCAAGGCGCTGCCCGGTGCTGGCAGCGTGCGCCACGTGACCGTACGTCTGTTTTTTCCTCTTATGGAGTTGCTCGCCAAATTTGTGGGCATTGACAGGGGCAGTGTGCGGCGCAGTTTTATCAAGGTGAATAATGAACTTGTGCTTTCGCGCCGCAAGACCGTCGAGCCGCACAAGCTGTTGCTGCTTTTGCCGCATTGCGTGCAGCGCTCCGCCTGTCCGCACAGGCTGGTTCATAATGCCGACTTGTGCCTTCGCTGCGGCGGATGCCCGGTCGGGGATCTGCTCGATCTGCGGGACAAGTACGGCATCAGATTCGCCATTGCCACAGGCGGAACCATAGCGCGGCGTATTGTGGTGCAGACCCGGCCCGACTGCATCATTGCCGTGGCCTGTGAACGCGACCTTACTTCAGGAATACAGGACAGCTATCCCCTGCCAGTCTTTGGCGTGCTCAACAGCCGCCCCAAGGGGCCGTGTCTTGACACCCTTGTGCCCATGGACGCCCTTGAGGATGTCATTCGTCTTTTTCTTGGCCTTAGTGACAGCCTGACCCCGCAACCTCTGCTGTTATGGAAACGCTGATCTATTCCGTTTGTTGGACTTGCTTCATTTTTTTGGAAACAGTCGAGGACGGAAGAGTTTACTCCTGCTTCCAAAATAGATCGCGCCGTGCCAAACGAAATGACTGCGCGTTTCCAGGAGCTCTTTACTCAGTGCTTCCTAAAATGGTTGCCGTAACTCTACACAATGACGGGGAGGGCAGGGCATGAGCAAGGCGACAAAGCCGGGTGGGCTTCAGTTGCGAGGTTTGCCCCTCAATGGCCGTAACGCGGCCTTACGTGCTCTGCTGCTGGTGGATCAGGGCATGAGCGCCCAGCAGGCCCTTGCGGCCGTGCTTGACGGGCCTGTGGCTCGTCAGGAAGGCGCCTCTTTGTCCGGTCAGGACAAGGCGCTTTGTACGGAACTTGTGTACGGCTGCCTGCGCGCGGAAATCCGCCTGCGTTTCATTTTGTCCTTCGTGCTTTCCAAACCGCAGGGATTGCCGCCCGCCATGCTCACTGTCCTGGCCCTTGCCGTATATGGCTTGCTGTTTCAGGACAAGGTTCCTGCGCACGCGGTTATTCATGAGGCTGTGGAACAGGTGCGCCGCCTTTTTGGCCAGGGGCTGGCCCGCGTCGCCAACGGCGCATTGCGCTCCTTGCAGCGCATGGGGCAGGCCCCTCTTGAGCTTGCCTTTTATGACACAAAGCCCGGGGGTAAAAAGAGGCTGGCGCACGGCGCTGACAGTGACGGCTTTTTCGGCCAATGTGTTTTTTATTCCGTGCCATTATGGATAGGCACTCTGTGGCGGGACGCCTACGGGGAACAAGCCGCGCTGGCGCTGATGCGTCGAGCTTTTGAACGGCCGTACTCCGCATTGCGGATTAATCCTGCCCACCCCCAGGCTAACCAATTGTATGCGGCTCTGGCAGCTGGGGAAGAACCTTTGGCCGCGCACGGGCAGTCCCTGCCTGATGCGCCGCAGCCTTGTTCTCCTCAAGCCACAGGTGACGGCGCTTTGCAGGTGCAAATGGCTCTGGGGCAGTCTCATTTTTTTCAGCAACATCCTGTAAATGCAAATGAATTGTTGATTCAACCCAGTGCGCCTTCGGCATCGGATATTGCTGCAGGCAAGGCTGTTGCCGTCAGGATAGGCCGTTGGGGTCTGGCCTTTGCACCCGGGCAAATGCCCCGCGCTGTTCTTGGGCATGAGCTGCGCCACTGGCAAGCCCTTGGCGCTCTGAGCTGGCAATCCGCAGGATCGCAAACGGCTCTGCTTGAGCTTGGTCTGGACAAATGGCGCGAACCTGTGTGGGACGCCTGCGCCGGGCACGGCGGCAAGAGCATGGCCCTGATGGAGTGGGGCGTGCCTGTGGGCTTGTGCACTGACCGTTCCGTACAACGCCTGCAGGGTCTGTCCGGTCAATGTGCTGCCTTGAACCTGCCGCTACCGGTCTGCTGTCTGGCTGATGCTGCCCGCCCGCCCGTGCGCGTCTGGCAGGGGCATATTCTTGTGGATGCGCCCTGTTCCGGCCTCGGAGTTCTGGCACGCAGGCCAGACATCCGCAGACGTGAACCGCAACATCTTGCTGAACTTGAAGGCCTGCAACGCGCCATACTCGGAACGCTTGCGGATTACTTGCAGCAGGGCAGGGAACTTGCCTACATAACGTGCACGCTTAACCCGGCAGAAAACGAACAGGCTGTGGCCTGCGTGCTGAAATCACACAATAATTTGCGCTTGGTGCGGCAGTGGCAGACAAGCCACGAGCATGGCTGGCTTGAAGGCATGTACGGCGCGGTATTGCGCAACAAAGGCTGATTTTTGGCGCGTCACGCTTACGCAGGGGTACGGTGAAATGTTTTGTGGTGGAGGGACCCTTTTGTAAAAGGGTCTCCGCCCCCACGCCCCCACCCCTAAAACTTTTATTGCACTGAGCTGTATACAAAGGCGTTTTTTGATCTGATATCGGGGGGCGGAGCCAGCGTCCTCGTGTCGGTGCAGTCTCTCGCAGGGTAGAGCCGTTTACCAATGAGATGCGTTATTGCTCTCATGTCCATTCTAAAGACAAGACGCCGGTCCGCATTGCGAACCGGCGTCTTGCCGTATGTTTTTGCTTCGCTGCCCGTGACGGCGGCGTTCATGCCCGTTGTGGCCGTACGTGTTCCCATGCGAAAACGGCTGGTGATGTGTATTCTTGTGTTTTCGCAGGCAAATCATCCTCAAAACGCGCTATCGTGGAATGCTGCGCTTTGCCCCGGAATCTAATCCCGGCTGTGGTGTTATTCCGCTGCCTGTTCGTTTGTCAGTCCGTTTGCTTGCTCGTTATTAAGGGCAAGGCCAAATTTTTCAAGAAGTACGGCGAGCTCCTCCTTGCTGCTGTAGTTCAGGGCAATGCGTCCGGCGTTTTCGTCACCGCTGATTTTGGCGGGGCAACCCAGAGCAGTGCTGAGGCTTTTTTGCAAGGTCTTGAAAGCGGGGCTTTTTTTGCGCGAAATTCTTTGATTGGCCGGTTTGGGGCCCTGTTTTTCCTGGTGCTGCTCTTCCTGCCAGGGCAGGGTGGAGTGCCCCCGCCAGAACGCGGCAGCCTCCTCAGCTTCGCGCACCGTCAGGTTGTGACTCTGGATGCGCAGGCGCAATGCTTCTGCCGCGTCCTGTGCGTCAATGCCCAGCAGGCAGCGGGCGTGGCCCGCGCTTATGCGACCAGCCTGAAGGTCATCCCTTGCGGCGGAGCTCAGTTGCAGCAGACGCAAGGCATTGGCCACAGCCGGGCGGCTTTTGCCAAGGCGTGCGGCAAGCTCCTCCTGCGTAAGGTCGAGAGCCTCGCGCAAGGCTTGCAGGGCTTCGGCCTCTTCAATGGGGTTGAGATCCTCGCGCTGGAGGTTTTCAATAAGCGCGGCGGCCATTACCTCCTTGTCGCTCAGCTGCCGGATGTACACGGGCACCTGGGCAAGCCCGGCTATCTGCGCAGCCCGCCAGCGCCGCTCGCCCGCAACGATCTGGTAAGTGTCGCCGCCGGGCACTGGACGCACAAGCAGGGGCTGGATTATCCCCTGAGTCTTGATGGAGGCTGCCAGCTCGTTCAGTGCTTGCTCGTCAAAATGCCTGCGGGGCTGACCAGGATTGGGCTGCAGGGCCGTGAGGGGCAGGGTGGAGGTTGCGGTTTCCTGCTGTTGCTGTTGCGGTTCTGATCCGCTGAAAAGCGCGTCCAGTCCTCTTCCCAATCCCTTCTTGTTGCCGCTCATAGTTCACCTCATATGTTCGCGTACCCGGTCTCGCGGGTGCTGTACTCGCAATCAGAAAAAGCCGTAATCACTGCGCTGTCATTCACAGCAGGGCTTTTGACCGTCAGAAAACATCATTGCGTTGCAGTTTGTGGGCGCTGCAGCCCGTTCACGCGTTCTGCCCTGAGGGCGCTGTCCGGGGTGTGTAGTGCTCATCGCACGTTGCTGCTGCCCCGTCTGTGCGCGTGTTCCCGCGCCCATCGTCATTTTGGGCGCGCGTGCGGCATGTGGTCCGCCGCCGCAGGCCTTTTGTTGCGGCCTGTATGGTTGGCCGCCTTGACAAGGCGGTCTGGGCGCGTCACGGTGCTGGCACCCGGCCTGCTGAGCTTTCGGCTTTCGGCCGCATCTCGTGAAACCGCAGGCGCACAATGCTGTTACCTCAAAAAATTCTGCCTGCTGCTGCTCGCAGGCATAAAGGACACGCCAATGTTTGATCATCCTGAACTTCGCTATCTTACTGACGCCAAGGGCAATGTTGAGGCCGTGCAGCTTTCGCTGAAGCTTTGGCAACTGATTGAGCCCAAGGTTGCCGCGCAATTGAAAGCCAGTGAAGCTCCGGCCCCGCTGGTTCAGGCCGAGGGGCCGCTGAAAAGTTTTGAGCAGTTGCAGCAGTTCTGGGACTTCAAGTATCCGTACTCGCCCGCTGTGGACTGCCCCTATTGCGGCGCAAAAACCGCTGACTGGCGTACAGACCCCGCGCAGCCCTTTATTTTGACCAACGCCAATATCGGTGGTCTTCTTGTCTTCCTGTGCAAGGGCTGCGGCACATCTGTCAGGCAGAAGCATTTTCGCGACCATGTGGCGGTTGAGCACAGTACCCCGAAGGGCTAGTACCCGGTATTCGCAACGTCGCGCGCTTACGCAAACCCTCTCTGCATTTGCGCGCTCATTCCGCCTTGTGCATTTCACCTATGGCCCGGCAACGTGTTTGCCCATCAAGTCGGGCCATAGGGCGCTGCTCGTCCGCCGGATCGTTGGCAGTTGCGGCGGACGCCCAAAACCTTGTTGTCAGTCAGAACAGATCAACTTTGAAATGAGAAGCATTTCAAAGTTTTCATTCAGCCGAAAAATGCGATTTGCGCCAAGCATCAGCAGGCTGGTCGCTCTATTAATCAATTGCTGGCTTTGCGGCAGTCGTTGGCGAGTCTACGAGCCTTACGAATGGCGACAGCGATTGCACAGAACAAAATGTATAGTTATTCATACTGTCTTTATCCGTAGCTTCCTTCGTCGTAACGGCTAAAGCTCGGCTGAATCCACGCCACGTTGTGGCGCGCTGCACGAAAGTGCAGCGTTTGAGAATTTACGCTTTTTCAAAGTGAAATTGCTCTATTGCAGCACGGATTTTTTAGAGGGGCGGCGCAGCACCACTTCTTTTGCAAGGCCAAGGTAGGCTTCGGCGCCCTTGGACTTGATGTCATAGTGAATGATGGACTTGCCATGGCTCGGCGCTTCCGACAGCCGCACGTTGCGGGGGATGACCGTTTCAAAAAGATGGTCGGGGAAGCAGCGGCGGACTTCGTTTTTCACTTCCCGTGTGAGCCTGTTGCGGGTGTCATACATGGTAAGTACCACGCCCAGCAGTGAAAGTTCGGGGTTAAGCCTCTTTTTCACCTGCTCATACGTTTGCAAAAGTTTGACGATGCCCTCCAAGGCGAAAAATTCGCACTGCAGCGGAATGAGCAGTTCACGCGATGCGCACAATGCGTTCAGCGTTAAAAGGCCCAGTGAAGGAGGGCAGTCAAGTATAATATATTCGTAGTCTTTTTGTATAGATTTGAGGCATTCATTGAGGTAGAACTCGCGGGCCATCTTGTCTACCAGTTCCAGTTCAACAGCCACAAGGTTTGTGCTGGCCGGCAAAATATCCAAAAAGGGCGAACGGCTTTTAGCTATATTTTGGCGTACCTGCTCAGGTTCATAAAAGGTATTGTACAGGTCGCCGTGCAGTTGTTCCTGTTGCAGGCCAATGCCGCTCGTGCTGTTGGCTTGTGGGTCACAGTCCACCAACAGAACCTTTTTTTCCATAACGGCCAAGGCTGCTGACAGATTGATCGCCGTGGTGGTTTTTCCCACGCCGCCTTTTTGGTTGGCAATGGATATTATGCGAGCCATTGATGCCTCCCGCCCGGATGGGCAGTGGTGTGATTTTGCTTGTTCACCTGTTTCATGAGCTTGGTGAAAAGAGCGGCGCGTTTCAGATTTTTTAACGTTTCACATGAAACATTCATGAAAATCTTGAGGAGGCGCACTTTGATGGTTGTAAAAGAGAGTACAGGCAGCGTCAAGTTGTAAAAAAAAAAATTGCGGCAAATTGTAAAAAAATTAAGAAAATGCATACATGTCTATTGCTCGCGCCACCAGTTCGGCGCTAAAATATACATACACGTAAAGAAAGATATTACTTGGTGGAGCGCGTATGGGGTCAAAAAAAATCCTGCTGGTCGATGATGAAGAGGAAGTGACACGCATTCTGGCTAAACGCCTGAACCGCAGAGGGTACGAGTGCGCCACGGCCGCCAACGGCCAGCTGGCGCTGGATGCCATGCAGCAAGAAGCGTACAGCGTTGTCATAATGGATGTGAAAATGCCGGTTATGGACGGGATGAGCGCATTGCAAAAAATCCATATGCAATGGCCGGAAACGCAGGTTATTCTGCTTTCCGGCCACGCCGACATGCAGTTGGCGGTACAGGCCATGAGCGAGGGGGCTTTTGGCTACCTCATGAAGCCTGTTGACATCGACGAGCTGCTTTTTAAAATAGAAGATGCCGCTACCCAGCGCCGCCTCGAGGCGGAGCAGGGCGGCGTAAACTGATTCGTCCCAAGGGCGTAAGGAATTCGAGTATGAATATGTGGAAAAAAACAGGTTTGGTTGCCCTTGTGGGGCTTGTGGTTTTGGGTGGCCTTATTGCCTGCTCGCCTTGCCGGGCACAAGCCGAGTCCGTGCAGGTCACTGATGAAAATTTGGCGCAGATGCTGGAAAAATTGTTGCAGGAACGCCCTGATCTGGTGATGGACGTGTTGCGAAAAAACAGCGAGGCAGTACTGGACATAGCCCAGCAAGGGTCCAATATGCGCAGGCAGCGCAGCCTTGAAGCGCAGTGGAGCCAGGAGATGAGGACTCCCAAGTCGGTCAAACTTGATGGCCGCCCAGTGCTGGGTTCCAAGAACGCCAAGGTTCGCATCGTGGCCTTTTCAGATTTTACCTGCCACTTTTGCCAGCAGGCGTCAGGCACGGTGAGCGCCATTTTGAAGGAATACGGCAAGGACGTGAGCCTGGTGTTCAAAAACCTGCCTTTGGATGACAAAGGCCCGGCCAGTATCGCGTCAAAGTATTTTCTCGCCATTGCACAACAGAGTGAAGAAAAAGCCTGGAAGTTCCATGACGCCCTGTTTGCAGGTCGCGACAAGCTTGTGACGGATGGCGAGGCTTTTTTGAAAACCACGGCTCAGGATCTTGGCGTGGACATGAAGCGCCTTGCCAAGGATGTGCACAGTAAAAAGGTGTCGGACATCATGGCCGAAGATCAGCAGGACGCGCAAAAGCTCGGCGTGGAAGGCACACCGTATTTTCTCGTCAATGATCTTGTGGTGCGTGGCGCGTTGCCGCCAGATCTCTTCAAGAAAGCCATTGATATGGCCAAGGCCAAGGCTGAGGGCAATTCAGCCAAATAGGCGGAAGCAGCAAAGAACGGCCAGAATTGATTGAGCGCAGCCAGCCCAAGAGCCCGGTTGCCAGGAAGTGTCAAAGGCTCCACATCACGCGGTGTGGAGCCTTTGTTGTCTCCAGTATATACTGACGTTGCCAGGCGTCGTGCCCGCAATATAATCTACATAGCGCCTGGGGGGGCGTGCCGCAACGAGCGGGCATAAAACAGATGCGACCTCGTGCAGCCCTGTTTTGACCATGAGCAAAATAAAAAAGCATACGAGAAGAGAAAGAGCATGAAAATTCTTCCTGTCCGGGCAGAGGATCTGCCAGCCATTCTGGCATTGCAGAAACAGGCGTTTGAAAGTGAGGCCCGGCTAGTGGGTAGTTATGAAATACCGCCCATGACGCAAACTCTCGCTGATCTCGAACAGGAATTTGCTGCACTCGTCATGCTCAAGGCGGTAATGGACGATGGCGAAATTGCGGGAGCAGTGCGGGCCAAAATCGAAAACGCAACCGCCCACGTAGGTCGGCTGATGGTCAAGCCTGGGTTTCAGGGGCAGGGCATTGGCACGCGCTTGCTTGCCGCCATTGAAAAAACGTGCGCGCAAGACCGCTATGAGCTTTTCACCAGCGCGAAAAATCGCCGCAATGTGGCTTTGTATGAAAAAGCCGGGTATTACGCTTTTAAGGAAGTGGAGGTTATGCCCGGCGTGAGGCTTGTCTGGTTGCAAAAGAGCGGTTGCTTTGAAAAGGGCGGGGATTGAAAAGGGGGATTGCGTTATTGCCGCTTGCGTTCAGTGGCGAACTCACCCATTGCGGATATTCCAGGCGCGCATGCGGGCATACCCAGGTTGAAAGCGCGTATTGTGGCGACCAGCGCAGGCATGCAGCATTTGCGTTGAACGGACAAGCAGGTGCAGTGAAAGTATGGTGATGCGGCTGGCTCAGCCTTCGGAACCCGTGGCTGTGCTTTTACTGCGAATCATGCGGCCCATCCATTGCCGCAATTGCTCAAGATCAGCCTGCTGCGTTTTTTCAGAGGAATGCAGCAAAAGACGCAAGGTATCAAGATCCTGACGCAGCTCGGCATTTTGGGTTTCAATGGCGGGCTGGGACGCGCCGGCAGGCAGACGCTCCACAACCAGATGCAGCAATTGCGCAATCCCTTCCAGGGCTGCGGTTTGCCGTTCCATCAACTGCAATGCCGCTGAAGGAAAAAAGTCCTGCGTGGGGGACTGTACGGTCTGTATTGGCTGATGGTCGGCAAAGGTCAGCGCATTGCGGGGAAAGCGCGCCAGCAGAGCATCCTCAACGGCGGCGGCAGTGCGTGATTTCTGCATCTGCTCGAGAATGGCGGCGATGACGTCCAGGGTTTCCCGGCGGTAGCGCCGCCGTCTGCCGTCGCCAACACTGGGGATGAAGGGGGCAAAGCGCTTGCAGTAATAACGGGTGGTGGATTCAGGCAGGGAAAAATGGCGGGATATGTCCGCAATGCTTAACAAGCTTTCGCCAATGGCAGTTTTGCGCGCCATGTGTCCTCCCGGCGGCAGCGTGACGTTGGGATCTTGTTGCTTTATTGCCTGGCGTGCGCAATCAGAATAAAGGGTGGCAGTAATGCCAGGGAAGGGCAGGTTAGATCCGCAACAAGGAAGTTACGCTGCGCATTTTCTCCCGAGTACGTTAAAACAACAATAATGGCAAGCAAGAAACAAAAATTTCCAAGCCTCTAGGGCTGCATTCGCAACACAATTACATTGTCCGCTTTGTAGATTCTCTGGCATAACCGAGCACGATACAAAACCCTTTCTCGCCATTGCTCCCTGAGCACTCTCGCATTGAGAATATCTATTTTAGAGGCAGCTGTTTCCCGCTCCTGAGGGCTTGCCTGAACCGTTGGCGGGAACCGCCTTACGGAGCAGGACAGCATCGCTACGAATGGCGACAGCGCTTGTATGGAACACGCCGTGTCGTTACGCATGCTGTCTTTACCCGTAGCTTCCTGCGTCACAACGCTTGGAGCATCCGTAGTTTCCTATGTCACAACGCTTTAAGCCTGCATCACAACGCCTGAAGCGAGGTTTCCAAGACGCCGCTGCGGAGGCATAAGCGTTGTTTATCTGCGCGGTTAAACGCCGAAGCGGGCGTCTGCTCCCGCATCCGCCAGAGCAATTTCAAAGAGAATTGCTCTAAAGCTCTGTCAGCAATTCTATGCCTGTTCGGCAACACACTAAAATTATTAATCAATTAAAGTGTATTGCCGCAAAAAAAACGCAATGCCATCATGGCAGCGCGGCTGATTCAGAGAAAAATTGGTAAGTTGGCTGGTTGATCTGTTGGGCAGTTTTATACGGGTCAGTGCACGACACGGCGTACAGCAATAAGCTTGCTGCTCCAGTAGGGGATGGACATGCTTTCCATTCGAACTTTTTCGCCTCTGCGCGGGCTGTGAATAAAGCTATTGCCGCCTGCGTAAATGCCGGTATGCAGGCCGCGCGGGCTTGAGCCGGTGCGAAAAACCACAATATCACCGGGGCGGGCCTGGTTTTTTGGCACGGAATACCCTGCGCTGGCCTGGTCCACAGTAATGCGCGGAACCTTGTAGCCGTTTTCTTTGTACACCCACCAGATAAGGCCAGAGCAGTCAAAGCCCTTTTGCGGTGAAGCTCCGCCAGAGCGGTATTTCTTGCCCATCTGGGCATAGGCGGTGCGCACCACCTTGTGCGCGTCCTCTGGCATGGGGCCGTTATCCACCGGACGCGAAAGTCCGCAGCCAGCCAGCAGCAAAAGACTGGCCAGAGCCAGCAAGGCCCAGGGGCTGATGCGTCGTGATGGTGGTGATGTACGTTCCATGGCAAGCCTTTTACACGAATTTGCTGACAGTTCGGGTAAATTTTTGTGTATCCGAGTATTTCGTCAACTGTGGCAAATTTTTCAATTCTGCCAAGGTATTTAGCATAATACATGCCAATTGACTAAGATTATTAAAAAATATCGAAAAAACAGGTGGTAGAAATTCTTTAGAAAAACAACCGTAACAACTCTTCGGCTTTACGAGCAAAAGCGTCTGAATTCCGACGGTAAGCAATTGGTCCTGATTTCCCCGCCCGCCCTTAGCACGTTTGCCTCGGCACTTTTGCCTGGAGCCAGAAAACACAGTGCCCAACACAACAGGACAATAAAGGTTTTAGGGGGTGGGGGCGTGGGGGAGGAGACCCTTTTGCAAAAGGGTCCCTCCCCCACACAGCAAAGCAAAAAAATGCCTGACAGCCATACTCCCCGCACCGCTATGCCATTATTTCCCGTCCGGCTCCGGAAGCAGGGAAAGGGGGCGCGCCTGCGTCTCTTTGTGAACCGCAAGGGCGCTTTGACGGCAGAACTGGCGTATTTGTTCCAGAAAAGGCGAAGGCGGCAGGGCGAGGCTTTTGCCGTACAGTGTGCGCCGGGCACTGTGGCTCACAAAAAGCGCCCGCGCGGCCCGTGTGAGGGCCACATACAGCAGGCGGCGTTCTTCATCTTCATCCGATTGCTGCGCCGTCGGCGCAGAAGGCGCAGAGCGCGTCTGGCCGTCGGATGCCGCGTTGCCGTTGCTCCCGGCGCCAAAGAGACGGTCCTTACGCAAGGGCAAAAGGCCGTCTTCAAGGCCAGGCAGAAATACGGCCTGAAATTCAAGACCCTTGGAAGCGTGCATGGTCATGATCTGCACATGCTCCGCCTTGCCGCGCACCAGTTCCGCTTCCTGAAGCCAGCCGAGATGGGCCAGAAAATCCGGCCAGTTGCCAAGCGTTTTCCATATGCGCTTGAGTTCACGCCAGGCGCGGCCTGCCACAAGGGGGTCGCCAGCCCAGGACTGCTGTTTGAGCCAGGGTTCCAGAGCTTCGGGGGCGGGCAGTGAAGAACCGGCAACAAAAGGCGTTGCGGGCAGCAGGGGCAATCCGGCCATGCCAGCCGTGCCTGTTGAAGCAGTAGCAGCAGTAGCAACAGCGCCAGCTCCTGCATTGGCTGGCGCATCATGCTGTCCGTCCGCGCCTGCAAGGCTCTGGGCCAGTGGGTCGAATCCGCAGTGGGTCGCAGCCATGGCCAGCAGTCGTGCGCAGGCCGCGTCCTGCCAAAAAGCGTCTTCGGCCGGGGCGGCGCAGGGAATGCCCGCTTGTTCGAGTGCGGCACGCAAGGGTGCGATCTGCGCCCGCAGGCGTACCAGCACGGCAATGTCGCCGGGAGCGAGCGTACCATCCAGTTCGTGCGCTTCAGCGCTGCTCAGGTGCTGGTCAAGCAGGGTGTGGGCCGTTGCGCCGAGCAGGGCCTGAACGCGGCGCGTGATCCAGCGAAGCTCGGCCTGCTGGTCCGGGGACGAAAAAAGACGCAACTGGGCGCTGAGCTGCCGCGCCGCCGTGAGCGGTCCGCACTGTCCCTTGTGGTGCAGCAGACTGCGCGCCATGTTCAGCACGTCCTGGCTGGAGCGAAAGCTGCGGCCAAGACAAAGGACCGACAACTCCGGCCAGACGGCACGCAGGCTGCCTTCGCTCTGCCCCGATACGCCTCGAAAGCCGTAGATGGCCTGATCAGGGTCGCCAATGCCGAAAAAGCCCTTGCCGTCACCGGGCAGCAGGCGGCGGATGATAGCCAGCTGCACGGGCGAAAGGTCCTGCACCTCGTCCACAAGCACATGCTGCGGCAGTTGATCCGGGGGCATGGCAGCCACATGTTCCAGCCACCAGTCAAGAAGGTCAGCATAGTCAACATAGAGCAGACCCGGGCGCTCTGATTTGCGGCGGGCATACTGGGCTGCAGCCTGTGCGACGGACGGGTCGTCCAGAGAGCGCTGGCATTCGCGCGCCAGAGTGAGCTGACGCCAGAGTTCTGACGCCTGTCGGGCGGCAAGCTGAGGATTGGCTGCCCTGAACAGCTGCTGCGCCGCGTCGTCGCCGAGCAACATGCATTCACGCCCCTGCGACTGCATGGCCGCACGCATGCGGCCCCAGGCAATGCCGTGCATGGTGTCGCAGCAGGGCAGGTCGCGCATATGGGGCAGGGCGACGGCCAGGCGCTGCCGCATTTCATTGGCCGCGCGCCGTGTAAACGTCACCGCCAGCAGCTTGTGGGACGGAATGCCCTGATCCAGCAAATGCTGCATGCGGCCAATGAGCACGCGGGTTTTGCCCGCACCGGGGCCAGCCTGCACAAGCACCGGGCCGGGCCCGGCCGTGAGGGCAGCCTGTTGCTCAGAGCTGAAGCTGACTGAAGTCGGCTGCGGGGGCTGCTTTTCATCCAGCTTGGCAGGACTCCTGGAGGGCCGTTCTTTCATGAGATCCAGCATGGAGACAGAAGACGCCTTTTTCTGGCGTACCTTGACGTCGGCCGCCGTGTCCGCGGCTGCGTCAGCGCCGGAAGCCTTGCGCGGCCTGCCCGGTTTGAGCCCCGGCAAGGAACCACGGCCCGCTCCACGGATGTCGGCCAGTTCCTCAGGCGTGAACACGCGCACAACACCGTACTCGCCGTCATAGCCACCCTGGCGGAAAACCTGACCGCGCCGCATGCGGGACACGGCTTCGCCCAGGGGTTCCCAATGGGCGCGCACCTCAGCTTCGGGCATACGGCAGAGGATATCCAGTTCCGGTCCCAGCTCGCGCAGCAGTTTGCCGTACCGCTCCTGAACCTTGCGTGAGGTAACGCCCGCGCCCACAATTTCGCCCACCACCTCGGCCAAAGGAATAAGCGGGCGCGCTTCTGGCTCCAGAGTGAGGCGCGCGGGTTCCTCGCGGTCAGCCAGTTCCCACACGCGGTGCAGCACGCCGACGGTTAGCGGTTTGCCGCAAACAGGGCAGATGTTGCCAAGGGCGCGAGATTCGCGCGGTTCCAGCACCACATTGCAGGCCCGGTGGCCGTCCAGATGGTACTTGCCCTCGTCGGGGTAGAATTCCATTGTGCCAAGAAAGCGGCAGTCGAGGCCGTCCTGCGGCTGACGGCGCGCCGCCGCCCGCAGGGCCGCGAACATGCCCGCGTATGAGGGCCGCCCGTCAAAAAGATTGGCTTCGCGGCCAAGGTTGGCCCCCGAATGGGCGTCGGAGTTGGAGACAAGCGCGTAGCCGTCAAGCTGGCTCACAAGGCGGTTCATGTCAGGATCAGAAGAAAGGCCCGTCTCAAGGGCGAAGATGTGTTCGGAAAGATCGCCGTAGCAGTCGGTGAGACGGTCAAAGCCGGATTTGGACCCGAAAAGCGCGAACCAGGGCGTCCACACGTGGGCCGGGATCATGACCGCATCTTCGGCGCATTCCAGCATGATTTCGAGCAAATCGCGCGAATCGAGGCCAAGGATGGGCCGCCCGTCGGAATGCAGGTTGCCGATCTGCTCAAGGCGTTGCGAGAGCTTTGCCGCGTCCTCCAGGGTGCGCATGAAGATGAGATTGTGCACCTTGCGCACCTTGCCGTGGCGCTTGTAAATGGAGCTTATCTGTAGTAGTTCAGACTTGATCTGACAGTCGGTTCCGTTTTGATGGTTCCGATTGTCAGGTTAGTTGAGTTGTCCGACCTTTTCCTTCCAGATCTGTTTTCCGTCAAGGAGTGTTTGCAATGGCGTTCTGCCGCAACACTTTTTCCCTTGATGTGTCCTTTCGATGTTGTAATGTTCCATCCAGACATCCAGATCGGCCTGCAGTTCCTCCAGAGAGTTATACAGTTTCCGCCGGAAGGCAACCTGGTAAAACTCGTGCAGGATGGTCTTGTGGAAACGTTCGCAGATGCCGTTTGTCTGCGGATGCCGCGCCTTGGCCTTGGTGTGTTCTATGTTGTTTATGCCCAGATAAAGCTGGTAGTCATGCGTTTCCAGTCTGCCGCAGTACTCTGTGCCCCTGTCCGTCAGCATGCGGATAATGCCCATTTCCATTGAAGTGAAGAATGGCAAAACCCGGTCATTGAGCAGGTCGGCTCCGGTGATGGGTGTTTTGGTAGTGTAGAGCTTGGCAGCCGCCCACTTAGAGTAGGTATCCACAAAGGTTTGCTGATAAATACGGCCGACGCCCTTGATGGTGCCGACGTAAAATGTGTCCTGACTGCCGAGATATCCGGGATGATGGCTTTCTATTTCGCCGCAAGCCTCATCGTCGTGTTTTTTACGCTCCAGAGCTTGTACCTGGGCTTCGGTGAGCACAATGCCCTCTTCAGCGGACTTCTTCTCCAGGGCGTTCAGGCGCTGCTTCATTGAGGCCAGGTCATGGCGCAACCAGATGGAACGCACCCCTGACGGCGACACAAATACGCCGGTTTTGCGCAGTTCGTTGCTGGCCCGCACTTGCCCATGAGCAGGGAAGGCTATCGCAAAATCCAACACCGCCAGTTCCGTGGCCTCTTCCACGCGATTTTTCAGGTTGGGCTTTTTGCGGCTGACCTCAAACAGCGCTTCAACGCCTCCGGCGTCTCGTGCTGTTTGATACCGGTAGAAGGTATCTCTGGAAAAGCCCATGATGCGGCAGGCTCTGGAGACATTGCCGAGTTCGGCAGCAAGGTTGAGAAGTCCGGTCTTGTGTTTGATGACGTTTTGATTGAAACTTTCCATGGGGAAACTCCGTGGGCGCTGTGCCCGGTTGATGGTACGTTTACACTTCCATCAAAACGGAGTTCCCCTCGCTTTTCAAGGGACAACTGTCAGATCAAATCGCGACTACTTCAGCTTATCTCTGTCTGCAGCATAAAGAGCGGGCCTTGCGCGTCGCCGTCCCGCATGGCGCCCCCGGCCATGACATCAAGCTGCTCCGGTTCGCCCTTGAGGCGGTAGAGGCCGCTGGCTTCGTCAAGCGCAAGCTGCTCGCCAAGCTCGGCGCGCCATTGCGGATGCGTAAAGTCGCCCGTGCCCAGGACGCTTATGCCCTTGCAGCGCGCCCATGCGGCCAGATGACGGGCGTTGAGCGCCTTGCTGGTGGCGCGGGAAAAACGGGAATGGATATGCAGGTCGGCTATGAAGTTCATACGCGGCTCTTTGTCTTGGTGCGGTGAAAAGCGTTGTCGGCAGTGGAGGGGGAAACTGCGGCGGCAGTGTGGTCAGCGTCTGCGACGCCAAGCCAGGGGCAGAAGGTCAGGGCCGCAGCAGACCAGAGAGGCCCTCCGGCGCACGGCCTGCTGCCACAGGGCTTACTGTCGCAAAGTGCGTTGCTGCGTGGCTCAAAGCTGCATGGCGCGTTGTCGCCTAATACATTGATTTCGGCCACATTGGTTCCGGGCGCGCTGGTTTTGGGCGCGTTGGTTTCGGGCGCATCGTGCAAAATCAGCGGCGTTTCCAGCACAGTGTCGTGGGCGGCGTTTTTTCGGGCCTCCACAAGTACGCGCAGGGCTGGTCCACCCCTGTGGCTCTGCACAGGCAGGATGCGCCTGACGCCGAGCCTGACGGCATTCAGGGCCACACACAGACGTGGCAGTGCCTGGGCGTCGTAGATGCAGAAAAAACGGCCCTGATGGCGCAGGAGCGTGGCCGCAGCCCTGCAAAAGGTATCGAGGGCCGAAGTGCGGCTGTCAGCGTCTGTAGACGTGCGCAGGGCGCGTTCTCGCATATGCCTTGGGGAGGAGCGGCCACCCCTGTCGTAGGGGGGATTGGCCAGAACCGCGTCCAGCTTGTTGCTGGCAGGCTGAATTACACCCCGGTGTTGCTCCATGCCCGCCTTATGGCGGGACGGACTGGCTGCCCTTGGCTCCATTGTGTCTGACAGTTGAGCAGGAACACACAAGGCTGACAGTGCTGCTCCATCCGCAAGATCAAGCTCGACAAAATGCAGATGGTTCGACAAGCCGAGCCGTGCGGCATTACCCTCTGCAGCCTTGACCAGCGGTTGTTCACGCTCAAGCCCCAGGCCGCATACGTGCGGGCGCATCATGGCAAGGCCCAGCAGGGCGGCCCCGCAGCCGCAGCCCAGTTCGGCCACAAGGGTGGGGCCAGGGTTTGCCGCGTCAGGCCTGGGCTTTTCCGGGTGTTTGTCCGGCTCGCGCTTGTCCGGCTCGCGCTTATCCGGCCCAGGCTTTTCCGGCGGCAGGTGACGCGCGGCAAAAGCGGCCAGCAAAAGGGCGTCCGCGCCAAAGCGCAGGCTGCCCTCGGGCTGCTCCAGCCCGCGCGGAAAGCGCTGCCGCGCTTCGATGATATGCTGAGACAGGGGTTCCTGCATGGCCAATCACACATCCGCAAGCCCGGTCCCCCGCGCATGCTCATGGCGCGAAAATACTTATGGGTTGCGGGAATCTTTGCTCTCTGCCGTAGTTCTGTTCAGGACAAAAATAAAGCCGATCGGTACGCATACTGTACCGCGCCTGAAATAAGAGCGCAAAGGCATGGCGTACAGACCGTCTGCACGCCATGCCCCGCAATATCACTTGACCGCACTACGCCCTGACGGGACGGCAGCGCGGAATGCGCCACGCCGCTACAGCAGTGCGCCGTCCCAGTTAAAGAGACTCTCGCGCTTCATTTCGGGCAGACTGGCAGGCGGATTCTCCAACAGATGGGCAAAGAAGCCGTATCCGGCCGCAGCCATTTCCTGCCGCTTGGCGGTAAGATCCATAGGCCAGCCAGGATATATCCAGATATTGCCGCCATACTGCCGCGCCCAGAAAGGCTCGCCCATGGGGCTCAAAAAGGGTTCATTGGGTTTGACGCCCAAAAGGCCGAAGCGGCTGATGCCCACGGGCCAGAAACCGGAAATCACCGCTCCGAGGGGCAGGGGACTCTGCTTGGGCAGGGCGAGCATCTCCTCACGGGGCAGTTCAGGGCTGACAAAGGCCCCGGTAAAGCCCATGCGCGCCAATACGCCCAGCGCCGAAGCATTGGCCGCATTGCAGAAGGGGCCCACAAGCAGGTCGGCGTCCTCGTCCAGAGCGTCGGGGAACATGCCGCGCTGCCATGGTTCATTGCAGACAAAGTGTCGTGCGCCGTCACGCCAGAGGCGGCTGATGCTGCGGCTCAAGGCTTCCTCATCGCCGGGCCACACCACGGGCGGAAGCCACCAGCAGATGCGCGAAACCATTGTGCGCGAGATGTCTGCGCTGCGGGGCGACAACCAGAGCGCCTGCAACTGGTTTTTGCCGCCGCGCATTTCCTTGCCCTGCGGGATGGTGGAGCGAACGAACATGTCTGGCCGGGGCCGGGCCTTCACAGGCGCTGGCATGCGCGGGCTGGACTCCACAGCCTTGCTCTGGCGGCCCGGAAGCTGGTCAAGACGCGCCTGCCAGCCTTTGAGAATGCGCATCAGTTCCGGTTCGCGCCTGTCGATAAGAAATACCGACGTGCCCGCCTTGGGCGTCTTGTGCTTGGGCAGACGGATAATGAGGCTGCCGCCCTTGGGAATGCGCCGCGTTACGGGCAGGGTGGCGTGCCAGCGTTCGTCTTCGATCCCGACGCGCAAATAGTCCTGCGGCAGCAGCTCAAGATGCGGTTTCAGCACCACGCTGCCGTCCTGCTCAATGCGGATCTTGCCCGCCATAAGGCCGGAACTGGTCTGGCCCTCGGGGGAGGTGGGGATATTGTCCTTCTGCGGCAAAAACCGCGCGCGCGTGGCGGGGCGGCCCAGCGCCATCTGCAAAATTTCCTCGGCGGTCTTGCGCGCCTTGGGGTCCCCGGGATTGTCACGCAGCATGCGGTAGGCCGTCACCACATGATAGACGTAGTGCGGCCCTTTTTTGCGGCCCTCGATTTTCCACGAGACAAGGTGGGGGATGTCCAGCAGGGTTTTGGCCAGCACGTCCAGCGAAAGGTCGAGACAGGAGAACCAGCGGCCGCTGTGTTCCTTGCGGCCCGGCGAGCGCAACGCCCCCTGCCTGCTGGAACGGCGGCCCTGGGCAAAGGCTGTTGCCTCGTTGCGGCTGCGGAACTGGCTGTCGCGCCCGTCACGTCCGTCACGCCCGTCACGGCCATCGCGACTGTCGCGGCCGGAGCCGCCCCTGCGGTCTTTGCGGGCAATATCCATGCGCGACTGTTCCTGACGCGCGCGGTCCATCTCTTCACGTTCCGCATTGCGGACAAGAGCCTGGGCAGCCGGGCCGCCCTGACGGTACACCCTGCGGCAGGGCTGCACGCAGCGGCCGCGCAGGCCGCTTTTGCCGCCCATATAGCTGGACCAGTAGCAGCGCCCTGAAACGCAGTAGCACAGCGCGCCGTGGATGAAGAGTTCAAGGTCAAGCCCCTCGGGGCAGGCCTCGCCCATGAGGCGGATTTCATCAATGGAAAGTTCGCGCGGCAGAATCACGCGGTTGGCCCCGAGTTTTTTCGCTTCCACAAGAGCGCCGGGGTGCGTGACGTTGGCCAGGGTGGAAAGGGACAGCTCGCCCGCAAACCCGGCCTGACGCGCCAGATCAAGCATGGCGAGATCCTGCACGATGATTCCGTCCACGCGGGCCTGGGTGGTCAGGCGCGAGATCAGGCGGTAGGCGGCGGCGGGCTCGTCGGGCTTGATGAGGGTGTTCATGGCCACATACACGCGGGCGCTTTCCGCATGGGCCAGGTCAGTGAGGCGCGAAAGTTCGGTCAGCCCGAAGTTTTCCGCCTGCATTCTGGCCGAAAAATGCTTGAGGCCCAGATAGATGGCGTCCGCCCCTGCGGCAAGGGCCGCCAGAAAGGAGGGAGTGTCGCCTGCGGGCGCGAGAATTTCGGGCCGGGCCGGAGTGGGGGCGTCAGTCATGATGGGAGTGTCGTTCATACGTTGTAATACTCTTTATACCATTCCACAAAACGGGTTATGCCTTCACGCAGGGGCGTCGCGGGCGAAAAACCGGTCAGGGCGGAGAGGTCGTTTATGTCGGCCCAGGTGGCCTGTACGTCGCCGGGCTGCATGGGCAGCATCTCCTTGCGCGCCTTCATGCCCAGGGCGTCTTCAAGGGTGGCGATGAAATCATTGAGTTCCACAGTGTGATTGTTGCCGATGTTGTATATGCGCCAGGGCGCGGAACTGGTCGCCGCATCGGGGGCGGCGGGGTCAAAGGACGGGTCCGGGCCGGGGGCCAGGGGCAGCAGGCGTACAACGCCTTCCACTATGTCGTCAATATAGGTGAAGTCGCGCCGCATATGCCCCTGGTTGAAAACCTTGATGGGTTCACCGCGCACAATGGCTGTGGTAAAAAGGTGCAGGGCCATGTCGGGCCGCCCCCACGGGCCGTAGACGGTGAAAAACCGCAGGCCGGTACAGGGGATGCCGTATAAATGGCTGTAGGCGTGCGCCATGAGCTCGTTGCTTTTCTTGGTGGCGGCGTAGAGGCTGACGGGGTGGTCCACATTGTGCCGCACGGAATAGGGCTGGGCAGTGTTGAGGCCGTAGACCGAGGATGACGAGGCAAAGAGCAGGTGCCCGACCTTGTTCTGACGGCAACCTTCAAGAATGTGCCCAAAGCCCACAAGGTTGGCGCTCAGGTAGGATTCGGGATTGATCAGGCTGTAGCGCACGCCCGCCTGGCCGGCCAAATTTACCACATGGCTGAAGCCCTCGCGGGCAAACAGCGCGGCCATTTTGGGCCCGTCAGCTATATCGAGAAGTTCAAAACGAAAGTTCCCGGCCTGCGGCAAGGCGGCCAGTTGGGTCAGACGATCTTTTTTCAGCTGCACGTCATAATAATCATTGCAGTTGTCAATGCCCACAACGCTGTGCCCCTGGGCCAGCAGGCGCGCGGTCAGATGATATCCTATGAATCCTGCCGCGCCAGTAACCAGAACGTGCATACACCACTCCTGAAGTTGTCTGCGGACAAAGTAAGACAGATGCCGCCTGTGGGCAAGCAGGGGACGCGCGGACAGGCGCTTTTAGGCGCGCTCATGACGGGCCTGGTATGGGACTTGCGGGATGGGCTGCGGCAAAGTATGCTGCGCAACCAGAGGTAAGCATGCAGACAGACGAAAAAAAAGAGCGCCAGTCAACAGTTTTCAGCGGATCGGGCGGCAAGGCGGAAAGCGGTTCCGCCAGGAAGCGTCCCGTGTCCGGACAACCCTGGTACGCGGGGCAGTACAAAGACGCCCTTTTATACCTTATGATCGCCATTTTCTTTGTGGAGCTGGTGGTCGGCGGGGTAGCCTTTTTTTATGGCGTCATGCATGCCGCCCCCGAAGTGCCGGGCGGCCCGCCGCTGGCGCGCTTTCCCTGGCTTGTCTGGGCTCTGGCCGCCGTTCTCGCTCCTGTGGGGCTCATACTGATAGTGCATCTTGCCGGAACCTGGGTTTCGCGTTTTCTTGGGCGTGAGGCCCGCGATCTGGGCGGCGCGGATGGCGGAGGTCCCGCAGGCGCTTCCAGCGACGCGGATCAGGTGCCCGAACGCCTGCAACGCTTTTACGCCATTATCCGCAACGCCCCCACAGTGGTCGTGCTGTTGGGCATTCTGCTGCTCGGCGCGGCGCTCTTTTTTGTGGACGGCGCGTTTACGGCGCTTGTGGGGCTGGGCCAGCTGCTTACGCCCTATATCCCCTGGATAGCGGGCAGCCTGGCGGCTATGATCGCCGTGTGCTACCTCGTGCATCGCCTGTTTGTGTACCGCCACCACCGCATGCAGCAGGAGTTCGCCTACCGCCGTGAGGTGCTGGAGCGCACGGGCATTGTGCTGGTGGACAAGAACTGCATCCCCCTGCCGCAAAGCGAGGAGCAGCGCCTTGCCCTGGGCGAGGCCCGCGTGGTGGACGCGCAAGCGGCCCTGCCCCCTGTGCTTGATGCGGATGCGCAGGCAGCGCCGCCGTCAGGCCCGAACGCATCGGGAACAGGCGCGAACGGGGGGAACACGAACGGGTCAAATGTGTCTGAACCTGGCGCATCCGGCGGCACCATTGCTGATGAAGAAATAACAGACGCTGTAATCATTACGCCTGAAAAGCCTGCAAGCAGGCCTGATGACGGCGCGGCGGCAAAAAAGAACTGACTGGCGCAAAAATTTTAGTATAAACTCGAAAAACCGGGTAAAGCGATGTTTTTGAAAATGCGCTTTACCCGGTTTTTTGATTTTCAATTCCAGGTTTGTTTCTTTGGGGGGGCTGCGCGGCGGGCGGCAGAAGGGGGCCTGTTAGGGGCTGCCGCCCCTCCGAGGCCCCCTCTGCACTCCCCCCGGACGACCCCGCTGGGTTTGTCGTATGTCTCCACTCCCACGGGTCAGCCTTCAAGGGCCTTCCATATCCCGCTATCCCACGAGGGCTGCGCGGCCGCCGCTTCGGGAGCTTCCTTCGCGCCGCGCAATGCCATCGTGCGCCGTCGCGTTGAATGAGAGATTGGGGGCGTCGGGGTGCTGTAAAAAGTTTCAGAAATGGCGCTAGTTATTGAGGAAAGGGACGTTGCGATGAAGGGTTTGAATTTTGGGGCTGGTCGTTCAATACGTGGATTATGCTCTGTTGGTGTGGGGTTGCAATCTGGCGCTCTAAAAGAAAGCAAAAACGAGTTTGTCCTTTGCGAGGCGGCTTGTGTGCCCTGCGGGCACGGGGGTTTATCTTTTTCTGTTGTTTGGGCCGCCTCCGGCGGGGGCAAGGCGGGGCCGGTTATGGGGCTGCGCCCCCTTCTCGGCCCCCCTTGCATCCCCCCCGAAGCACCCCCCTGTTCTACCCTGACCAACAAATGCTTTTTTCGGGGGCGGCTATGCACGAACCTCGCCGACGTGTCGGCTTCGGTTCTTTATGACGCCGCCCCCGGCAGCAATACGCTCCCTGCCTGAGAAACAGCACTCCTGAGAAACAGCACTCCTGAGAAACAGCACTCCTGAGAAACAGCACTCCTGAGAAACAGCACTCCTGAGAAACAGCACTCCTGAGAAACAGCACTCCTGAGAAACAGCACTCCTGAGAAACAGCACTCCTGAGAAACAGCACTCCTGAGAAACAGCACTCCTGAGAAACAGCACTCCTGAGAAACAGCACTCCTGAGAAACAGCACTCCTGAGAAACAGCACTCCTGAGAAACAGCACTGGTTATGTGCTTTGTTTGCGAGGCAGAATTTTGGGGAGGCATGCTTAATCTGCTGTTTTTTAACGCAAGAAAAAGATCATGCCCAAGCCCGAATCTTTTGGTACTTCTTCAGCCAACCAGACGTCTCATGTCCTCTCATTCAACGCGAACCTGCACGCTGGCATTGCGCGGCGCGCAGGGAGATCACCGAGCGCAGCGAGGAAGCTCCCGGAGCGGAGGCCGCGCAGCCCTCGCAGAATGGTGGGGTATGGAAGGCCCTTGAAGGCTGACCCGTGGGAGTGGAGAGATGCGACAAGCTCAGCGGGGTCGTCCGGGGGGAGTGCAGAGGGGGCCTCGGAGGGGCGGCAGCCCCTAACAGGCCCCCATCTGCCGCCCGCCGCGCAGGCGGCCCAAGCTAAATTAAAGAAAAGCCTTCGTGCCCGCAGGGCACACAAACCGCCTCTCAAAGGACAGGCCGGGTTTTTATGCTTCTAGAGCGCCCGCCGCGCAGGCGGCCCAAACGAAGAACCCTCCCCTGAGGTCATGTCATCCTTTGCGGCATTGTTTACAGCTTCGCCACGTCTCCTAATCCGCGCTGTTCCAGCGCCAGATCCGCCAACGCGTTGACGCAGGCCGCCGCCACGGCCGAGCCGCCCTTGCGTCCCAGCAGGGTAAAGTGCGGCCACGGGCTGCGGCGCAACAGTTCCTTGGATTGCGCCGCGTTCACAAAGCCCACGGGCATGCCCACGATGAGGGCCGGGGGCGGCGCGCCCTGATCCAGCACGTCCAGCAGGCCAAGCAGGGCCGTGGGCGCGTTGCCGATAACCATGATATGCCCGCTCATCTGCCCGGCAAGAGATTCCAGCCCGGCGCGGGAACGCGTTGTTTTTTTGGCTCGGGCAAGCTCGTCCAGCCCCGGCAGGGCCATGATGGGCGTGACAGTGACGCCCAGAGGCGTCAGACGACGCATGGGCAGCCCGGCGGCGGCCATGCGCGTGTCGGTGTACACCGTGCAACCACGCATAAGGGCAGCCACACCAGCTTCAAGACCTTTGGCGCTCAATCTGAGGTCGCCCAGAATGTCCGTATCGCCAAGGGTGTGGATGCAACGGCGGGCCACCTGCCAGAGCGGGCCTTCAAAGGGGCGCGGCGGCGGCAGCTCCTGATCGATGATGGCAAAGGAACGGTTTTCTATATCCTGCGGCGTGCAGGCGGAATCCAGTTCCACTGAAGTCGTGTGCGTCATGTTGAGCCTCGGCAGGCCGGGAGCAAACCCGTCTGCGTGGTTAGGGCAGGGGCGTGGCTGTTTTGAGCCAGGCCCGCCAGAAGGTGCGCGCGCCCTCAGGGTAGCAATGCAGCCAGGTTCCGGCAACTGAGCCGCAGCGGCAGCCCTCCTGACGCAACAAAACCCCCTTGCTGTCGTGCAGTTGCCAGAGGGGGGCGCAGCGCGGGGGCAGCGGCCCGTCATCCTCACGGGCATAGTGGAATTCGTGCCCGCGCACCCAAAGGGGGTTGGAGCCGGGTCTGGAGTCCGGCTGACCTGCGAAACTTGTTGTCAGGCGGGCAGCGCGTTCGGGCCAACCGGGCAGGGCCAGGGCGGCACGATAGCCCAGAGCCGCTCTGGTTTTGCCAAGAACGCAGCGCAGGGGCAAAAGTCCGGCCATGGCGTATTCCCGCAGTTCTGGCTGGTCCTCCATGCGCAGGGAGCGCATGAGATAGATATAGCCGCCGCATTCGCCGTAGATGGGCAGGTTTTGTTGCGCCAGCGCCCGCAAGCGCCGCAGCATGGGGAGATTGGCCCCAAGTTCTTCTGCGTGCAGTTCGGGATAGCCGCCGGGGAAATAGAGTCCGGTGCAGCCCTGCGGCGGCGCGGCGTCGCGCAAGGGAGAAAAGGGCACAACGTCCGCGCCGAGTTCCGTCAGCAGGGCGGGCAGGTCGGCATAGCAGAAACTGAAGGCAGCATCCCAGGCCATGCCAATGAGGGGGCGGGGCGCTCCCCGCGTCGATCGCGCTTTTGTGGACGCAACCGTGGCAAGGCCGGGGGCGAACAGGTTTGCTGCATCCTGCTGAGGTTCTTGATTGTCTGCCTGTATTGCGGAGTTGCGGATAGTCGTTGTGCCCGGCTGGCTCGGCGGAAAAAACCGGGTTGCCAGAGCGGACTCTGGCATGGCCGCAGGGGGGGCTGAGATCGTTCGACTTACTGTGGCGGGGGTGCCTCTGTCTGCCAGATTTTTAGAGAGCGCCGCCACGCCGCCGGTAGCGCGCAGCCGCAGGCCCCTTTTTGCAATGCCTGCCGTTCTTGCGCCGCACATGCCCTCAGGCTCATCCCCGCTCTTGTCCTCGCATTTGTTCTCGCGCCTGCCCACGCGCTTGCCCTCGCATGTGTCCCCGCGCTGGCAGGCGTTGTTTGTATCTGTTTTTTCCGGGCTGCCACTTGCCGCCCCTCGGGATGGGACGCTGACAACACCGGCCAGTTTGAGCAGGGCGTCCAGGCGGCAATTCTCTTCAAGCCAGTGGGTCAGCGCGTCCCTGTCCAGTGCGGGCAGGGCTTCGCGGACTTCCACAAGGCCAAGATGGCGCGATTGCAGTTCTGGAGCGCCCTTGCGGGGCAGCAAGGCCAGCAGGGGGACGTTGTCTGATTTTTCCAGCGGTTTCAGGGCGTCGGCAATGATTTCGGCATGGCGCTGGCTCCCGATATGGGTGCAGACAATGCCCAGAAAGCGCGGCGGCGTGCTTTTGGCGTTGAGCCATTGGGGCTTGTGACGCAGATAGCCTTCCACCAGGGCGGCGATGGACTGTCCAAGCCCGGCAGCGCTGCATACGAGAAGGATGGGCAGATCAAGCAGCGCCGCCAGATGGGCCGTGCTGCCAGCCCCGGCGTGCCCGCCGTCGTACAGGCCCATGGCGCCTTCAACCAGCAGCAGGTCTGGGGCGCGGCCCGTGCCGGAGGGGCTTGCCGCCATGCGTTCGAACACGGTTTGCAGTCCCTTGGGCAGGCCTTTGCCGCCCGCGAAGGGCTTTTCGTCGGGAGTCGCGGGGGCCTGACGACACATCCAGGCATCCAGATTGGCGGCGGGTTGACCTGTTATGGCAGCGTGAAAGGCGGCGTCTATGTAGTCAGGGCCGGTTTTGGCGGCGCGTACGGCGAGGCCGCGAGAGGCCAGGGCGCACAGAAGGGCAAGAGTGACTGTGGTCTTGCCCGTATTGCTGCCCGTACCGCCGATGACGATGCCGGGTATGCGCTGTGGAGCGTTGTGCATGACAGAAGCTCTCATACCCATCTGTTCCGGCAATAAAAGTTTTAGGGGGAGGGGGCGTGGGGGAGGAGACCCTTTTACAAAAGGGTCCCCCCCCCACAAAGCGCTTCCTCTTCCAACTCCAACGTTCAGCTTTCAGCGTTGTCGCAGGGCTTCGGCTATGATGGCGGCGTCTTCCTGGGGCCGGGCCTTGAGGCCAAGCTCGGCGTGACCGCCGGAGCATATGAAGCCTTGCGGTCCCAGTTCGAGAAAGCCGGCGGAGAGCACCTGGCCGTAGGGCAGTTGTTCGCGCATGTCTACGTGGTCCACCCGCCGGGGAAAGATAAAGGGCACGGCCTGACCGGAAAAGTCTTCAACTATGAGGTATTTCACGAGGCCTCCTCAGCGGTTCTGGCCTTTGCGCCGGTTTTGCAGGTACTGGCGCACGGCCTTGTTGTGGTCCGCAAGGTTGGTGGAAAAAACGTGTTCACCGCCGTCGGTGACAGCCACAAAATAGAGAAAATCGTGCTGTTCCGGCTTGATGGCGGCCTTGAGGGCGGCCATGCCGAATGAGCAGATGGGCCCCGGCGGCAGGCCGGGCCGTTGGTAGGTATTGTAGAGGTTGTTGGGGTCGTCCAGTTGGGCGCGGCGCAGGTTGCCGTCAAAATTGGGGCCAAGACCGTAGATGACGGTGGGGTCTGCCTGAAGGATCATGTCACGGGCGAGGCGGTTCTTGTACACGCCAGCCACGCGGGGGCGCTCGGCTTCAATGGCGGTTTCTTTTTCAACCACGGAGGCGAGGATCATCCAGGTTTTCAGCTGGTCCACGGGGGGCTTGGCGTCTCCGGGCCATACGGGAGCGGCCTTGCGCCAGAAGTTGTCCACCATCCGTCCGGCCACGCTGCGGGTCTGGGCCATATCCGGCTCATCCCCCTTTTTCAGCAGATAGGTGTCGGGCATAAGAAAGCCCTCGGCCGTGGCGAAGGGGATGCCGTAGTGGCGCAGAAAGTCCGGGTCCATGATTACCTTGCGAAAGTCGTCAAAACGGACGAGGCCCGCTTCTTCCAGCAGTTTGCCCGTCTGCCACCAGGTGAGGCCTTCGGGTACCGTAATGCGAAAGAGCACGGGCTGTCCGTTGACCAGCATGTCCAGTACTTTTTCTGGCGTCCAGCCGGAATTGAGGGCAAAGCGACCGGCCTGGAGGCGGCTGTCCCATTCCTTGTAGCGGGCCAGCAGGCGGAACTTGCGGGCATCGGTAATAACGCCCTTTTGTTCAAGGGCCGTGGCCACCTGGGCGAAATGCGCTCCGGGCGTCACGTCAAAAAGCACTTCCTGCCCGTCGCTTTGGGGGGCGGTGTTCAGAAAGGTATGGGCCTCGTAGGCAAGCCAGCCGCCACCGGCAAGGGCCAGCAGCAACAGCAGTCCAAGCAGGCGAAGAAATGTTTTCATGCGGGACTCCGCTCTTGCGGGGCAAGGGAAAGAAAGGACGAGAGAATACGCACGGCGGCCTGCTGGTCGAGCACGGCCTTGCGCTTGCGCATTTTCAGGCCAGCCTCGCGCAGATCCGCCCAGGCTTCTTCCGAGCTCAACTCCTCAAGCATATAGAAGAAAGGCAGGGGCACGCGGCGCTTGAGGCGTTGGGTTACGTTGCGTACCTGCCGGGTGATCAGGCTTTCTTCCCCGTCCTGCGTGAGGGGAAGCCCCATGACCACACCTTCGGCCCCGGTTTCAAGGATTTTTTCCGCCAGGGCGGCCAGAAACAGTTTGCGGTCGGCATAGTCTTGCAGGCGCAGGGTTGCCAGGGGAAAAGCCATGCGCCCGTCAGGGTCTGACACGGCCAGGCCCGTGCGGGCCAGGCCGTAGTCCACACTCACAAACTTCAATTACAGCCCCATTTTCTCGCGCACAAGGGCCATGGTCTGTCCTGCGAAGGCGCGGGCGCGTTCATTGCCGTGCGCGAGGATTTCGTCCACCCGCGCCGGATTGGCGTCCAGAACGGAGCGGCGTTCCTGAAGGGGAGTCAGGAAGGTTTCAAGGTTCTTGAGAAAAATCTTTTTGCAATCCACACAGCCCAGGGTGGCCCCTGTGCAGCCCTTGCGAATTTCGGCCTGTTCCTCGGGGCTGCTCAGCAGCACATGGTAGGGGAAGAGGTTACAGACGTCGGGGTTGCCCGGATCGGATTTGCGCAGGCGGGCTTGGTCGGTGAACATGCCGCGCACTTTTTCCTGAATGTCTGCCATGCGGTCGGACAGGAAGATGCCATTGTTGTAGCTTTTGGACATCTTGCGGCCGTCAAGGCCGGGGCACTTGGCGGCGGGGGTCAGCATGGCCTTGGGTTCGGGCAGGAGCTCGCCGTAGAGATAGTTGAAGCGGCGGGCGATCTCACGCGTCATCTCCATATGGGGCAACTGGTCTTCGCCCACGGGCACGCCGTGGGGGCGGTACATGAGAATGTCGGCCGCCATGAGCACGGGATAGCACAAAAAGCCCGCGTTGCCGAGGTCCTTGTTGCTGATCTGCTGCTGCTGTTCCTTGTAGGTGGGGTTGCGCTCAAGCCACGATACCGGCGTGAACATAGAGAGCAACAGGGAGAGCTCCGCATGTTCCTTGACTTCGGACTGACGGAAGATAACGCATTTTTCGGGATCAAGGCCAGCGCCCACCCAGTCCTTGACCATCTCGCGGATGTTCGTGCGGATCTTGGACGGGTCGGCGTAATCGCTGGTGAGGGCGTGCCAGTCAGCCACAAAAAAGTAGGCTTCTTCAGTGTATTGCAGCTCCACCCAGTTCTTCAACACGCCGAAGTAGTGACCAAGGTGCAGGGGGCCGGTGGGCCGCATGCCGGAAACAGTGCGCAGTTCTTTGCTCATGTGAGACAGTCCTTATGAAATTACAGAATGCCAAGCAGGGTCAGCAGGCCACGGGCGCTGCCACCCACCAGCGGCCCCAGCACCATGCCCAGCAGACCGGTGAACAGAAGGCCCAAAAGAATGAGAAAGCCGAAACGCTCAATGCTCAGATAGCGCAGCGCCGCGTTTAAGGGAAGAAAATAGGCCACAACCTTGCTGCCGTCCAGCGGGGGAATGGGCAGCAGATTGAGCCAGCCCAGGCCGAAGTTGATGATGACCCCTGCCTGCATGGATTTGAGCGCGAAAATGTAGAGGCTGCTGTGCTGCCACGCCACAGGCGGAAAAACGTTCAGGGTCAACCATAGCAGAACGCCGAATATGCCCGCCAGGATAAAGTTGGTCAGCGGGCCAGCCAGGGCTACCAGCATCATGTCCTTGGCGGGATTGCGAAAATAGCGCGGATTGACGGGCACGGGCTTGGCCCAGCCAAAAACAAAGGAGCCGGAAAGGCTCGTGAGGCCGAAGACCAGCAGTCCCATGGGGTCGATGTGCGGCAGGGGATTGAGGGTCAGGCGACCCATCATGCGTGCCGTAGGGTCGCCACAGCGCGAGGCCACCCATCCGTGAGCCACTTCGTGCAGAATAATGCCCAGAAGAGCGGGCACCGCCGCGATGGACAGCGTGCTCAGGGCTTGGGATATATCAAGATTGAACATTGTTGGCGGGTACCATTTTCCCTGCGGCGGGGCAACAGGTTTTGCCTGCGCCGGTAAGTGTGCGGCCTGCCCTGAAACTTGCGTCAGGCAAAGTTTCCAGTGTGACGCGGCAGGAACGGGCTATCCCGAAGAAGCCACCTTGCGGACAAGCACTTCGTCGCCGGGCCAGATATGCCGGTCAGGCGTGAGCAGCTGGCCGTTGCGGGCCACGAGGGCCGTTTCTTCCGCAAGGCCCAGAGCCGCAAGCAACTGGCGCGAGGTTTTGGGCCTGGGCAGTGAGAGGTACTTTTCTTCAGGTTGCAGCAATACAACGATGCGCGCCCCCGTGTGTTCAGGCTTGATAACCTTGCAGTGGGCGGGAATTTCCACAGGGGCGCGGAGGGGCCGCTGCTGGTCGTCTTGTGGGGTCGCTTGCATTTCCGTCATGGGTTCTCCTTCTCGGCTCGTGGACTACAAATATTCTTCAAGCAGTGTGCAGGTTTCGCATATCAGGGGAACGCACACTGTAGTGAACAGCTTTTTTTCCTTAATGACGGCAAGTTGTTGCGGATCAGTAAGGTCATGCCCCAGAACTCCCCTGCACTCGACGCTACCGTGGGCAGCGGCAAAAGCCGCCATGAAGGCGTCGCGGCGGCCGTACAGGTTCTGCTTTTGCTCGCGGCTGCGCGGCCCGGCGACGCCGTGCGCAAGGCCCATGACCATGAGCGCCCCGGTGACGCAGCCGCAGGTGCTTGCCTGCCCCATGCCGGAGCCAAAACAGGATGCCAGGCGCAGGGCGTCTTTTTCCGGCACGCCGAACCGTTCCGAAAAATGGCTCAGTACCTGCTGGGCGCAAATGATGCCCATATTGAAATCTTCCCGAACCGCATCAATATCCATTTTTTTGCGCATTGGCGATTCCTGCCCGGCGTCTTTGGCGCTTTTGGCAACGCTCTGATTAACGAGCCTCCTGGAAACGCGCAGTTATTTCGTTCGGCAAGGCGCGATCTTTTTTTGAAGCAGGAGTGGACTCTTCCGTCCTCGACCGTTTCAAAAAAGTGAAGCAACGCCGCCAAACGGAATACATCAGCGTTTACTTAGGCGCTGGCGTAGTAATAAATGATGGTCACAATCGTCATGCTGACCGCACGCAGCCCCTGATTTGCCAGAATGAGGCGCAGGGCCAGGGCAGGACGAAAAAAGCCGGAATACGAAGGCAACTGATGCCGTATGCCGCGCATGGGCGTGGACAGGATATTGCCCACCATCAGGGCCAGCACCACGTCGCGTGGCGAAAGGCCGCCAGTTTGCAGCACGCTGCCCGCCGCGCCAAGGGCCGCGCCCAGTTCCGCCGCGAGGTGCAGCACGATAATGCCCATGGCCTGCGGTTTTAAAAAGGAAAGCCAGGACATGTGCTGCGACAGCCATTGTTCGGCCACGGCGAAATAGCCGAACTGCTGCAAGAGGTACATAAGCACGTAGATGGGCGCGGTAAAGTACACAAGTTTGGGCAGGCGGCGCATAAAGCGCTTCCAGGCCTTGCGCAGCGCGGCGTTCCAGTCAGTGCGTTCGCTGCGGTCAGGCTTGCAGGCTGTACAGCCCGGGGGCGGCGGCGGCAGAATGCGCCGCGCCAGCACCACGGTAAAGGCGGTGCGGCCCACGGCGGCCAGCAGGGTAAGCCCCACGTATATCACGGCGGGCATGCCCAGCACGGGCCAGGTAAGCAGAAAGATGGTGGGCGTGTGCACCATGTAGGCTGGCAGGCTGTTGAAAAGGTTCGCCAGCATGAGTTCCTTGCCGGAAAGCTCGCCCATATTGTGGCTGTCTGACAAAAGGCCGTTGGCCGCCGCCGGGGAGACAAAGGCCAGCGAAAAACTGGCCCCGGCCACTTCACGCAGATGGGCCAGCCGTGCCAGGGGGGCCGCCAGGCGGGCCAGGTGGCGCGTCCAGCGCAGGGCCTCAAGCACATTTGCTATGAGCAGGCCAACCGCCATGCCCATGAGCAGGCGCAAGAGCGGCCAGCCAAGGGCATGCCAGAGCGCGGGCAAAGAAAACGCGGTTTCTGCGGAAAAAGGTTGGACTGGCATGGCTTTGCGGTATTGCGGTTTACGCTGCGGCGGTTAGGGTTTGTAGCCGGTATCCTGGGGCAGGTCGCGCCGACAGGCCTGGGCGCGGGCCAGAATGTCGCAACGCTCGTTTTCGGGGTGGCCGGCGTGGCCCTTGAGCCAGTGGAAGGTCACCTTGTGCTGCTTCAAGAGCGGCAGCATGCGCTGCCACAGATCCACATTGAGCACGGGTTTTTTGTCGGACTTGATCCAGTTTTTTTTCACCCATCCCCACAGCCAGCCCTTGCTCACGCTGTCGCAGACATAGCGCGAATCCGTGTACAGATCCACAAGGCAGGGGTTTTTGAGCAGGGTCAGCGCCTCGATAACGGCCAGCATTTCCATGCGGTTGTTGGTGGTGAGGGCATATCCGCCGGAAAATTCCTTGCGGTAGTCCTCATCGTCCAGCTTGAGAATGGCCGCCCAGCCGCCGGGGCCAGGATTGCCGAGGCAGGAGCCGTCGGTATGGATGGTCACTTTTTGCATTGTATTCCTTAGCTTGTCTGGCAGCGGCTCTGACGTTTTCCGTAACGTCCGTGAAGTGTTGGCTTCTTGTGGTCAGAGAACCCCGTATTGCGGATCAGCGCCGACACGGGCGCAGCATACACGGCATGGGGATGGTGGGCAATGGCGGCTGTGAGCAGCGAACACGCATCGCCCTTCCGCCCTTTCGGCGTAACTGGCCTGCAACGTGGAGGCCTACAACGCGGAGGCCAGAACCAGCGCAACGCGTTTGCGCAAAAATAAAATGACCGAAGCAAAGCTTCGGTCATGACGCAGGGACGCGGCGGGCAGCCGCCCCATGCGTGTGCTGGTGAGCCACGCTCGCCAGCAAATATTGGTGGAGCCATGCGCTCCGGCTGACCCGCAGACAAGGGCCCAAGCCCTGCCCGTGACACGATCAGGGTAACACGGAAATGCTTCATCTTTCAATGTTGCCATTGTGCCGAAAAATGCGATTTTGGCAAAATCCAGGCTGCGCGGCGTCGCCTGCTCACACAGCCGCCCCCTTCAGATCAAAGCACTCATGGCGCCATACCAAAATACAGTAAGAGTTTTGGGGGGAGGGGGTGTGGGGGAGGAGACCCTTTTGCAAAAGGGTCTCCTCCCCCACAGAGCATTTCTATCTGAAAAAACCCAGAGACAGCCTAATAGCGGTAGTGATCCGACTTGTAGGGACCGTCCACATTGACGTTGATATAGTCGGCCTGTTCCTGGGTGAGTCTGGTCAGCTTGACGCCAAGGCGGCCGAGGTGCAGGCGGGCCACTTCTTCGTCCAGTTCCTTGGGCAGGGTGTAGACCTTGTTTTCCAGCTTTTCGGTGGCCAGTTTGATCTGGGCCAGGGTCTGGTTGGTGAAGCTGTTGGACATGACAAAGCTGGCGTGGCCGGTGGCGCAGCCCAGGTTGACCAGGCGGCCTTCAGCCAGCACAACGATGCTGCGGCCGGACTTGAGGGTCCACTTGTCCACCTGCGGCTTGATGTTCAGGCAGGTGATGCCGGGCGTGTTTTCGAGGTAGGTCATTTCGATTTCATTATCGAAGTGGCCGATATTGCACACGATGGCCTCGTCCTTCATACCTTCCATATGCTTGCCGGTGATGACGTGGTAGTTGCCCGTGCAGGTGACGTAGATGTCGCCCTGGGCCAGCGCGTCTTCAATGGTGGTGACTTCGAACCCTTCCATGGCGGCCTGCAGGGCGCAGATGGGGTCGATTTCCGTCACCAGCACGCGCGCGCCAAAGCCGCGCATGGACTGGGCGCAGCCCTTGCCCACGTCGCCGTAGCCGATGACCACAACCACCTTGCCCGCGATCATGACGTCAGTGGCGCGCTTGATGCCGTCGGCCAGGGATTCGCGGCAGCCGTACAGGTTGTCGAACTTGGACTTGGTCACGGCGTCGTTGACGTTGATGGCCGGGAACAGCAGCTTGCCTGCGGCTTCCAGCTGGTAGAGGCGGTGTACGCCGGTGGTGGTTTCTTCCGAAACGCCCTTGATCCTGGCAGCCACCTTGTGCCAGTGCTGCGGATCTTCCTTGAGGCGCAGTTTGAGGCGGTCAATAATGCACTGCAGTTCCTTGTTGTCGGTCTTTTCATCAAGGATGGCGGGGTTGTTTTCAGCCTCGACGCCCTTGTGCACGAGCAGGGTGGCGTCGCCGCCGTCGTCCACGATAAGATCGGGGCCGCTGCCGTCGGGCCAGGTCAGCGCCATTTCAGTGCACCACCAGTAGTCCTCAAGGGTTTCGCCCTTCCAGGCAAAGACCTTGGCCATGCCCAGGTCGGCAATGGCGGCGGCGGCGTGATCCTGCGTGGAGAAAATGTTGCAGGAAGCCCAGCGAATGTCCGCGCCCAGGGCATGCAGGGTCTGGATAAGCATGGCCGTCTGTATGGTCATGTGCAGGGAGCCCGTTACCTTAAGGCCCTTGAGGGGCTTGCTGGGGCCGTATTTTTTGATGCATTCCATAAGGCCGGGAACTTCCCGCTCGGAAAGCTGCATTTCTTTTTTGCCGAAATCCGCCAGGGCCATGTCGGCAACCTTGTGCGACAGGCTCAGGTCAAGAGCTTTGGTCATGATATCTCCTATCCTTTGAAGTATTTTGAGTGCGTTAATGATCGTGCGGGGGAGGGGGCGTTGCGTGTCCGCCTCACGTGCGCGGGGGGTGGCTGGCCTCGGCTGTGAGAAGCAGCAGGGTCAGGCCGCGATCCACTGGCTGCCGTGTACAGGACAGCGTGCTGAAGCCGACGGCCTTGAGGTCGGCCGCGAGGCCGCCTTCGTCAAAGCCAAGCCAGCGGTCGCCATAGCGGTTGCGCATGGTTTCGTCGGTATGGCGCAGAAAGTCCGCCACAAAAAGACGGCCGCCGGGCGCCATGATGCGGCGTATCTCACGCAGGCCGAGTATGGGGTCGGAAAGATGGTGCAACACAAGGTTGATGCAGGCGAAATCCGCCTCCTGATCGCGCAGGGGCAAATGGCTCAGTTCGCCGATGCGCAGGGAAACGCGGTCGGCCGCAAGGTCTTCGGGAGTAAAACGGCGGCGGCAGATTTCAAGCATGCGCGCGGAACCGTCCACGCCAATGACTCCCTGGGACAGCGGCAGCATGCGTGCCAGCACAGCCCCTGTGCCGCAGCCGAGATCCACCGCTGTGCCGCAGTTTTCCGGCACGGCGGCGCATACGGCGGCGGGCAGGTCAAAGGCTCCAAGAACCTCGCGGTTGAGTTCGTCCCAGTCTTCCGCAATGGCATTGAAGAACTGGCGGGTCTTGAGGGCGCGTTCTTCCAGCATTTGCGCGGCCATGTTCAGGTCTGCCCGCATGGCGGCGTCCGTATGGATAAAGGGGGTGATGGCGCGCAGAAACTCCCGCTCGTCACCGCTGCGGGGCGCTGCGTAAAACACCCACAGTCCGTCGCGCCGCGAAGTGAGCAGGCCGGCTTCGGTCAGGATTTTAAGATGCCGCGATACCCGCGACTGCCCCATGTCCAGAATGCGCACCAGTTCGTTGACCGACAACTCGTAATGCAGCAAAATGTGAACGAGGCGAAGCCGTGTTTCGTCTGAAAGAGCTTTAAAATACAGAAGTGCCATTTGCGTACCCGTAGTAAATCAACTTATGCTGATGCTAATATCAATATATCCGTATATGGTCAACAAGGGCTGGCCGGGCCTAGGCGGTCGCAGGCCGGCATCCCCCCATACAGCGCCTCTGCACGGCGGAAAAAGTCATGACTCCCAAAGTGTTTCGGAAAAAAAATAAATATGCCGAGCCAGTGGCGGCAAGTGAGGTCATGGCCGCGGTCATGGCCGGGCTCGGCGTGGACGCTGAGCAGGCGCAGGCCAGGAGCCGCCTCGGGCATTTGTGGCAGAACTGGAACATGGTCATGGGCGAAGACCTGGCTCCCCTGGCGCGCCCCCTGGGCCATCACCGCGACATGCTGCTCATCGGCGCGGAAGACGCCATGCTGGCGCAAGAACTGCACCTCATGAGCGGGGAACTGCTGGAGCGGGTCAATGCCTTTATGGAAACCCCCTTTTTCAACGGCGTGAAGGTTTCGCTGCTTATGGGCAAGTCGGGGCTGGACGTGACGGCCTGCAACCCCCTGCCGGATGAAGATATGGGCTGGCGCGCTCCCAGGGCCGTCATTCCTGATCCCGTGCAGGCCAGCGGCGTGTTTCTGGCGGAAATGGCCCCGGATTCACCCGTGGCGCGGGCGTACTCCCGCTTTGCGGAACGCCGGGCCCGCAGCAAGCGCTGAAGGCTGGCACGCGGGCTGGCGCGCGGGCAACCACGCGAGCCTTCTCGCAAGCAACCACGCAAGCAAGCACGCGAGCATCTGCGCAAGCAAGCACGCGAGCATCTGCGCGGGCAGGCACGCGAGCATCTGCGCGGGCATCCGCACGGGCAGGCAGGACTCTGAGTGAGCCAGACCTGAACTGGCCAGACCTGAACTGACAAGATCCCAACAGACAAAAAACCGCAATGCGACAAAATGTGCCGCCGCTCCTGTGCGGCCTTTGCGCCTTGGCATGCCAAGGCTCTTCGGCAGCCTCATCCTTCCCTCCGTTTTATCCACAGTGAAACGCTCTGTTTTCGGTTGGCGTAAACTTGCCGTCCCTTGTGTGCGTTTCATGAAAAATCGTGTGAACCGCAAGATTGTTTAAAGAAAGTTTAGTTAAAAAATCAATATATATTAATACGATGTAATATGCGCCATTTTTTTCTTCATGCGATTTTGTTGTTTGTTTGCTGCTATTATTGACAACCGTTTGCATGCAGTGCTAGCTTCCAAAAAGCGTTACTCGCCTACGCACAAATGGCGAGCAAGAGCTCGCGGAGGATTGAATGAACGTGCAGAAAATAATGGAAGACATTTGTCTGAAGCACGACAACGGCAGCGACTTGAGTTTTCGTGGCCGACTTTTTTCAGAGTGCTCGTGGTATGACGAAGCACTTGGCACGCTCACCCGTCAAAAGCTTTATGTGACCGACACCAACGATCAGGTATATTATATCGTGCGTTCCTCCGGGCAGGAGCGTAGCCGCCGCGCATATCGTCTTGCCGTGCGTGGTGATAATTGCATTATCCATAACGGCGTGTCCGAAATGTCTTTGCAATTTGATATGCTTATGCTGGCCGTGCGAGGTCTTTGCGGGCTTGAAGCGGGCGCAACGCCGACGCTTTCTATGGTGGAAGAAATGCTCAAGGCGGCTAACGCCTGATTTTCTTCATTTTCTGAAGTATTGAGGGCGGCCCTGAAGGGTCGCCCTTTTGCGTTTTTGTTGTCAGTGTTGTTATTCTAGAGTTTTTCAATAAACCGCGCGGGGTAAGCCGCATTGCCGACCTGCGGGGAGGGCTTTTGGCGCAACGCGCCTGCGCTTGTCGCCAACCAGGTGAACGCGCATCTGTTTTGGCAAGAGGCGCCGCTTTCTGGAATAAACGGGGCGTTTTTGCCTGCTGCTGTATTATGCAGCGTCGTTATGCAGAAAGGGCGGCAATGCTCCGGCGGCGTGAGGGTGCGCGCTTTCCGGGTGTTTTCAGTGCGCAAGGCGTGCGTAACGGCAAGGCGTATTCGCCTGTTCCGCATACCCGATCTGGGGGCTTTTCCGGCTGCCGACGCGCGGTAGGGGCATTGCTGATTCGCCATGTGGAGTGCCTCGGTTCTTTGGCCGCCACCGAGCTCTGCTCACGCAGGCAGGATCACTTACGCTTTTTGACAGCTATGATTTTATACAGAATCTGCAGCACGTTGCAGCACATTGCATATTCGGACGGCTTTAGAGCAGCTAATCTTTTTCAAAGGCTGACTGCCCCCCAAGATAAAGGTTTTAGGGGGAGGGGGCGTGGGGGAGGGACCCTTTTGCAAAAGGGTCCCTCCCCCACAAAGTTTTTCAAGGCGAACGCCCCAATTCTAGTCCGTTGTTTCCGGCAGGGCTTTCTGTCCTTGGTTGGACGTGGTTTCCGTCCGGGGCAGGGGGGTGAAATAGTTGGTGCCCCAGGTGAGGGCCAGAACAAAGACGGCGGCGAACAGACCTATGACCGGGCTCCACAGTGGCGACGCGGAGAGCGCCAGCCGCATGAGCAGGGTGCCGATGACAAAGCCGGAATTGCGGAAGACCGCGTGAAACGCGGGCATATAGCGCTGTGCAATGAGCACCATGGTGATGTCGGAAAAAATCAGGATGGTGTACAGGGTTTCAAAGAAGCTCTGGTCGCTGCCCGTGGTGATAAAAAAGATGACGTCGCGCACGGCCACGCCCATAAAAATGATAAAGAGCACCAGGGCCAGCAGTTTTTTGCTCATGACGTAGCGCATGCGCAGGCTCGGTGATGCAATGAAATGCATCTGCCGCCGGGCGATGCGTTTGTACAGGCCAAGGCAAAGGTATACCAGCAGGGCGCCTGCGCCCGATATGGCAATGTAGAGCACGGGCAGCATGTCGTTGGCCACGCTGACGGGCTCTGGCAGGTGGGCCAGTTCCTTGAAGGCGTTGCGCAGCAGAATGAGGGTGAGGATTTCGAACTGCTTGCCCATGGACTGTGAAAGTGAACTGGGTATGACAAGGATGAGGCTCATGACCTCAAGCACCAGTATGAGCGTAAAAGCCAGGTGGATGGCGTAAAAGTGGTTTTTGGGCGTGACGGATGCCAGCCAGGGGGGCAGGAGCCCGTGGCGGTTGAGTTCAACGCCCAGCAGGGCCAGAAGGTAGACCCACAGGATAAAAAAAGCCACACGCCGCTGGGTTGCGGCACGTTCCCAGAAATGTTGCAACCAATCAAAGGCATCAGTAATGGGCTGCAATCTGTCTATAAACATGTCTTGTCCTACTCCTGCTGGGCTGTGCGTGCGCCATAACCGTTTGCGATGAAAAAGCATAGCCGTACATGGCCAAATGTCAAAGCAGGCTTTGCGGCAATCCGGTGACAGGCTGAATTTTTTTTATGTTCCGCTCGGGCGGCTATGCCCCGCGCGTGGCGCTTTTATTGCCCGCCACTTGCCTTCCGCGCGCATTGAACGTAGAAAAAGGGCTTCCCACAAAACCTGCTGTCTGTCATTCTGATGGATCGCCGCAGTGCTCACGAGGTTAAAACGCCATGCCCCATAAGGGTCCGCATATCTCCATCTCTCCCGACTATGTGGTGAACCGCATTTTGCGCATCAATATCGATGACTTCGCCGAATGGCCAGAGTCTGTGCGCAGCCTTGCCATAGCCATTGCCGAAGAGCTTTTTCTGGTGGCCTACAATCCCTTTATCGATGCCGATACGGTGCGCGACAGCGTGCGCGCGAGCTTCGACAAAGAGTCTGTCTCCTTGGCGCATTATTACGCCACGGCCATTGGCGAAGGCATCACCATGTTCTGGTCGGCGCATGAGGCCGAACTGGAATTCAGGGAAAAGCTCATTGACGCCCTTGGCGACATACTGCCAGCCGAGTGCATTTTGACCAATCCCGGCGCGCTGGTGGAGTCCGCCACCGACGCCACGGACCTGCGCATGGAGCTGCCCCTGCTTGTGGTTGAGCCCGACACCACCGAGCAGGTGGCCGAACTGGTGAAGCTGGCCAATGACATGAAGTTTGCCCTGATCCCGCGTGGCGGCGGTTCGGGCATGACGGGCGGGGCCGTGCCCGCGCGCAAGCGTACCCTTATTGTGAGCCTTACCCGCCTGACGCGCGTGGGGCCCATTGATATGAAGGAAATGACGGTCACCTGCCAGGCTGGCGTCATAACCCAGACTGTCATCAACGCCGTTGACGCCGCTGGTGCGCTTTTTTCCGTGGACCCGGCCTCCAAGCAGGCATCCACCATTGGCGGCAACGTGTCGGAAAACGCCGGCGGGCCCATGGCCTTTGAATACGGCACCACCCTGGACAACCTTTTGTGGTGGCGCATGGTGACCCCCACCGGCGAAATCATCACCATTGAGCGTGAAAACCACCCGCGCCACAAAATCCTTCCCACAGAAACCGCCATCTTTGTGGTCAAGGACGTGAGCGGCGGCGTGCGCAACGTGGTGCACCTGCGCGGGGACGAAATCCGCCTGCCGGGTCTTGGCAAGGACGTGACCAACAAGGCTCTGGGCGGCCTGCCCGGCATGCAGAAAGAAGGCGTGGACGGCATTGTCACCGAAGCCTGTTTTATCGTCCACCCCAAGCCCAAGCACAAGCGCATCATGGTGCTGGAATTTTTTGGCCGGTCAATGCACCCGGCCGCCGTGGTGGTGCGCGAGCTTGTGGCCCTGCGCAACCGTATCCGTGAGGAAGGGGACTACGCCCACCTTTCGGCCATGGAAGAATTCAACGCCAAGTACGTGCAGGCCATCGAATACAAGCGCAAGTCCGAGAAGTACGAGGGTTCGCCCATCTCGGTCATCATCCTTCAGGTGGACGGCGACGACCCCTACCTGCTGGACACCTGCGTGGGCGACATCGTCAGTGTGGTGGAGCAGCAGGATAACGTGGACATCATCGTGGCCGCCGACGACAAGGAAGGCGAGCGCTTCTGGGAAGACCGCCACAAGCTTTCGGCTATCGCCAAACGCACTTCGGGCTTCAAGCTCAATGAAGACGTGGTCATTCCTATGGATCGCATCCCGGATTTCGCGCTCTTTCTTGAGCAGATCAATCTGGAATGCACGGCTACGGCCTACCGCCACGCGCTTCAGGAAGTGGGGCGGCTGCCCGGCTACCCGATGGAAGACAAGGACTTTAACCGGGAATTTTCGCAGGCTTCCAAGGCCGCCTCTGGCGACGTTTCCGCCGCCGACGTGTCGGATATGGAAATGGCCGAGCGGGCCGAGGCTTTTCTGGTCTTCCTGAAAGAAAAATATCCGCACCTGGCCAAGAAGATAACAAAAATTCAGGAATACATGGACGCCAGCCGCATTGTGGTAGCAAGCCACATGCACGCTGGCGACGGCAACTGCCATGTGAATATCCCGGTGAACTCCAACGATGCCCAGATGCTGGAAGAGGCCGAAGAAGTGGCCGCCCGCGTCATGGCCGAGTGCCAGGAAATGGGCGGTGAAGTTTCGGGCGAGCACGGCATTGGCATCACCAAGATATCCTTTTTCAGCAAGGAAAAGATGGACGCCCTGCGCGCCTTCAAGGAGCGCGTGGACCCCCGCGACGTCATGAATCCCGCCAAGCTGGTCTACCGCGACCTGCCCGTGCGCCCCTTTACCTTTTCGTTCAACCGCCTTATCCGCGACATCCGTGAAAGCGGCTTGCCGGACAAGGACAAGCTCATCCACCTGCTCACGTCCATTCAGGTGTGCACGCGCTGCGGCAAGTGCAAACAGGTCTGCTCCATGTGCTATCCCGAGCGCTCCATGCAGTACCACCCGCGCAACAAGAACATGGTGCTCGGCATGCTGCTGGAGGCCGTGTACTATTCGCAGGTCAACAAGGGCCGCATCGACGAGCGCCTGCTCAAGTGGATGCGCGATCTGGTGGAACACTGCACGGCCTGTGGACGCTGCATGGCCAACTGCCCGGTGAAAATCCCCTCCGGCGAGGTGGCTTTGACCCTGCGCGCCCTGCTGGAGCACGAGGGCGCGGGCGGGCATCCCATCAAGGGACGCGCGCTGGAATGGCTCGGACGCGATATTGCCCACCGTGCGCCCAAGGCCGCCAAGATGGCCTCTCTGGGCCAGAAGATGCAGAACAAGTTTCTTGGCTTTGTGCCCGATGTGTGGAAGCGCCGCATGCAGAGCCCGCTCTTTTCCGGGCGCGGCCCCAAGATGGGCTACACAAACCTTTATGAATCCCTCAAATTGCACAGGGGCGCGGTGTTCGCGCCAGCCGAGCCCACGCCCGGCATGCCGCTGGTGCTGTATTTTCCCGGTTGCGGCGGCGCCCTCTTCTATGACCGCATTGGCGTTTCGTCCATAATGCTGCTGCTCAAGGCCGGTTTTGCCGTGGCCGTGCCCCCCAGGCATATGTGCTGTGGATTCCCCTTGCTGGCCGCTGGCATGGATACGGCCTTTGAAGACAACATGGCCCAGAACCGTCAGTATCTGGCCGCCATGCTGCGCAACCTGGCCAAGCAGGGCTTTGACTGCAAGTATCTGGTCACGGCCTGCGGCTCCTGCCGCGACGGTCTGGAACGCATGAACCTGCAGGCCCAGTTCCCTGATCTTGTCATGCGCGACGTGGCCCAGCTCACGCTGCCCCTGCTTTCTTCGGAGAACCTGAGCGCACCCCTGCCCGAAGGCTCCAAGCTGCTCTATCACGGGGCCTGCCATTGCGAGTGGGCCGACGTGCACAAGATCAAGGGGCAGAAGCAGGTTGCCCGCGCCCTGGGCGACTTTACCGGGGCCGACGTGACGCTCAGCCCCGGTTGCTGCGGTGAATCCGGCATGGGCGCCATGACCTCGCCCCAGATATACAACCTGCTGCGCTCCCGCAAACAAAAGCGGCTTGGCGAAGCTCTGGGCGACGACTATACCGGCCCTGTTGTCGTGGGCTGCCCCTCATGCAAGATCGGCATTGCCCGCTGCCTCATTAATATGCATGACAAGCACGCTGTGTTGCATGTGGCGGAATGGCTGGCAGGGCTCATTGACGGCGAGGACCGCAGGCAGAGCTTCCGTAAAAAGGTTAATGAAACTCGCGGAGATGTGCGGGTTGTCAATCTGAAATAAGTGGTTGGTAGGGCGCATTGCGGTATTGCGTGATGCGGTCTGACTGAAGTGGAAATAAAACAAACGCCGCTCCTGTGTGTAGGGGGCGGCGTTTGTTTTGTTTGAATGGCGGAATAGCCGGAATCTTGTGGTTATCTCTTCATAATGCAAGGTTATACTTACGGTATTTCGTGTAGGCCGCCGCGCATACCGCGCCACGCCGTCCGCCGCGCAGGCGGCCCAAACTAAATTAAAGAAAAGCCCCCGTGCCCGCAGGGCACAGAAACCTCCTTTCAAAAGACAGGATCGGCTTTATCCTTCCAAGGCCAACTACAGCGCGAGCACTCCCCTCAGGCCGCCGTACTCAAGCTCCATAGACACAAAACGCAAGTCGCGGGAGAGGCGCTTTGGCACAATGCTCAAAGCGTCTCCCCCGCAGTCAGGAGCAGTTATTTTTGGTTATTTTTTGGCGCAGCGGCCAGCGTGGCTGTTACTGCCGGCTTCGGCTTCAGTAAGGGGTTTGCTCACGGGGTGTGCGTCAAAGTGGGCCATGGCCCGTTTGATGTCGTCGATAAGCAGGTTGCCCATGTCGCGGCTGAAGCCGTGGCGGACGAGCACGCGCATGACCACGAGGTCTTCGCGGTGGGCGGGCATGGAGTAGGCGGGAACCTGCCAGCCGCGCGAGCGCAGGCGGTCGGAGAGGTCGTACAGGGTGTAGTTGACCTTGGCCTTGGGTTTGAAGGCCCAGCACAGGGCGGGGATGCCGCCGCGCCCGTTGTACAGAACCTCAAAGGGGCCAAGCTTGCCTATGGCCTCGCCAAGGTAGCGCGCCGTGTCGTAGCAGTTCTGGTGAATGCGGCGGTATCCCTCCTTGCCGAGGCGCAGCAGGTTGTAATACTGGGCGATGATCTGCCCGCCGGGGCGGGAGAAGTTGAGGGCAAAGGTGGGCATGTTGCCGCCAAGATAGTTCACATTGAAAATCAGGTCTTCGGGCAAATCGGTTTTTTCGCGCCACACGACCCAGCCCACGCCCAGGGGCGCAAGTCCGAATTTGTGGCCGGAAGCGTTGATGGATTTGACCCTGGGCAGGCGGAAATCCCAGCGCAGATCGGGGTCGATGAAGGGCGCGAGAAAGCCGCCGCTGGCTGCGTCAACGTGGATGGGGATGTCCCATCCCTTGCTCTTCTGCAATTTGTCCAGCGCCTTGCTCACTTCTTCCACAGGCTCGTACTGGCCGGTAAAGGTCACGCCAAGGGTGGGCACAACGCCGATGGTGTTCTCGTCGCAGCGTTTGACGGCTTCGTCCGCGTTCATGATGAGGCGGTCTTTTTCCATCGGGATTTCGCGTAGTTCCACATCCCAGTAGCGGGCGAATTTTTCCCAGCAAACCTGCACGGGGCCGCATACCATATTGGGCTTGTCATAGGGCTTGCCAGCGGCCTTGCGCATGTTGACCCAGCGCCGCTTCATGGAAAGTCCGCCAAGCATGGCGGCTTCGCTGGAGCCGGTGGTGGAGCAGCCGAGGGTTCCCTTGGGGTCTGGGGAGTTCCACAAGGCGGCCAGCATATGCACGCAGCGAGTTTCTATCTCGGCGGTCTGCGGGTACTCGTCCTTGTCGATCATGTTCTTGTCAACGCATTCGGCCATGATCTGATTGATCTCGGGGTCTACCCAGGTCTGGCAGAACGTGGCCAGGTTCTGGCGCGAGTTCCCGTCCATCATGAGTTCGTCGTGAATGGCCTGATACACGTCGCGGGGGCGACTTTCATTTTTGGGCATCTCGTAACGCGGCATGGCGTTGGCCATATCTGACGCGGCGTAGGTGTCGTCAAGCACTGTATTACGCAGGGTACTCTTTGCAGTCATGCTCTATTCTCCATTGTTGCCATTGGGTTAAACGCTGTTTTCTGCTTTCGCCTGGAGCTTCCGTCAAGGTTTTTAAAAGCATGCACAAGAAGCGGCATAGCCAGAAACGTGCATAGTCCGCCTGCAACCAGACCTACAGAGGGCGGGGTTGCTGATGGGCAGGTTGTGCGGTGGAAAAATTCCACGAGAAAGGCAAAGGCCACGCCCAAAAAGCCCAAGCCGCTGTAAAGAACATGCCTGTGAATCCGCGAAAGCCCCTCGGCTGCCATCATGGGCAGGGCGTTGAGACTGACCACCGTGCCCACGGACATGAGGGCCATGGTCGAAATGGCTACGGGTTTTCGCTTGGCAGGCATGCAGGCTCCCGGAAAGAGGTTCGGCGTGGACAGGTTGGAAGGCTGTCCACAGGCATTAGCGCGGGTTCTTAAAAGGAATAATTCCAATTAATCAAAGCTAAACATATTATCGTATCTTTGACAATGTATTTACTGACCTATTATATAGGTTAGCATTAGGCGCGTGTTGCACGAATATTTTTTGCGACATGCGCCACAGAGCTGAAAACCTGCCTGTATTTGTTGCTGCCACACCTGATTTTTTGAAATAAATTTTTTTGGCAGTGTTTATGTATAGGTATTAGCTTGGACAAATCACAAAAGCTATTGACCCGGTAAAGGTTTTTACCTACCGTTGCCTCAACTGGTATCTATTATTAATTGCCAGTCCGATAATCAGCAACCCGAAGTTTCTGATTCCAGCCTGTTTTTCTTTCGTTTAGATAAAATCCGCCACAATCATAGCCGAGGAGCGCCATTATGGGAGAAGCAAAAGGGCAATCGTCCGGATCCCAAATGTCTATTGCCACAATTGTGGTAATGAATATCACCGCAGTCGTGAGCCTGCGTTTTCTTCCTTCAGAAGCGGAATACGGCCTGGGGGCAATTTTTTACTTTGCTCTTGCGGCCGTTGTTTTTCTTGTGCCCATGTCCCTTGTGGCCGCCGAGCTTGCCACGACCTATCCCGAAAAGGGGGGCGTGTTCCGTTGGGTGAGCGAAGCCTATGGCCCACGCTGGGGTTTTTTGGCCATGTCCATGCTGTGGATTGAAGTCATACCCTACTTTCCCACGGTGCTGACCTTCGGGGCCGTTTCCATAGCTTTTATGGACCCGCACATAAGCATGGCCGAAACCATTGCCGCCAACAAATGGTACATCACGGGCTTTGTGCTCATTGTGTACTGGCTTTCGGTGCTCATCGCCCTGCGCGGCGTCGGCATCTTTGCGCGGGTTTCCAAATGGTGCGGCATTGTGGGCACCATCATACCCGCAGGGGTCGTGGTCATACTGGGCTTTGCCTACCTGTTCTTCAGCGGCAAGCCGCCCTTGATCGAACTGAGCTGGGGCGCGCTTTTGCCCGACTTTACCAACTTCGGCAATGTCGTGCTGGCCGCCAGCATCTTTCTTGCCTACGCGGGCATGGAAATGAACGCCGTGCACGTCAAGGATATGGACAATCCCACCAAAAAATACCCCATTGCCATCACCATAGCCTCGCTCGGCACGGTGGCCATTTTCCTTCTGAGCACGCTTGGCATCGCCTTTATTGTGCCCAAGCAGGACATCAACCTTACCCAGAGCCTCTTGCTGGCCTATGACCTGCTGTTCAGGTGGATAGACGCCGACTGGCTGGGTTCCGTGCTGGCCGTCATGCTGGCTTTCGGCGTGCTGGGCGGCGTGGTCACCTGGATAGCCGGCCCCAATACGGGCATGCTGGCTGTGGCCAAGGCCGGATACCTGCCGCGCTGGTTCCAGAAGACCAACAGGTTCGGCATGGGCAGCCGCCTGATGATCGTTCAGGCGGTTATCGTGAGCATCCTGTCCATCACCTTTGTGATCATGCCCTCTGTGCAGGCGGCATTCCAGATTCTGTCGCAGCTGACCGTCATTTTGTATCTTGTCATGTACATGCTCATGTTTGCCAGCGGCATCCGCCTGCGGCAGACGCAGCCAGCCCGGCCCCGGCCCTACCGCGTGCCCGCCATGTATCTTTGGGCCGCCCTGGGCTTTTTGGGTTCCCTGCTGGCCTTTGCGCTCAGTTTTGTGCCGCCGGTGCAGATATCCGTGGGCAGTCCGGAGAGCTACGTCATGTACCTTGTGGTGCTGGTGGTCATTTTTGTCGCCATTCCTCTGGTGATCTTCGCCATGCGCAAGCCGGAATGGCGTGACCCCGACTCGGACTTCGAGCCGTTCACCTGGGAGAAGGAAAAGACCCAGAGCCAGCCAGGGGCGCAAAGCCCCGCTGCCGCAAGTTCCCAGTCGTAACGGCGCGGTGACGCCGTACAGGTGCAGGGCGGCGGCGTAGAGAGCCGCCCTGCGCAAAGGAAATGCCCATGCCTGATAGAGAAAAAATCCAGTCCGTGGTGGACAGCGCCCATGCGCAGTACGGCAAGACTCCTGGCGGAGCCAATGCCGACTACATACCCTTTCTGGCCAATATCCCCAGTGATCTTGCAGCGGTGGCCGTTGTAACGGCGCAGGGGCAATGTGCTTCGGCGGGCGACGCGCAGTACCGCTTTGCCATAGAGTCCATTTCCAAGGTCTGCACCCTTGCTCTTGCTCTGGAGGATATGGGGAGGCAGGCGGTACAGGAAAAAATAGGCGTCAGCCCCACGGGGCTGCCCTTCAATTCGGTAATGGCCCTTGAACTGCATGGCGACAAGCCCCTGTCGCCTCTGGTCAACGCAGGGGCCATGGCAGCGGCCAGCCTTGTGAAGGCCGCTGGCAGGGAGGAACGCTGGCAGCGCATCCTGGACATGCAGCGCAGGCTCGGCGCAAAGGACATCGTCATGTCCGACGAGCTAAACAACTCGGAGCAGACCACCAACTTTCATAACCGGGGCATTGCGTGGCTTTTGTTCGCGGCTGGCTATATGTACTGCGACCCCATGGAAGCCTGCGACGTGTATACGCGCCAATGCTCAACCCTGCTGACGACAGTGGAATTGGCCACCATTGGCGCGACCATTGCCGCCAGGGGGCGCAACCCCCTTACCGGTGAGCAGGTGCTCAAGCCTGAAAACTGCGCCTGCATCATGGCGGAAATGACCATGGAAGGCCTGTATGACAGTTCGGGCGCATGGGCCTACACCGTGGGCCTGCCCGGCAAGAGCGGCGTGGGTGGAGGCATTTTGACCATTGTGCCGGGCATTATGGGCATTGCGGCTTTTTCCCCGCCTCTGGACCCTGTGGGCAACAGCGTGCGCGGCCAGAAAATGGCCGCCTTTGTGGCCCGTGAACTTGGCTATAACCTGTATGCGTCCTGACGACACAACAAAGACTCCACATGACAAAGGGCCGCCTGGCATAATCGCCGGGCGGCCCATATCTTTTCTGTGGCGTGAGTTGGATCAGATTACCTTTGAGATGCTACACATTTCAAAGATGTCATGATCTGTTCCCCAGCGTGGAGGGTCTTGAGCAGCAAACGAATGAAATGCGTTAACTGCTTTGCAAGGATTTTTCTGAAAACCCTTGCCGCAAAATGCGCTAGGAGCGGTTGCCGCCCTTGGCAAGGCCTTCGCCGGGCTTGATGATCTTGCTCACGGCGGCCACCATGCCCGCCGCATCGGCTATGTCCGAAGGGATGATGAGGCTGTTGCCCTGCTTGGCCAGCTGGCCGAACTGGGTGATGTAGGATTCGGCAAGGCGCAGTTGGGCAGCGGCCACGGCGTCGTTGCCAAGCTGTTCGCCCACGATGCGCAGTCCTTCGGCCGTGGCCATGGCCACGGTGCGGATCTGCGCGGCTTCGCCGTCGGCCTTGTTGATGACGGCCTGCTTGTCGCCTTCAGACTGGGCAATGGCAGCGGCCTTTGCCCCTTCGGCCAGATTGATGCGCGACTGCATTTCGCCTTCGGACTGGGCAATGACGGCGCGCTTTTCGCGCTCCGCGCGCATCTGTTTTTCCATGGCTTCCATAACGGTGATGGGGGGCGTGATGTCGCGGATCTCATAGCGCAGCACCTTGACGCCCCAGGGCGCTGTGGCGGCGTCAAGAGCCTCCACCACTTCCTGATTGATGCGCGTGCGTTCTTCAAAGGTGCGGTCGAGCTCAAGCGTGCCTATGACGGAACGCAGTGAGGTCTGCGCCAGTTGGATGGCCCCCCATTCGTAATCCGAAATGCCGTAGGCGGATTTGTCGGGCGTGATGATCTGGAGGTAGAGCACGCCGTCGATGTCCACACTCACGTTGTCGCGGGTGATGCAGGTCTGCTTGGGCACGTCCAGAACCTGCTCCTTGAGGCTGCGCTTGTAGGCGATAACATCCACAAAGGGCACAAGAATATGAAAGCCCGCGTACAAAACCTTACTGAATTTGCCGAGCCGTTCCACCACGAAGGCGGATTGGTTGGGCACGACAACCGCTGTTTTGACAAGGACGATGATAACCAATACGGCCAAGAGAAAAAGCCATCCGAAGCTGTTCATGAATTCCATAATTACCTCATGCGTAGAGTGTAGAGCTACGTTACGTGACAACTGCTCTGGCGGCTGCGGGAACGGACGCTCGCCAAAAGGCGTATGCGCGGCGTGTGTGCGCTGTTACACGCCGAAGCGGTGTGCTCCCGGCCTTTGAGAATGGTACTGCCAATGAGAATTTGCGCTGTGTCTGGCAGCACGGATTTGCGTTTGGGCGCGTTTTGCGTTTGGCGCTGAGTAGCGCGCTTGTGGCGGTTGGCTCTGCCAGCGAGGTGGCGTGGCCGTCAACACGGCATGCCCGGAAACTGAAGAAGAACCGGTTCAGGATACGGTCACGGGCTGCACGCGCAGCACAAGCGCATTGCCAGGATCAGCACCCAGCACCAGTACCGGGCTGCCTGCCGCAATGTGCTCGTGGGCCGTGGCGCGCCAGAAGCTGCCGTCAATGCTGATTTCGCCCACTTCGCCGGGGCGCAGGGCCTTGCTGACCACGCCCTGCCTGCCTGTCAGAAGGTGCGGCGCGCACTGTTCCTCGTCCTGTCCGTCGCAGTTCGCGGACGGGTTGCGGCTGGAGCGCCCGCCAAAAACAGCCCGGAGGCGGCGGCGCAGAAACAGCAGGGTAAGAAGGGAAATGCAGATAAAGGCAACAATCTGCCATGCGAGGTCCATGCCCAGCAGCGCGGCCAGGGCGGAAGCCCAGGCCCCCACGCCGAAAAAGAGCAGCACCATGGCCGGGGTCATGAGTTCGGCCACAAAAAAGGCCACACCCACGATAAACCAGAGAAGAGGCGCGTTCATGATATGTTCCGTGCGGCCAGCCGTGTGCGCCGGGGCGGCCTGCCGCTAATTTAGAGCATTTCCACTTTGAAATTGCTCTGGTGACTGCGTGGGCAGTCGCCCGCCGCGAAGGCGTAAGCGCTAGTTATTTGCGCTGTTACACGCCGAAGCGAGCGTGCCAGTAACTTTGAGAATGTCCATTCTCAAAGTTACTCTGTCCCAAGGAGGGGCGGAGGCGCTGCGCCTCCGTGCCCCACTGTGAAAAAACGGGCCGCTACTGTTGCGGGGCCTCGTCAATGTCAATAATGCGGCCCTGAAGCCAGATATAGGCATCGATGGCCATGCCCGCTTCCGGCTCCAGATCGCCCAGAACCATCTTTGACGCATAGATGACCAGGCGCAGGGGCTCGCGGTTTTCAAAGGGAAAGGTGACAAACAGCACCTTGATGGGCATGTTTTCCAGATGGGTGTCCTGCACCTGATCAATAATGGCGCGCATCTGGTATTCGCTGAAATTGCGGCCGGGCATGATCATGTGGCGGTCGCTCACATCCACCTGCAGGGGCGGCACGTCCAGACGGTTTTTGTCGGGATTGGCCGCAAGCCACTGCTCGGCATAGGCTTCGTACTGCGGCCCCTGGGTGATGGTCATATGGTCCAGCAGGGCCTTGCGCACCGCATAGGCCAAACCGGCCACCAGAAAGGTGTGCGTGACGCCGGGGGTAAGGTCTGCCCTGTCACGGCCATACAGCGGGTCAAAAAACCACATGGGGTTCTTGCCCTCGATCATGCTGACAGCCACGTTGGCGCCCATGCCGTTTTCCCACGAGTATATACCGTCAACCATAAGGTCATTGGGCAGACCGTCCAGAAGGGGCGTGGCGGAGGTGGGCGTGAGCTTTTCGCCTTCCTCGCCTGTCATCAGCACCGAGGCGCGCACGGGCTGGTCCTGCGGCCAGGCCATCAGGATGTGGTCCGTGCTGCCGCGTTTCCACTGCCATGCAGGGCGGGTGCCGCCTTCATGCAGAACCGTGGCCACAATCTGCCCCATAATTTCAGCCGGATTGCGGCCCGTAAGCACTGCCCAGGCATCGCCAAGGCCTTCATAGTGCGTACGGTTCTTGCCTTCTGCAGCGGCCTGGGCGTCTTCGTGCGCCCTGGCTTCGGCTTCGGCATCCCGGCTTGCGGAAGTGTTGTCGCCAGCGGTTTCAGGTGCTGTGTTTTCGATCTTTTTGGACATGGGAGCTTCCTTTACTGCTCTTTCAGCGGCCCGGCCAGGCGCGATGCGCCCGGCCGGGGAATGCTTCAACTCAAGCCTCAGGTATACTGCGCGTTGAGAATGTCCGGCAGGCGGTTAGCGCCTGTCGCCACGGCCGCCACGGTCGCCACGACCACCACGGTCGCGGTCGCCACGGCCCCTGTCGCCGCCACGGTCGCGGTCGCCACGGTCAGAGCGGGGCGGGCGGGCGGTTTCTTCGGGATTCCAGGGATGGCCCTGTTCTTCCAGCAGCACGGCCTTGCGGCTGGCGCGGATGCGGTCGCCATTGATTTCAATGACCTTGACCACCATGTCTTCGCCAAGGCGCGCCACGTCGCCGGGCTGTTCCACGCGGTTAATGTCCAGCTGCGAAACGTGCACAAGGGCTTCCACGTTGGGCAGAACTTCAACGATGGCGCCAATTTCCATGATTTTGCGCACCTTGGCAGTGTAGTTCTTGCCAATGTCGGGGCGCTGGTCATAGTAGGAAACCATTTCGCGGGCCTTTTCAAGGGACTCGGCCGTGGGGGCGAAGATGGACACGCGGCCCGAATCCTCTATGTCCACGGAAGCGCCGGTGGCCGCGGTGATGGCCTTGATGTTCTTGCCGCCGGGGCCGATGATGAGGCGAATGATGTCGGGGTTCACAAAAACTTCGGCATGCTGCGGGGCATAGCGCGAAAGTTCCTTGCGCGGCGAAGCGATGGCGTTGGCCATTTCTTCCAGGATGTGCAGGCGGCCCTGACGGGCCTGCTGCATGGCGGCGCGCATGATTTCCGTGGTCAGGCCCGTGATCTTGATGTCCATCTGCACGCCGGTGATGCCATCGGCAGTACCGGCGATCTTGAAGTCCATATCGCCCAGGGCGTCTTCGTCACCGAGAATGTCGGTGAGCACGATGAACTTGTCGCCTTCCTTGATGAGGCCCATGGCCACACCGGCCACGGGGGCGGTCACGGGCACGCCCGCGTCCATGAGGGAGAGCGAACCGCCGCAGACGGCGGCCATTGACGAGGAACCGTTGGATTCCATCGTTTCGGACACCACGCGCAGGGTGAAGGGAAAGTCCGTCGCAGTGGGCAGCACGGGACGCAGGGACTTTTCAGCCAGAGCGCCGTGGCCGATTTCGCGGCGGGACACGCGCACGGGCTTCACTTCGCCCACGGAGAAGGGCGGGAAGTTGTAGTGCAGCATGAAGCGCTTGGTGACGTCGCCGGTGAGGGAGTCCATGCGCTGCTCATCAGTGGAGGAGCCGAGGGTGGCTACCACCAGGGACTTGGTTTCGCCACGGCGGAACAGGGCGGAACCGTGAGCGCGGGGCAAAAGGCCGGTCTGGATCTGAATGGGGCGCACCGTGGTGGTGTCGCGGCCGTCAATGCGCGTGCCTTCGTTGACAATGCGGGCGCGCACCAACTTCTTTTCAAGGCCAGCCAGAATGTCGCCCACAGACTTGAGGGCGGCTTCGTTTTCAGCCCAGGTGGCGTCGGCTTTGAGGGCCTCCATCACCTTGGTTTTCACTTCTTTGCGAGCGTCCTTGCGGGGCATTTTTTCCGGCACGCGCAGGGCTTGTTCCATGCCGTTGGCAAGGGCCAGCTCATGCACGAGGGCCACCAGGGCCGCGTCGTCTTCATGCGGGGTAAAGGCCATCTTGGGCTTGCCGCAAAGCTCGCGCAGCTTGTGCTGGATTTCCACCAGGGGGAGGATCTGCTGGCGGCCCCATTCCAGGGCGTCAATGATCACGTCTTCGGGCACAAACTGGGCGTCGCCTTCCACCATGGTGAGGGCGTCGCCGGAAGCGGCGAAAACGATATTGAAATCGCTGAGGGCCTGCTGCTCGAAGGTGGGGTTAAGCACGAACTGACCGTTGACGCGACCGATGCGGCCACCGGCCACCGGGCCTTCAAAGGGCAGGGGAGACAGCATGATGGCCGCCGAAGCGCCGGTAAGCGCCAGCACGTCGGACTCGTTTTCCTGGTCAGCGGAAATGACGCTGGCAAGCACCTGCACGTCTTCGTTCAGGCCCTTGGGGAACAGCGGGCGAATGGGCCTGTCGATGAGGCGCGCAACCAGGGTCTCACGCTCGGACGGACGGCCGATTTCGCGGCGGAAGAAGCTGCCGGGGATGCGTCCGGCGGCGTACATTTTTTCGGAGTATTCAACGGTAAGGGGAAAGAAGCCCTTGTCGAACTCCAACGGCTGTGAGCAGACGGTGACGAGCACCACGGTGCCGCCGCACTGGATCCAGACTTCACCGTGGGCCTGATTGGCCATACGGCCGGTTTCCAGAATAACTTCCTTGCCGCCGACCTGGCAGGTGAGGCGGGTGGGATTGAAAATATCTTGTAACATGTAAAATCCTTTGCATGGGCGAAGGGGATTCCGGCAAAAGCGGGCAAAGTGGCGTGTCCCTGCCTGATTTTCCCGGACCCCCCTTCTGGCGTTGCGCCCCATGGGGGCAGTTTGCGTGCAGCAGAGCATTTTCACCTTGAAAGTGCTCTGGCGAGTGCGCGGGCAGTCGCCCGTTGCGAAAGCGTAAGCGCAGCTTCAAATGACACTTTGAAAAGCAGAGCGTTTCAAAGGCAAGCTGCTCTAAGTTGCAAGGGGGAAGCCTCAGGCTTCCCCCTTGCAGCCAAAAACCTTACTTGCGCAGGCCAAGCTTCTCAATCAGCGCGCGGTAGCGCTGAATGTCGGTCTTCTTCAGGTAGTTCAGAATATTGCGGCGACGGCCAACAAGCTTCAGCAGGCCCGTGCGGGAGTGAAAGTCCTTCTTGTGCTCTTTGAAGTGACCGGTGAGGTCTTCAATACGGGCAGTAAGCAGGGCAACCTGCACTTCCGGGGAGCCGGTGTCGCCTTCATGTTTGGCGTGGGCGTCAATGACCGCTTTCTTCTGAGTTACATCCATTACCACAGCAGTTCTCCTTGAGTAAGGCTGTTACGGGCGAGAAGGCCCTTAGTTCCAAAGTCCCCGCAACACGGCCCAGCAGGGCCCGGCGGCTGTTGCTTCGCGTTTGGCCAGAGCCAGGGCCTGGCCCTGTTCCATCAAAAACGCGAGGTCTTCGCCGTCGCCGGAGTCAGCTTGTGGCGTCCGGCAGGGCACCGCGATGCCGTTGCGCACGCGGGCGGCTTCTTCCAGCGTCAGATCCACCCTGGGCCAGTGCGGCAGCGCATCCTCCACAGGGATGACGCAGCCAGGCAACAGGGTGGGATCAGCCGTGAAGTCCGCCGGATCGCGGGCCACATCGAGGCCGAAGGGGTGACTATACTCCCGGGTCAGTTCCGTGAGCACGGCTCCGCAACCAAGTCGCATCCCCAAGCTGTGGGCCAGGGAGCGTATATAGGTGCCGGAACTGCATGCGACCCGAAAGCTCACAAACGGCAGGCTTGTTTCAAGCACGTCCGCCTGTGAAATTTTCATGCGTTTGATCTTCTGCGGGGCTTCAAGCCCCTTGCGGGCCAGCTTGTACAGGGGCTGGCCCTCGTGTTTTGCGGCAGAATAGGACGGAACGGCTTGTTCCGTCAGATCAAGCCAGGACGCCACTTCGCGTCTGACGTCTTCTACGCCGATATGCTGCCAGGGGGTTTCTTCAAGTACCTGGCCTTCGATATCCCAGGTATCCGTGGTTTGCCCAAGGCGCAACACGCCGCTATACACCTTGCCGCCCCCGGACAGAAGGTGCCCGGAAAGCTTGGTGGCCTGCCCCAACAATACCAGCAGCACGCCGGAAGCCAAAGGGTCCAGCGTGCCGGCGTGGCCGATTTTTTTCTGCCCAAGCCTTTTGATGGCTGTGAGGCAGCGGGCCGAGGTGGGCCCGGAGGGCTTGTTGAGCACAAGGACGCCGTGTTGCTGGGGCAGAGCATATGCCTTGCCGTCCCGCAGGGTTGCGGAAGTGACGGCAGTGCCTGACCCGGAACCGGAGTCGCGCTCCGGCGTGCGGGACGGCGATTCCGGCTGGCCCTGACTACGGCAGAACTGTGCTAGTGTATCTTTATTAACCATACGCAAGTGGCAACCATATCCTCTGCTCTGTTATAAGTCAAAAGATATGGCCAGCAACGGCAGGGTATTTTATCCCTGTGCGCTGTGGGGCTTCTTTTGGTGGGTGGATCACAGTGTGCGGCGCTGTGTGCGCTATCTGGCCGTGTTTTTCAAATTGCCAAGATAGAGACCGATGCGGTTCAGCAAAACTTGCCCGGCTTTTTCCAGCGGCATGCGCAGGGTTCCCCCGGCGGCGTTGAAATGCCCGCCACCATCCAGATCTGCGGCAATGGAGCGTACGTCAAGTTCGCCGTAGGAGCGCAGACTGAACTTGCACAGTTGCGGGCTGTCTTCGCGCAGCAGGGCCGCGACCTTGACGCCCTGCAGGCGGCGCAACTGCTCCACAAAGCCTTCCATGTCCTCTTTGAGGGCCTGGCAGCGGCTCAGGTCTTGCAGCCGCACCTGGCAGAAGCCCACCTGCCCGTCATACTCCACGCGGGAATTTTCCATAAGCAGTCCCCACAGACGCCAGCGGCCCAGGCTCCAGTTATTGTCCAATTGCTCCCGCAGCCAGGGCAGGTTACAGCCGTTTTTCACCAGATGCGCGGCCAGCGAAAGCACGTCGCCGCTGGTGTTGCCGTGACAGAAGCCGCCCGTGTCTGTTATGAGCCCCAAGGCCACAGCCAGGGATAGATCGCCGGTCAGGGGAAGCCCCGCCGCCAGGGACACGTAGGCCACAAGCTGGGCCGTGGCGGCTGCTTCGGTAACCACCCAGTTATCCCTGCTGCCCATGCCGTCGCCGCCAAGGTGGTGGTCAATATTCACGCTGTCGAGCTGGGGCAGAAGCCCGGCCAGTTCAGCGCCAAGGCGCTCCGGTTCGCCACAGTCGAGCAGGACCGCGCACCGGGGGGTGAAGGGCGGGTGCTCCAGGGTGGTATGCACCACGGCAGGCATGGGGAAAAAATCCAGATACCCAGGCAGCCTGGGATTGGCGTAAAGCATGAATTCCTTGCCCATGTCACGCAGAATGTGCCCCACTGCGGCCACGGACCCGGCGGCGTCTCCATCGGGGTGGACATGACCGGCCACGACAATCTGGTCCATCTGGCTCAGGGCCTCGGCTATCTGACGGGCCTTCTCGGCGTAAGGCCCGGGTATGGCATTAGTCTGCTGCATATATTTCCACCTGACTTTCCACCATTTCTTCCGGGCAGACGGCCTCCATCATCAGCGCGCATTTGTCCATGCGGCTGCGCAGGTGTCCTTCACTGTTGGAAATGGAGACAACGGCCAGCCGCAGGCTGCTCAGGCTGTTTTCTGTGCCTGCTTCCGCTATGGCCACGTTAAATTTATTGCGGGTTTTCTGCTTCAAGCTGTTGGCAACGCGGCGCTTGGCCTTGAGATTGTCGTTGCCGTGCAGGCTGAATTCCACCGTGAGTACTGCCATGAACATGGGTATATACGTATTTGGCGGCCCTTGGGAGGGCCGGTTGATTTTGGCGGCCTGGGCTGTGGCGACCCGCAGGCGGGGCCGTTCTTTGGCGCAGCGCAAACCCGAAATGCAAGCCGGAATTCTGCCCCAAGCGCTTCGGCCAGTTGGCCCGACATCGCAAAAGAGCGCAAGAATACTGGCCGGAGAATGGGCCTGTTGGGAATGGTATCTGTTGGCGATAGATAATGCCAGCATTTTCAGCTCGACATGCTCAGCGGTCATGCGCTCGGCGGCCATAATCCTGTCAAAAACCGGGGGAAGGAACGTCTTGTGCAGACATTCCTTCCCCCGAAAGAGTTCATACTTCAGTTTTCACGCTGCGGCCTGCCGGGCAGTTCCCGCAGTGTGGAGGCCGCACTGGCGAGGGATGGCGACAGCAGCTGCGTGCTGCAACTGCTGCGCCCCAACTCTCTACAGCGTCGCCGCTTCTTCGACGGTTTCGAAAGCCTCGATGATATCGCCAATCTTGACGTCATTGAAGTTTTCAAGGCCCACGCCGCACTCATTGCCCTTGACCACTTCCTTGGAGTCATCCTTGAAGCGCTTGAGGGAAGAGATCTTGCCCGTGTAGACCACCACGCCGTCGCGCAGCAGGCGTACACCGGCATTGCGGGCGATTTTGCCGTCGGCCACATAGGAACCGGCGATAACGCCGACCTTGGGCACGCTGAAGGTGTCGCGCACTTCGGCCTGGCCGAGGTACACTTCACGCTGCACAGGCGCGAGCATGCCCGTCATGGCGCTCTTGATATCATCCACAAGCTTGTAGATGATCTCATAGAAGCGGATATCCACATTCTCGTGTTCGGCCACGTCCTTGATCTTGGATGTGGGCCGCACGTTGAAGCCGATGATGATGGCCTGCGAGGCCGAGGCCAGCAGAATGTCGGATTCTGTAATGGCGCCGGTACCGCCGTGCACCACGTTGATGCGCACTTTTTCGGTGCTCTGCTTGAGCAGGGCCTCGGTGATGGCTTCCAGGCTGCCCTGAACGTCGGCCTTGAGCACGAGGTTGAGGGTCAGGGTTTCCTGATCGGACTTGCGCTGGGACAGGAAGGTTTCCAGAGTCACGCGCGATTCCGAGGCGAGGTCGCGTTCACGCTGCTTGATGGCGCGCGAGTCGGCGATGCGGCGGGCCAGCTTTTCATCACTGACCACAAAGAATTCCTCACCGGCTTCCGGCACGCCTTCAAAGCCCTGCACTTCCACAGGCAGCGAGGGACCGGCGTCCTTGACCTTCTTGCCCTGATCGCTCATGAGGGCGCGCACACGGCCAGAGAAGGGGCCGCACACGAAGTTGTCGCCCAGGCGCAGGGTTCCTTCCTGAATAAGCACGGTGGCCACAGGGCCGCGTCCCTTGTCCAGCTTGGCTTCCACAATGTGGCCGCGGGCAAGCTTGTCGGGATTGGCCTTGAGTTCCATAATTTCGGCTTGCAGAGCCACCATTTCCAGCAGCTCGTCCAGACCCATGCGGGTCTTGGCCGCTACCTTGGCAACGATGGTGTCGCCGCCCCATTCTTCGGCCTGGAGGCCCAGTTCGGCGAGCTCACGCAGGACGCGGTCCGGGTCGGCCCCGGGCTTGTCCATCTTGTTGACGGCCACCATGATGGGCACGTTGGCGGCGCGCGAGTGGTTGATGGCTTCCCGGGTCTGCTCCATAACGCCGTCGTCGGCGGCCACCACAAGGATGACAAGGTCCGTCACCTGGGCGCCACGGGCGCGCATGGCCGTAAAGGCTTCATGGCCGGGCGTGTCGAGGAAGACGATTTCGCCGCGCTTGGTCTTCACATGGTAAGCGCCGATATGCTGCGTGATGCCGCCAGCTTCGCCGCTGGTGACGTTGGTCTTGCGGATGGCGTCAAGCAGCGAGGTTTTGCCGTGGTCCACGTGGCCCATGATGGTCACCACGGGCGGGCGCGGCTTGAGGGTTTCGGGCGCGTCCACGTCCTTGGGGGTCAGGTAGTCGTCTTCAGAGAAGCCCACCTTTTCCACTTCATAGCCAAATTCGGAGGCGACCAGGGTGGCCGTGTCAAGGTCCAGAGCCTGGTTGATGGTGGCCATGATGCCAAGGCCGAAGAGAACCTTGATGATCTCATTGGCTTTGAGCCCCATCTGGTGGGCCATGTCGGCCACACGAATGGCTTCCGTGACGCGGATTTTACGCTTGGCGGCCTTGAGCGGCTGCGTGGTCGTGGCCGGTACGGGTTTGCCGCCCTTGCGACGCCCCTTGCCACGGCTCAGACGCACGCTGTCGTCATCGTCACGGCGAACGGAATCACCCTGCTGAAAATCAACGGTACGACGGCCCTTGAGGCGTTTTTTCTTGCTCTGACCATCGCGGCTGTCCGTGGGGGACGCGGGCGCGGCCTGCTGGCCGAATCCGCCGCCGCCAGGACGGGGGCCGCCGGGGCCGGCGGGACGCGGGCCACCAGGGCCAGCCGGACGGGGGCCACCAGGGCCAGCGGGGCGGGGAGCGCCAGGACGCGGGGGCCTGCCGGCATTGTCGCCGCGCGGGGCGCCGGGGCCGGAGCCGCCAGGGCCGGAATATCCGGGGCCGCCGGCGGGGCGTGCGCCCATGGGACGCGAGGGGCGTTCCTGCTGGCTGCCGGGAGTGGGCCGTGAAATGATGCGCACCTGGGGGGCGGCAGGAGCCTGCCCGCCATCAGTTCTGGAAGCGCGACGGGGCGCGCCGTCGGCGTCATCGGTATTGTCGGAATCTTTCCAGGCTTCCGCGCGGGCTTCGGGGGCACGCTGGGGCAGGGTGGGCGCGGACGAGCCCTCAGGCATGGCGGAAGCGTCGGGGCGCGCCACGCGAGCGGCCTTGGCCGCCTTTTCAGCCTCGTTCTTTTCGTGGGCCTTTGCTTCTGCCTTTTCCTGAGCCTTTACTTCGGCTTCATCAGCGGCACGGGCGGCAAGCGCGGCGGCCACGGGTGAAACTTCAGGAGCCCTGGGCTTCTTTTCCGCCACAACAGGTTCGGGCTTCTTTTCTTCTTCGCCGGGGCGGCTGATGACGCGGGCTGCAGAAACGACCCTGGCCTTGGTGGCCTTGGGCGTACCGGCGGTCTCGGCCTTTGCGGCCACAGGCTCGGCTTTTTCCTGAGCTTTGCGGGGGCTGGCGGCCGGGGCTTCAGCCTTGGGCGCGGGTGCGGCTTCGGCCACAACGGGGCTTTCGGCTTCCGCAGGCTTTTCCACGGCTTCGGGGGCGCTCACTTCCGTGACTGCGGAAGCGGCTTCCGCGGCTTCAGGAGCATCGGCCTTGTCAGCATCCTTACGGCGGCGACGCACGATGACGTTGGGGTGAGAGCCGGAACGCTCGGCATCCGCCTGTTTTTGTTCGGCAAAATGTTCGCGCACGCGTGCCGCCTCCTCAGTGCTCAGGGAACCTGCCAGGGTTTTGGCGGACGTGCCCAGCTCGCGCATCACACGCAGCATGTCCTTTTGGGGCACGGCCGGAAATTCCTTGGTAAATTCCTTGGCAAATTCCGATACTTTAATTTTTTCTTCAGACATGTTTCCCCCCCTTGCGCCGTGTTCCGGGCCTGAACTTGGCGAACCTCGCCGCGCATACGGCATCGGAACAGAGATACCAGCCCCTGCCAGGTCTGGTCTTATTAGCGTCAATAGTCAAAATTCCCTGGGCGGTCAGCACATGGCGGGTCAATTGGGCCTTGGCGAAGCGTCGGCGGCATATGATGCACATGCGTACCGGCCCCTGCACGGTTTCAGCCGTGTTCTGCCCATCCACCATGTCAGCGCCCCTAAGCCTGCGCATCCTCGTCGGCGTTGCCGTCAGCCGTGCCCTGGCCGGAGTTCTCATCAGCGGAATGCACCTTGCCCAGTTCAACGGCAGAAGATTCGGGCGTGCTTTCCACCACCGGAGCCAGGAAGTTGATGGCCGAACGCAGGTCGGCGATACGGGACGCGCTGATGGTCAGCTTGTCTGAAAGCTCCTGGTCCGTGGCCTGGCGCAGCTTGTCAAGCGAGCTGAATCCCGCGTCAAGCAGAGCCTCGATGGATACTTCGGCCACACTGGCCACCTGCTCAAGACCGTGCCCGATGGCATTGGCCTCGTTGTAGCGGGTCTCGGTAAATATATCGACTTTCCAGCCCAGAAGTCTGGCGGCCAGTTTGACGTTCTGCCCCTTGCGCCCGATGGCGTTGGTGAGCTGATCGTCCGGCACGATGACTTCGAGCAGGTTTTCTTCTTCGTCCACCACAATGCGCGATACCAGGGCCGGGGCCAGGGCATTGCGGGCATAGGTGGCTATGTCGGCGCTCCAGACAACGATGTCAATGCGTTCGCCGTGCAGTTCCTGCACGATGTTCTGGATGCGCGAACCGCGCACGCCAACGCAGGCGCCGACCGGGTCAACGTCACGCTCGCGTGAGAGCACCGCCACCTTGGCGCGGGAGCCGGGGTCACGGGCCACGCCCATGATCTGCACGACGCCGTCGTCCACTTCGGGCACCTCACGGCGAAAGAGGGCGGCCATATAGTCGCGGTGCGAGCGTGAAATGACGACCTGCGGGCCGCGGCCCTCCTGGCGAACCTCGATAATAAGGGCCTGCACGCGGTCGCCGCGCTTGTAATGCTCACGCGGGATCTGTTCTTCGCGCGGCAAGATGGCTTCGGTGCGGCCCAGGTTGACCACCCATCCGCCCTTGTCGCGGCGCTGCACGATGCCTGAAACGATTTCGCCCAGGCGATCCTTGTATTCGCTGTAAATGATTTCCTGCTCTGCGTCGCGCATGCGCTGGATGATGACCTGCTTGGCGGACTGGGCCGCGATGCGCCCCAGGTCTTCCACCTTGACGCGGAAGCCCATTTCGTCATCAACCTGAACGGAAGGATCGTGGGCCAGGGCTTCGGTAAGTTCAATCTGCGTGTCCGGATTGGCCACATCGCCATCGGCCATCACGATTTTGAACTGGTAGACCTCAATATCGCCCGTTTCGTCATTGTAGGACACTTCCACGTCCATATCTTCGCTGAAGCGGCGCAGCACGGAGGTGCGCACCGCGTCTTCAAGCGTGTCAATGAGCATGTTGCGGTCAAGGCCCTTGTCCTTACTGATCTGGTCAATGGCCTTTTTGAGTTCAAGATTCATGAGTGCCTCCGGCTGCCGCCCTGGGCGGCGTAAAATCGCTTGTTCCGGCAACGGCGCATGGGCCGCCCGTACTGCCGCGCAGCGCGGCTTTCGGGCCTGCTTCAGCTGGCCGTATGATCATTATCGGCAACAATGTTGCCCGTCTTTTTGTCTGAAGCGGCCTTTTTTTTGGCCGTCTGGCCGCCCTTGCCCGCAGGGGCGGCTTTGCCCCGGGGTTTATTGCCAGGTTTTTTACCCGGCTTTTGCGGCGGCTTGAAAATATACATGCGGGTGGCCCGGCGCACGGAGCTCCAGGGAAGAAAAACGGGAGGATGGTTTTCGTCCTCCACGTCGCCTTCGGGGCTGATGGCAACGGGCGCAAGCACAAAGCCCTCTTCTTCCACCGCCGTAAGCGTGCCGCGCCAGATGCGGCGCGGGCCGCCGTGGGCCGCCGGATCCGTGGAGGCCACAGGGGTGTGCAGGCGCGCCTCGACCACGTCGCCCACATAGCGGGTCATCTGCTCAAGGCTGAAAAACAACCGGCTCAGGCCCGGCGTGGAAACTTCCAGCACATAGGCGTCGGGGATGCTGTCTTCCACTTCCAGCGCAAGCGCCAGATGGCGCGAAATTTCTTCGCACTGCTCAATGGTGGCTGACGTGGGGGCGGCTGGAGCGGGAGTATCGGAAGATTCGTCAGGGCTATGGTCTGAGGGCGCGAAGCCGTCGCTGATGCCAGCGGCGGACGAAACGACCGAAACGCCAGGGGCTGCCTGGTGTTCGTCAGCCTGGGGCGCGGTAGGCACATCCACAAAGAGCCGCACAAGGGTGCGCCCGGCGCGGGCTATCTCCACCCCCCAGACAAGGAGTCCGAGGGAGTGAACCACGGGTTGGGCCAGACGTATGACGGTTTCTCTCAGGGCTTGATCAGTCATTCTTTCCTTTTGTGCGGGGCATGGACCGTCGCAGGGACAAAAAAAAGGGGGCCTATTCAGGCCACCCCGCTGGAACTGCGTTCCGCATCAGGATGTAGTGGTGGCAGGTACTGTCATCCACTTTGAATGCATCCAACTAGCTCACCATATGGAACTTGTCAAGGCTTTCGCGTTAAAAAGAAAAACTTGTGTTTTGCCTAAAAATAAAGAAAATTGGAAAAATGCCGTAACAACAGAAAGATAGGAAACTTTCGCAAGAAATGTGCGCCGATATGGCGGTCGTGCACCATGGTAGACCATTATGCGAAATCAAGAATTCTCTTATAGTCGTGCTATACACAGTCTCATTTGGCAAAAAAATCACATATATGTTCAAAAATAGCACAAAAAATCTCTTCACATATATAATTGGGCAGTTATTTTTATAGTAAAACGCCCTTATTGGTGAATGGTTATCGTACCTGTTTTTACTTGGGGAGGTTGTATGCCGCTGCATCAGAAACTCTGGGGCCTGGGCCTGTTGGCCCTGGCCGTAGCCACAGGAATTGCCTGGGCTGCGGGCCTTATGACCGGCGCGGCGACAGCCCCCCTGTGGGGAGCCGCAGTTGGCGGGCTTGGCGTACTGCTTGTTATGGGGTTGGGGGCGCGGCTGATTTACGGCGGGGTGTTCAGGGCTTTGACCCTGCGCCTGCGGGATGGCTGCGAACCGGGGCCGTCGGGCCGGTCTTCATGCAGCGCTTCGTCAACGGCCCCTGCCGATCTGAAGGATCTGTACGCGGCGGCCGAGGAGCTTGCCGGCAAGGCATGTCACGCCAGTGGCGTGCTGCACGGCATACTCAGCGGCATGCCCCTGGCCTATCTGCTGGTGGATGTTAACGAGCGCGCAACCCACACCAACCAGGAATGCCTGGATATGCTTGAGATCGACGGGCCGGTGGGAGCCTGTCTGGGCAAGACCCTGGCCGAGCTTTTTTACAATGATCCCGGTCGTGAGACAGCCGTTGGCAAGAGCATCCGCCAGGGCCAGAATTTTCGCAATCTTTCCGTAACGATAACAGGGCACAAAGGCAGGCGCATCGACGTGCTGGCCAACGTGTTTCCCGTGTATGACGAGCATCAGACCTGCCTTGGCGGTCTGTGCCTTTATGTGGACATGACGGCCCTCAAAAAAGCCGAACAGGTCATCACCGAGAAGAACCAGCGCATGGAAGCGGCGGCGCTGGAGCTTGAAAGAGCCGTGCAGGAGCTTGCCGCCATTGCCGAAGGGCTGGTGGCTGGCATAGGCCGCTCGAACAATGACACGACCCGTGCTTCGCGCCTGCTGAGCGAGGTCGCCACGGCCATGAATGAAATGACCGCCACGGTGCGCGAGGTGGCGCAAAACGCTGCCAACGCTTCAACAGCCTCAACGCAGACGCGAGACAAGGCCCACGAGGGCGCTGCCGTGGTGCGCAACGCAACGCAGAGCATTGAAGAGGTGCATGAGGTTTCAATGGCGCTCAAGAGCGATATGGTTCTTTTGAACAACCATGCCAGGGCCATTTCAGAGATTATGAATGTTATTTCGGATATAGCGGACCAGACCAACCTGCTGGCCCTCAATGCCGCCATTGAGGCCGCCCGCGCTGGCGATGCCGGGCGCGGCTTTGCGGTGGTGGCGGATGAGGTGCGCAAACTTGCTGAAAAAACCGTGATTTCCACCAATGATGTGGGCAATGCCATCAATGCCATTCAGCAAAGCACCTCAAAGAGCATGGCCTCAATGGACAATGCCGTGACCCATGTTGAGCAGGCCACGGGTTTCGCCAGCGAGTCCGGCCAGGCGCTTGAGACCATTGTGGGCACGGTGGAAGACACCACTGGCAGAATCAGCGCCATTGCCGCAGCCAGCGAGGAGCAGTCCGCGACCAGCGAGGAGATCAACCGCTCCATTGTCGAGGCCAATGACGTCATGGCGGGCACTGCCAGATCAATGGAAGAGGTTCGGCAGGAGACGGACAAGCTGGTGGCGCTCACGCAGCGCCTGGCGGATCTGACCGGGCGGTTGAAAGAATAGCTTGCTGGCAGGATTTTTACTGACATACATACACAGTGAAGGCCGGGAATATTCCCGGCCTTCACTGGTTTTTGCTGCCTGGGTGATGCGGTCTCAGAAGTGCCCGCTTCAGATGAACAGCCGCCTTCGCTACCAGGGCAGTTGCACGTTAAATGATCGCGTGCGGCGGATAAGCCTGCATGTCCGCATTTAGCGGCAGGGATTTTCTTAAAAATTCTTGCGGGGTAGTGAAGTCATTTCATCCGTTAACGGCCCTGAAACGCACTAGGAAAGAGTTTTAGGGGGTGTGGGGGAGGAGACCCTTTTTTAGAGCATTTACTCTTTAAAAAAGGGTAAATGCTCTAACGCTGCACTCTCGTGCAGCGCGCCACAACGTGGCGTGGATTCTGCCGAAAATCGCATTTTCGGCAGAATGACACCTTTGAAATGTGAAACATTTCAAAGGTAATCTGGTCTAAAGAGGGTCCCTCCCCCACAAAACCTTTCGCAAGGCCTTTCGCAAGGCCTTTCAAAACAACATCACGCTAGTGCCCGTTCTGCGTCAAATGCTGCAACACGGCCATCTGGTCTGCTTCGCTTTCCATAATATCCGGCCCTGGGGCAGATGCGGCAGGGGTGGCAGGGGCGGTCTGGGCTTCAGCGCTTTGCGGTTGCGGGCTTGCGCTTTGGGCCTGCGCTTGCGTCGGTTGCTCGGAGGATGCCGCCATGGCGTCGTGCGCCGCAGCGTCGGCGGCGTTGGCCAGCGTTCCTGGGCTTTGCGTTTCCGTGGGGAAGAGGCTATCGGCCTGCGCGGCCGGGGGTTGTGCGCCATTTGCGGCGTCAGTTCCTCGCGCTGCGGAGGGCAGGGCGTCTTCAAGGTCAATGATCAGGGGGCCGGTTTGATCGTTCATGAAGCTGTTGGCCAGCTCTTCATCCAGCGTGTCGGCGTGCACGGCGGGTGCGTTGGTTGCGGCATGCTCCGTTTCCGCGTTGCCAGTGCCCGTGTGGTCCACGTCCGCGTGCGTGGTGCTTGCGTGCGTGGCTTCTGTTTGACTGGCGTCCGTGTGCTCGGCGCTAGCGGTGGCCGTGTCCGTATGGCTGGCATCCGCCGCATTTGCGTGCGCTGCGTCCGTGTTCGCCGTATCCTTGTGCGTCGCGTCCGCACCCGCGTGCGCCTGTTCCTGGGCGCTGCCTTCTCCAGTGGCGGTTGTGTGATTTGCAGCGGAGGCCTTGTCCGCTGTTTCCGGCGTGGCTGCGGCTGCCGGAGCGTCGCTCTGCGTGTTTTCGTGACCGGTTTGCGCACTGCTGTCGGCTGCCAGCACGCTCGCATTGGCGTCGGCATGGGGTGCGGCGTCATGACTGTTCTGGGCAGTGGCGTTGTGGTCTTCCGTGGTCGCCTGGTTCTGTTCAGGGCTGGCGGAAGCGTTCACTTCGTCGGAAACAAAGAAGAGGCGCATGGCGCTCGCGCCCTGCATGAGGGGGGCCTCACCCGAACCGTGGATGGTCACGGTCACGGTGCTCTGGGCTGAACCGCCATGCCCGTCAACCACGGTGACGGTAAAGGTTTCGTCAAGCGTATCGCCGTCATTCAGGGCCTTTACGACGGCGGAGTCCTTGTTCAGCACATAGGTGTAGGAACCGTTGGGGTTGAGGAAGAAGGTGCCGTACTGGCCATCGGTGGTCTGGGGCACCGCTCTTGGCGTGTCCGACCTGTCCGGGTCAGCCATGACAAGCTGGCCGTACATGGCGGAAACGTCGTCTTCTGAAACGAAAAGCTGGGATGGCTGGACTGTCGGCGCGTCATTGGAGCCGACGATGGTGATGGTCAGCGGGGTGACCACGGACTTTAAGCCGGACGTGACCTTTACCATAAAAACGTCTGTGGAGGTTTCGCCTTCGCCGAGCTTTTGGCTTTCACTTATGCCTTGAGCCGAGAGGTTGTAGGTATATGTGCCGTTGCTGTTGAGGGTCAGCGTGCCGTACTGCCCATTGGGGCTGCTTTGCAGTGAGAAGGTGGCATTGGAGAATTCGGGAATCAGCAGGTTGCCCAACAGGCTTGTCGCGCCATCAAGGACGGTGGTGAGGCTGATGCTCCCCAGCAGGCCGCCTGTAATGACGATGTCAATGGTGTTGCTGGCCGTTGCGCCGTGTTCGTCCACAACAGTATATGAGAATCTGTCTGTGAGCTTGGCTCCCAGTGTAAGCAACACCACAGCCAACAGCCCCGTGTTGAGGTCGTAGACATAGGAGCCGTCAGCATTCAGCGAAAATGTGCCGTAATCGCCATGCACATGTGGCCGCGGGATAAAGGTCACATTGTCGCTGATGATATTGTCGAGCGTGTTGTCCGGGTCCGTGGGGGTGGGCAGTTTGCCGTAGAGTTTGTCCGTTGCATTGTTCATGCTTACCGTGGCGGAACCAACCGAAGGCGCGTCATTGGTGCCGTTGATGGTGAAGGAAATCGTGCGCGCGGCGATGCCGCCGTGTCCGTCATTGGCTGCCACGGTAAACGTTTCCACAAGCTGTTCGCCATGTCCCAGGCCCTGCACGGCTGGCAGGCTGTTGTTGAGCGTGTAGACGTATGCTCCGTTGCTGTTGAGCACAAAGCTGCCGTACAGGCCCGCCATGTTCTGCGCCTGGAATACGGCGGTGTCGCCCAAGTCCACATCCGTCACCGTAAGCGTGCCGGCAGACGTAAAGACGCTGTCTTCCTTGAGGGGTGTTGTGACAATGGGGGCAATAACGGGATTGTCGTTGGTGCCGTTGATGGTAATGGTCATGGTGCTGGAGGCTGCGGCGCCGTGCTGATCCTTGACCGTATAGGTAAAGGTTTCAGTGAGATGCTGTCCCTCGCCAAGCTGCTGGACGACCGGCAGGGCGTTGTTGAGCGTGTAGGTATAGGCGCCATTCGCCTGCAGGGTGAAGCTGCCATAGAGCCCCTGAGTGGAGGCCTGGGACAGGAAGCTTACCGTGTCGCCCGTGTCCACGTCTGTGGGGGCAGGCAGGGTGCCGCTGATGCTGGCGTCATCTTCATTGATGCTGGCCACGGCGGCACTGACCTGCGGGGCGTCGTTGGCGCCGTTGATGGTGATGGTGATGGTATTTGTGCCCGTAGCTCCATGCTGGTCCTTGACCGTATAGGTAAAGGTCTCGGTCAGGTGCGCTCCAACGCCAAGCTGCTGGACAACCGGCAGGGCATTGTTGAGCGCGTAGGCGTAGCTGCCATCGGCCTGAAGGGTGAAGTTACCGTATTGGCCGGGAGCGTTGGTCTGGGGCACAAAGTGCACGCTGTCGCCCGCGTCCACATCCGTGGGCGTGGGCAGGGTGCCGCTGATGCTGGCAACGTCTTCATTGATGCTGGCCACGGCGGCGCTGACCTGCGGCGCGTCGTTGGTGCCGTTGATGGTGATGGTAATGGTATTGGACGCAGTAGCGCCATGCTGATCCGCGACGGTATAGGTAAAGCTCTCGGTCAGTTGCGCTCCAACGCCAAGCTGCTGGACGACCGACAGGGCGTTATTCAGCGTGTAGGTGTAGGTGCCGTCCGCGTGCAGGGTGAAGCTGCCGTACTGGCCGGGAGCGTTGGCCTGGGGCACAAAGTGCACCACGTCATTGGCGTTCACATCCGTGGGCGTGGGCAAGGTGCCGCTGATAGCCGCATCGTCTTCATTGATGCTCGCCGTAGCGGCACTGACCTGCGGCGCACTGTTGGTGCCCTTGATGGTGATGGTAATGCTGTTGGACGATGTGGCCCCATGCTGGTCAGTGGCGGAGGCGGTGAATGTTTCGGAAAGTTGCTCGCCAACGCCAAGTTGCGCCACGGCTGGCAGGGCATTGTTGAGCGCGAAGGTGTAGCTGCCATCGGCCTGAAGGGTGAAGGTGCCAAACTGACCGACCGTGCTTTGCGCTATGTACTGCGGGATATCGCCCGCATCCACATCAGTGGGCATGGGCAGGGTTCCACTGGCGTCAGTGACGTTATTGGGAATAAAAATGACGGCCGCGCTGACCTGCGGGGCGTCGTTGGTGCCGTTGATGGTGATGGTAATGGTGTTGGACGCGGTCGCGCCGTGCTGATCCGTGACGGTATAGGTAAAGGTCTCGGTCAGGTGCGCTCCAACGCCAAGTTGTTGCACTGCGGCCAGGGCGTTGTTGAGCGCGTAGACATAGCTGCCGTCCGCCAGCAGGGTAAAGCTGCCGTACTGGCCGGGGGCATTGGATTGGGGCTCGAAATGCGCGCTGTCGCCCGCGTCCACATCCGTGGGCGTGGGCAGGATGCCGCTGATGCTGGCAGCGTCTTCATAGATGCTGGCCACGGCGGCGCTGACCTGCGGGGCGTCGTTGGCGCCGTTGATGGTGATGGTGATGGTATTTGTGCCCGTAGCTCCATGCTGGTCCTTGACCGTATAGGTAAAGGTCTCGGTCAGCTGGCTGCCCACGCCAAGCTGCTGCACAGCTGCCAGGGCGTTGTTGAGCGTGTAGGCGTAGGTGCCGTCCGCGTGCAGGGTAAAGCTGCCGTACTGGCCGGGAGCATCGGTCTGGGGCACAAAGTGCGCGCTGTCGCCCGCGTCCACGTCCGTGGGCGTGGGCAGAATGCCGCTGATGCTGACGTCATCCTCATTGATGGACGCGACGGCGGCGCTGACCTGCGGGGCGTCATTGGCGCCGTTGATGGTGATGGTAATGGTATTTGTGCCCGTAGCGTTGTGCTGATCCGTGACGGTATAGGTAAAAGTTTCGGTCAGTTGGCTGCCCACGCCAAGCTGTTGCACAGCTGCCAGGGCGTTGTTGAGTGTGTAGGTGTAGGTGCCGTCCGCATGCAGGGTAAAGCTGCCATACTGGCCGGGAGCGTCGGTCTGGGGCACAAAGTGCACGCTGTCGCCCGCGTCCACATCCGTGGGCATGGGCAGAATGCCGCTGATGCTGGCGTCATCCTCATTGATGGACGCGACGGCGGCGCTGACCTGCGGCGCGTCATTGGTGCCGTTGATGGTGATGGTAATGGTATTTGTGCCCGTGGCTCCATGCTGGTCCTTGACCGTATAGGTAAAGGACTCGGTCAGTTGCGCTCCAACGCCAAGCTGCTGCACAGCTGCCAGGGCGTTGTTAAGCGTGTAGGTGTAGGTGCCGTCCGCGTGCAGGATAAAGCTGCCGTACTGGCCGGGGGCATCGGTCTGGGGCACAAAGTGCGCGCTGTCGCCCGCGTCCACGTCTGTGGGCGTGGGCAGAATGCCGCTGATACTGGCGTCATCCTCATTGATGGACGCGACGGCGGCGCTGACCTGCGGCGCGTCATTGGTGCCGTTGATGGTGATGGTAATGGTATTTGTGCCCGTAGCGTTGTGCTGATCCGTGACGGTATAGGTAAAAGTTTCGGTCAGTTGCGCTCCAACGCCAAGCTGCTGTACTGCGGCCAGGGCGTTGTTGAGCGTGTAGGTGTAGGTGCCGTCCGCGTGCAGGGTAAAGCTGCCGTACTGGCCGGGAGCATCGGTCTGGGGCACAAAGTGCACGCTGTCGCCCGCGTCCACATCCGTGGGCGTGGGCAGGGTGCCGCTGATGGCGGCAACGTCTTCGTTGATGCCGGCCACGGCTGCGCTGACCTGCGGGGCGTCGTTGGTGCCGTTGATGGTGATGGTGATGGTGTTGGACGCGGTGGCGCCGAACTGATCCATAACAGTATAGGTAAATGTTTCGGTCAGTTGCGCTCCAACGCCAAGCTGCTGCACTGCGGCCAGGGCGTTGTTGAGCGTGTAGGTGTAGGTGCCGTCCGCCTGCAGGGTGAAGCTGCCGTACTGGCCGGGAGCATCGGCCTGGGGCACAAAGTGCGCGCTGTCGCCCGCGTCCACGTCTGTGGGCGTGGGCAGGGTGCCGCTGATGCTGGCATCATCCTCATTGATGGACGCGACAGCCGCGCTGACCTGAGGCGCGGTGTTGGTGCCATGAATGGTCAGTGTTATGGTGCTGGATACGATCCCCCCGTGCTGGTCTGTGACGGTAGCGGTGAACGTTTCCGTGAGCTTGCCGCCATGCCCTAAGCCCTGCACCGCAGGCAGGGAGTTGTTGAGTACATAGGTGTAACTGCCATCGGGCTGCAGCGTGAGGGTGCCAAACTGGCCCACAGTGTTTTGCGCGACGTAGTGCGGCACGTCGCCCGCATCCACGTCTGTGGGCGCGGGCAGATTTCCACTGACGCTGGTTTCATCGTTTTGAATAAAGATGACAGCCGCGCTGACCTGCGGGGCGTCGTTGGTGCCGTTGATGGTGATGGTGATGGTATTGGACGCGGTGGCGCCGTGCTGATCCGTGACGGTATAGGTAAAGGTCTCGGTGAGGTGCGCCCCCACGCCAAGCTGCTGGACAACTGGCAGGGCGTTATCGAGAGTGTAGGAGTAACTGCCGTCCGCCTGCAGGGTGAAGTTGCCGTACTGGCCCTGAGCATTGGTCTGGGGCATGAACAGCACCACGTCATTGGCGTTCACGTCCGTGGGCGTGGGCAGGGTGCCGCTGATGCTGGCGTCATCCTCAAAAATACTGGCCGTGGCGGCGCTGACCTGCGGCGCGCTGTTGGTGCCGTTGATGGTAATGGTGATGGTGCTGGTCGCGGTCGCCCCGTGCGGGTCTCTGACGGTGGCGGTGAAGGTTTCCGTAAGCTGTTCGCCCGCGCCAAGCTGCGCCACCGCAGGCTGAGAGTTGTCGAGGGTAAAGGTATAGCTGCCGTCGGGCTGCAGGGTGAAGGTGCCAAACTGGCCCACCGTGTTTTGCGCATCGTATTGCGGCACGTCGCCGGCATCCACGTCTGTGGGCGTGGGCAGGGTTCCACTGACGTCGGTGGCGTCACCGGGGACAGTGATGACGGCCGCGCTGACCTGCGGGGCGTCGTTGGTGCCGTTGATGGTGATGGTGATGGTGTTGGATGCGGTCGCGCCGTGCTGATCCGTGACGGTATAGGTAAAGGTCTCGGTGAGGTGCGCCCCCACGCCAAGTTGCTGGACAGCTGGCAGGGCATTATCGAGAGTGTAGGTATAGCTGCCGTCCGCCTGCAGGGTGAAGCTGCCGTACTGGCCCTGAGCGTTTGTCTGGGGCATGAACAGCACCACGTCATTGGCGTTCACGTCCGTGGGCGTGGGCAGGGTGCCGCTGATGCTGGCGTCATCCTCAAAAATACTGGCCGTGGCGGCGCTGACCTGCGGCGCGCTGTTGGTGCCGTTGATGGTAATGGTGATGGTGCTGGTCGCGGTCGCCCCGTGCGGGTCTCTGACGGTGGCGGTGAAGGTTTCCGTAAGCTGTTCGCCCGCGCCAAGCTGCGCCACCGCAGGCAGGGAGTTGTCGAGGGTAAAGGTATAGCTGCCGTCGGGCTGCAGGGTAAAGGTGCCAAACTGGCCCACCGTGTTTTGCGCATCGTATTGCGGCACGTCGCCTGCATCCACGTCTGTGGGCGTGGGCAAGGTTCCGCTGACGTCGGTGGCGTCACCGGGGACAGTGATGACAGCGGCGCTGACCTGCGGGGCGTCGTTGGTGCCGTTGATAGTGATGGTAATGGTGTTGGACGCGGTTGCGCCGTGCTGATCCGTGACGGTATAGGTAAAGGTTTCGGTAAGATGAGCACCCACGCCAAGTTGTTGCACTGCGTCCAGAGCGTTGTTGAGCGTGTAGGTGTAGCTGCCATCCGCCTGCAACGTAAAACTGCCGTACTGGCCCTGAGCGTCGGTCTGGGGCTGGAACAGCACCACGTCATTGGCGTTCACGTCCGTGGGCGTGGGCAGGGTGCCGCTGATGCTGGCATCGTCTTCAAAAATGCTGGCCGTGGCGGCGCTGACCTGCGGCGCGCTGTTGGTGCCGTTGATGGTAATGGTGATGGTGCTGGTCGCGGTCGCCCCGTGCTGGTCTCTGACGGTGGCGGTGAAGGTTTCCGTAAGCTGTTCGCCCGCGCCAAGCTGCGCCACCGCAGGCAGGGAGTTGTCGAGGGTAAAGGTATAGCTGCCGTCGGGCTGCAGGGTAAAGGTGCCAAACTGGCCCACCGTGTTTTGCGCATCGTAGTGCGGCACGTCGCCCGCATCCACGTCTGTGGGCGTGGGCAGGGTTCCGCTGACGTCGGTGGCGTCACCGGGGACAGTGATAACGGCGGCGCTGACCTGCGGGGCGTCGTTGGTGCCATTGATGGTGATGGTGATGGTATTGGACGCGGTTGCGCCGTGCTGATCCGTGACGGTATAGGTAAAGGTTTCGGTGAGGTGCGCCCCCACGCCAAGTTGTTGCACTGCGTCCAGAGCGTTGTTGAGCGTGTAGGTGTAGCTGCCATCCGCCTGCAACGTAAAACTGCCGTACTGGCCCTGAGCGTCGGTCTGGGGCTGGAACAGCACCACGTCATTGGCGTTCACGTCCGTGGGCGTGGGCAGGGTGCCGCTGATGCTGGCATCGTCTTCAAAAATACTGGCCGTGGCGGCGCTGACCTGCGGCGCGCTGTTGGTGCCGTTGATGGTAATGGTGATGGTGCTGGTCGATGTCGCTCCGTGCGGGTCTCTGACGGTGGCGGTGAAGGTTTCCGTAAGCTGTTCGCCCGCACTCAGCTGCGCCACCGCAGGCAGGGAGTTGTCAAGGGTAAAGGTATAGCTGCCGTCGGGCTGCAGGGTGAAGGTGCCAAACTGGCCCACCGTGTTTTGCGCATCGTATTGCGGCACGTCGCCCACATCCACGTCTGTAGGCGTGGGCAGGGTTCCGCTGACGTCGGTGGCGTCACCGGGGACAGTGATGACAGCTGCGCTGACCTGCGGGGCGTCGTTGGTGCCGTTGATAGTGATGGTAATGGTGTTGGACGCGGTCGCGCCGTGCTGATCCGTGACGGTATAGGTAAAGGTCTCGGTGAGGTGCGCCCCCACGCCAAGCTGCTGGACAACTGGCAGGGCATTATCGAGAGTGTAGGTGTAACTGCCATCCGCCTGCAACGTAAAACTGCCGTACTGGCCCTGAGCGTCGGTCTGGGGCTGGAACAGCACCACGTCATTGGCGTTTACGTCCGTGGGCGTGGGCAGAGTGCCGCTGATGCTGGCATCGTCTTCAAAAATGCTGGCCGTGGCTGCGCTGACCTGCGGCGCGCTGTTGGTGCCGTTGATGGTGATGGTGATGGTGTTGGACGCGGTGGCGCCGTGCTGATCCGTGACGGTGTAGGTAAATGTTTCGATGAGCTGGCTGCCCACGCCAAGCTGCTGGACAACCGGCAGGGCATTATCGAGCGTGTAGGAGTAGGTGCCGTCCGCCTGCAGGGTGAAGCTGCCGTACTGGCCAGGAACATCGGCCTGGGGCACGAAGTGCGCCACGTCCCCTGCGTCCGCGTCCGTGGGGGCGGGCAGGGTGCCGCTGATGCTGGCAACGTCCTCATCAATGGAAGCCACGGCCGCGCTGACCTGAGGGGCGTCATTGACGCCGTTGATGGTGATGGTAATGGTGTTGGAGGCCATGCCGCCATGGTTGTCGTACACAGTATAGGTAAAAACTTCGGTAAGTTGCTGACCCTCGGCCAAATGCTGGAGATCGGGCGCGGCGTAGTCAAGCACGTAGGTATAGTTTCCGGCGGCATCCACGCTGAAGTTGCCGTACTGGCCGGGAGCGTTGTGCTGCTCGATGAAGTTCAGGGTGTCATTGGCATCCACATCGTGCGGCGTGGGCAGGGTTCCACCCACAAGACCCTGATGCTCGGTCAGCGAGGCTGACGAGGCCGCTACGGTGGGCACGTCGTTGGTGCCGTTGATGGTGATGGTCAGGGTTTTGCTGACGTAGCTCTGACCGTCCGTAACGGTAAAAACAAATTGTTCCGTGAGCGTGTCGCCCTGGCTGAGCGCCTGGATTTCCGGGCGCGAGTTGTCCAGAACATAGCTGTAGTTGCCCTGGGCATCCACGGTAAGCACGCCGTATGCCCCCACACTGCCGGTTTGCGGCACGAACTGCGGCACATCGCCCGCGTCCACATCGTGGGGCGTGGGCAGAACGCCCATGAGCACCGGGCCGTCCTCGTCCACCTCGGCAGTGGCGGCCGCCACCGTGGGCACGTCGTTGGTTCCGTGTATGGTGATGACGAGGTTGCCGGACGCTGTGCCTCCGTGCCCGTCATCCACAGTATAGGTGAACGTTTCCGTCAAAAAGTCGCCGACGCCCAATCGCTGGACAATGGGCAGGCTGTTGTCCAGCGTATAGGTATAGGTTCCGTCGCTATTGAGGCTGAGGTAGCCGTACTGTCCTGCCGAGTTTGTCTGCGTCAGATACTGGGGGGAGTCGTCTGTGTCGATATCCTGCGGCGTGGGCAGAATGCCTGTGGTGTGGTCCTGATCCTCAAGGATGGAAGTGGCGGCGGAATCTACTGTGGGCGCGTCATTGAGGCCATTGATGGTAATGGTGACCGTGTTGGAGGTGACGCCGCCCGCGCCGTCGCCCATTGTATAGGTGAAGGTTTCGGTAAGCGTCTGGCCTTCCCCAAGACCCTGGACGCTGGGCAACGTGTTGTTCAGTTGGTACGAATATGCGCCATTGGCGTCCACGCTGAAGATTCCGTATTGCCCCGGGATGCCGCTTTGCGCCAAAAATGACAGATTGTGACCTGCCGCGTTCTGCGGCATGGGGATCTGGCCGGTTACATCCGTATCGTCTTCAGTCAGGCTGGCATGGGCCGCCACTGCGGTGGGGCCAGTGGCGCCTCCGCCAGTGCCCGGCCCAGTGCCCGGATCCGACCCCGGCCCAGTGCCCGTGCCCGGTCCTGTGCCCGGTCCTGTACCCGGTCCTGTGCCCGGTCCTGTACCCGGTCCTGTGCCTGGTCCTGTGCCCGGTCCTGTACCCGGTCCTGTACCCGGATCAGTACCTGGCCCAGTGCCCGTGCCCGGCCCGGTACCCGGATCAGTACCAGAACCGCCGGGGCCAGTGCCTGTGCCCGGCCCAGTGCCAGTGCCAGGCCCGGTACCAGTGCCGGAGCCACCGGGGCCAGTACCTGTTCCCGGCCAGCCTGGCCCGGTACGGAGCCCGCCGTCCAGTCTGCCGCCAAAGCCGCCACCATAGAGGCCGCCAGCCCCGGTATGGAACAGGCTCTGCCCCACGGCGTCATCGTTATCCGCTCCCGACCCGCCGCGACGCATCAATCCGTCGGTGGAGCCGAGGCCGCTCAAAGAGTCAATGCCCTCGTGGAGGTTGTCATGCTCATAGTCCTGAAAAGACGCGTTACGCACATAGGCAATGCCCGGCAGGGGCATGTCCTCCTCGCCCAGGGAGGAAAAAAAGAACGAGGGCGACATTTCCCTGCCATTGACGATGATGGCAGGGTGCGCGGCTTCCACCAGGGATGCCAGGTGCTGGTCGGGGCCAGCCGGCGCATACTGCATGCCGGGCTGGGGCGGGGCCAGATAGTTCTCAAGAACCAGCCGGGAGCCGTCGTTGCGTGAAAAGACGAGATTGTACCCTTCCAGCCCGACAAAAAGATCTTTCATGGAAAAGTTCAGCTCAATGCGTGACTGGGGCGTAAAGCCCTTGAGTACTGTCTGAAGCCCTGGAGGGGGCATGTACAGGGGATGTGAAGCAAGCATATGCGCCTCGCGATCTATCGTTCTCTCATGGCGTTTTGTTGTGCCTTGAGCAGGGGTTTGAGCAGGTAGTCCAGTACGGTTTTTTTGCCGGAAACGATTTCCACTCCGGCCACCATGCCCGGAATGATGGGCAGGTGTTCGTTGCGGTAGACGATTTCATTCTTCTTGGTGCGCAGCTTGACGAGGTAGAAGAACTCGCTTTTTTTGTCTTCAATGGTGTCTGCGCTGATCTGTTCCACCACGGCCTCAAGACCGCCATAGATGGAAAAATCATAGGCCGATATCTTGACCATGGCCCGCTGCTCCGCGTGAATGAAGGCGATGTCGGCCGGACGGATGCGCGCCTCGACCAGCAGCGTGTCGTCCAGGGGCACGATTTCCATGATGGGCTCGCCAGAGCGCACCACCCCGCCAAGCGTATTGATGATGACCCTTTTAACCGTGCCCCGCACCGGGGAGCGCAGTTCTGTGCGGGTAACACGGTCGCCCCCGGCCGAGAGCATGGCCTGAAGCGACGTCAGTTCCGTGCGCCGCTTGTTGACTTCGGCGTTGATTTCAGAGTCGTATTCGGCCTTGTGCAGGTTCAGCTTGCGCTCGATCTCAAGCACGGCCTCCTCGGCTTTGCCCAATGATGCCGCAATGGCTTCCAGGTCGCCGCGCAGGGTCACAACGCGCTGCTCAAGGTCGAGGAAGTCCACCCTGGGATAAAGCTTGCGCGCCTCCAGCGGTTTGGCCAGGTCGCGGCGTTCTTCGGCCAGGGCAAGGTTGTGCTCAAGCTGGGTTTTGCGGCCGCGATGCTCGTCCACATCCTTGAGGCGCTGCCGGTGCTGCGAGGTCAGCATGGCCATTTCTGAAAGATACCGTTCGCGGCGGCTGTGATACATCTCTTCCTGGTCGGCAATGACCTGCGGGGCCGCAGTGAGCAGCTCCACGTCAAATACCGGGGGGACGGCATTTTTTTCCGCTTCAAGGCGTATGAGGGCCACGCGGTTTTCCAGCGCCTTGGCCAGGGCGTCGTTGTACTGGCTGGCCGCGCCAAGATTGTCCAGCCGCGCGAGCGGCTGGTCTTTTGCGACTATTTGCCCTTCGCGCACCAGCACTTCGCGCAGGATGCCGCCCTCAAGGTTCTGTATGACCTGGGTGCCGCTGGCGGACACCACCTGCCCGTGGCCGCGCGTGACTTCGTCGATGGAGGCCCAGGCCGCCCAGATGACGAGAATGCACAGCAGCACCGCAGTGCCAAGGGAGAGAAAAACGGCCGCCACCCGGCCTTTGCGTTGCAGGGCCGCGTCCACCTTGTTCATGTAGGGCAGGTGTTCTTCTTCCTGTAATGATGAGAGGCCGAAAAGCCGTCTCCAAAAGTTTACCAGGGCGCTCATGCTGCTCCTCTCATGCCGCTTTCGGGCGCGCCCCCGGCACGCGCGAGAGTCGGCGCTGGCGCGAGTGTGACTGTGGTTGCCGCTGCCTCGTTGGCGGCCTGGCCAGCGGGCATGGTTCTGTTTTGCTGTTCGTTTTGCCGTTGGCCTGGCGTCGGGTCGGCAGCCTGGCGCTTTTGTGAGGTCTGGCTGTTTATGGCTTCAAGCACTTCGTCGCGGGGACCGTCGGCCACCACGCGCCCGTTGTCGATGATGATGAGCCGGTTCACCAGAGCCAGCAGGCTGGCCCTGTGCGTGATGAGAACAAGGGTCTTGTTTTCGGCCAGCTTGGCAAGGCGTGTGCGCAGCAGACTTTCTGTGGCCTTGTCCATATTGCTTGTGGGCTCGTCGAGGATGAGCACTTCGGGGTCGTGCAAAAGGGCGCGGGCCAGGGCAACGGACTGCCGCTGCCCGCCGGAAATGGCAAATCCCTGCTCGCCCACGGGCGCGCCCAGGCCGCCGGGCAGCGCGCGGATAAAGTCCGTGGCTCCGGCCTGATACGCGGCCCGCAGCACCCGCTGATCTTCAATGCCGGGATCGTCCAGCGCGATGTTGTCGCGTATGGAGCCGTAGAAAAGGGTTACGTCCTGGGGCAGATAGCCCATGCGGCCCCGCAGGTTCACGGCGTCCATCTGCCGCAGGTCAACGCCGCCAAAGCGCACGGCCCCGTCCTGAGGCGTGTAGAGCCCGGTCATGAGCCTGCCGATGGTGGATTTGCCCGAACCCATGCGGCCGATGATGGCCACCTTTTCGTGGGGCCGTATGGTAAAGCTCACGTCGGACAGCGAATTGTGCTTTGCCCCCGGATAACTGAAGCTCACGTGTTCAAACGTGAAGGCGGGCTGCAGCAGGCCAAAGTCCGTCTTGTCGGTCTCGGCCGGGTCTTCGGTGGGAAGTTCCATGATGGTGTTCAGCGCGGCGAGGGCCATGCGCGACTGGTGCAGGCGTGAGATCATGCCCGCCAGCTGCATGAGCGGGGCCATGGCCCGGCCAGCCAGAATGTTGCAGGCAATGAGGCCGCCCATGGTCATCGCGTTGTCCATGATGCGGTATACGCCCCAGACGATGACCCCCACGGACACAAGCTGGCTGAGCCCGCTGGACACGCTGAGGGTCAGGGTGGCGTAGCGGCGGGCCATGCGCGACGTTTCCGCCGAGGCGTCACAGACCTGTTCCCACAGGTTGAGCAGGCGGCTTTCGGCCCGGCTGGTTTTGACGGTTTCAAGCCCGTGCACGATTTCAACCAGCAGGGCGTGCTTTTGCATGTTCAGCAGATAGTTGGAGGCGGCATGACGCCGCGCGCCCATTTGCAGCAGCAGGCCCAGGCCCACCATGAGGGGCACGGCCGCCAGGGGCACGCTCACAATGGGCCCGCCGATAAGAAATATGAGGCCGAGAAAGATGACAAGAAAGGGCAAATCGGCCAGAACAACCAGACTGCCGGAACTGAAAAAATCCCGTAACGATTCGAATCCGCTGAGGTTGTTTACCAGTGCGCCCGTGGAATCGGGCTTTGCGTCCATGCGCAGATTAAGCACCTTTTCCATAAGTTTGCTGGACAGCACCACATCGGCATTGCGTCCCGCGAGGTCCACAAAATAGCCGCGCACATTGCGCAGGATGAAGTCTACCATATAGGCCAGCAGCACGCCTGAGGCCAGCACCCACAGGGTTTCCTCGGCCTGGTTGGGCACGACGCGGTCATAGACGTTCATGGCGAAGAGCGAGCCAGCCACGCCCAGAAGATTGATGATGACCGTGGCAATAATCACATGCTTGTACAGCGGCATGTAGTGGCCGATGACGTCCCAGAACCAGCGCCTGGTGACGGGCAGGGGCACGCGGGCGCGGGCGTCCAGCTTGCCCGTGAGGCTGCCGAAAACAGCGTAGCCAGTGTACTGGGACTCCAGTTCCTGACGGTTTACGCTCTTTGCGTGTTCGCCTTGTTCGGGAAAGATGACTTCTGCCGTGTCTGCCCCGGCATCCTGCTTGAGCAGGACGCAGCTCAGATCGTTTTTGAGCAGCAGAATGCAGGGAAGCACAAGGGGGGAGATACTGTTAAGATTTTTGCGGCGCACTATGCGCGCGTCGAGTCCGTAGCGTCTGGCCGAACGCAGGCAGGCCGAGGGAGAATCTGAACTTGGGCCGCCGCGTATGCCGCTGAGCAACAGAGGGAGAGATACCGGCTTGCCCAGAAGGCGCAACAACGTGCGCATAGAATGGGCAAAGGACGGCGTATGGTCCGCGCTTTCGGGTATGCTGTCTGACACGGCCTTGAGGTCCATGTCAGGCGCAAAATCTAGCTCTTGCCTCATGCCTGCCTTCTGCAGGACATCCTCTTCTCTCTAGTCAATAATAGGAAACATTATATAGAAAAGGCAAGAGAAAATACGCTATTTTATACGTGCTGGTAAATATCAGAAAAGCCGTCCCTGTTTTTTCTGAAGGGACGCGTGCGGCGGCGACGCCTCGCCTGACGGGCCAAAAAGACTGTCCGCAAGCTTGCGGTGCGCCGCAGGCATGGCCAGGCCCTCCAGTTCTTCAGGGGTTGCCCATCGGTACTGGGTGGCGGCGGTGAGTTGCGGCGGCGTGGGGCAGGCGTCGCCCTGCGGCTTTGCCTGCGCGTTTGCGCCGCTGTTGGCCAGTTCAAGGCCAAAGCAGTGCAGGGTCAGCCGGTAGGTGGTGTAGCCGTGGCGTATGATGCCATATCTGGCGGCCACCTGCACCGCGAATCCCGTTTCTTCCATAAATTCACGCACCGTGGCCTGTTCCGGGCTTTCGTCCGGCTCGACCCTGCCGCCGGGGAATTCCCACAGGTTTCCCCATACGCCGGAAGGCGGACGTTTTTGCACAAAAATGTGTTTTCCTATGCAAAGCACGCCCGTGACTGCGCGCACCGGCGTGATGACTGCGCGCTTGCCCGGCACAGGCCGCTGATCCTGTATGCCCAGATGGCGGCTGATGCAAAAGCGGGCCAGAGGGCAAAGTTCGCAGCGCGGTTTTTTGCGGCAGATGAGGGCCCCCAGTTCCATCATGGCCTGGTTGTGCTCGCGGGATTTGCCTTCGGGCACAAGGCGCAGGGCCCATCGGTGGATTATGCCAGCAGCCGGGTCCTGCTTCACGGGGCTGTCCACATCAAAAATGCGCGCGATGACGCGCTCCACATTGGCGTCCACGCAGGGCAGCTTTTCGCCAAAGGCAATGCTGGCAATGGCCCCGGCCGTGTATGGCCCCACACCAGGCAGGGCGCGGATGGACGCGAGGTCGGAGGGAAACGCGCCCCCGTGTTCCGCCACGATTTTGCGGGCGGCAGCCAGGATGTGGCGGGCGCGGGAATAGTAGCCAAGGCCCTCCCACTGGCGGAGCACGTCCTCTTCATGAGCGGCGGCCAGAGTGGCGATGTCCGGGAAGCGCTGCATCCAGCGCAAAAAATAGCTGACGCCGCGCTCCATCTGCGTTTGCTGCAGCATGACTTCTGAAATCCAGACTTCATAGGGCGTGTAGCTGGCGCGCCACGGCAGGTCACGCTGATGGACGGAAAACCAGTCGAGCAGCGCCTGCCGCAGGGCGGGAAGGTGCTTGTCCGGCGGCAGGTGACAGCCCGGCGTCATGTGGCAGGCTGTTTCAGCCCCGGATTCGGCCGAAGTGGCTGGCTGGCAGGCGGGCTCAAGACCAGGCAAAAGGCTTGCGCCCTGGTGGGCGCTCTTGCCTGCGGACACGGCGACGGATGCTTTTTTGTTTTTTGCGGGCATGCAAGCAATCTATACCCGGCGGCAGGCATTGTCATCTTTCGGGGCATACTCTATATTCCGGCTCAGGGCGCGCTTTCCGCTTGGGCAGGCGCGTGCCGTCACCACTAAAGGAGCTATCATGGCTGACAATCCCACGGTTTTGCTGGAAACCACGTCCGGCGACATTTTGATCGAGCTCTTCCCCGACAAGGCCCCGAAAACCGTTGCCAACTTTTTGCAATATGTGGATGAGGGTTTTTACACCAACACCATCTTCCACCGCGTTATTCCCAGCTTCATGATTCAGGGCGGCGGCCTTGGCGCGCGCATGGACGAAAAGTCCACCCGCGAACCTGTGGCCAACGAGGCCGACAACGGCGTGAAGAACGAGCGCGGCACCATCGCCATGGCCCGCACCCGCGACCCGCACAGCGCCACGGCCCAGTTTTTCATCAACCTGGTGGACAACAGCTTTCTCAATCACAGCGCCCCCACCCTTGACGGCTGGGGCTATTGCGCCTTTGGCCGCGTGACCGAGGGCATGGATGTGGTTGACAAAATCGCCAAGGTAAAGACCAAGAGCATGGGCATGCACGAAAATGTGCCTGTGGATATGGTGCTTATCACCAACGCCAGCCGTTTCGAATAACATCCGTACCGCGCCATACGTTGACGGCGCTGCCGCCCAACGCTGACGCGCGTTCCGGCAGCCGGTTGATCCATGTTCAGGCCCCCGCTTTGCACAAGGCGGGGGCTTTGGTTATGGTGGAGACAAACAGTGTGCCCGACGTGTCCGTCAGGCGCACGCATGACGGCGGCAACGCCCTCAAAGGAGAAACACATGTCACGAGACATTATCAATGCCGTTCAGGCCCCGTACCGCCATTCCTGGAGCCTTCTGACGCAATTCATCGACGTCTGCCCCGAAAAGATATGGAATGAAACACGCGGCGGCTGGCCCGTGTGGCAGCAGATCGCCCATGCCCTTGCCGTGCTGAATTTTTTCACCCTTGGTGAAAACGACGCGCCCGCGTCAGCCCCCTGCGACATGGCCACCCTCATGCTCAAGGTTCAGGGCCCCTGCGCCATCGGCAAGGACGCCATGCGGGAGTATGCCGAAACCGTGCGTGCCGGCGTGGACGCCTGGCTGGACGGCCTTTCGGACAAGGATCTTACCCGGATCCACTCTGTGCTGAGCAAAAAGATAGGGCGCGACGTGGCCTATGGCGCGGCGGTGGCCATGCTGGCCAGCCATACCTGCTACCATATCGGCTCCTGTGACGCCGCGCTGCGGGATAACGGTCTGCCCGGCGTATTCTAAGGCACTGTAGTCACGAGCGCCTTTCCAGTTATTTCTGCGTCGAACTTCGCCTTTTATTCCGGTCGAGTACCATCAGAGTACACTCCCTGCATAAAAGGCTCGCTCTCCTTGATATAACTGAAAATTCATCCCGTGACTAAACTGACCAGGACAATGCTATGTTACATTGACTATTTTGTGGGGGAGGGACCCTTTTGCAAAAGGGTCTCCTCCCCCACGCCCCCACGCCCCCACCCCCTAAAACCTTTATTGCGTGTTATGTAATACAAAGCTTTTCGATCTGACGCGGGGCTCACGGAGTCCGCGCCATGGCAGCGGCCAGCCGGGGGGGCGTCCCGCAGAAAAAAACTGTGCATTGTGTGCAGAGGCGGCAAAAAAACAAGGAGAATACCATGACCACATGGAAGAATGATCCGGCCCATTCCCGCCTTGGCTTTGTAGTCAGGCATCTCACCATAACCGAACTAGCCGGCAGGTTTGCCGAATTCACGGTCACTGCCGAGATCGGCAAGGACGACCTCTCCGACGCAAAATTCAGCATGGCCGCCCAGACGGCCAGCATTGATACGGACGTGGCTGCGCGTGATGAACATCTGCGCAGTGGTGATTTCTTTGAGGCGGCGGTACACCCCGTCATGACCTTCGAGAGCAGCAAGGTGCGGCTTGAGGCGGCGGGCGAGGGCAAGATCAGCGGCACATTGACCATTCGCGGCGTGGCAAAGGACGTGACCTTCAACTTCCGCAGCAGCGAAGTGGTGACCAACCCCATGACGAAAAAGCCCACACGTTCCTTCAAGGTGTGGGGCGACATAAAAAGAAAGGATTTTGGCGTGGGCGTGAACGAGCCCGCCGCCATGGTGGGCGAGATTGTGCACGTCTCCGCCGATGCGGAGTGCTCGCCCGCTTAGCGCAATTTCAGCAAGAGAGGCTGTTTCAGATAACAATCTGAAATGATTTAGTTAAATGCTGATTAAAGAGCCTTCTGGAAACGCGCGGTTATCCCCTTTGGCGAAGCGCGATCTTTTAGTGAAGCAAGTCCGCCCAACGGAATAACTCAGCGTTTTCTTAAATAAAAAGGAGGCCCGCCCCCCCATGGGCGGGCCTCCTGGCCGTGTTGCCAACCTGGCTTTACGCCTTGCGGCGTTGACGCCACAGCACGGACATTGTTCCCAGATTCAGCAGCAGGCTGACGCCCAGCAAGGCCCGCAGGGGGGTGGCAAAACGGCCCCATGCGTCAGCGGCGGCGTCTGCCGTGGGGGCGGCGCCGCCGTTTTCGGCCACAGTAGTCTCGTGCACTACCCTGTGGCCCATGTTGTCGGCCATGATCACCCGCCATTGGCCCGGGGCATTGGGCACAAAGGCGAAGCGTCCCTGGGCGTCGGTGCGGCCGTTCTGGAATTCCATGCCCGCATCGGCCGGGCCGTAAACTTCCACATTCGCGTAGGCAGGCACTTCGCCCGTGGAATAGGCGAACTGCATGACAACGGCCTGCCCCTGAGGGATTTCGGCGGCGCGCAGGGCATGGGCAGAGGCGAGCCGCGCATTGACCATCACAAGGCAGGCGCAGAGCAGAAACAGGCTGAAAACCTTAGTGAACACGGCAACTCTCATGGTCATGCCGTCGCGTTATCGCACCGGGAAAACGTAGGTGGCCCGCAGGTGGTGCGCGTCGGCGTCCGTGCCCGGCGTTTTTTCAACGGTGGCGGTGCGGACCATCCAGAGTGCTGGCTTGTCCACGGCAAGGGCGGCTTTGCCCTGGGCGTCGGTGGCGGCCGTCACCTTGTAGGCGTCCTCTTCCTTGCTGAAGCCGTCGTGGGTCAGGCCCACGGTCGCGCCCGGCAGGGGTTTGCCGCGCAAAAGCACCTGTACGTTCATGACGCCGCCGGGCTTGACGGTGGCGGGATTGTCCAGCAGGACGATTTCCAGCATCTGGTTTTGCGGGGTTTTGTACAGCGTGTCATTGGCGGCAGGGTTGAGCAGGCTTTTGGCGAACTTTTCATACTTGCCCACCGAGCGGACTTTCTTGCCCTGCGCTTCAAGCTGCGCGCGGTTGCCCTCAAGCACGCCCTCCGTGGTTTCGCTCCATATCTGGGGCAGGCGGTGCCCCACCAGCAGGGCCGGGGCCGTGTCCGTCAGCGTAATGTCGCCCACAAGGGCGACAAGTGAAGCGTCTTCGGTCAGGGTCACAGGAGTGGATTTGCCCTTTTGCACCAGTTGCAGGTTCACGGTTTCGGGCTTTTCCGCTTCCTCGCTGATCATGAAAACATGCGAAGCCTGGGCCTGCACACGGGTTTTCTGCCCGGCGGCAGGAGTGGCCGTGTCGGGCTTGAGGATGAATTCGTGCGCCGTTGCGGGCAGGGCCGCGCCCAGCAGAGCCGTAAGGGCCAGACCACCGAGGATGGGTTTTGCCTTGCGGCCGATCTGCTGCAAAAGGTTCATGTCAGGCTCCTTGGATTAAGATGCTGTGCTGAAGGATTGTGTTACGTTTTTTTTAAAGATGCTACACAAGGGCAGGTTTTTTGGCAAGCAAAAAAACACGATTTTGTTAATCGTGTTACGGCACTCTGTAGAAACGCTTACTCTCAGGACGTATCTGCCCATGGGCAGCAAAAAAGGCCCGGTGGCGGGCCTTTATTGCTTGGCGTGAACTGTGGGGAAAAGCGAAATTGGATCAGCGCATGCTCAAAAGCTGGATGGCGGCCAGATGCTCCAGTTCCTCGGTCAGGCAAAGCGCTTCGGCCAGGGTCGCGCCCGTGCTGCACAGGCCGTGTCCTGCCATCCACACAGCCGGATGGTCGAGGCTTGCCCTGGCCACGGCGTCGGCCAGTTCCGCTGTTCCGGGCGGCAGAGCAGGGGCGAAGCCCAGGCGGGCGCGCCACACGTCCGCCTCAAAGAGCGGGAGGCGCAAAAAATCTTCCAGCCCGTCGTCTTCCTTTTCAAGGCGCAGGCTCAGGGCCAGCAGGCGGCGCGGGTGCGTGTGCAGTATGGCGCCGCATTGGGGCTTTGCGCGGTAAATGGCCAGGTGCATGCCGGATTCCGTTGACGCCGGGCCGCCGTGCAGCGGGGCCGCGCCTGCAATCTCCACAAGACAGCAGTTCTGCGGGGCAAGGCGGCCCTTGGCGGCCCCCGTGCAGGTCAGGCACGCGATGCCCTCATGCGGGGCGGGCAGGCGGCGGCTGGAGTTGCCGTTACAGCCCGAGAGCAGGCCCTGCGCCCACGCGTCCCGGCAGATGGCGCGCATTTCTTCCACGTAAGGGGCTATAAGTTCTTGTGCTGACTGAAAATCCTTGTGCATGCGTGTTCCTGCCAGTCAAAGGTTCTTTAGAGCATTTTGCTTTTGAAACAAGGAGTGCTTCAAAAGCAAAATGCTCTAGGCAGAATGCTGCCGAAATGCTTTATGTATTAAGGGTGATCTGCTCCGGACGGCCTTTTGCGGGTCGCAGGCCGAAGCGTTTCAGGCCTCAAAGTGGTCAAATCCGCCGCCAAGGCTGTCCAGAGGCGCGTTGTTGCACTCAATGCCGCCGCCAGATGTGACCACGCCAATGCTGTACAGGCCGGGAATGGCCGAGTGCAGGGGAGGCAGCATGTCGGGCGCGCAGGTGCCGAGCAGGGCGTAGTCCTCGCCGCCGAGCAGGGCTTCATGCACGGGATTTTTTCCCGTGGCCGCTGCGTAGCGCAGTAGTTCCGGGTGCAGGCGGCCTTGCGGCAGCACGATTTCCGCGCCGAGGCCCGTGCATTTTTCCGGGCAGACGGCGCTGAGTTCGCCTGTGAGGCCCAGCAGACGCGGCAGGTCGCGCATGATGCCGTCCGAAAGATCCATGAGGGCCGGAGGCCGCGCGTTGTATCCCGCGCGCGCCAGCATCAGTCCTGCGTCCACTTGCGGTGCGGGCCGCAGATGGGCCGCGCAGGCGGCGGGCCAGGCATCAAGGGCCTGACGCCCCTGCGCTTCCAGTTGGGCCAGACCTACGCGGGCTAGGCCCAGAGGGCCGACCACGAAGAGCACGTCTCCGGGCATGCTGCCGCCCCGCACCAGAAAATGGCCGGGGTCCGCCGTCTCGCCCCAGACGGTTATGGAAATGTGCAGACTCTTGCTGCGCGAGAGGTCGCCTCCGGCCAGCGCCATGCGGTGCTGACCGGCCACCTCGGCCATGCCGCTGAAGAATCTGTTGAGCCACTCCATATCCACCCAGGAGGGCAGGCCCAGGCAGAGCGTGAAGCCAAGGGGCCGCGCGCCGCAGCCCGCCAGGTCGCTGACATTGACGGCAAGGGCCTTGTAGCCCGTGTCTTCGGGCGAAAAATAGGAACGGCGAAAATGGATGTCTTCCAAAAAAAGGTCGCTGCTGACGCAAAGGGGCCGTCCGGCCTTGAGCACGGCGCAGTCGTCACCCCGGCCCAGCAGCAATGAAGGATGGGTCTGGGGAAAATATCCGGCCAGGCAGGCCAGTATGCGGTCTTCCGACAGTGGCGCGGCGGCGTCGCCGGACGATGGGGGCGCAACCATATCAATTCTCCATGAGCAGGTATTCGCTCAAAATGACCTTGAGGCCGAAGCCGGGAAAGTTCACCTGCACCTTTTCGGGCGACAGATGCTTGATAATCTTGCCGCGCCCGAAGATGCGGTGGGTGCAGTAGCAGAGTTCCCCCTGACCGGCGGCCGCGCCGCCTGTGGCCGTTGTGCCGGAACCGCCAGCCGTTGGGCTTTCACCCACGGCCGGGTTTTCCTGACGGGGGGCAAGGCCGCGCGGCCGCGCAAAGTTCAGGCCGGGCTCGGCATGTTCCTGTTCCGGGGGCAGCTGGCAATCGTCAAAGGCGGCGTAATCGCGGCTGGCCTGCGAGGATGTTTGGGAGGATGTCTGCGAATATGCCTGCGGCCGAGACAGGGGCCGGGCCAGTGGCTGATACGTGCCCGCGCCGCCGAAGCTGCCCGGCGTGCGGCGTGAAAGACCGCCGCCAAAGCCCTCCACCCATTCTTCCACAAGGCCGGGAGCCAGTTCGCGCACAAAGGGGCTCTGGTTCACGTGCTGGCTGCCGCGCTCGGCCCTGTTGTACAGGGAGGCCGGGGCGTAGAGATCCAGATGTTGGCGGGCGCGGGTGCAGGCCACGTACATGAGGCGGCGTTCTTCTTCAAAGTCTTCGGGCCGGGCCAGGGCGTGACGCGAGGGAAAGCGGTCTTCCACAAGATCGATGATGCACACGGCGTTCCATTCCAGCCCCTTGGCCGAATGCACGGTGGAAAGGGTGATCTTGCCTTCGGCGTCGTTTTCGTCCTCTTCGGGCGACTCCAGCGCCAGATCGGCCAAAAAAAGATCCAGATGCACGTAGCCCGAAGCCATCTGAATGATTTCTTCAAGACCCTGCTGACGGCGGGGCCAGTCTTCGGGGTACAGGGTTTCCAGCCGGGGGCGGTAGTGCTCCAGTATGGCCGCCAGCGTGGACGAGGGCGCCATGGGCCGCGCGCGCAGGTCGTTGATGAAGCGCATGTCTTCCAGAAAGCCGACGTGTTTGCCAAAGGCCTTTTCCGTGGCCGCCGCGTCGCCGCTGCGCGCCACGGCATAGAGCTTTTCCACTGTCTTGGGGCCGATGCCGCTGTGCTGGGCGGCCACGCGGGCAAAGGCGGGCAGGTCCAGAGGGTTGAGCAGCAGGCGGGCGTAGGCCATGACGTCCTTGACGTGGGCGGCCTCGGTATAGCGCAGGCCGCCGTACTTGCGAAAGCCGATGCCAGCCTGGTTGAGCGCCATTTCAAGGTTGTAGGAGTGGAAGCCAGCGCGAAAGAGCACGGCGATTTCGTGGGGCAAGTGCTCGCGCAGCAGTTCTTCGACGCGGCGCACCACAAGCTTGGCCTGGCTGGCGTCGCTCAGGGGCGTGACCAGGCGTACCGGCTCGCCGCCTTCCTTTCTGGTGAAGAGGTTTTTATGAAAGGACTCTGCCGCATGGGCCAGAAGGCTGTTGGCCACATCCAGCACGGGCTTGGTTGACCTGTAGTTTTCCTCCAGCCGTACGACCTTGGTACCCGGAAAAAAATTGGGGAAATCCAGAATGTTGCGAACGTTCGCCCCACGGAAGGCGTAGATGGACTGGGCCTCGTCGCCCACGGCCATGACGTTGCCTGGGGGCCCGTCTTCCGGCCCGGCCAGCAGACGCACGATGCGCGCCTGCACGAGGTTGGTGTCCTGGTATTCGTCCACAAGAATGTGGCTGAAGCGCTGGCGCAGGCTGGCGGCGGCCAGGGCATTGGTGCGCAGCAGGTCTTCAAGCTCGAAAAGCAGGTCGTCATAGTCCATGAGGCCTTTTTCGCGCCTGTAGGCGTTGTAGGCCTCGCCCAGGCGGGTCAGGCTTTCGGCATGGGGCAGCAGGTGAAAGGCCTCGCGCCGCAGCACTTCGTCCAGGGGCAGTTCCTTGTTGCGCGCCTTGCTGAGCAGGCCCACCACGGTCTGGGTTTTGGGAAAGGATTTGTCGCCCTTGCCCAGCTTGAGAGTGTCCTTGCAGTGCTTGACCGCTGCCGTGATGTCCGCGGCGTCCATAACCGTAAAGGGTCGGTCGGCCAGCCACGCGGGTTTCCAACGGCGCAGCACGCTGAAAGAAAAGGCGTGAAAAGTGCCGCCCTGAACGCCGGTAAGCCCCTGGTTCAGCAACAGTCCCGCGCGGTGCAACATTTCCTGGGCGGCCTTGCGGGTAAAGGTGAGCAGCAGCATGGCGTCGGGCGAGATGCCGTTTTCGGCCAGCCAGGCCAGACGGTACACAATGGTGCGGGTTTTGCCGCTGCCCGCGCCGGCCACCACCAGCACGGGGCCGTCGCCGCTGGTGGCTGCCTGGTATTGGGCTTGGTTGAGCGCTTGAGCGTAGTCGATCATGACGCGACCCTAGCACAAGGCTTTTCGGCCCGCCAGAGCGTCGTGCGGCTGGCAGCTTGTGGCGCAGCAACTTGACTTTGCCCGCAGCCGGGTTGAGTATCCGCCAAAATTGAGGGAATAGTACCGCATGAGTTTTTCACAGAATGACCTTGTCGTCGGGCCCGGCGCACGGCTGAGCCGTGGGCGCAGGCTTTTTTTCGCGCTGCTGCTCGCCATGCTGGGGGCATTCGGCCCCTTGAGCATAGACACCTATTTGCCGAGCCTGCCCCAGATCGCCGGGGATCTTTCCATCTCGACGGCTGCCACGCAGATCACCATCACCGCCTTTTTGCTGGGCATGGCCATTGGCCAGATATTCATAGGCCCCATTTCAGACAGTCGCGGGCGGCGCGGCCCCCTGCTGCTGGCGCTGGCCTTCTTCACGCTGGCGTCGTTTTTTTGCGCGCAGACAAGCTCCGGCCAAGGTTTTATCGCCTTGCGGTTTGCGCAGGGACTCAGCGGAGCCGGGGGCGTGGTGCTTTCACGCGCCATTGCCTGCGATCTTTTTCGCGGGCCGGAGCTCACAAGCTTCATGGCCGTGCTTATCGCCATTCAGAGCGTGGCCCCCATCGTGGCCCCGCTTTTGGGTGGCGGTCTGGCCGTACTGGGCGGCTGGCACGCGGTATTTATTTTTCTGACGGGTTTTGGCCTGCTGCTCGTGTGCCTGTGCGCCTGGCGGTTGCCGGAAACACTGCGTCCAGAGGCCCGGCGGCCCGGCGGCGTGCTGGCCTCCCTGCGCTGTACGGGCAAGCTCTTCAGCGAAAAGGCCTTCATGTGCTTTGCCGGGGTGCAAGGCTTCACCATGGCCGGATTTTTCGGCTATGTGGCGGCCTCGCCCTTTATTTTGCAGGATATGTACGGCTTTTCGCCCACGGCCTACGGCATGATCTTCGGGGCCAACGCGCTCAGTCTGTCTTTTATGGCCATCATTACCGGGCGGCTGGCCCGCCGCGTCAGGGAAGAAAGGCTGCTGGTGGCAGGAAACGTCCTGCGCTGGGTGGCCTGTCTGGCGGTGCTGGGCGTGACCCTGGCACGTCCGGCTTCGCCCTGGCCCCTCATTGCCGCCCTGTATTGCATGATAACGCTCCAGGGCGTGACCTTCGCCACCAGCTTCACCCTCGGCATCGCGGCGCAGGACGTGGGCGCGGGCGCGGCTTCGGGCGTGATCGGCGTGGCGGCCTTTATTTTCGGGGCGTTTTCCTCCCCGTTGGTGGGGCTGGCCGGGCCGGGAACCGCTGTCCCTCTGGGGATAGTCTGCGCCGTGACGGGAAGCGCCGCCCTGGCCTTGAGCCTTACGGGCACCAGGGCGCTGCGCCTGCGGCGCGAGCGGCTGGCCGCGACTTAGGGAAACGCTGACTGCTCGCATTCGCATTGGCTACATTTGCTTTGGCGTCGTCTGGGCTGGCCGCATCTGGCAGGGCCGCATCCTCGCCGCCAGAACATTTATATGCGCCCCGGCTTTACGGCGTACCGCATTGACGCGGGTCGGCCCGGATAGTACATATGGAGCCGCTTGCGACATTTTTCTCTAGGCCGTGCGGCATGAGCGCCTTTCAGGGGTTCTCGGCGTCGGCCATGGCCTGATGATCTGTTCCAGAAGTACGTGAGCCAAGTCCTGATGGCGGTTGGAGCCAGGGTGCTCACGCCGCCAAAAAGTCAAGGAGTTTCCATGCCTGAGCCACAGAGCCAATTCCAGAGCGCCGTAGCCGCCATGATTGAAGCGGTCATGTTTGAAAACTGGCTGCGATTCTATTTTATCAGCGAAAAGCCCGAAGCCGCCCCGGTTGACGGTGAAGCGCCGCTGTTCATGGCCGTGCCGGTCAAGGGTATGGAGCGCATTGCCGAACTCTACCCCCATCTGCTGCCCCTGGCCGATGAAATGAACGGTCAGGAAGTGACCTTTGAAATGTCGCAGCGCGCCATTTGCAACTTCGTGGCCACCCACGTGGAAGGCAAGAGCATAGCGCGCGACAGCGCGGCCATGATATTCAACAGCGCCACCTTTCAGGTGCAGATGCAGCTTTTCAATACCTGGGTGCAGATGCACGAAGATCAGCTGGACCGTGGCTTCACGGAGTTCGGCGCATGGCGCAAGCTCTTTGACGAATGGCGTCAGACCCCCGGCGCGCGCGAACTGGCGGAAAAGCTGACCGTCAGCATACAGGGGGCTCCGGCCACCGCTGGAAAGGAAACGTTGCAGTAAGTCTTGAGCGGAAAGTCTGGTGGCGGAACATCAGCCGATAAAAGCACCGAGATTTATTTGCGCGGGTAAGCGCCGAAGCGAACGTGCCGGTAACTTTGAGAATGTATATTTTTAACAGTAGTCTGCTCCGTGGGCTGGCCGCATGCATCAGTGAGATAATTTTTTGTACAGCGGCAAGCCTGCAACGTGGGGCGCAGGGCAGGAGAGTATAAGTTTTTAAACTAAACAGTATTTGTTCCTGAAATAAATTACAATAAATTACTGGTGGTTAGAGAGATTTATTTTCTCGATTCCACTTGGCACGGCCATTGCAGAATAGAAAGTACCTTCCTTTCTTTTGCTGACAGCCTCCTCCAAATAAGACGGCCTGCCTCCCCAAGCGGGCCGTTTTATTTGGTTCATCCATACAGCCTGAGGATAGTCATGCAGCATTTTCTTGCATCGGAATACAGCCCCTCCCGGCCTGAACAGGCCGCCTTTCATATTATCCCCGTTCCGCTGGAGCAGAGCGTGTCTTACGGCGCTGGCACGGCCCACGGCCCCGAGGCCCTGCTCACGGCCTCCCAGCAGCTTGAAGCCTGGGAAAGCGGACTTACCCCAGGAGAATCAGGTTTTTATACCGCGCCCCCTGTGGACTGTAGCGGCCCCATTGAGGGGGTCATTGACCGCATCGAGGCTGCCACGGCCCAGGCGCTTGCCTGCAAGGCCCTGCCGGTGCTGCTCGGCGGCGAACACACGGTGAGCCTTGGCGCGTTGCGCGCCCTGGCCAAGCAGGCGCAGAGCACGGGCGAACCCTTTGGCATTGTGCAGTTTGACGCCCATGCCGATCTGCGTTCAAGCTATGAGGGCAGCCCCTATTCGCACGCCTGCGTCATGCACCGTGCTGTGGCCGATCTGGGCCTGCCGCTGGTGCAGTTTGGCGTGCGCGACTTCTGCCGCGAGGAAGCCGAGGTACGCAAGGCGCACAACGTCACGCACTATGACGCCTATTTCATGGCCCGCGTGGGTCTGCCCGAGCTGCCCCTGCCCGAGGGCTTCCCCCAGCGGATTTACATCACCTTTGACGTGGACGCCTTTGACGCCTCCCTCATGCCCGCCACGGGAACGCCGTCACCCGGCGGCTTAAGCTGGCGTGAGGCCCAGTTCATTCTTGAGCGCTGCGTTGAGGGGCGTCAGGTCGTGGGGCTGGACGTGGTGGAGCTTGCCCCCATTGCGGGTCTGCACCACTGTGATTTTACGGCGGCCAAGCTGACGCATCTGCTTATGGGGCTGGCGTTCGCGGCCAACAGCCGTTCCTGACGCGTTTTTCTGCCGTCTGGATCGCTGGCCGTCAGGCATCCCCAACAGTTGCCGACAGGGTTTTTACCAAGGAGCATTCACCATGAAGAACACTGTGGTCACATTTCGCGCCGCCAAGGGGCAGGACAAGCTTGTGGTGCTTACCGCCTACGACTACAGCACGGCCCGCGTTATGGACGACGCCGGAGTCAATGCCCTGCTGGTGGGGGATTCGCTCGGCATGGTCATGCTGGGACACGAGGACACACTCAGCGTCACCATGGACGACATGCTACGCCATTGCGCCGCTGTGGCGCGGGCTGCGGATCAGGCCCTTGTGATCTGCGACATGCCCTACATGAGCTATCACACCAGCGTGGATGAAGCCGTGCGCAATGCTGGCAGGCTGGTGACCGAAGGCCGCGCCCAGGCCGTCAAGCTTGAAGGCGGTTCGGAATTTTGCGACGTGGTCAGGGCTCTTGTGCGGGCGTCCATTCCCGTCATGGGGCATCTGGGGCTTACCCCCCAGTCTGTCAACGCCTTCGGCGGTTTCAAGATGCAGGGCAAGACGCCCAGCGCGGCCCAGAAGCTGCTGGACGACGCCCGCGCCCTTCAGGATGCCGGGGCCTTTGCCCTGGTGCTGGAATGCGTGCCCGCCGTTCTTGCCGCCCGCGTCACCAGGGAGCTTGCCATTCCCGTCATCGGCATCGGCGCTGGCGCGGAATGCGACGGGCAGGTGCTGGTCTGGCAGGACATGACCGGCCTGAACACCCGGCCGTTGCCGCGTTTTGTCAAATACTTCGGCTCGGTGGACAAGGCCCTGCGCGACGCCATTGAGGCCTACACCCGTGAAGTGCGCGCCGGGGCTTTTCCCGGTGAGGAGCACTGCTATCCCTTGCCAGAGGGTATGGAAAAAGCGGTCAAAAAACTCAAATAGAGCAATGTAACTTTTACATTGCTCTGACGGCTGCGTGAGCAGACGTTCGCTATGGAGGCGCAAGCGCAGTTTATCTGCGCGGTTAAACGCCTAAGTGAGCGTGGCTTAAACTTTGAAAATGTACATTCTCAAAGTTGATCTGCTCTGGATACGCGCTGAACGCAGATTTTTTGCCAATGCGCGCAACAGAAAAACCCCGGTTCTACCGGGGTTTTTCTGTTGCAGATGCCAAAGCTGCTTCAAGTGTTGACTGCTCTGGCAGGCGCATCAGGAAAGCCGGGTTTTAAAGTCCGCGTAGCCGAACTGGCGCAGCATGCGAAAGTCCGTTTCGCCGTCGGCGTCCTGGCCGCAAATGCCGATGGAGGGCAGGCGCAGGCCGTTGAAGGTCGTGGTCTTGACCATGCTGTATATGGCCATGTCTTCAAATATGAGGCGCTGCCCCGGCTTGAGGGGCGCGTCAAAGGAATATTCGCCAGCCACGTCGCCCGCCAGGCATGACTTGCCCGCCAGACGGCAGGTCCAGGCCCTTTGGCCCGCCTCGCCAGCCTGCACGGCTACGCCGTCATGCTCATACGTCACGCGCGGCCTGTAGGGCATTTCAATGACGTCGGGCATGTGGCAGGGCACGCCTATGTCCAGAATGACAATGGGCATGTCGGCCTCGATAACGTCCAGCACCGTGGCGACCAGCCAGCCCGCGTCCAGGGCAACGGCCTCGCCGGGCTCAAGGTATATCTGCGCCTGATAACGGTCGCGCCACTGGACAAGCAGGCGGCAGAGCAGGTCCAGGTCATAGCCCGGCTTGGTGATGTGATGCCCGCCGCCCATGTTGATCCATTTGCATCGGGGCAGCCACTGGCCGAAATTTTTCTCCACAGCGGCCAGGGTGCGCTCCAGCGCGTCCGCGCCCTGTTCGCAAAGCGTATGAAAATGCAGGCCGGAGATGCCGTCCAGAGCCGTGGGGTCAAAATGCTTGCGCCGTATGCCGAGGCGCGAGCCGGGCGCGCAGGGATTGTATATTTCCGCAGCGCCTTCGGAGTGTTCCGGGTTGATGCGCAGGCCGCACTGTATCTGTCTGTCAGGGCAGCGGCCCTGATTCCACGCCTCGATGGCGGGCGCGAATTCGCGCCACTGCGCAATGGAGTTGAAGACGATGTGGTCTGTCAGCGTCAGCAGTTCCGCCACTTCGCGCTTGTTCCAGGCTGCCGCGAAGGAATGTACCTCGCCGCCGAATTCCTCGCGGGCCAGGCGGGCTTCGTCCACAGAGCTGGCGCAGGCGCCCCACAGGGGGCCGTGCCCCTTGAACCGGGAAAGCAGGGGAAAGGTCGCCCAGGCCGCATACCCCTTGAGAGCAAGGAGGATTTTTGCCCCGGTGCGTTCCTGCACGGTGTTGAGAATGGCCGCATTGGTCAGAAGCTGGATTTCGTCCAGGACAAAGCAGGGCGAAGGGATGCGGGCCGGATCAAAGAGAAGGTGCTGACAGTGCATTAACGTTCCTCTGGGTGAGTGTGCTGCGCAGGTCTGGAATTGGGTGTGGCGTTTGCGCGAATTTGGCGCGGTCTTGGCGCGATCTTGGCGCGAAGTTTGCGCGATTTTGGCGTGGCCTGCTTTTGGAATTTTGACGTATTGGCGGAGTGGGCGCAAGGGGTTGGGGGATGAATGGTTGTTGGAGGTGGTTTGGGATTTGGTCTTTGAGTGGGGCCGTTGTACTGCCCCCCCTCCATCGGGGCAGTGACAAAAAACCTTTTCCGCGTTCTTCACCATCCCGGCCAGCCGGGACAAAATATCCTTGCCGCTGACCGAGGAATATTCTGCGGTTTGATGTCGGGAGCGGCCCCGCCCATTTTCTTAACGGGCAGAGCGCACACATGACCGAAAGTAGCAACGATATTTCAGCCAAGGAAGGGGGTTTCGTTTTTTCTATACGTTGCCAGGTTATTCTGCACTGCTTTCTTTATGCTTCTTCCAACTCTGTACCTCAATGATATTGCCTTCTGGATCTTTTGCATATGCAAAAGTCCCTGTGCCCAATGTTTCGTATTCTCTGCTGACGATTTCTCCCACAAGTTCGCCACCCTCGCTAAGCAGTAATTTAACCGTATCAGCGACATTTTCTACTTCAAAAGCAATATGCGAAAAGCCGTGGAGGTTCAGCTTTGGCTCTCCTGAAGTTGAAGTATCATAACTGAATATTTCGAGAGTCAAACCTGCATCGTCGTATCCTGGCAACCTCAGATGTTCACCAACGATATGAGCATCCGGCATGCCTGTCAGGCGTTCTAACCACGCACCTTTCAAATCCCGTTCAGGTGGAACTGGCTTACATCCAAATACTTTCTGATAAAATAGCGAAAGAGATCGCCAGTTTTTAGCGATGAGATTTGTATGTACATAACGCATGATACGTGCCTCTTCTCAATAAGTTGTCAGACAAGCTTTGTGTTATGAACGCCAGTTAGATTTTAGGCAATCGAGCAAGACCTGTACAGTGACCATATCGTGAGGTGGCTCTATTTGCAGCATCAGGGCACAGCCCGCCCTTTGGCGTTGTCCAGGTTGCGCGGCAAGGCGTGAGTGTGCGCGGCGTGCGCTCTGAAGAAAGTAAAGAAGGGCCTGTCCTCTGAGAGGCGGGTGTTGTGCCCTGCGGGCATGGGGGCTTTCTTTTTTCTTTTGTTTTGGCCGCCTGCGCGGCGTGCGGCAAGGCGGGGCCTGTTAGGGGCTGCCGCCCCTCCGAGGCCCCCATCTGCACTCCCCCCGGACGACCCCGCTTGGGCTTGTCGTATATATCCCCACTCCCACGGGTTAGCCCTTAAAGGCTTTCCCGTTTCCGACACGTGGCGAGGGCTGCGCGGCTTTTGCTCCGGGAGCTTCCTCGCTTCGCTCGGTGATCTCCCTGCGCGCCGCGCAATGCCAGCATGCGCCTTCGCGCTGCATGAGGGGCAGAGGGCGTCCCGCTGGCTGTGGAAAGTTTCAGGAATGGCGGCTGGTTGTTGGGGAAAGGTACGTTGTGACGAAGGGTCTGAGCCTTGGGGCTGGCCTTTGAGATGCGTGAGTAATGTTCTGCTGACGTTGGGGCTTACGTGACGGAATTTCATCAACTGTCCTTCAGCGTCCTGATGTGCGTGTTGATCTCGCTCCCGGTCAAGTGGTCCAGCGACGTGCCAAAGGATGCAGGCCTCCATTTTGATTTTTCTGCCAGCATAGCCTGCTGGTATGGTTTATGCACAATATTTTTCAAAGAACCTAAGTGCTTGTGCACCACCATAAGTGAAGCTGACATGCCTGGAGCCTCAGGAGCATATATGTCTTATCAGCCACATATATCAGTAGTTATTGGCACAAGACCGGAAGCCATAAAAATGGCGCCCGTGATCCACGCCTTGGCGGCAGCGGAAGATATGCGCCTCAGCATTATTTCCACCGGGCAGCACCGTGAAATGCTGGAGCAGGTTCTGACGCTTTTTGCACTTAAGCCTGACGTTGATCTGCACCTGATGACGCCCAACCAGAGCCTGAGTTCGCTGACAGAAAAAGCCCTGAACGGGCTTACGCGATACCTCGACCAGGCGAAGCCGGATATGTTGCTGGTGCAGGGGGATACCACCACCGTTTTTGCCGCGTCTCTGGCGGCGCATTATCTTGGCGTGAAAATCGGGCATGTTGAGGCAGGTCTACGCAGTCACGACATGGCAAACCCGTTCCCGGAGGAAGCCAACCGGCGGCTTACCAGTGTTTTGACGACACTGCACTTTGCCCCCACGCCTCTTGCCAAAAAGGAACTGCTGAAAGAAGGACACGATGACGACACGATTATCGTTACCGGAAACACAGTGGTTGATGCGCTGCTCAGGTTGTCCGACAAACTCGGCCCAGGTCTGGCCCCGCACCTGATGCCTCTGGTCGGCGAGGCGTCGCGGTTTGTTCTTGTGACGTCGCACCGGCGTGAAAGTTGGGAGCATGGTCTGCCCGACATCTGCGGCGCCATAGGCGACCTGGCCGCAGCTTTTCCCGATATATCCTTTATCTACCCGGTACACCGCAACCCCCGCGTGCATGATGTGGTTTTTGCGGCCCTGGGCAATGTGGCCAATATTCATCTTACGGATCCGCTGGATTATTTATCGTTCGTAAACCTTATGCGCGACGCGACGCTTTTTTTGACGGATTCTGGTGGCGGCCAGGAAGAAGCGCCCACATTCCACACGCCTGTGCTGGTGCTGCGCTCGGTAACAGAACGCCCCGAAGCCGCCCGCCTGGGCATGGCGCAACTTGTAGGCACAGATCGTGCTTTAATAGCGGAAAAAGCGGCAAAACTGCTCACTGACGAGCATGCACGGCAACGCATGCGCCAAGGGTCTAATCCTTATGGCGACGGCAGGGCAGCAGAGCGCATAGTAGAGGCCCTGCGGCGCTATTTTGGCGGAGAAACCCCAATACTGCCTGTTGAACGGCAGTTTCAACCCCAGGGAAAGATTGCGCAATGACTACGCTAGACTTCATCATGCCGTATCTTTTACTGGGCCTTCAGCTTTTGCTGATGGGACTCGGCGTTGTTTTTCTTCTCAGCGGAATTGATGAGCTTTTTATCGACTGCACCTATATCTTCCACAAGGCCTACCGTTGGATTTTCATCCGCCGCAAATTTCCCCCATTGACCGAGGATCAGCTGATGTCGCCGCCGGAAAAACCCGTGGCCATCATGATTCCCTGCTGGGACGAATCCGCCGTTATTCGCCGGATGCTCGACAACACCATAAAGACTATCAATTATTCGAACTATCAGATTTTTGTCGGCACATACCCCAATGACCTCAAGACCCAGCGAGAGGTTTCCCTGGCCAGAGAGGTTTACGGCAACGTCAACCGCATTGTCTGCCCCAAAGACGGCCCGACCAACAAGGCCGACTGCCTTAACTGGATTTACGCGGGCATCAAGCACTTTGAAAAAGAAAACGACGTAGAGTTTGACATCTTCGTCATGAACGATTCCGAGGACATTGTTCATCCTCTCTACATCAAGCTGTTCAACTATCTCATCCCGCGCATGGACATGATACAGTTGCCGGTTTTTCCTATGACACTGCGCTGGTGGAACTTTACGGCCGGACATTATGCCGCTGAATTTGCAGAAAATCATGCCCGTGACATGCTTGTTCGGGAGATACTGAGCAAGTCCGTGCCCTCTGCCGGCGTCGGCAGCGGGTATAGCCGCCGTGCGCTTGAACTGCTGGCCAAGGACAGCAACAACCAGCTTTTCAACATTGAATCACTGACGGAAGACTATGATTTTGGCCTGCGCATGCGCAAATTCGGGTTGCGTCAGGTTTTTGTCCGCCAGGTGCTCCACCGGCAGGTAAGCCGCAAAAACTTTCTGACCGGCAAAACCCATGTGGGTACCAAACCGGAATATATCGTCATCCGGGAATATTTCCCCCGCACCTTCAGCACGGCCGTCAGGCAAAAGTCGCGCTGGATCATGGGCATTGCCCTTCAGGGATGGGCAAATATCGGCTGGCAGGGCAATTTCTGGACGCGCTATATGCTGTTTCGGGACAGAAAAGGTCTGGTCACCAACCTTGTGAGCATGCTTGCCAATGCCGTTGTGCCGCTTGTCGGCGCCCTGTGGCTTTATCAGGTTTTCGCACCCGATGCTTACCATTACCCCCCCATTGTTGAGCCTGATACGGGGCTCTGGTACCTGATGCTCGCAAACTTGTTTTTCTTTTTCTGGCGGTCGCTGTGGCGCATGTTTTATGTCTGCATCGTCTATGGCTTTGGCGAGGCTCTGCTGTCCTTTCCCCGGTTGCTGTGGGGCAACGTGATCAACTTCGCGGCCACCATGCGGGCATTTCGCCTCTATGCGAGGTATCTGCTCACAGGCAAGGTCATTGCCTGGGACAAAACGGAACATGTTTACCCCTCTGAAGCGGAACTGGTGGCCTACCGCCGTCGTTTGGGCGACCTTATGCTGGACAGGCGTTTCATTACCATCGCGCAGCTCGACGCCGCCCTGGCACGCCAAAAAGAGACCGGCCTGCCCCTGGGGCGGGTGCTGCTGGATATGGGTATGATTTCAGAAGACAGGCTGATCCAGATTCTCGGCAAACAGTTTCGCATTGAGACGCGCCGTGTAGACCCTTACCGCACGCCGCTTGATGCCCTCTCGGCCATACCGCGCCACCTGGCTCTGGCCAACGGAGCCTTTCCTATGGAAATTCAGCCCACTGGCGAGTTGGCGCTGGCGGTGGAAAACCCGCCTTCTTCCCAGGCCCTGTCAGAAATGGAACAGGCTGCGGGGCGCGCTATTGTGCTCTATCTTGTCACCAGAAGTGACCTCGCCTTTGCGCTGCGTTATGGTTTTGACAGGCTTTCCTCATCGGGCGGGTCAACTGCCACAGATTTTGCCTCCTATCTTGTTGCCAACGGGCAAATCAGTGAAGAACAGCTTGACCAGGCCCGAAGTCACCGGCGGCAAAAATATGCCAAGCTGGGCGACATACTGCTTCAGGAAAACATGGTGCGCTATGCGCAGTTGAAAGAAGCTGAATCACGATTTTTTGCCCAACACAGACCAGAGGGCAGATTTGGCGATTTTTTGGTTACTGAAGGGTTGGTCTCGGAAAGCCAGCTGGAGCATGCGTTGGAGGTGCAACAAGATTCCTGCCCTACATTGGAGGACGTTTTGCTGCAGCTCAATTTTGTGACGGCAGACATTCTGGATGTCGCAGAGCAGGCCATAGCCCGAACCCTGCCAGAGCCTTATCCCATTCCCAAGGCAAGGCCGCTCGGCCAAGTTAAAAAGTCCCATGACAGGGACCAGGCCCTTCCTGCCTGACAATGTGAGTCGTCATAATGCTGGTACTCATAACACAGCGATATTGTTTATGAAAACATATTTCTTTCTGACGCCGCTTCTGATGGCTTTCAGCCTGCACCCGATCTGCGCCATGGCGGAACACACGCCGCGTACAGACGGAGCCCCCGCCGTTGGAAAAAGTTGGGTTGATGATCGGCTGGCCCATTTTAAGGGTTACCCGCATTTGGACATGGCCTATCGCAAGCTTAAAGAAGGCAAAACTGATGAAGCGGCGGCGGAATTCCGCCAGTATTTTGACATCATTCCCTCAGACCACAAGGCGCGCGCCGATTTCATGAACCTGCTCTATCAAATGGGCAGGTACAACGAGGCGCTCGCATTGCTGGACAGTCAGCCCGGAACGCAGACAAGCCACGCCTTGCAGATGTCCCGGGGCATGATTCTCATGAAGTTGGGTGATGACGCCAATGCCCTGGCCGCTTTTGAAAACGCGCTGGCTGCAGCCCAGAGTAACCAGGAAAAGATTGCAGCCTTGCGTTCTCTGGTTCTGGTCAGCAAACAGATCGGTTTGGAAGAAAAGACCGCAGAATATCTGGCGCAGGCGCGTAGTCTTGCCCCGGAAGACGAATCGCTTTTACGCGAGCAGGCAATTCTCGCCGGGCTGGAAGGCAACCACAGTGAAGCCGTACGCCTCGGGAGGCTGCTGGCAAAACTGCAACCCACGCCTGAAAATACCACCATTCTGGCCAACAGCCTGTTTTTGTCTGCCCAATATCAGGAAGCTGCAAGGTTATATGCCGAACTTTCTGTGCAAGACCCGCAAATGCTGTACAAGGCGGGGCTGAGCCTTGCGTCTGCGCATCTGGACAAGCAGGCTGCCGATACGCTTGAGGCTTTTTTACGCACCAATGACAATACGACTCTCAAGGCAGAAACCCTGCTGGCGCTCGGCAACATATATTCCAATCAAGGCGATGCTGCTCAGGGCTATCGGGCATTCCGCGAGGCGTCCGCCCTGATGTCTGGCCTGGCGTCAGCGCTGCCGCGCGCTGCACAGGCGCAGCTGGCTTTGGGGCTCGGCCTGTCTGCCATGGCCATCGGCAAACCTGCCGAAGCCGTGGAACCACTGCATCAGGCTCTGGAACTGCTTGATTCCCCCAGAGAAAAAGTAAAAACGCTCATGTCGCTTGCGCAGGCCCACACGGCTGCGGGCGAAACCGCAAAGGCCGCAGCTACGTGGCGTCTGGCTGCCGACAGCCCCGGAGCCCTGCGTGATGATATGGCGGTCTCAGAAGAAAATCTCGGCTACGCGCTCACAGCCCTGGGAGATTACGCCGGAGCGGAACGCGCCTTTCACCGTGCCTTGGCCATAACTGGCCCCAACTGGCGCGTCACTCTTGCCGAGGCCCAGGCGGAATTCAAGGCAGGCCTGTATGAAAAAGCTCTGGAAGACTTTGCCCTGGCCGTAAACCTGCATAGTACCCCAGGCACGCGGCTTTCTTTGGGGCGCACATATGAAAAGCTCGGTAAGCCCGGCCTTGCTCTTGCCAGCTACAAACAGGCTGAAAAAAGCGTGTCCGGCATGCCCCCGCGTGAACAGCGGGAGTTTTACCTCTCCCTTGGGTTTCTTTATGCGGGCGAGGCCAGCTATGCAGAAGCCGCAGAAGCCTTCAGAAAGGCGCAGGCACTCGGTTATGACGCTGAAACGGCAGTGCGCCTCGGGCGAGTTGAACGGCTTGCGGGGCAGGGCGAAGCCGCCAGGCAGACACTTGAAATGGCCCCCCCCTGGGCATTGTCTGAAAGTACACGCTTGCTGCGCCTCTCAGAATTGGCCTTTATTGCTGAAGCGGACCAACGATACGAAGATGCGGCAACGTTGCTCGAAGAATCACTGGTCATGAAAAAAGACGCTGATCTGTTTTTCCGCCAGGGCAATTTGCTGCGTAAACTCCACCGAAATCCCGATGCCATCGCGGCATACAGAAAATCTCTGGCCATGGGCGACAGTCCCGAGCGCCAGGCCGCGCTAGGCTATGCCCTCAGCGAGTCCGGTCAATATGCGGAAGCGGCTCAGTCATTTGAAGCCGCGCTCAATGCCGATAATGACTACCTCTTTTTGAGGGAAGACCTGGGCTATGCCTATATGCACGAGGCCCGCAATGACCGGGCCGTTGCCTCGTTCAAGAGGGCCATTGACGATGCCCAGATGCAAAGGCCGGACAATGAGGCGGAACAGATTGAAATGGACAAAAAAATACACAGGCTGCGGCAGGAGGTGACAAAGCTCCAGACGAACGTGTCGGCTACAGCGTACCTGTCCTATATTCCGGATCAGGCAGGTTCGTCCAAATGGACCGGTGGCGACACTTCTCATACGATCCGCTCAGGCGGTGGGGCTGAACTCGCTTGGATCCCTCCCTTTTTCGGTCTGCGTGATGACCGTATTCTTCAGGTTATCGGCCGCGTCAGCGCCAATCTGAATGAAAACAACAGCTTTTCTTTTGATGAAGATACATGGCAAGGCGCTGTGGGCTTGCGCTACAAGCCCTTCAAAAGCCAGAATTTCAATCTGGGGGCTGAACGACTTTTTCACATTGGAGACAAAGCCGAAGACAATTGGCTGTTACGGGCAATGTATTCATGGGCGGACGGATATGACCTCAAACCCGGAACCCCATACTGGAACTACAGCTTTTTCTTCGGTGAATACGATTACTATGCGTCCGAAGACGTGCGCAGCGCCATCTACGGTGAAGTTCGGCAGGGCATGACCTTCAATGTAAATGACAAATTACTTGTAACGCCACATATAGTGGCCGACACTCGTATTACTGAGCCAGACCGCGACCAGACATCTCTTGTAGAATTTGGCGCTGGCGTTTCTTTGCGCTTTCTTTTTCCTGCTTTTGAATATGAAGTCTCCAGATCATCCATGGAAATTCTTTTACAATATAAGGGAGGCACGCTTTTTCATGCTGAGGGCCACAACAAGAACAACACCATAAATTCGCTGTTCCTCACAACCAGCATTACCTACTGACCGGACCGGGCAATGAAAAAAATCCTGCAGTTTTTTGCGCTGATCAGCCTTATAATCACGCTTTCCGTACAGGACGGAAGAGCTGATGCCGCGAAACCGGTCATAACCGGCACCTTTCTTCAGTTATGGGATGTCCACGCGACATGGACTGAAGAGCGCTGGCAAAGCCTGTTTGCAGCTCTGCGCGCCATTGGAGTCGATGAGGTTGTGGTTCAATGGACTGTCGATGGCGCAACGCCAACCTACGCAAGCAAATATTTTACCGCTCCTGCCCGGCTTACGCTGGAAAAGGCCCTGCGGGCGGCACGAGATCAGCATATACGGGTGGTTCTCGGGCTTGTCCACGACCAGGCATATTGGGAAAAAATCAAGCGGGATCCCAACCATGTTCGCTGGTATTTTCGCAAGTTATGCACTACCAGCCTTGCGGCCGCAGAGGAATTGCTACGCTTGGACTCAGGCAAAAATGTGGTAAGCGGCTTGTACATACCGCAGGAAATTGACGATCAAAGTTGGCTTGAGGCAGATCGGCAGGCAGAACTCCTGAATTTTTTGAAGGATCTGCGCGCAGGATTACGAATCCTGGCCCCCCATCTGCCCGTAGCGGTTTCCGGTTTTTCCAATGGCTATGCTGAACCGGAGACGCTCAAAAAATTGTGGCAACGCATTTTGACCCAGAGCGGCATTGACAGGGTTCTCTTTCAGGACGGCGTAGGCGCACACAAACTGAACGTGAATGAAGTCAGCCTGTTTTTCGGGGCAGTCTCTCAAGCTGCAGAAAAGACCGGGCGCGTGTTTACACCGGTAGTTGAAGTATTCACCCAGGTTGACGGCGCGCCAGTAAACCAGAAAGCCTTTCGTGCTGTCCCTGCACCGCTGGCGCGGATAAAAAAGCAATTGAAGATTGCCGGATCTGTCCCCCATTCGGGGATTATGGCCTTCAGTCTTCCTGAATACTGTTCACCTTTTGGGGGGGAACAGGCAGCGGTTCTTTACAAGGCCTACAAGGAAGCGTTTTAGGATGCCGCCTGCGGGGCGGGCGGCGTGGCGTGAGTATGCGCGGCGTGCGACGTGGCGTGAGTATGCGCGGTGGGCGCTCTGAAGAAAGCAAAGCAGGGCCTGTCCTTTGAGAGGTGGGTTCTGTGCCCTGCGGGCATGGCGGCCTGTCTTTTATTTCGTTTGGGCCGCCTGCGCGGCGGGCGGCAGATGGGGGCCTGTTAGGGGCTGCCGCCCCTCCGAGGCCCCCTCTGCACTCCCCCCGGACGACCCCGCTGGGCTTGTCGCATCTCTCCACTCCCACGGGTCAGCCTTCAAGGGCCTTCCATATCCCACCATTCTGCGAGGGCTGCGCGGCTTTTGCTCCGGGAGCTTCCTCGCTCCGCTCGGCGATCTCCCTGTGCGCCACGCAATGCCAGCGTGCGATCTCGCCCTGAGTGAGCTTCGGGAAGGCGTCTCTTTGGCTGTGGGGGAGCCCCAGAAACCGCATATCACTATTGGGAAAAGGCACGTAATGGCGGCGGTACTTGCGTAGCTGGGCTTCAAAAAGAATAAAGCAGAGCTTGTCCTTCGAGAGATGGCTTATGTGCCCAGCGGGCACGGGGGCCTTACTTTTTCTGCTGTTTGGGCCGCCTGCGCGGCGGGCGGCAGATGGGGGCCTGTTAGGGGCTGCCGCCCCTCCGAGGCCCCCTCTGCACTCCCCCCGGACGACCCCGCTGGGTTTGTCGTATATCCCACACTCCCACGGGTCAGCCTTCAAGGGCCTTCCATATCCCACCATTCTGCGAGGGCTGCGCGGCTTCTGCTCCGGGAGCTTCCTCGCTCCGCTCGGCGATCTCCCTGCGCGCCGCGCAATGCCAGCGTGTGATCTCGCCCTGAGTGAGCGTCGGGAAGGCGTCTCTTTGGCTGTGGGGGAGCCTCAGAAACTGCATATCACTGTTGGGAAAAGGCACGTAATGGCGGCGGTACTCGCGTAGATGGGGCTTCAAAAAAATAAAGCAGAGCTTGTCCTTCGATAGGAGGGTATTGCGCCCTGCGGGCACGGCGGCCTTTCTTTTTCTGCTGTTTGGTCCGCTTCTGGATTTACCAAAAAATCTGGCAAAGGAATTCAGCGTTTTTATCACGGTAACATGCCTTAAGCCTGTGCCGCTTCTCAGGCAGGGAGCGTATTGCTGCCGGGGGCGGCGTCATAAAGAACCGAAGCCGACACGTCGGCGAGGTTCGTGCGTAGCCGCCCCCGAAAAAGGGAAATTGTTGGTCAGGGTAGGACAGCGGGGTGCTTCGGGGGGGATGCAAGGGGGGCCGAGAAGGGGGCGCAGCCCCATAACCGGCCCCGCCTTGCCGCACGCCGCGCAGGCGGCCCAAACAACGGAAAAGAAAGGTCGCCGTGCCCGCAGGGCACACAAACTGTCTTTCAAAGGACAAGCTCTATTTTCTTCAAAGCGTCCGCGTCCATACCGCACCACGCCGCCCGCCGCGCAGGCGGCCAAAACAAAAGGAAAAAGAAAGCCCCCGTGCCCGCAGGGCACAACACCCACCTCTCAGAGGACAGGCCCAGCTTTATTCTCTTGAAGCGTCCGCCGCGCATACCCCCGCCACGCCGCCACCGCGCAGGCGGCCAAAACGAAATTAAAGAAAAGCCCCCGTGCCCGCAGGGCGCAATACCCTCCTATCAAAGGGCAAACCCTGCTTAATTTTTTCTGAATCCTCAGCCGTGTAAGCTCCGCGCCTCAAAAGCTCATAGGCTTGCAGCTCGAAGACAGTTGTCATAAAGCCTTTGAAGGAGAACTTATGAGCGACCATAAAGAACAATGGGGCCGTCTGCTGGCCCCGTACCGCATAACGCGCCAGAGCAAGATGCTTGCCGACCTCGATGTGGTGCGCAATCCCTTTGTGCAGGATTATGACCGCATCATCTTTTCCAGCTCGTTTCGCAGGCTGGCCAAGAAAACCCAGGTGCATCCGCTGGTGCGCAACGACCATATCCACAACCGTCTTACCCATTCACTTGAGGTAAGCAGCGTCGGGCGATCGCTGGGCCTTCAGGTGGGGCAGACCCTGGCCGACCGGGGGCACCTGCCGGACGGTTTCAGCCCCGAGCATCTCGGCCAGATCATACAGGCGGCCTGCCTTGCGCACGATATCGGCAATCCGCCCTTTGGCCATGCCGGTGAAGAAGCCATACGCGACTGGTTCAAGGATACGGGCCATACCGAGCACTATTTCAAGGAACTGCGGCCAGCGGAACGGGCGGACTTTGAGGCCTTTGACGGCAACGCCCAGGGATTTCGGGTGGTCAATACGCTTGAGAACAACAAGGACGCCGGGGGCTTTCGCCTGACCTTTCCCGTGCTGGGCAGCCTTGTGAAGTATCCCCGATCCGCCCATGAGGCATTGGGGCAATCCAGCGGCAAGTTTAATTTTTACACCGCAGAGCAGGGCATTTTTACGGAAATCTTCACAACTCTGGGTCTGATGCGTGACGGCCGCGCGCGACGGCATCCGCTTTCCTACCTGCTGGAGGCGGCGGACGACATCTGCTACCGCATCATAGATATGGAGGACGCGCGCGAACTGCGCATCATTGGCTATCAGGACATCAAGAACGCCGTGGAGCCGCTGCTTGACGACAACGATATGGATACGGCCCGCCTGGGCGCTATGGACTCCGACCGGCGGCGCTCCGGCATGCTGCGCACCAGGGCCATGGCGTGCATCATCCCTTCCGTGGTGCAGACATTTATGGAGTGTTATGAAGACATGATGGCCGGCACGCTTGAGGGCGATCTGCTCAAGCACGCCAAGCCGGATGTGGCAAATTTTATGGCCGCGGCAAAAGAGGTCTTTAACAGCAAGATTATGAACAATCCGCAGAAAACCGCGCTGGAAATAGGAACGTACACTCTGTACAAGCGGCTGCTGGACATTTTTATTCCGGCCTGCTTCAATTTCAGTAAAAACAATACCATGTCCTATCAGGAAAAACGCGCGCTTACTCTCATGGGCTCCAATGCTCCTTCTGAGGGCGAATGCCTGTATACGGCCTATCTGCGCGTGCTGGATTTTGTGTCTGGCATGACCGACGATTACGCGACCTTCATTTCGCAGCAGTTCTCAGGCACTGCGGCGCAATAACGCGCCCACCAGGCAAAACGCGTCAGGCAAAACTCGCCAGGCAAAGCGCACCGGGCAAGGCCGCCAGTGACGGCGGCGGCGTGGAGGTTCCACCCCCAGCCGTCAGAGCGATGACAATGTAACATTGCTCTGGCTCAGATGACCTTTGCAATGCTTCACATTTCAAGTTGTCATTCTGCCGAAAAATGCGATTTTTCGGCAGAAGTCACGCCACACTGCGATGCGCCGCACACTCGCGCAGCTTCAGGGCATGTGGCCTTTTTCAAAAGTAACATGCTCTAAAGGGCTATGGCGGGCTGCATGCGGGCCGCAGGCAGCGGACGTTCCGGCAGCAGCGCGTGCTGCATGCGCTGCCAGTGGCGCGCTGTATCCAGAGCGTTCAGGGCAAGGTCGCGCAACTGCAAATAACTTTCGGCCAGACTGTGGCGGTCAGTATCAATGATATGATCGGCGCGACGGGGCTCATCAAATTTGTCGGTCAGGCCGCACAGTCCGGGGACGTGCGCGTGCGCGGCCATGGCGTACAAGCCCCTGGTGTCGCGCTCTACCAGCGTTTGCAGTGAGCAGCGCACCCACACTTCACGGTACAGGGGCAAGAGGTCACGGTTTTTCTGGCGCATGCTGTCATAGGGGGTGGTGGCCGCCACAATGCACAGGCGGCCCTGGGCGTGCTTCTGCAAAGCATGATCGCGCAAGACGTTGGTTGCGGCAATGCGGCCTTCAGGGGCGACATCGGCCTGCGGGCAAAATTTGCCTTCGTCAATAAAGGCCGTTTCAATGCCCTGCCCTTCCAGATACAGGCGCAGAAGAGAACCAAGTGCGGTTTTGCCGCTGCCGGAAAGGCCCAGCAGCCAGAGTACAGGCGTCATGCTCACCTCGCTTGCGTGCGCGTTGCGTTGGGCGCGTGTGCCGCGCCAGAGAACGCCTGAAAAAATGCAATAATCCGGCCAGGGTAAAAAAAGTATTTTATTACAGACGGATATAATAAGACTGGTAACTTGGCGTGGTTTTTTGACGGTGCAGCACGGGCGGTCAGGCGGTAAACGCTGAATCCTCGGCACGTTGCGCCGCGCCGCGTTCTCGCGCGGCGTTGGAGCACGTACCCTTTTTAAAGGCAGGAGGTTCTATACCGGCAGGCGTATCAGGCGGATGGTCTCAGGCTGGATGTACAGCAGTTTGTCCTGCTCGATTTCCTGCGGGCGGGTCACAAAGCTGCCCTTGCGCACATTGAGGATGGCCTCTGCCTCATGGCTGCAGTCAAAAAGATGCAGCACGTCATCCTTCAGGCTGTCGGCCGTTGTCCAGTGGCGGTTCACGGCCGGGCTGTCAGGCGTGATGTGGCGCAAAAAACGAAAAACAAGGGCGCGGTTGCTGCCGCCATTAAGCCACTGATCACAACAGTCCCACACCTGTTCGGCGGATGGGTCCTGATCCGTGCCAAAGGGCTGGCGCACGTCCAGGGGAAACACGCGGCTCTGCGCGCGCAGCATGCCGTCCACAAGAGTGCAGTAGTCGGTCTCCTGCTCAAGCACGGCTCTGAACACTTCCGGCGAGGTCGCCAAAGCCATCAGGGTTTCATTGAGAATGTTGCGCGCCCTGAGCACCCGGATGCTGTGGGTAAGGCGCAGGGCGTTCAGTACGGCGTAAATCGCGCAAAATGTGTCCAACTTGCCCTGATAAAAAGGTTTCACCATGTGCCCTCCCGCTCTTCTTATGCCCATTGACGCCGGGAGGGTCAAGGGCGGCGGCCCGACCCCGCGCAGCGCCATGCCGGTTCCATGCCCCGTTCCCCGAGTACCGCCCCTGGGTACCGCCCCTGAGCATCCCCCCGGCAGGGCAGGGATTCCCTCTTCTTCTTTACAAGCCTTCTCGACACGTGTATAAATGGATTCTCTTAAACTATATCACAATACCTTGATATGCAGATATTAACTACCCCACAGCAATTGGCGGCCCAGTGCCGCGCCTGGCACAAGGCCGGGGACGACATCGCGCTTGTTCCCACCATGGGCTACTACCACGCCGGGCATGAAGCCCTTATGGCCCAAGGTCGCACCTTGGGCAAAAGGCTTGTGGTAAGCCTTTTCGTCAATCCTACCCAATTTGGGCCCGATGAGGACCTCGACGCATATCCGCGCGACGCCGAACGCGACGCGGCCATTGCCGCCAGTCATGGCGCGGACGTGCTCTTTATGCCCGAACCGGGGTCCATGTATGCGCCGGATCACGCCACCTGGGTCGAGGTTCCCGACCTTGCCAAGGGCCTGTGCGGGCAGACCCGCCCCATACATTTTCGCGGCGTGTGCACCGTAGTGCTCAAGCTTTTCATGCTGAGCGCGGCGGACGTGGCCGTTTTCGGCCAGAAAGATTGGCAGCAGCAGGCCATCCTGCGCCGTATGGTGCGGGATCTCAACCTGCCTGTGCGCATTGAAACGCTCCCCATCGTGCGTGAGTCCGACGGGCTCGCGTTGTCATCGCGCAATGTCTACCTTGCCCCGGAAGAGCGCGCCCAGGCGCCGGAAATACGCCGGGGCCTGCTGCACGCGCAGAAGCTGGCGCAGGAGGGCGAGACCAGCGCGTCCCTGCTGCGTGAGGCCGTGCTGCGCCGCTGGGCGGAAATGCTGCCGCTGGGGCGGCTGGACTATCTCAGCATTGTACATCCCGAATCCCTGGCCCAGCTCGACAAGGTTGACGGCCCGGCCCTCATGGCCTGTGCCGTGCGCATGGGCAAGGCCAGACTTATCGACAATATCATTTTGCGTTAGCAACGCACCGCGCCTGCGGTGTGATCCTTTAAAGGAGAACAGCATGCAGACCAAGGGCAAATATTTCTTTACCTCCGAATCCGTCACCGAAGGGCATCCCGACAAGGTGGCAGACCAGATTTCCGACGCGGTTCTGGACACCCTGCTGGCCCAGGACGCCGACGCCCACGTGGCCTGCGAAACCCTGGTAACCACGGGCATGGCCATTATCGCCGGTGAAATCACCACCACCGGCTACGCCGACCTGCCCACCGTGGTACGCGAGACCATCAAGAACATCGGCTACAGCAACTCCGACATGGGCTTTGACTGGAAGACCTGCGCCGTCATTTCCACCATCGGGCATCAGTCCCCCGACATCGCCCAGGGCGTTGTGCGTGCAAAGCCCGAAGACCAGGGCGCGGGCGACCAGGGCATGATGTTCGGCTATGCCTGCGACGAAACCTCCACCCTGATGCCCGCCCCCATCTACTGGGCGCATCAGCTTTCGCAGCAGCTCACCAAGGTGCGCAAGGACGGACTGGTGGACATTTTCCGCCCGGACGGCAAGACCCAGGTTTCTTTTGAATATCAGGACGGCAGGCCCGTGCGCATCAACAACGTGGTGGTTTCCACCCAGCACGCCGCCAGCGCCAGTCAGGCGGATGTGGCCGAAGCCGTGAAAAAGCACGTGATTCGCCCCATTCTTGAACCTTCCGGCTACTTTACCGAAAAAGACTGCGAAATCTTCATCAACACCACCGGACGTTTTGTGGTGGGCGGCCCCATGGGCGACTGCGGCCTCACTGGCCGCAAGATCATTCAGGACACCTACGGCGGCAGCGGCCACCACGGCGGCGGCGCGTTCTCCGGCAAGGATCCCTCCAAGGTTGACCGTTCCGGCGCGTACATGGGCCGCTACATTGCCAAAAACGTCGTGGCCGCCGGTCTCGCCCCTATATGCGAAGTGCAGATCGCCTATTGCATCGGCGTGGCCCAGCCCGTGAGCGTGCTTGTGTCGTCGCAGGGAACCAGCGAGATTCCTGATGAAATCCTGACCAAGGCCGTGCGCGAAGTTTTTGACCTGCGCCCCTACTTCATCAGCAAGCGCCTTGACCTCAAGCGCCCCATTTACCAGAAGACCTCCTGCTACGGCCACTTTGGCCGCGAGCTGCCCGAGTTCACCTGGGAAGCCACGGACGCCGTGGCCGACCTGCGTACCGCCGCCAAAGTGTAGTAGCGGCACGCTAGTTAGCATATCCGGAGTGGAGGGGCGTCATGCCTCTCCACTCTTTTTTATTCAGAAAAAAGGAAGCCCCAAACTAGGGGATTTTTTCAAGAGCACGGAAGCGGCTTCGCCGATGATGCTCAGACGAAGGGTAGCGATGCCCTGCGCATCCATGCCACGGAAGTGGTAAAGTCTTCCACCCAGGTCGGCGTCAGGCGCGCTCCCCGTCCTCGCCAGCTGCCGTTTTGATGAACGCCAGCAGCAATGGATGGGGATTCTCCGGTGTGGAGCTGAGCTGGGGCTGAAACAGGGTGCCCACAAAGAAGGCGCGACTCGGCATTTCCATAATTCTGGCTTCCCCCTGGGCGTCCATGCCCACGACATTGAAGCCGCATTCCGTAAAACGCGCCTGATACGCTGGGTTGAGGCCAAAGCCGCAATTGTAGCGCTCTACAGTTGCTTCTTTACCGTAGATCCGCCGGACGCATGAAGGCAGCAAAAAGATGGTATTCTCCTGCTCGCGCAGAGTGCAAGACAGGCGGGATACCACAGGGAATACGGCATCCGGCGAGTATTCCTCATGGGCGGCCTCCGCCATGCCGAGCGCATTCACGGCAAATTCAAGGAGCGCATGTTGAAACCCGCCACAGGTACCCAAGAACGGCTTGTTCGCTTCCCGTGCGAAACGGATGCCGCGTAACGCCCCGGCAAGACTGGCATAGGGGCTGCCGGGAGCACAGAACACGCCGTCACAATTCGACAGGTGTTTTTCAGCATCGTCCTCAAGGGTTTGCGTGCTTATCCACATAATTTCAGTGTGCAGGTGCAAAGTGCTTCCGCAATGCCTGAGCGCTTCTACAGTCGCGATATGTGATTTTTTTGCCGCATCAAAATCACCGATGATTCCGATGCGCAAGGATTTTTTCTTCATATGAGCTCAGTCTTGGCGGCATGGCTAATAGAGGTGGTTTGAATGTTTTATTTTACATTTGCCCTTGGCGATGGTCAAGAATGCGTGTCGCGAGAGCCGAAAACGTGCTGAGCGGTTGGAGTCTCGACTGCGGATGCTTCAAGTGATTCCTTCTGCTCTTTTTGCAAAGAGTAGCGCATATCGTACAAGCCACTTCCAGAATTTTGAAAAACGCTGCCGACCATACTGGCATCATCCCTTTAGGTGTTCTTCATCTCTCCTGGCGGTCAGGCCCTATACCTTTAGGGTGAAGTTATACTGCCCCTATAATGCCCCCCTTGCATCCCCTGTTCTACCCCGACTAAGAGTATTTTCTTCGGGGGCGGCTGCGCACGAACCTCGCCGACGTGTCGGCTTAGGCTCTTTATGACGCCGCCCCCGGCAATGGCCTGCACTTCGCCTGAGAAACAACAGTATCCCAATCAAATTGCTTATGCAGTTACATCCGCCGCCTTTGAAAACATTGGAATTACGGTGGGAGTAGGTTTCTTCACAGGTCGCCAGACGAGTCTTAGCGCTCAGATTCCCCAAAACTGACACTCAACGCCAAAACGTACGCTGGCATTGCGCGGCGCGCAGGGAGATCGCCGAGCGAAGCGAGGAAGCTCCCGAAGCGAAAGCCGCGCAGCCCTCGCAGAATGATGGGATATGGAAGGCCCTTGAAGACTGCCCCGTGGGAGTGGAGAGATACGACAAGCCCAGCGGGGTCGTCCGGGGGGAGTGCAGAGGGGGCCTCGGAGGGGCGGCAGTATACGGCAGCCCCTAACAGGCCCCCATCTGCCGCCCGCCGCGCAGGCGGCCCAAGCAACAGAAAAGGAAAGCCCCCGTGCCCGCAGGGCGCAGAAGCCGCCGCTCAAAGGCCAAGCCCTGCTTTGCTTTCTTTAGAGCGCCTGCCGCGCATACCCTCGCCACGCCGCCCGCCGCGCAGGCGGCCCAAACAACAGAAAAGAAAGGTCGCCGTGCCCGCAGGGCGCAACAACCGCATTTCAAAGGGCAAGCCCTGCTTTTCTTCCTTTTCTTTGTTCTCGTCGCCGTTTCCTTATTTTCAGTTCTGGCTTAACCACCTATTTATCAAAGAAAAAACTGAAAGGCTGTTCACCCGCAACCGGGCAAACAGCCTTTCAAAAAAACAGACATAGAAACGCAGACGTATTTTTCAGCCTTTGAAGCGCTCCGCAGGAATGTCGCCTTGTCGCCGTAACGACACCCCTCGTAGCACTCCAATCGAGAGAAGAAACTAAATCTTCCCCGTCACATCCACGCACTGCCAGGGCAGCCCATACTTGCCCAGATCCTTGAGGAAGGGATCGGGATCAAACTGCTCCATATTCCACACGCCGGGCTTGCGCCACGTACCCTCGGCCACCATCTTGGAGCCGATCATGGCGGGCACGCCCGTGGTGTATGAAATGGCCTGCGAACCGACTTCGGCATAGCATTCTTCGTGGTCGCAGATATTGTAGATATATACGGTTTTTTCCTTGCCGCCGCTGACGCCGCGCATGAGGTCGCCGATGCAGGTCTTGCCCTTGGTCAGGGGGCCGAGCGAGGACGGATCGGGCAGCAGCTTGGCCAGGAACTGGATGGGCACAATGTCCTGCCCCTGGAAGTTCACGGGATCAATGCGGGTCATGCCCACATTGCCGAGCACTTTCAGGTGGTTGAGATAATTCTCCGAGAAGGTCATCCAGAAACGGGCGCGGCGCAGTCCCTTGAGGTTCTTGACCAGGGATTCCAGCTCCTCGTGGTACATGAGAAAGCACTTCTTGCCGCCAATGCCGTCGGGGAAATCAAAATTCATGGACCAGGACAGCGGATCCGTCTCCACCCATTCGCCCCGTTCCCAGTAGCGGCCGCGCGCGGTCACTTCACGGATATTGATTTCAGGGTTGAAGTTGGTGGCAAAGGGCTGGCCGTGGTCACCGGCATTGCAGTCAATGATGTCGAGCACATGCACTTCGTCCATCTCGTGCTTCATGACCCAGGCGGCAAAGACGTTGGTGACGCCGGGGTCAAAGCCCGAACCGAGCAGGGCGGTGAGCCCGGCTTCGCGAAAGCGCTCCGCGTAGGCCCACTGCCATTTGTATTCAAACTTGGCGGTGTCCAGCGGTTCGTAGTTGGCCGTGTCCACATAGTGCACGCCGCATTCAAGGCAGGCGTCCATAATGTGCAGGTCCTGATAGGGCAGGGCCACGTTGCACACAAGGTCGGGCTTGACGCTGCGGATAAGCGCGCAGAGTTCGGGCACATTGTCCGCGTCCACCTTGGCGGTGGCAATGTCCACGCCGTAGCGCGCCTTCACGCTCGCGGCGATGGCGTCGCAGCGCGCGACCGTGCGGCTGGCAAGGGTTATCTTGTCAAAAGTGCCGCCTTCCTTGGCCACCTGGGCGCATTTGTGGACAACCACGCTCCCGACGCCGCCCGCGCCGATGATAAGGATATTCGCCATAGCTCTTCCCTCTCAGCAAGATAGGGGGTCAAAAGAAAATCCGTGCGGCTGCGCCGCCCGGTCACGTCCCATCACACAAAAAGCGCCTGTGGCCGCAAGGGCCATTATGGGCGCAAAGTCCGGCTATATGCCTGCAAAGACCGGATCAGTCAACCGCATTGTACGGATTCCGCGCGGTCGTTCATTGGCCGTCAGGCATACTGCCCCTGAAAATTCAAAGCGTGCCCCGCTAAAGGGACGCCCCCAACCCGGACCGCATAATGTGCGCAAGGCCGGGGGGCCTGAACGCTGATCGTTGTCATGCCCACAGGCTCCCGTATGCCCGCGCGGGGCCGTCTACACCCGCAGGTGCTCGCGCCCGGCATCCGGCATGACGCCTGCGGCATCGCCGTCCAGCAGCAGCACGTGGGCGTAGCGCCCGGTCTTGCGGGCTTCGGCGGCAAGTTCCAGTCCCCTGGCCCGGCAGGCCGGGCAGGCATGGCGCGGTATGAGCAGGCAGAGCGAGCGGGCCACGCGATCCGAGGCCGTTTCGATGCGTCCGAGGCCGGAGCAGTCCGCGCAGAGCCGCCAGCCTTCCGTCTGGCCCTCGCTGATCATGTCTGTATCATAAAAAATATGCTTTTGCCGAACCCACCAGCGATCCTGGCCCCGGCCTTCCACACGGCCCTCAAACGGTTCGTCGGGCGGATTGAAATAGACGTCGCGCACCTGCCCGCACAGGCGGGCTATGTACTGCCCCACCTTGGGGTCCTGGCGCGTGGCTTCCGGCGTCCAGCCCGGCTCGCGGATGTCGCCCGCGTCCAGCCCTGCCAGGGCCATGCAGATGGCCAGGTTCACATAGGGCAGAGCGCCGCGGATGGCATAGCCGCCCTCAAGCACCGCCACATGGGGCTTGAGCAGTTTTGTGAGGGCCGCGTAGCCCTGCGCCGACAGCTTCATGTTGGCCAGAGGATCGGTGAAGTGGTTGTCCTGCCCGGCGGAGTTGATGACGAAGTCCGGTTTGAAGTCTTCCAGAATGGGCAGCACCGCGTGTTCCACGGCGTAAAGATAGCCTTCGTCCGAGGTCTCCGGCGGCAGGGGAATATTGATGGTGCGGCCGAGAGCGCCGGGGCCGCCGCATTCTTTCAGAAAGCCCGTGCCGGGATACAGGGTGCGCCCGTCCTGATGCAGGGAAATGAAGAGCGTGTGCGGATCGTTCCAGAACACGTCCTGAGTGCCGTCGCCGTGGTGCACGTCCGTGTCCACAATGGCGATGCGCAGGGGGCGGCCGTCGGGGTGCGGGTAGGTGTCGCGGATGTACTCCACCATGACGGCTTCATTGTTGATATTGCAGAAGCCACGGTTGCCGTGCACCACGCGCATGGCGTGATGCCCCGGCGGGCGCACAAGGGCAAAGGCGCGGTCTTCATGACCTTCAAGCACAAGACGGGCGGCGCGTATGGCTCCGCCGGCCGCCGCCAGATGCGAATCCGTGCTCACGGCGCGAACCGTGGGCAGGCAGAAATGGACACGCTCAAGCTGCGCGTGGCTGGCAAAGGGGGGGCGGTATTCCGTGATGCCGGGAATATCGAACAGCCCTTCTTCCACAAGTTGATCGCGCGTGTAGAGCAGGCGTTCTTCGCGCTCGGGATGGGTGGCGGAGATGGCCCAGTCAAAAGCGGGAAAAAAGACCACTCCCAGCCGTTGCGCGGCACGGAATGCGGTCTTTGTGTCCACCAGGGAGGGATTGTGGGTTGCCGGGCGTTGCCCGGCCCACGGCTCAGTCATCATTTTCGTCCAGCGCGTCAAAGATGTCCGCCCCGTAGCGGGCGTAGGTCACCGTGCGGCCCATCTCGGCCAGACCCAGCGAATAGGCCAGGTTGCTGGCCGCCACGGCCACGAAGAGCAGGCCGTTTTCGTCATACATGGCAAAGAGACCGCCGTGGCCGTCTTCCTTGCGGAAGGCCACGCAGTACATGAGTTCCGGGTCGCCCAGAATGCCGGCGGCCGTATGGTTGGCAGGGGGATCGGGCAGGGCGAATTCAAAGCCTTCGGACCCGTCTTCGCGGGGAATGAAATGCAGCTTTGTTCCTTCGAGCTTGAGGTCGTAAAATTCTTGCATGGTATTCTCCCCGTCAGACGGATTGTAAACAGGTTATGTGACAGAATTGTTATGGCCGACTGCCAGGGCGCAAGAGCGGAATATCCGCGCTGTCGCCATGTTGCAGGATGCGGCCATGGTGTTGGTGGCCGTGCGGAGCAATGGCTCCCTGAAACGTCTCTGATGGCTGCATGGGCATCCGCCCGCCGCGAAGACGTCCGCGCGGCGCGCCTGTGCTGTTGCTGGCCGGAACGGGCGTCTTCAGTCTTTGAGAAAGTGGAGTCCCAAAGGCATTCCCAAGAGTGCAACGTCGCACTGCTCTAGTCGAGCCCCCTGCCACGGCGGCGCAGATGCGCTTCAATGGCCGAGCGGCACTGAAGCACCACGTCTTCGGGCGGCTGTGAGGCGTCAATGATGGCAAAGCGTTCGGGCTCTTCTTCCGCCAGGGCGCGGTAGCCCCGGCGTACGCGCTCATGAAAATCCAGGCTTTCGCTGTCAAAGCGGCCTTCGGCAATGACGATGCCGGAAGCGCGGTTGCGTTCACCGGCGCGCTCCAGCCCGCAGCGCACGGGCAGGTCCAGCAGCAGGGTCAGCTCCGGCTGGAGTCCGCCAGTGGCAGCCTGGTTGAGGCCGCGCAGATATTCGATATCCAGCCCGCGCCCATAGCCCTGATAGGCCAGGGTGGAGTCCGTGAAGCGATCGCAGAGCACCACCTGCCCGGCCTCAAGGGCGGGACTGATGACTTCGGCCACATGCTGGGCGCGGTCAGCCAGAAAAAGAAACAGTTCGGCCCGGCTGCAAAGCCCTGTGGTGCGCACGTCCAGCAGCAGCGACCGCAGGCGTCGGCCAAGGGCGCTGCCCCCGGGTTCTCTGGTGGTGACGGGGTCATATGCGTGGGCTTGCAGATACTCCACAAGAAACTCGATGGCTGTGGATTTGCCCGCGCCCTCTATACCTTCAAAAGTGATAAACATTCTTCTTTGACCGCCTTTTTGCGGGTTGCGGGGGCGGCTTTTTCCGGTGTTCGCGCTGCCCGGTAAACGGGGCGTCCCAGGGTGGCCTGCCAGGGGGTCCAATCCTGCCCCTCGTCGTCCAGTTGGGCGAAAAGGCCACGGCACTGGGCCATCTTGGCGTCCAGATTGTCGGCATAGTGCAGGGCCATGGCCTCAGGCGTGTGGGGCGGGCGCACCGCGCCGAACTGGAGTTCGCCGTGGTGGCTCAAGATAAGGTGCTTGAGATGCCGCTGCAAAGGCTCTTCAAGGCCGGATTTGGCCATGAAGGGAGCCAGCATTTCTATGCCAAGCATGAGGTGGCCGAGAAGGCGGCCCTCGTCGGTATAATCGTTGGCAAGACCGCCGGAAAACTCGCGTATCTTGCCGATATCGTGAAAGAGCGCCCCGGCCAACAGGGTCTGACGGTCCAGTTCCGGATACTGGTCGGCGATGCGGCGGCAAAGGGTGAAGACGCTCAGGGTATGCTCCAGCAGGCCGCCCACATAGGCGTGGTGTACGCCCTTGGCGGCCGGACATATGCGAAAAGCGGCCCGCAGTTCTTCATTGTTGAAGAAGCCCTGTACCAGCTTGCGCCAGGGCGCGTGGGTAAACTCGGTCTTGATGAGCCCGTCCAGTTCCTGAAGCATGTCGTCCAGTGGATAAGGGCTGGCGGGCATAAGGGCCGTGTGGTCCACGGCGGCGCTTTCGGCCTCGTCGAGCAGGCGCATGTGCTCCACCGTGAGCTGCACCTGATCGCGGTAAAGCCCGGCGCGGCCTTCAACCCAGACAAGGGAGCCGGAGGGAATCTCGCTGAAATCAGCGCTGAGGGGGCTCCATATCTTGGCTTCCAGACTGCCGCTGGCGTCCGTCAGGGTAAGCCGCCAGTACGGCCCGTTGCGGGACTGGCCCTGAGCCGCCTGACTGACGGCGAACAGGCCGCGCGCTTCTGACGCGGCGCTAATGTCTTTGACGTAACAACCTTTTTCCATATATCTTTCCAGGAGCGGCCAGCGCTCCGTTCTTTTGGGTATCCGTTTACGGCGGCGGGCCGCAACGGGTCTATGGCCCGAATTTCCCTTCTTTCCGAGGTATTGTCAATGAACGTTCTCCTGACCAATGACGACGGCATCCGGGCCAGGGGCCTGCGTGCCCTGTACGCGGCTTTGATGGAAGCCGGGCACACGGTTTTCGTAGTGGCCCCCATGCGCCAGCAGTCCGGGGTAGGGCATTCGCTCACGGTTTTTGAGCCGGTGCGGGCCATGGTGATTGAAGAACCGGGCTTCACGGGCACAGGCGTTTTTGGCACGCCCACAGACTGCGTAAAGCTGGCTCTGGGGCGTCTGCTGCCCCAAAGGCCCGACCTTGTCATGTCCGGCATCAACGCCGGGGCCAACGTGGGGCCGGACATCCTGTACTCCGGCACCGTGGGGGCCGCCACTGAGGCCGCTCACGAAGAACTGCCCAGCATGGCCGTGTCGCACGACAGTTTCAGCCACAACACCGGCCCGGACGTGGACCTCATGCCCCAGGCCCGGCACGCGGTGGCTCTGGCCAGCCGCATCAACTGGGCCGAAGTGGGACGCCGCCGGGTCATCAATGTGAACTATCCGGCCTGCCCGCTGGAGGAGGCGCGCGAGCTGCGCGTCTGCCCCCAGACCAGCGCCGTGTGGAAAAACGTCTATCTTGAGCGTGAAGACCCGAGGGGCGTGCCCTACTGGTGGCTTGAGGGCGAAATCCCCATGGAGAGCATCGAGCCCGATTCGGACAAAGACCTGCTCAACCGTGGGCATATCACCATGACGCCCCTGAATTTCGAGTTTACGGATCACAGGGGCATGCGCGCCCTGACAAAGATGGGGCTTTAATCCTTCCGCTGGCGCACAGGCAGGAGGCCGCGCCATTGCGTAAAAGCCGTTCTGTGTTTTCCCTCGCTGTGTATATTGTATATGTATTGAATTGGCGGGAAGATATGCCCCAAAGCGGCCCTGGGTGCGCGTCTGCCGTGAATAAAAAATCGTCAAAACGGCCAGGGATGCCCTTGTGGTGGCGTTAAACCATTCCCCTTCGCGTAAATTTGGTGTATGTGACTCTTGCTTGTGGCGGGCGTTGGTGCTAGCCATGCTGTCTTGATGTCTGCACGGGCAAATGCCTTTAAACTTGAGTATTTCGGCAGCCCCTGCCGCAGAAAACCACGGAGGAATTCATGCCTCTTACCAATCCCAAAGAAATGTTTGCCGCCGCCTATGCCGGGGGCTATGCCATTGGCGCGTTCAACGTCAATAACATGGAAATAATCCAGGGTATTATGAACGCGGCCTCCGAAGAAAAGTCGCCTGTCATTCTTCAGGTTTCTTCCGGCGCGCGCAAATACGCGGGGCAGGTGTACATCATGAAGCTGGTGGAGGCCGCTCTGGACGTTGACGCCAGCGTGCCCGTGGCCGTGCACCTTGACCACGGCCCGAGCTTTGAGATGTGCCGCGACTGCATTGACGGCGGTTTTACCTCGGTCATGATCGACGGTTCGCACCTCCCCTTTGAAGAAAACATCGCCCTGACCAAACAGGTGGTGGAATACGCCCATCCCCGTGGCGTGTGGGTGGAGGCGGAACTGGGCAAGCTGGCGGGTATTGAGGAACACGTGCAGTCTGACGAGCACGTGTATACCGACCCCGACGAGGCTGTGGAATTTGTGGAGCGCACGGGCTGCGACTCCCTGGCCATTGCCATCGGCACAAGCCACGGCGCGTACAAGTTCAAGGGCGAGGCCAGGCTGGATTTCGACCGGCTTGAGACCATCAGCAAAAAACTGCCCGACTATCCCCTTGTGCTGCACGGCGCGTCCAGCGTGCCGCAGGAATTTGTCGCCCTGTGCAACCAGTACGGCGGCAAGGTGGGCGGCGCCAAGGGCGTGCCCGAAGACATGCTGCGCAAGGCTGCGGGCATGGGGGTGTGCAAGATCAACGTGGATACGGATATCCGCCTGGCTGTCACGGCCTGCATCCGCCAGTATCTTGCCGAGCATCCCGAAGAGTTCGACCCCCGGTCCTATCTCAAGCCAGCCCGGGAAGCGGTCAAGAATATGGTGGCGCACAAGATCCATAATGTGATGGGATCTTCGGGCAAAGCCTAAAACCACATAAGTTCTTGTCAAGGAGCGTAACATGCCCGTCAAACTGGGAATGAACGGCTTTGGCCGCATTGGCCGCTATCTGCTGCGGTTGCTGGCCGACGACCAGGATCTGCAAATCGCCGCCATCAACGCGCGCGCCGATAATGCCGCCCTGGCCTATCTTTTCAAGTACGACTCCACGTACGGCACCTTTGCGGGCAGTGTGGACCACGATGAGAACGGCATCATAGTCAATGGACGCCACATCGCCGTAACCCGTTGCAAGCCTGGCGAATGGGAATGGAAGAGCCTTGGCGTGAACATTGCCGTGGAGACGACGGGCACCATCAAGGATGCCGAGGGCCTTGCCAAACATCTGGCCTGCGGCGCTGAAAAGGTCGTCATATCCGCGCCCGCCAAGGATGTGGACGCCATGGTCGTCATGGGCGTCAACGATCATGTGTACGACTGCGTCAAGCACAAGATCATTTCGGCCGCTTCCTGCACCACCAACTGTCTGGCCCCTGTGGCCAAGGTGCTGCACGAGAAGTTCGGCATCCGGCACGGCCTCATGACCACCATTCACAGCTACACCATGAGCCAGCGCATTCTGGACGGTACCCACAAGGACTGGCGTCGCGGCCGTGCCGCCGCCGTGTCCATGGTGCCTTCCAGCACCGGCGCGGCCAAGGCCGTGGGCATCGTGATGCCCGAACTTGAAGGCAAGCTCAACGGCATGTCCGTGCGCGTGCCCACCTTTGACTGTTCCCTTGTGGACCTGACCTGTGAAGTGGAACGGCACTGCGACGCCGTGGCCGTCAACGAGGCACTCAAGGCAGCCAGTGAAAGCTCCCTGGGCGTGCACATGGGCTTTACCGAAGAACCGCTGGTTTCCATCGACTTCCGGGGCAGCACCCACGGCGGCGTGGTGGACGCGCTCTCCACCCAGGTGCTCGACGGCACCATGGTCAAAGTGCTCATCTGGTACGACAATGAAGCCGGCTTTACCAATCAGTTGCTACGCCTGCTGCGCATGGTTGGCGGTACCTGCTAGAGCATTTTAACTTTGAAAAAGTGTAAATGCTCTAACGCTGTACGGAAGTACAGCGCGCCACAACGTGGCGTGGATTCAGCCGAGCTTTAGCCGTTGCGACGAAGGAAGCTACGGATAAAGACAGCAATTAATTAATAGAATGTGCAGCCTGCAGATGGCTGTCGCAAATCGCATTTTTCGGCTGAATGAAAACTTTGAAATGTGAAGCATTTCAAAGTTAATCAGTTCTAGAACATTTTACCTTTGAAATGCCAGGCGGCGCGGTCTTATGGGCCGCGCCGCTTTTTTTGGGTTTGGCGTAATGTCATTTTGAAACATTTTGTGCTTTGTGGGGGAGGGACCCTTTTGCAAAAGGGTCTCCTCCCCCACGCCCCCACCCCCTAAAACTCTTATTGTGTTTTGTCATGGTACAACGAGTTTGTTGATCCGGAGGGGCAAGAGGCAGCGTCTCCAAGGCGTCACGGCATTGCAGAGTCTGTCTGGCAACGTGTGGCCGCGCCATGCCCCTTGTTCGGCTGCGGCGGGGGCGCGCGGGGAAGGAGGACAGATCAGGCGCGCCGTGCGAGCGTCTCGGTCAGGGCATGGTCGAGGTCAGGGCACTGAAAGCTGTAGCCAGCGAGCTTGAGCCGGACGGGAAGCGATTTTTGCCCGTTCAAAACCAGTTCTTCGGCCATTTGCCCCAAAACCAGACGGAGTACAAAGCCGGGAACAGGCAGCCACGACGGGCGGGAACAAGCCTTGCCCAGAGCGCGGGCAAACTGGCGCATGTTGACCTGGGTGGGGGCGCTTATGTTGAAGATGCCTTGCGTGTCCTCCCGCTCAAGCAGAAAGCGCACGGCCCGCGTCACGTCCGACATGTGCACCCAGCTCACGGGCTGACGGCCGGACCCGACCGGGCCGCCCAGAAAGTACAGAAAGGGCGTCAGCATCCGTTCCAGAAATCCCCCCACGCCCCCTGAGGATTTTTGACCCACAACCGGCGAAAACCGCAGGACGCAGCGGCGCACGCCCAGCGCTTCCGCACGATTCGTGCTCTCTTCCCAAAGGCCGCACACGTCTGCCAGAAAGCCCTGTCCCCTGGGGTGTGTTTCGTTGCAGTCGGGAGCCGTCGCGGCATCCTGCCACAGGCCATAATAGCCGCAGGCCGATGCCTGCAACAGGGTGCGGGGCAGGCGCAATCCCCTGTCGTGCAGGGTTTGCAGCGCGGCTGTCAGGGCATGCCCCGCGTTGAGCCTGCTTTGTGCAATGGCCTGCTTTCGGGCGGCCGTCCAGCGCCCCGCGCCGATGTTTTCACCTTGCAGGTTGATCACAGCATCCACATCCTGCAGCAGGGGAATAAGCCCGACTGCGTCCACGCCGTTCCAGGCCGCATACGCAAGCCCCTTTTGCGGGGGACGTCCGGCCGCAGTGCCGCGCACTGCGGCGCGAACAGCGTGCCCATGCTGCAAAAGATGGGTCGTGACGTGCGATCCCAAAAAACCTGATGAGCCCAGAATAAGTATATGCATGAGGGAGTCCTTTTGTGCGGAAGGTGCTGAGGCCGGGCAGCCGCGCCCCCTGAGGGTGGTGAGGGCAGGAGAAGGCGCCGGAACGCGCGGCGCAGGAGATGCTCGCGCTGCGGCTCGCTGGCGCACTGCTGTGGGCGGCGCAGGGCTGTCAGGCTAGCCGCAGACAGAGTGCTGACGGCGCATGCCCATTGTCCATGCCCCGGCCGACATGCAGCACAGGCGGTGTCGGGGTTGCTGGCATCCTTGCAGCCATCATAAACCGTATTGGCGCGTTTCTCCAGCCTGCGGGGCGGAAACAACAGGCACGGTGCACGCCGTGAACAAAAAAAGCCCCGTGGTGACGGGGCTTCGGTAGTATGCAAAGAACCGCCGGAGCGGCTACAGGTTCTCGGGCTACTGGATTTTGCAGTTGCCGTCCCGGCAGTCAGGGGTGGAGACCACGGGAGTGGCCTGGAACAGCACCACCTGCTCGCGGTTCTGGTTTTTCACAACCACGAGGGTAAAGCGCATGAGCCCTTCGGGCTGCGCAGGCTGGGAGATGCCCTTGAAGTAACCGTTGCCCGTCATCAGGGTAGCGCCGCCGATCATTGTGGTGCGCACATTGGTGATGGTCAGGCGGTCAACCACCAGTTCCTTGTTTTTGATGGACTGGATGAAGTGCTCCTTGTCCTCGATGTGCCCGCTACCGGCGATGTGCCAGTAATTTGGGGCCAGCAGGGTTTCAAGGGCGGGGATGTCGCCGGTCATGACCGCTTCGGTATACAGGGCTACTGTGTCGGCCTTGGCATGAGCCTGACCGGCGGAAAGGCAAAGGAACAGAGCGCAGACAAGAAATGCGGATTTCAGAAAATTCATGGTATCCTCCGTCGTTATGCTGGGCCGGCATCTGCGGCGCAAGGCTGTTTCGCGCCGGGAACTGGCCCGGCATGTATATACAGGAAAGTTTGCCAATGCACACGCTTTCCTCTATTCTCGTGTTCTGACTGTTAAGCAAAACGCGTCTGTTGTAAAGCTCCACCTGTCCATCCTGCAGGATTTTCGGGACATTCCCTACGATACTATGAGGTTTTCTCGCCATGTTGACCAACATTCTTCAAGCTATTGGCAATACGCCTCTGCTGCGTCTTGGTCTTTCACAAGATCTGCCCGGCAAGGTCTGGCTCAAACTTGAAAATCGTAACCCCGGCGGTTCCATCAAGGACCGCGTGGCCTTTCACCTTATCGAAAATGCCCTTCAGTGGGGCGAGCTGGAGCCGGGCGGTCTTGTCGTGGAGGCCACCAGCGGCAATATGGGCATCGGCATAGCCCTGGTTTCGGCCGTTCGAGGCCTGCGTTGCATGCTCGCCATGCCCGAGTCCATGAGCATTGAGCGGCGCAACCTGCTCAAGGGCCTTGGCGCGGAACTGGTGCTTACCCCCGCTGCCAAGGGCATGACGGGCGCTGTTGACGAAGCCCGCCGCATCGCCGAAGAGCAGGGCGGCTTCATCCCCGGCCAGTTCACCAATCCCGAAGCCGTGCAGGCCCATTACAAAACCACCGGCCCAGAAATTTACAGCGACAGCGTCGGCAAGATGGATGTGCTGGTGGCTGGCGTGGGTTCAGGCTCGTCCATCACGGGGGCTGGCCGCTTTTTGAAGGAGCGCATCCCAGGCTTCAAGGTCATTGCCGTGGAACCCGAAGCCTCGCCCGTGCTTTCGGGCGGCAAGGCGTCGCCGCACCTCATTCAGGGGATAGGCGCAGGCTTTGTGCCCGCCATTCTTGACCGTGCCCTGCTGGACGAAATACTGCTGGCCGATGGTGAAGAAGCCCTGACCATGGCCCGCACGCTCATGCGCTGCGGCATCGTGACAGGCATATCCACTGGCGCCAACGTGGCGGCAGCCCTCAAGGTCGCGGCGCGCCCGGAAATGAAAGGAAAAAATATCGTCACCTTTGCCTGCGATACCGGCGAGCGATATATGTCCACCAGGCTGTTCACCGATATGACGCAGTCGGCCTAGACAGCGCCGTCACGAGCGCCTTTCCGGGTATTTCTGCGTCGAACTTCGCCTTTTATTCCGGTCAGACGCCATCAGAGAAAACCCCCTGCATAAAAGGCTCGTTTCCCCTGATATGGCTGGATATGACTGGAAATTCATCCCGTGGCGACACTGTCTGGAGCATTTTACCTTTGAAAAAATGTAAATGCTCCAAGCGCGCCACAACGCGGCGTGGATTCAGCCGGGCTTTAGCCGTCGCGGCGAAGAAAGCCACGGATAAGGCTCGGCTGAATGAACCCTTTGAAATGTGAAGCATTTCAAAGGTAATCTGGTCTAAACAAGTACGGGACGTCCTTTTTCGGCAGATCCCCTGCGGATGAAAGAGGGCGGCCCGCTGGCCGTATCTCCCCCGTCGGCCCTGTGGGGCTGCTGGTGGCGTGCCCCAGCGTACCCCGGTTTCAAAGGAAACGCTGATTTATTCCGTTTGGCGGACTTGCTTCACTTTTTTTGAAACAGTCGAGGACGGAAGAGTCCACTCCTGCTTCAAAAAAAGCTCGCGCCTTGCCAAACGAAATACCAACGCGTTTCCAAGAGGCTCTTTAATAAGTGTTTCCCAAAATTCTGGCGTGGCAACAGGCGCGGAAAACAGACATTTTATTTTTTATGAGGTAAATAGTTATTTTTTCCTGCCGATAAGTTTGGCAAGAAAAAGAGCTTCGGCACTGGACTTTCCGCATGCGGCACGCTGGCGGCCCGGCCCGCTTAATGGAGTACTTTCATGGCGCAGACCAATATTTTGCTCGAAACTGGCACCAATGAACTCGAAATTGTGGAGTTCTATGTCAACCAGGACGGTTACGAGGCCCATTACGGCCTCAATGTGGCCAAAGTGGTTGAAATAGGCCGTCGCCAACCTGTGACGGCCATGCCGGAAATGCGCCATAAAGCCCTGCTGGGCGCGTTTTTGCACCGCAACGGGCGCATTGTGCCGCTTATCGACATGGCGCGTTTTCTTGGCAGCGCACCCATAACCAATGAAGACGCCAAGGTCATTGTGACGGAGTTCAACGGAGTCTGTACGGGCTTTCTCGTGTCTGGCGTCAACCGCATCTACAGGTTGAGCTGGACGGACGTTGAAGCCCCCGGCCAGTTTTTGCAGAACATGAGCCGCAGTTCCGTCACCGGCGTGGTGCGGCTTGAAGAGCGCGTCATATTTCTGCTGGATCTTGAAGCCATTGTGGCCGAACTGCACCCGGCCATGGCCCTGCGCTTTGACGCGGCGGACATGGCCGCTTCGGACGGCAAGACGTACACCATCCTGCATGTGGACGATTCCAGCAGCATCCGCAGCCTGCTGCTGGATCTGCTCAACAAGGAAGGACGCTTCAAGGTGGAGCAGCGCGTCAACGGGCAGGAAGCCTGGGACTACCTGCAGACCGTGCGCAATCGTTGCGAGGCGGAGAACCGCCCCGTATCGGATTTTTTGCAGGGAATCATCACGGACATCGAAATGCCCGCCATGGACGGCCTTGCCCTGTGCAAGCGCATCAAGGATGACCCTGTGCTCAAAAAGCTGCCCGTGGCCATCTTTTCCTCAATGATCAACGAGAGCCTCGCCAGAAAGTGCGCCCTGGTGGGGGCGGACGCCCAGTACACCAAGCCGGATCTCAAGGCCCTTTCCGTCAAGCTGCATGAGCTTATCACCGCAGTCTGGGGCCACCAGGCCTAGAGCAGTTTACGAATGAAATGAGTTAAATGCTCTGCAAGGATTTTTCTGAAAATCCTTGCCACGAAAAGCGAGTAGGCGGGCTTTTGCCTGCCGTACGCGAGCATTTCAAGTGTTAAATGCTCTAGGGACTGTTTCTAAATAATTCTTTTGTCCAATTGGCTGCGTCAAAAGGCCATTTTTTACGCTCGTCATGTACCGCAAAAGTACACTCCTTTCGTAAAAAAGCCTTTTTCCTTGCCCTTGGCGCAAAATCATTAATTTAGAAACAGCCACTGGGGAAACGCTGATGTATTCCGTTTGGCGGCGTTGCTTCATTCCAAAGGCTCCCCACAGCGTGGGGAGCCTTTGACGTTGGTGCGCCTGAAAAGGCCCAGCCCTTGACGCGCAGCCGCTCCGGCAGTGCACCGTGCCAAGGCTCTTTCGGCAGGCGGAACGTATGCGCATGGCCGCGCGGGGTTTTGTTACAGTAGTGTGACAGATGGCCCGGAATTGCTCTGGCATGGCGCAATGTAGGGCTTGCGATAATAAAAAAAATTATTAATCCAAAAAGCCAGTTACAAAAACTTATTCCCTATTTTTCGCATATTATGCAAACAGTGCTGGACAATCAGCGGTCTTTTTGCTTCCGTATGCGCCGTATAGCCCATATGCCGGGGAGATACACGGACTGGGGCAGACACCCCGGCCTTGAGATACCCGATAGCGCTCGGACGCCTGTACCGCGACGCGGCGGTGCTTCCGGCCGGATGTCGGGGTGAAGCAACGAGGGGAGAGCGTGCGAGAAGGTTCCGAACGGGGGCCAGCGCGCGCGTGGGGCGGCCCATGGGGTCCGCCATCTGTGCAGGAGGGAAGATGTCGTTTTTGCTTTGCCACAATGGCCCACACAAGGCGGCAGGTTTGTTTACCATATTTTTATGCCCGCGCCCCCCCCGGGCGGGCAAGAGACTACAAGGCTCTTTCCATGCCAAATCTTCACAGTTTTCTTCAGCGGCTTTTCCCCATTTGCCGGAGCATTACCGGTAATGGCGTTCGGCAGACTCTTTCCATACTCAAGGAAGAACTGCCGGGTCTGCAAATACATGAAGTTCCGTCAGGCAGTCAGGTATTCGACTGGACAGTGCCCGATGAGTGGAACATCACCGGAGCACGGCTGACAGGCCCCGACGGCGAGGTTATCGCCGATTTTTCTCACTGCAATCTGCATGTGGTGGGCTATTCCGAGCCCGTGGATCTCATGCTGTCCCTTGAGGATTTGCAGGAGCATCTCTACTCCCGGCCTGATCTGCCAGAGGCCATCCCCTACGTAACGTCCTATTACGCCCGGCGCTGGGGCTTCTGCCTCAAGCACAGCGTGCGTGAGAAGCTCAAACCGGGCATGTACCATGCGGTGATCAAGTCCACGCTCGCGCCCGGCCATCTCACGTACGGCGAACTGGTGCTGCCCGGCCACAGCGAGAAGGAAGTTTTTCTTTCCACCTATGTGTGCCACCCCTCCATGGCCAATAATGAGCTTTCCGGCCCTGTGGTGGCCATGGCTCTGGCGCGCTGGCTGCAAACCGCGCCGCGCCGCTACACGTACCGTTTTGTTTTTGTGCCGGAAACCATAGGCTCCATTACCTATCTCAGCAAAAACTATCTGCAGCTGCGCGAACGGGTGGTGGCCGGGTTCAACCTGACCTGCCTTGGAGACGACCGCGCCTATTCCTATCTGCCGAGCCGCAAGGGCAACACCCTGGCAGACAAGGCGGCACTGCACGTGCTGCAACACTTTGCCCCGGACTTTGTGCGTTACACCTTTCATGACAGGGGCAGCGACGAGCGGCAGTACTGCTCGCCAGGCATTGATCTGCCCCTGTGCAGCGTCATGCGCACCAAGTACCATGTCTTCCCCGAATACCACACGTCGCTGGACGACTGCTCGCTGGTCACGGAACAAGGCCTTCACGGCGGCTTCGAAATAATGCGCAAGGTGCTTGCGTCCATTGAAGAAAATGTGACGTACCAATGCAAGGTTCTGTGCGAACCGCAACTGGGCAAGCGGGGGCTGTACCCCACGCTGAGCACCAGATATTCCTGTACCGAGCAGGTTGATCTCATGATGGACCTGCTGGCCTATGCCGACGGAAGCATGAGTTTGCTGGACGAAGCCGAAATCGTGGGTGCGGATGTTTTCCGGTGCGGCGACGTCATGCGTCAGCTTGAGGAACAGGGCGTGGTGATCCGAAAAATGGATGACTGAGCCCGGTGGGCTGTCGCGCTGTCACGGTATGTTGGAAAGTTTTGTGGGGGAGGGACCCTCTTTAGATGTAGTAGTTCAGACTTGATCTGACAGTCGGTTCCGTTTTGATGGTTCCGATTGTCAGGTTAGTTGAGTTGTCCGACCTTTTCCTTCCAGATCTGTTTTCCGTCAAGGAGTGTTTGCAATGGCGTTCTGCCGCAACACTTTTTCCCTTGATGTGTCCTTTCGATGTTGTAATGTTCCATCCAGACATCCAGATCGGCCTGCAGTTCCTCCAGAGAGTTATACAGTTTCCGCCGGAAGGCAACCTGGTAAAACTCGTGCAGGATGGTCTTGTGGAAACGTTCGCAGATGCCGTTTGTCTGCGGATGCCGCGCCTTGGCCTTGGTGTGTTCTATGTTGTTTATGCCCAGATAAAGCTGGTAGTCATGCGTTTCCAGTCTGCCGCAGTACTCTGTGCCCCTGTCCGTCAGCATGCGGATAATGCCCATTTCCATTGAAGTGAAGAATGGCAAAACCCGGTCATTGAGCAGGTCGGCTCCGGTGATGGGTGTTTTGGTAGTGTAGAGCTTGGCAGCCGCCCACTTAGAGTAGGTATCCACAAAGGTTTGCTGATAAATACGGCCGACGCCCTTGATGGTGCCGACGTAAAATGTGTCCTGACTGCCGAGATATCCGGGATGATGGCTTTCTATTTCGCCGCAAGCCTCATCGTCGTGTTTTTTACGCTCCAGAGCTTGTACCTGGGCTTCGGTGAGCACAATGCCCTCTTCAGCGGACTTCTTCTCCAGGGCGTTCAGGCGCTGCTTCATTGAGGCCAGGTCATGGCGCAACCAGATGGAACGCACCCCTGACGGCGACACAAATACGCCGGTTTTGCGCAGTTCGTTGCTGGCCCGCACTTGCCCATGAGCAGGGAAGGCTATCGCAAAATCCAACACCGCCAGTTCCGTGGCCTCTTCCACGCGATTTTTCAGGTTGGGCTTTTTGCGGCTGACCTCAAACAGCGCTTCAACGCCTCCGGCGTCTCGTGCTGTTTGATACCGGTAGAAGGTATCTCTGGAAAAGCCCATGATGCGGCAGGCTCTGGAGACATTGCCGAGTTCGGCAGCAAGGTTGAGAAGTCCGGTCTTGTGTTTGATGACGTTTTGATTGAAACTTTCCATGGGGAAACTCCGTGGGCGCTGTGCCCGGTTGATGGTACGTTTACACTTCCATCAAAACGGAGTTCCCCTCGCTTTTCAAGGGACAACTGTCAGATCAAATCGCGACTACTTCACTTTAGACCAGATTACCTTTGAAATATTTCATATTTCAAAGGAGTCATTCTGCCAAAAATGCGATTTTCGGCAGAATCCACGCCATGTTGTGGCGCGCTGCACTCTCGTGCAGCGTTAGAACATCTACCCTTTTTTAAAGGGTAGATGTTCTAAAAAAGGGTCTCCTCCCCCACGCCCCCACCCCCTAAAACTCTTATCGTGTTGTGTCATGGTACACCGAGTTCTTTGATCTGGAACGCGGGTTCAAGAGACAGCGTCCTTTAGCCAGCAAGCCAGTTCAAAGCGTATTTGCTCTCAGATAGCACGCGCGGGCCGCGCGGGTGTTCATGATAAAAAAGCCCTCCATTCGGAGGGCTTTTTTGCGCAGAAATGTTGCGGAAAAATCAGGCCGCGAGTTTTTCCAGCGCGTCGCGGGCGATCTGGCTGACGCTTTTTTCATACACGATGTTGCCGTCAAAGAGTTCGCACTGTTCTTCAAGCCCGGCATCAGCCAGGCGCCGCAGGGCGGGAGCGTCCATGAGGTCAGGGGGCAGCTGGCTCAAGGCCCAGGCGGCCATGCCCCGGCAGATGACATCCTGATCTTCCAGCCCCTTGAGCAGCCATTTTCGCGCGCCCAGGCACAGCTCTGGCCGTGCCTGCGCAAGTCGCCCTATGCCCCAGTAGCAGGAGCGCCGCAGGATGTCGTGGTCGCAAAAATTGTCGTCATGGCCAAGGTCAATGACGTAGGAGACAAGAATGCGGTGAAAATCCTTGGCAAGGGGGGCGCTGGCGGCCAGAATTTCGGCAAAGGCGTTGGGGATGCCCCAACCGATATTGCCGGATTCTTCATTGAGGTGCCACATGAGGCGGCGGATGATGTTTTTGGCGGCCTCGGGCTGTGTTTCGGCAAGCCGGGCCGTGATCTGCCCCAGAGCCACGGCGGCGCGGTGCATGGTTTGCGGGCCGAGCAAAAGAAAAGAAAACAGCGGACCCACGTTTTCAAGGCCGCCCTGGGTTATTTCGTCAAGATGGCTGCGCCATTCCGGACTATTGATGGCATCTTTCAGTTTTTGTTTGGCTGAGCGCATGCGGGCCATGATCCATATCCTCCAGAGGCTGTGTGCTGGCTCTTCATCCATACTTATGGTTTTTTACTCTTCTGGCAAGGCGGCCCGTCACATTTCTTTTTTCCGGGTTCCCGCGCTGCGTCGTGACCTCTGGAGTCGCCACATCAGAGCAGAAGGTTCGTTATCTTACTCAAATGCTGCAAAAAAACGTCACCCAGAAGGGCACGCTGAAGTCCAGGACAAGGGCGTGCACAATGGATATGAACACCCACTGGTTTCCGGCGTAGCGGGTAATGACGGGCAGGGTGGTGTCAACGGTGGAAGCGCCGCCGCAGCTGATGGCCGCCGTGGGGCCCATAAAGCGCACCAGCAGCGGCGTGAAGAGCAGGGTGAACAATTCGCGGAGGATATTGCTGATAAGGGCTATGGTTCCCAGCTCCGGCCCCTTGTATTGCGTGATGAAGATGGAAGAAAGCGAATAGTAGGCAAATCCCGCGCCCACAGCCATGCATTCGGCAGCGCTGTAGACGAGAAAAAGGCTGACAAGGGCTGTTCCGGCAAAGGTGCCCACAGTGGTGGCCAAGGGCAGCAGCAGCACCCGGGGCCGCAGGCTGCGCAGCATTTCGCCAAGCCGCCTGTCGGATCCCATTGAGATGCCCACAAGAATCATGAGCAGCCATAGCATGTAGAGCGTCATGTCGTGTTCAATGAAATAGTCGGGGATAAAGCCCACGCGGGCCAGCAGCAGGCCAGCGCCGAAAAAAAACAGGATGACGAGGCTGCCGCTCATGCCTGTGAGCCCTCACGGCCGGAAGCGGACGGCGCGCCCGCCTGGCCCCCGGCGTCGGGCGTCGGGGTGAGGGCGTCGGGTTCCGGCGGTTGGCGGAAAAAACGGCGGATGCAGAGCACGCAGGCAAGAGAACCCGCGACAGCGCCCACGGTGAGTGCAATGGCAGCGCCGCCCAGTCTGGGCAGGGCCGCCATGAGGGTACTGTTGCCGCCCACGGAAATGCCGAGGGCAAAGAGCAGCAGCATGATGGCCGGGGTGACGCAGCGTGTGAGTTTGGCGGCCAGCGGCCTGCCGCGCAGCAGAAGGCCCACGGCAATGCCCAGAAGCATGAGGCCCATGGCGATAAACACAAAATCCTCCAACGACCGGAAAAGCTTTTGCAGCTGCCCGCACCGAAAAAAAGTGCAGGGCGGCGCGTGTGTTATAGGGGCTGGCGTGCCCCCACGTGGTTTCAAAAAAAAGTAACAACACTTCGGGCTGGGCGCAGCGGCGGCACGGCCCCGGTTGATGCCCAAGACCTTCCTTCCCCTGCGGCACGCCGCATTTTAGAGCAATTTCATTTTGAAAGTACTCTTCGGAAGCCCTGATTAACGAACCTCCTGGAAACGCGCAGTTATTTCGTTTGGCAAGGCGCACTCTTTTTTTGAAGCAGGAGTGGACTCTTCCGTCCTCGACTGTTTCAAAAAAAGTGAAGCAACGCCGTCAAACGAAATAAATCAGGGTTTCCCTAAAAGTTTTAGGGGGAGGGGGCGTGGGGGAGGAGACCCTTTTACAAAAGGGTCCCTCCCCCACAAAATATCTCAAAGTACATTGCCCTAGCGGGCGACCTGTCGCAGGGACTGCCGCAAAAAGGCCAGCATGGAGGCATAGCGCTGGTCTTCGCGCTGCAAATAGTCCACATCCCACAGCACCCACACCATGTGGCCCCTGTAGCGGGTTTGCTGGAGGGGCCGCAGGCCGGGGGGCAGGCCCAGCGCCTTGACGGCTGCGGAGCCCATAACCACCACGCCCCGTGCGCCGAGGCGCGAGGTTCCCGACCAGAAGGCGTCGGCGTGGGGCACAAGGCTTTGGTCCGTGCCGGGGGTGCGGTCTTCCGGCGCGACGGGCATGCCGGCGGGCCAGAAAGTGTGGGTTCCGGCAGGGTGCGCCAGATCCTGAAGCAGTTTCTGCAAAAAGGCTCTGCGCTCAAGGCGGCCTTCAGCCTGCGGGTCGCAGAGATCAAGACCGAGATTCCAGTATGTCCACAGCACCAGACCGGGCCGTGTTTTTTCCAGCTGCTGCCGCCAGGGTGAGGGCCAGACATGGGGCGGCAGGGGTTTCCACGGGGGGCCGGACGCGGCGTTTGCCTGCACGCCGGGTGCGGGCTGGCGCGGTGCGCCATACAAGTCCTGCCCGGACTGCCCGTCCTGGCTGGCAGCGGCGGAAGGTCGGCGGGCGGGCCGTGAGCTTTGTCCGGCTGGCTCCGACTGTCCTGATATTCCAGCTGGGCCGATGGGGCCGGAATTTCCGGCCTGTGCGGGCGTTCCCGCCTGCCGTGATAATCCTGTCTGGCCGGAAAATGTGGGTGTTCCGGCCTGCCTGCCGCCATGGCCGCTGGCCGCACTGCCCGCAGTTCCACCCGCAGGCCTGCGCATGGGCGGCCGGGCCGTGGTTTCAGACTGCGGCGCAAAGGCGTCAAAGCCTTCGGGCATGAGCAGGTTGGACAGGCCCCGGCGTTGCCACAGGGCTGACAGGGGATTTACATACGCAAAAGCCACGAACACAACTCCCAGGCCACGTCGGCCTTGCTCTGGTTGGGCCAGATTTCTTCGCGTCCCTTGGCGTCCACCACTGCCATGCTGTTGGTAGGCGAGCCAAAGCCGCTGTCCGCAGCATTGACGAGGTTGCCAGCCAGGAGGTCGGCCTTTTTGCGGGCAAGCTTGGCGTGGGCCAGGGGCAGCAGGGCGTGCATGTCCGGCGCGGTTTCAGCGGCGAAGGCCAGAATTTTCTGACCGGGCGCGCGCTGCTCCGCAAGGCTTTGCAAAATGTCGGGGTTGGGCTGAAAGTCCAGACTGAAGCCCTGCGGAGCCTCGGATTTTTTGAACTTGCGCCCGCCCATGGGCTTGGGTGAAAAGTCCGCCACAGCGGCGGTGAACATGCCCACATCCATTTGGGGCCAGAGGTTGGCGGCCACGGCAAACATGTCTCTGGCGCTGACGACGTCCCGCCGGGCTATGCCCTGCGGCATGCGTGCACGCACGCCGGGGCCGCATACGGCCGTGACCTCCGCACCGCGCAGCCATGCGCAGACGGCCAGGGCCGCGCCCATGAGGCCGCTGGAGGGGTTGGACCAGAAGCGCACCCCGTCCCAGGCTTCGCGCGTGGGGCCAAGGGTGACCATCACGCGCCTGCCCGCCATGTCCTGCGGGGACAGCGCCCGCAAGGCGGCAAGAAAAATGTCGTGCAGGGGGGCCAGCCTGCCTTCGCCCTCATCGCCGCAGGCCGTGCCGCCGCAGCCGGGGGCCACGATGCAGGCTCCACGCTCGCGCAGCAGGGCCACATTGGCCTGGGTGGCGGGGTTGGCCCACATGCGCGGGTTCATGGCCGGAGCGATGACAAGCGGCCCGTCAAAAGCCAGAGCCTGCGCGGCCAGCATGTCGTTGGCAGCGCCGTGGGCAAGGCGGAAGAGCGCGTCGGCCGAGGCCGGGGCCACCACCATGACGTGGGCGTGCTGCCCCGGTTCAAGGTGGGCGAAAATTTCTTGCCCCGGAGTGAACATGTCTTCATAGACAGGGGTCGCGCCCAAGGATTCGAACAGCATGGGGGTCACAAAATGCCGCGCTCCGGGCGTGAGTGTGGCCGAGACATGGATGCCCATACCGCGCCAGGCCCTGAGAAGATCCGCAGCCCGGTAGCAGGCCACGGAGCCGCACACGCCAAGATGCAGGCGCTTTTGCGCAAAGCGCGTGCTGTGATCAAAGGGCGTTTTCAGGCCGCTTTTTTGGTCTATCATAACGTTCGCTCCTGTAGGCCGCTGCCGCCGCTGCCGGATGTACCGCCGCTGCGGCCGGGCTGCCCGCCCTGGGGGGCGGTGTTCATGCCGCCGGCATCTCCTGAGCCGCCCATGCCGCCAGCCCCGCCAGAACTGCCAGGCCCGCCGGAACCGCCAGATCCGGTGCTTGCGGCGTCCTGCATGGGCAGGGGGGAGCCGTCGGGCAGGCGGTCGGCCACCCAGATATTCAGAACCGTCAGCAAGGTCTGGCTGTCGAAGGTCAGCACAGCCATGGTAGCGCCACGGTCATACACGTAGACGGCGCGCGCGCCCTTGCGCAGGGCCAGGCGCAACTGCCAGCCCTGGCTTTGCAGACCGGAGTACATGATCTGCGCCGCAAACCCCGTGTCCACCTTGCCGCGCAGCACTTCCATCCCCTGACGCCCGCCGCCGGGGCCAAAGTCCTGAAAGCCGTGCGAGCCGTAGCGCTGCATGCCCGCAGGCGTGGGCACGCCGAGCAGCAGGCTTGTGGTGGTATCTGTGCCGCCGGTGAGCGGGTCGTTGGAAAAAGGATTTTCCAGCCCAATGGTGGCGCAACCCGAAAGCGTTGCGAGAAGTGCCAGTAACGCAATGATGACAAGAGGCCGCCGCATGGCTATACTCCTTCCCTCCCATCGTCATGCCGAGGGGGGCAATCAAGTCACCCTAGCCTCAACGCCCCGCGCTGACAAGAGCGGCAGCGGCGCAACTGGCGGGAACATATAACCAAGGCCCGGAAGCCATGCATATTGAGGAAGCGGATTTCTTACTGGAAAATTACAACTTCGACCTGCCGCAGGAACAGATAGCCCAGTTCCCCCCAGAAGAACGGGGCAGTTCGCGGTTGCTCGTCATGCCGCGCACAGGCGCGCTTGACCTGCACCATAAAATGTTCAGTGATCTGCCGGATTGTCTGCCCGAAGGGGCATTGTTGATAGCGAACAATTCCCGTGTATTGCAGGCGCGTCTTTTGGGCACGCGCTCCACGGGCGGCAAGGTGGAATTTTTGCTGCTCACGCCCCTGCCCCTGGTGGTGGAGAGGGCCAAGGCCGACAAAAGCGGCGGGTTTTTCGCAGAGGCTGAAGGTCTTGTGCGTTCTGGCGGCAGCATCCGTGAAGGGGAAACTTTTGAGTTTGGCGCGGGCATCGGCGTGACCGTGCTGGCATCCGGCCCCTTCGGGCAGCGCCGCGTGCGCCTGGGCTGGAAGGGCGATCTGGCTGCGGCCTTTGCGGCCACGGGGCATATCCCCCTGCCTCCTTACATCAGGCGTCCTGACGGCGAAGAGGACTTGAGCCGCTACCAGACCGTCTATGCCCGGCAGGACAAGACGGGGTCGGTGGCCGCGCCCACGGCTGGCCTGCACTTTACGCCGCCCCTGCGGGAAAAGTTGGCCGAAAGGGGCTTCCAATGGGCAGAAGTGACCCTATATGTGGGGTACGGCACCTTCAGCCCCGTGCGGACTCCCGACATCCGCAGCCACCGCATGCACCGGGAATACGTGGAAGTTCCTGAATCCACGGCTCTGGCCATAGCTGAGGCGCGCGCGCAGAAAAGGCCCGTCATCGCCGTGGGAACAACCAGCCTGCGCACCCTCGAGGGCGTGGCGGAACTCTGCGGCAGGGTGCAGGCATACACGGGCTGGACAGATATTTTTCTGTATCCCGGCAGGCCGTTCCGCGTGGTTGAAGGCCTTGTGACCAACTTCCATCTGCCGGAATCCTCACTGCTCATGCTGGTCGCAGCCTTCGCGGGGCGCAAGCGCATGCTGGACGCCTACGCCGAGGCCATTGCCAAAGGGTACAGATTTTTTTCATATGGGGATGCCATGCTGATCCGCTGACGCCCTTTGCCGCTGCCGTCAGTTTTCCGGCACGCCGGAATGGCGGCGGGCAACGGCATGGTCTGCCTCGCGGGATGGTCCCGATGCGGCATGACCTGGGCACAGACGAGGCTTTGACGGCAAAGCCTCCCGGAACGGGCCTGTCGCGAGACTTTCCGTTCCCATTCCCCCGGCGGGCAAGGCGCCTCAAGGAGCATACATGTCACGAGTCGTTTTTCTGGAAGAACGCTGCAAGGGCTGCCGCCTGTGTGTGGAAGCCTGTCCTGTGCATATTTTACGGCCATCAGGCCGTTTTAACCGTCATGGCTACGAGGTTATGGAGATGGACGGGCAGTGCACCGGCTGCGCCTCCTGCGCTCTCATGTGCCCCGATGTGGCCATTCGCGTGTTCAAAAGTGAAAAAAAGAAAGGGGGCGAGGCATGAGTCAGGGCCAAAACTCCTCTGAACGCATTCTCATAAAAGGCAATGAAGCTGTGGCCTTTGGCGCTGTGGACGCGGGTTGCCGCTGCTATTTCGGCTATCCCATCACGCCGCAGAATGAAATCCCCGAAGTGCTTTCCTCGCTGCTGCCGGAGCACGGCGGCCAGTTTGTGCAGGCCGAAAGCGAAGTGGCGGCGGTCAACATGCTGCTGGGCGCTGCGGCCTGCGGCATTCCGGCGCTCACGTCTTCATCGAGCTGTGGCGTATCTCTCATGCAGGAAGGCATTTCCTACATGGCGGGCAGCCATATTCCGGGCGTCATGGTCAACATGCAGCGCGGCGGGCCGGGCCTTGGCGACATCGGCCCCTCGCAGGGCGACTATTTTCAGGCCGTCAAGGGCGGCGGCCACGGCGACCACCGCAACCTGACGCTGGCTCCGGCCACGGCCCAGGAATGTTATGATTTCATGTTCCGCGCCTTTGCCCTGGCCTTCAAGTACGCCAACCCGGTCATGGTGCTGGGCGACGCCATTGTGGGCCAGATAAAGGAACCCGTACGGCGCGTGCCGCCCGCTGACGCTGTGTCGCCCGAAGATCTGGCGGCCATGAGCAAGGATTGGAGGCTTGAAGGCTATGGCAAGCGGGGCGCCAACGCCGCGCCGCGTCTGCTCAAGTCCGTGTATCTTGCCGAAGGCGCGCTGGCCGAGCGCAACCGCATGCTCATGAAAAAGTATGAGGCCATGAAGGCCGAGTGCGCGTGGGAATGCGTGGACGTTGACGACGCCGAGCTTGTGGTGGTGGCCTTTGGCTCCATTGCCCGCATAGCCCGCAGCGCCATACGCCAGTTGCGGGCCGAGGGGCGCAAGGTTGGCCTGTTCCGCCCCATCACGCTCTTTCCTTTCCCGGATGCAGCCCTGCGCGCGCTCGCGCCCGGTCGCCGCTTCCTGGTTATGGAACAGAATACGGGGCAGATGGTGGAAGACGTGCGTCTGGCCCTTTTTGCCCAGCCCGGCGTAAGCGCGTCTACCGTGCTCTGGCACGGCATCATGCCCGGCCTCTTCATCGGGGCTGACGCCCTGCGTGACCCCATGCTACAGGCCCTCAAGGAGAAATAGCCATGTCATCACAGCAAATGGACGCCCAATGGCTGCCGCAAGAGGGCGAAACCCTGGTTTTTGACGTAAACCCCGTGCTCAACGAGCGCCAGACCCACTACTGCCCCGGCTGCCACCACGGCATAGCCCACAGGCTGGTGAGCGAGGTGCTGCACGAACTGGGTGTGGCGGACCGCACCATACTTGTGGCCTCGGTGGGCTGCGCCACCTTTACCTATGACTACTTCAACGTGGACGGCCTTGAAGCCCCGCACGGACGCGCCTGCGCCGTGGCCACGGGCGTGCGCCGCGCCAGGCCGGAATCCGTGGTCTTCACCTATCAGGGCGACGGCGACATGGCCGCCATCGGCATGGCCGAATCCCTGCACGCGGCCAACCGTGGCGAAAAGATCACCACCATCTTCATCAACAATACGGTGTACGGCATGACGGGCGGGCAGATGGCCCCCACCACGCTGCTGGGGCAGAAAACCACCACCACGCGCCAGGGCCGCAGCCTTGGCAATGAGGGCGGCCCCATCCGCATGGCCGAAATCATGGCCCAACTGGACGGCGTGGCCTATGCCGCGCGCTGCTCGCTGGATTCCGTCAAAAACGTGCGCGCCGCCAAAAAGGCCGTGCGCAAGGCTTTTGACGTGCAGTTGCAGGGGCTCGGCTTTGGCTTTATCGAGCTGCTTTCCGGCTGCCCCACCAACTGGCATATGGACCCCATAGCCGCCAACAAGCGCATTTCCGAGGCCATGATTCCCGTGTTTCCTCTGGGCGTGTACAAGGATGTAACCGTGGCCGCCGCAGAAGGCGCAAAGGGACATACAGCCGGGGAGGCAGGCCGTGAGTAGCTATCAGGACGTCATTATCGCCGGGTTCGGCGGCCAGGGGGTCATGCTCATAGGCAACCTTCTGGCGCAGGCAGGCATGGAACACGGTCTTGAGGTGAGCTTCATCCCCGTATACGGCGCGGAAATGCGCGGCGGTACGGCCAACTGCACGGTGGTTATGGACGAACACGCCATCGGCTCGCCGCTGGTGCGTGAGCCCCTGTCCACCATCATCCTCAACGAACCCTCGCTGACAAAGTTCCAGCCGCGTCTGCACAAGGACGGGGTGCAGGTGGTCAACGCCTCCCTGGTGGACAAGGGGCTTCTGGATGCCTCCCTGCACACGGTCTACATCCCGGTCAACGACATGGCCCACGAACTGGGCAGTGCGAAGATGGCCAACATGGTGGCTCTCGGCGCGTGGATCAAGGCTACGGGAGCGCTGCCGCTCATAGAAGTGCAGGAAACCATCAAAAGAGTGACAAGCGCTCACTACGCCAAGCTTATCCCGGCCAACATGAAGGCTCTGGAAGCTGGCTACGACTTTGCCTGACCGCTTCGACGTCTGACCGCTTCGACGTCTGAGCTCTGGGGGCATGCCCGCCGCGTAACCAGACCGTGCCCGTCGCGCACCATGGGCACAACAGGGGCATAATAGCGCATGGCGGGCGCGTAACAGACGCCAACTGGCGCCAACTGACGCCAACTGACTGATACACAAAAAAATCCCCGTGGATTCCCACGGGGATTTTTTTGTTGACGCGCGGCGGGGCGTCAGCCGGGTTTCAACGTCAAATCGCTCGAGAGCGGATAACCGTTACGGCGACTGATGCCAGCAAACGCGCCGTCTTTGTATGTCCAGCTTCATATCAGAAAAACCGTTGGTCACACAAAATACACTAAGGGTTTTAGGGGGTGGGGGCGTGGGGGAGGGACCCTTTTGCAAAAGGGTCCCTCCCCCACAAAGCCTTCCAGCGTGAAATTTCCTACGGCTGCGCGGTCGTGTGAATGACCCTGACCGTTTAGGGGCGTATCCGCCTCCAACCGGTTGCGGTTGCAAGCCGCGCGACGTGCCGTTACAGGTCGCTTGATATTCCTCCTGCCATATTTACAAATTTATTTTAATTTAAAATGAACCCTATAGTTCACAGCAGGTATGGGGCTGTTTTATTTATGCATTGGAAAATATTTTTCTTCTTAAATATGGGTGTAGAAAGCAAAAATATAACTTTTCATCCATTTGTATAGTAAATTATGCAGTATTGATAATTTTAATATATTAAATAATGGTGTATGCATGTTGTTTTGAGATTTTGCGGGGGTATTTAAAAAATAAATACGTTTTAAAGCTGAGTTACACATTTTTATCCTGTATATTTCAGCTTTACATATTAGCTTTATGATATTAGTTTTTATCAACTGAAAATATTTCTTATCCACGTGGGATGTCTTAATCGGCAGATACTATTTGGCGAGGGTTTTGCCTTGTTACTTTTTTTACAATCAAGGACGTGACGCAACCATGAGTGCAAAGAATAAAATTGTTCTAAGTGTTTTCGCGTTCTTCTCGCTGGTTATCGTGGCCATGACGGCCAACTCGTACAAAAGCTTCAGTTCTTCATCCAATGCCGCCAAGATCGAGCAGTTGGACACCATCTCACGATCCGTGGGCAAAGCCGTTGCCGAAAAGATGGACGTGTATTTCAACATGCTGGAACTGTCAGCCAAAATGTTGGTTCAGCCCGTTGGCGTCACTGGCGACGACCTGTACCAATACCGCAGGAATGTGCTTGTCCAGCTGTTGCAGCAGACAAAGCTTGTGGAAGCCTACTATTGTTTTGAAAACGGCGAGGCGCACAATGACAAGGGCATGATCCCCAATTTCAATGCCAAAAGTCTTGGGCGCGAGTGGTACAAACGCATTTTTTCCGGTGAAAAGCGCGTGGTCACCACGCCGTACACCTCATCCATCGGGGCCACAGTCATGGCCGTGGGCGTGCCCATCATGGACAACGGAAAGGTGGTGGGCGCACTGTGCATCAACCTGGGCCTTACGGACATCACCACGTTCGCCAACGGCGTGCTGGATTTCCAGAACGTCTTTCTGACCAGGGCCGATGGCTACATCATGGCCAACAGGAATGAAAAGCGCATCGGCAAAAGCCTGTGGGACGAGGTTTCCGGCCTGGACAAATACCGCACGCAGAATTCCGATGGCAGGATATCCTTCACCCACAGCAACGAGCAGTATGTGGGCAGCCTCTACACCATCAAGGGGCTGGATTGGAAGGTGTGGACGTACGAAGAGATGAGCGTCATCCACCAGGATTCGGACCAGAACCTGCTGTACAGTTCCATCGCCGCCGTGGTGGCCCTGGTTTTTTCAGCCCTGATGGTGATGTTTCTTGTGACCCGCCTGATCTTCAAGCCCCTTAACAAGTGCGTGGACTTTGCCGCCTCCGTGTCCGCAGGCAGGCTGGACGAAACGCTGAACGTCAGAAGCAGGGACGAGGTTGGCGTGCTGGCCGACGCCCTGCGCACCATGGTGAACAGACTCAAGGAAATGATATCCACCACGGCAGAAAAAGAAAAACTTGCCACCAAGGAGGCCGAACGCGCCCGCAAGGCCGTGGCCGAAGCAGAAGAGGCCCGCAAGGAGGCCGAACTGGCCACGCGGCGCGGCATCCTTCAGGCGGCTTCGCAGATCGAAGGGATTGTGGAACGCATAGCCTCAAGCACAGAAGAACTGGCTGCCCAGGCGGAGCAGATATCCAAGGCGGCGTCAGTGCAGCAGCAACGCATGACTGAAACCGCCACCAGCATGGAGCAGATGAGCGTGTCCGTGGTTGAGGTCGCCCGCAATTCGGGCGATGCCGCCACCAATGCCGTGAATACGCAAAAAGAGGCCGGACGCGGCGCGGAACTGGTGCACCAGGTCATCGCTGCGGTCAATGAGCTGGAGACGCAAAGCCACACCATGAAGGAAGACCTCACCGTGCTGGGGCGGCAGGCCAACAGCATCGGAGCCATCATGGACGTCATCAACGATATCGCGGATCAGACCAGTCTGCTTGCGCTCAACGCCGCCATTGAGGCAGCCCGCGCAGGCGAGGCCGGACGCGGATTCGCCGTGGTGGCTGACGAGGTGCGCAAGCTGGCCGAAAAAACCATCGGCGCCACCAAGGAAGTGGGAGAAAACATCTCAGCCATTCAGACGGCCGCGCAAAAAAGCATCCACTCTATGGATTCAGCTGTAAACACCGTGGGAAAAACCACAACGCTTTCGCACGATTCCGGCACGGCGCTTGGAAATATCCTCACCTACGCCAAGGACAACGCCGATCAGGCGCAGTCCATAGCCACGGCCGCCGAAGAACAGTCCGCAGCTTCGGAACAGATCAGTCAGGCCATTGAAGAAGTAACAAGAATCTCAGAAGAAACATCGCGGGGACAGGCGGAGTCCACCCAGGCGGTGCAGCAGCTTGCAGCCATGTCCGGCGATTTGCGGGCCATTGTGGATCAGCTCAAGAGGTCGTAGGCGGAGCAGCGTTGAAACGCTTGTGAGGGGGCGGGGGAAGAAGTGTTTGTGCGGGAAGAAATGCTTGTGGGGGAGGGACCCTTTTGCAAAAGGGTCTCCTCCCCCACACCCCCTCCCCCCAAAACCTTTATGGCGTTTTACCGGAATAAGGCGAGTTGGGGCCGAGGTGGGTATATCCTGTAACCGTTTTCAAAGGTAATCTGCCCTAGATGCCCTTTTCTGCCATGAGGCAGGCCAGGTCGCAAACGCGGCAGGAGTAGCCCCACTCGTTGTCGTACCATGCCACCACCTTGACCATCTTGCCTTCCTGCACCGTGGTGTAGGAAGCCTCAAGGATGGAAGAAGCGGGATTTCCTTTAAAGTCCATGGAAACCAATGGCTTGTCATTGTATTCAAGAATGCCCTTGAGGTAGGTCTCCGAGGCGTCCTTGAGTTTGCCCAGCAGGGTTTCGGTGTCGGTTTCCTTTTCAAGGATGCCGCTGAAGTCCACCACAGACACGGTGGGCGTGGGCACACGCAGCGAGTAGCCGCTGAATTTGCCCTTGAGCGCGGGAATGACCTTGGCCACGGCCTGCGCCGCACCGGTGGACGTGGGAATGATATTGCACGCGGCGGCGCGGGCACGGCGGGGGTCCTTGTGGGCCATGTCCAGGATGCGCTGGTCGTTGGTGTAGGAGTGGATGGTGGTCATGTTGCCGATCTGGATGCCGAATTCGTTCTGCAGCACCAGGGCCACAGGGGCAAGGCAGTTGGTCGTGCACGAGGCGTTGGACACGATGTGGTGTTTGGCCGGATCGTAGTCCTGATGGTTGACGCCCATGACGATGGTGATGTCTTCTTCCTTGGCCGGGGCAGTGATGATGACCTTTTTGGCCCCGTTCTCAATGTGGACGGAGCACTGGGAAGCCTTGCGGAAAATGCCCGTGCTTTCCACCACAATGTCCACGCCGTATTGGCCCCAGGCAAGCTGCTTGGGGTCGCGCTCGGCGAAGCAGTGCACCTTCCAGTCGCCCACGGTCACTTCGGCGCCGTCGATCTTGGCGTCCAGATAGGCGCGCCCGTAAACCGAGTCGTATTCCAGCAGGTGAAAGTTGGTTTCAGCGTCGAAAAGGTCGTTGATGGCCACCACTTCCACGCGGTCGCGGTAGCTCTTGTGCAGGGCGCGGAAAACCTGCCTGCCGATGCGGCCAAAGCCGTTGATGCCTATTCTGATTTTGCTCATATGCGAAATCCTCACAAACTAGAGGGAAGTGTCTTCAGGCGACGTGCGCTCTTCATGCGCGAAACGCCGTTTGCCCGCACGATTCTGAACTGGGTCGGCCCTTCCGGGGGGAGCAGCCGTAATCCATCTGCGCAACTGCGCGCCGTACCTGGCGTGCTGTGACCCTTGAAAATGTCTGTCCTCAAGGGCAACCCGCCTTAGTCTTCGTAGACCGGGTACGCGTGCTTGGTCATCAGTTCGTAATTGTTGCGCAGCGCCTCATGCAGGCGCGAATTTTCAATGGCCAGGGCCGAGATGGCGGCCACGGCTTCCATAAAGGTCTGTTCGTCGGCCGTGAATTCACGTTCTTGGGCGGAATAGACGCGGATAAGGCCAATGGCCTTGCCGTCCACCATCAGCGGGGCGGACAGAACGGAAACGAGGCCTTCCGCCCTGGCCGAATCGGGATACTGAAAGCGTCCGTCGGCGGTGGCGTCCTTGAGGTGGATGGTCTTGCCGGCAAGCACTTCGCCGTCCATGCCGCTGCGCTTCACTTCCACCGGCCCCTTGCGCAGGTAGGTGCCGGAAAGGCCGTAGGCGGCGCTGGGCAGCAAAAAGCGGCCAGTGCTGTCCAGCAGGCGGATGGTGCTGGCCTTGCAGCCCATGGTGACGGCTGTCTGTTCGGTTATTTTGTGCAGGACATCCTTGGGCTCAAGGCTGGAGTTGATGACCAGCGCAACATCTCTGAGAGCGCGAAAATAGTCTTGTGCCATGTGTGCCTCCTTGAAGAAAGCGTTGCAAAGTAGTCTGCCTGTACTGTGGCCGGGGCCACTCAAGCAAGTGCACTTTGAAGTTGCTCTGGCGGGCGCGAGAGCAGGCGTCCGCCATGGGGGTCGCAATGTCGCTACGCGGGTAACGCCAGGGTGGCGTTTCTGGCGGCTCTGCGCATACGCGTATGCAAGCCATACTGCCAACTGACAGTGTCGGTTATGCAACGCGCCAGTGTGTGAGTATGCGCTATTTTGTCACATGGGGCAAATGGCGGCGTGGGCGGCCCCTTGGGCCGCAGGCGGGGTGGAATAAAAAGCCTTGTGCGGGCTGTGGCTCTGGGCGGGCTGAATTTCTTGTGCGGGCGGCGTGCCTATGTGCCTGTGCTTCAGAGTGGGCTGTGCGCCTAAGCAGGCTGCATTTCTTGCTGGCGGTGTTTTGACGCGCGTTCACGTCATACCGCACGTTGCAGTATGTTGGAGCAGCGGTAGAGCATGTACGTTTTTTCAAAGGTAAAATGCTCTAACGTCCTATTCCAAAGCAGAACCCCTTTCAACGCTGCAAAATCATACCAAGAGTTTTAGGGGGTGGGGGCGTGGGGGAGGGACCCTTTTGCAAAAGGGTCCCTCCCCCACAGAACTCTATAAATCAGCGTTTCCTAGGCTTTGACCTTGCCGGAGCTCTGCATGCTCACCTGGCCTTCGATGATGCCGCCTTCTTCGGTCAGCAGCACGGGGGTTTGCACGCGGCCTTCAAGTATGCCCGATCCGTAGACGACCACGCGGCGGCGGGCCGTGATTTCGCCGGAGAACCGGCCGGAGAGCAGAAGTTCGCCCACATCAAGCGTGCCGGTGACCTGAGCGTCCTTGCCCACATTCAGTGTGCCTTCGCTCACGATCTCGCCATTGTACTTGCCTTCAATGCGCACGGTGCCCTTGAAATGCAGTTTGCCTTCATAAACTGTATCGGAACCCAGGTAGGCTATTTCGTCCTTGGCCACAGCAGTCTCCCCGTTATATTTGCAATTATCCCTTGAACATGAATCGCCGCATGGACACGTTGAGCACTATGCCCAGCAGCGTGAAATTGACCAGGGTGGCGCTGCCCCCGTAGCTGATGAAGGGCAGCGGAATGCCCACCACGGGCATGATGCCGATGACCATGCCCATGTTGATAAGTATCTGCCAGAAAAAGTAAAAGAATACCCCGACCACCAGCATGCTGCCAAAACGGTCCTTGGCCTGCACGGCTGTGGAAAAGATGGAAAGCAAAAAGAGGCAGAACAGGGTGACCAGGGCAACGCAGCCCACAAAGCCCCATTCCTCGCCAAAAACGGCCACGGCAAAGTCTGAATGGCGCTCTGGCAAGAAGCGTAGCTGGCTTTGCGTGCCTTCTTTGAAGCCCTTGCCCCAGAGCTCGCCGGAGCCGATGGCGATGCGCGACTGGATGATGTGGTAGCCGGTGCCGCGCGGGTCGGTGGTGGGGTCAAGGAAGGTCAGAATGCGCTGGCGCTGGTAGTCGTGCATGCCCACAAACCACATGAGGGCCCCCACGCCGGGCACGGCCAGAAGGCATGTTTTCAGCACATAGCCCTTGAGTCCGTGAAAAAGTATCATGCCCGCCAGGATAAGCAGAAGGAGCATGGTGGTGCCAAGGTCCGGCTGGGTGATGATGAGGGCGCAGGGCAACAGGCAGACGAAGAATACGGAGAAAAAGTCCTTCCAGCCAAGGGGGCGGCTGTCGCGCGCCAGCAGGCGGGCAGCCAGCACCAGCACTGAAAGCTTGGCCAGCTCGGAGGGCTGAAGGCTCATGAAGCCAAGCGATATCCAGCGTTTGGCTCCGTACACGGTCTTGCCCGCAATGGGCACCAGCAGCAGAAGAAATATGGTCAGAAAAAAGAAGGGCCAGGCCAGGTTGCGCAACTGCCGGTAGTCAAACATCATGGCCAGCAGCATGCAGGCCAGGCCACACAGGCCCCAGATGATCTGGCGCTGGTAAAAGCTGTTGAAGGCCAGCCCGGATTCGACCCGCGTACCGCTGGCCGAATACAGATTGCCCACGCCCACAAGATAGAGCAGCAGCATGCAGGCCAGGAGGCCCCAGTTGATATAGCTGAGAAGACTTTTATCCATGCGCTTCTACCTGGTCAGAACATGTTCCAAGGGGCGTAAAAAAGGAGGGCCGCCCATGCCTGCGTTCCTAGAGCATTTTACCTTTGAAAAAGTGTAAATGCTCTAACGCTGCATGACAGTGCAGCGCGCCACAACGTGGCGTGGATTCAGCCGACAATCGCATTTTTCGGCTGAATGAAAACTTTGAAATGCTTCTCATTTCAAAGTTGATCTGTTCTAGTCGGCCCGTTCCCCGGGGCTCGCCGGGGCCTGAATCACAGGAGCCGCCGGAGCGTTGGGGTCGGGACCAAAAAGGTGATCGTAGACTTTTTTCGCTACGGGGCCAGCCACGCTGGAACCACCGCCGCCGTGCTCGACCATGACCACCACCACATAGGATTTGCCGTCCTTGACGCCCCATGTGGTGACCCAGGCGTGATCGCGCTGGGCGTATTCCATTTCGTGGGTGCGCAGGCGGCGGTCGTTGGCGGCCATCTTGAGTTTGACCACCTGGGCCGTGCCCGTTTTGCCGCCCATGTCGGCGTCCTTGCGGCCCACCACCCTGGCCGTGCCGTTGGCGGCCGTTTTGCGCATGGCTTCCACCACAAAGTTGAGGGTGGAGGGCTTGGCGGGGATGTGCCCCTTGATTTCGCGTGGCGCGTCATCCAGCAACTGGGGCTTGAGCAGGTCGCCGCCGTTGAGCAGGCCCGACACAAACACGGCCATCTGCACGGGCGTAACCAGGGTGTAGCCCTGGCCGATGGAGACGTTGTAAGTCTCGCCGCGCACCCAGGGGCGGCCGAAGCGGCGGCGCTTCCAGTCCTTGGAGGGCACAAGACCGGATTTTTCGTGCGGCAGGTCAATGCCGGTGGGGCGGCCGAAGCCGCTGGCCTTGGCAAATTCCTCCAGCTTGTCAATGCCCATGCGCTCGCCCATCTGGTAAAAATAGACGTCGCAGGAATTGATTATGGCGTTCTGCATGTCCTGCGCGCCATGGCCGCCACGCTTCCAGCAGCGGAATATCTGGTTGCCCAGCGTGACCTGCCCGGAGCAGTTCACGGTTTCACGCGGGTTGACGCCGCGCTCCAGCAGCATGGCGGCCACGACCAGCTTCCACACCGAGCCGGGCGGGTACACGCTCTGGATGACGCGGTTTTGCAAGGGAAACCGGCTGTTGGTGCGCAGGGCGTCCCAGTCGCGCTGGGAAATGCCCGCCGCAAAAAGATTGTTGTCATAGGCGGGCGAGGTGACGAGCGCGCGCAGCTTGCCCGTGTTCGGCTCCATAACCACCACGCAGCCAGCCTCGCCGCCAAGGGCGTTCCAGGCGGCCTCCTGAAGATCCCTGTCCAGCGAGAGGCGTATTTCCTTGCCGCCACGGGGTTCTTCACGCAAAAGCTTGCCCAGCACGCGGGAGTGGGCGTCCACCTCAACGTCGTAGAGGCCCTTGCGGCCACGCAACTGCTTTTCCAGCTCCAGTTCCAGGCCCTGCTTGCCCACGAGGTCGCCCATGGCAAGGGCGCTGTCTGCGGCCATTTCCTGCTCGTTGGCTTCGGCCACGTAGCCGAGCACGTGCGCAAAGAGATCTTTTTCAGGGTAGCTGCGCTTGGTGCGCACCACGATTTCAAGGCCGGGCCACGCATAGATTTCCGATTCGATGCGCGCCACCAGGTCGAAATCGATATCTGTAATCATCAGGAGAGGTTCAAATGATTTGACCTTGAACCTGTCCTGACGGAACTTGTCCCATATCTGCGGCAGGGGAATGCCCGACCACGCGCTGATCTGGGCCAGGGTCGCCGGGATGTCGGGGCAGTCTTCGCGCACCAGCGAAAGGCCGTAGGCCGTGCGGTTGTCGGCCAGCACTTTGCCCTGATCGTCCATGATGCGGCCGCGCGGGGCGAAGATGCGCTCGATGCGCAGGCGGTTGTTCTGCGCCTGCTGCGCAAACTCTGCCCCACGGTGCATCTGCAGGTACCAGAAGCGCACCACAAAAACAAAAAACAGCAGGCCAACCAGCACCTGAAGCAGGATGACCCCGCCGCGCGGGGGCTGGTAGCCTTCGCTTTCAACCTGGATTTTCAGCCAGGAGCGTATGCCCTTGCTGGCGTGCTTATCTTTTGCGCCGAGCAGGCTCTTCTTAGCTTTCCGAAACATGGCCCTTCCCACGGCGGGTTGCCACCAGTAATTTCCAGGCAAAAGGTATGAAGATTGCCTGGATCAGGCTTTTATCCAGTATGTCCTGCGTATTGAAGGGCAGGTCCTGCAATGGGGCCATAAGCCATGCCACTGCGTAATACGCCCCGCCCATGCAGGCCGAAAGCAGAAAAATGAATAAAAAATTCTCGGCCTCAAACAGCCAGCGGCCCATGCGAAACAGCACGATAACGGCCGCGTACCAGACGATGACGCCGCCAAAGACCCTGGTTCCCATGCCTTCCTGCAAAAGAATGAAGGAGGGCAGCAGCCAGAGCATGTTTTTGTAGTCCCTTTCCTGCAGCAGAATAATAAGACCCACCGCCATGACGTCCAGCCCCGGAACCGCCGCCTGTATGCCCACGGCCACGGCCAGAAAGCAGAGCCACCAGAGGATGTCGCGCAGGGCGCTCATGAGCCGGGGCGAACGGGCGCGGGAGGCCCGTGAATTTCTTTGGGCGGCGCGCCCAGATCCGGAGGCGGCGCTATGCCTGTGGGCTCCAGCAGCAGCACTTCTTCCAGATGGTGCAGATCCACCAGCGGTTCGGCCTTGATGGCCATGAACTGGGTGTAGTCAGAGGGGGCGACGCTGAGCACCCTGGCCACGGGTATGCCCTTGGGGTACTTGCCGTCCAGCCCGGAGGTGATGAGAATTTCCCCTTCGTGCACCCTGGCGGCGCGCTGCACGAAATTCACTTCCATCGGCTGGCCGGTGCCGTGCCCGGTAAGGATGCCGGGGGCGCGGCTTTCTTGCGAAAATACGGCGATGCGGCTGCCCGGATCCGTGAGCAGCAGGGCAATGGCGCTGTGGGCGCTGGCCTTGAGCACGCGGCCCACAAGGCCCTGATGGGTGACGATGGGCGTGCCGGGGCGGCCGCCCGTGCTGTAGCCACGGCTGATGGTGATGCTGTCAAGCACGGCGTTGGGGCCCATGCGCCCGGCCAGCACCCGCGCGCCGAGGGGACGCCAGCTCTGGTCCACCGGCAGCTGGATGAGGGCGCGCAAACGCTTGAGTTCAGCCATGTCTTCGCCGTTGGCCAGCAGCCTGGCCTCAAGCTCGTTGACGCGTTGCTTGAGGTCCTCGTTTTCTTCACGAACGGCCACGAGGTCAAAATAGCGATCCCACATGTCCTGACCGGAATCCTGGAGGCTGCGCAGGGGCTTGAGCACGGCTCCGGCCAGTTCAAGGCCGATTTCCGCAGCGAGGTCGTCCAGCGCGCGCGTGCGTTGATTCCAGGAATACATGGCCAGAAAAAGGATGAGCATGATGCCCGCAAGAATGAGAATACGCCGCAGGGTCACAGGCAGGGGCTCCCGTTGAGCAGACCGTTCAAACGCGAGCGGCGCCACGCTGGAATGTGTTTTTCCAGCACGGCGCCGTCAGCAGTCCGGCATTGAAGCTGGGTGCGCGCGTATGCCGCACGAATCAGTCGATGCACACTTCTTTAAGAATATGCAGGTTGTCCATAGCCCGGCCCGTGCCCACAACAACGGTGGACAGGGGGTCGTCCACAACAGTGATGGGCAGGGAGGTTTCTTCGCGCAAAAGCTGGTCCAGGCCCTTGAGCAGCGCGCCGCCGCCCGTAAGCACGATGCCCCTGTCCACAATGTCGGCCGCCAGTTCGGGCGGCGTCTGTTCCAGGGCGATGCGCACGGCCTGCACTATGCTGTCCACCTGTTCGGAAATGGCCTTGCGCACTTCCTCCGAGGTGATGATGATATTCTGGGGAATGCCCGTCACAAGGTCGCGGCCCTTGACCTCAATCTGCTGTTCCGGATCAAGCGGATAGGCCGAGGCGATCTTGATCTTGATTTCTTCAGCCGAAGATTCGCCGATGAGCATGTTATACTTGCGCTTGACGTGCGTCATGATGGCTTCGTCCATCTTGTCGCCGCCAACGCGAACCGAGCGCGAATACACGATGCCCGAAAGGGAGATGACCGCCACTTCAGTGGTGCCGCCGCCGATATCCACCACCATGTTGGAGGTAGGTTCCTGAATGGGCAGATCCGCGCCGATGGCTGCGGCCATGGGCTCCTCGATGAGGTATACTTCACGCGCGCCGGCTGACTGGGCCGATTCTTTCACCGCGCGTTTTTCAACCTGGGTGATGCCCGTGGGCACGCATATCATGATACGCGGGCGCACCAGGCGGCGCGAGTTGTGTACCTTGGCGATGAAGTGGCGCAACATGGCTTCGGTCACTTCAAAGTCGGCAATGACGCCGTCCTTCATGGGGCGGATGGCCCAGATGTTGCCGGGCGTTCTGCCGAGCATGCGCTTGGCGTCCTGACCGACGGCCAGAACCACGTTGTTGCCCCGCGCATCTTTTTTGACGGCCACCACCGACGGCTCACGCAGCACGATACCGTGTCCCTTGACGTAGACGCAGGTATTGGCCGTGCCAAGGTCGATGGCCAGGTCATTGGAAAACATGCCTAATGCGAAATCCAGAATTTTGGACATTACTCTAACTTGCCTCGCTGTGCTGGTATGCGTATCTTCGCCCCAAGGGAAATTGTCCGTCAAGTTTAATGACAACGCCCCGCGCCCGGTGTGCGGATAAGGCGGGGGGCGGTAAAAATCGGTAACGTCAGGCTGAAAACTGTTCTGCTAAATCGGGCGCGAAGTCAAGATGGCTGGCGCGAGGTTCAAAATCTTTGTCCCCGCCGCTACCCGGATTTTTTCGCCGTCAAGGCTTGTAAACATGCTGCGCTGGCATACTCTGGCCGTGTATTTTCGCCGCAAATACGGCACACGGGTGCAAAAAATTCCACTTGACGCAGGAGCCTCCTGCCCCAACCGCGATGGTTCGCTCTCGCGTCGCGGCTGCACGTTCTGCAATGCTTCCGGTTCCGGTTCCGGCCTTGGCGGGCGCGGCTTTTCCCTGGACAGCCAATGGCTGGCCTGGCTTGAAAAGTACCGTACAACCGATGCAGACAGGGCCTTTATGGCCTATCTTCAGTCCTATTCCAATACCTACGGTTCGCCAGAACGCTTGCAACTTCTGCTCCAACAGGTAGCGGCTCTGCCCGGCTGCCTTGGCGTGGCCGTGGGCACGCGGCCGGACTGTCTTGACCAGCGCAAGCTGGACATGCTGGCCGCATGCGGCGCATTTGTCAGCGTCACCAGAGGTGGTGCAGAGCACTATACGCGAAATGCTGACGGAGACAATGGGCAGAAAAGCGGCCTTGCCGAGGTGTGGCTGGAGCTTGGTCTGCAAAGCATGCATGACGCCACGCTCAGGCGCATAAACCGTGGGCACGACGCCGCCTGTTCCGAGTGGGCCGTGCGCGCGGCGGCCGCGCGGGGCCTTGCGGTGTGCGGGCATCTCATGGCCGGACTGCCGGGCGAGGATGAAAAAGCCTTTTTGCAAAGCCTTGACTGGGCGCTCTCGCTGCCGCTGCGTGGGCTGAAAATACACAATGTCTACGTGCCCCTGGGCACGGCCCTGGCCCGTCAGTATGAGGAGGGCGGCTACAAGCCCCTGGCCCGCGACGAATATGTGGACCTGCTTTGCGCGGCCCTGCCGCGCATACCCTCGACCATAATCATGCACCGGGTGCAGAGCGACCCGGCCCCCGGCGAACTGCTGGCCCCGGCCTGGGCGGCGGAAAAGCGCGGCGTCATTACCGATCTTCGCCGGGCCATGACAGCGCGCGATCTTTGGCAGGGCAAGGCGGCGGACGTGCCGGAGGCGCGGCCGGAATGGTACGGCGGTTGAGGAAACGCTGATGTCTTCCGTTTGGCGGACTTGCTTCGCTTTTTTTGAAACAGTGGGGGACGGAAGCGTCCATTCCTGCTTGAAAAAAGATCGCGCCTTGCCAAAGGAAATACCAGCGCGTTTCCAGGAGGTTCTTTAAGTTTCCAGGAGGCTCTTTAATCCGTGAGCCCTTAACCGTGCAGATAACCTGCGCTTACGCATCCGTAGCGAAGGCGTGCTCTCGCAGTCGCCAGTGCAACTTCATTTTTAAATTGCTCTACATGAAAATGAAGCAAAGATTTTAGGGGGAGGGTCCCTCCCCCACAAAATATCTCATCCGTAAACAGTTCTAATCCAGATTCAGAATGACAGAAAAAGATTTGAACAGCACGGTGGCTTTTTGTCCCACCTTGAACGCGTCGGAAGATTCAAGGCAGCAGCTTTGTATGGCGCACACAAGGCTGCCCTCGGGCAGGGCCACCACAACCTCTGCCACCATCTGATCCTCGCGTACCTTTTCAATCACGCCGAGAAAGCAGTTTTCCGCCGGAGGCGGGGAGTTTTTTGGCAGTTCACCCGGCGACACAAGGACCCATGGGGCCTTGACGCTGGCGTTGACCAGTTTGCCCTCGGTCAGGGCCAGGGTGCGGCAGCTTTCGTCCGTGATAAGCGAGACGATGCGCAGGCCGCCGGCAGTGCGCAGCACCACTTCCACCAAGATGCCGGTCTGTCGCAGTGAGGTAATGCGCCCCTGAAAGACGTTTCTGGCGCTGGTTTTCATGGGGCGCTCCCTTTGCAGTTGTTCGCGCAGAAGGCGGCGGGCCTCCTGCGGGTCGCAGCGCACGATGCTGTTTTGTCCCGGAGCGGCGCGGCGTCCCAAAAAGATGTCCACCACAGGCAGGGGCAGGCCCTGACGTCCCAGTTCAAGCGCGCGGCTGTGGCGCAGGGCGCGGGCGCTTAAAAGCCCCTTGGGCAGGCCGCAGGCGGCCCCGCACTGTTGCAGGCAGCGCCGCACGTAGCTGGCGTCGCAGCGCATGAGATCCTGACTTTCAGGAAAGAGCGCGGGGTCTTCCAGCACGCGGCGCAGGCGGCGGCTTACGGTCAACGGCAGGGGAACCTCGCGTCCCGGGGTTCCGTCGCTATCCGGCACGTGGATGATGCCTTCCTGAAGATCCAGATGGGCAGGCTTGAGATTGAAAATTTCCACAAGGCGCAATGCGGCATAGCGCAAAAGCATAAAAATGAGCCACATGCGCAGGCGAGGGCGTTTTTCGCGCGGGCCACGGGCCACATTGGCCTTTTCCCACAGCCACGTTTCCACGGCCAGCAGTTCGCGCGGGCTTATGCGTCCGGTGTCCTGCAACAGCGCAGTGGAATCGCGGCGCATGAGACGCTGGCGCAGCCATGCCCGGTCTGCGGAAGAGAGGGTGCGCAGCAGCGCGGCCATTTCCTCACGGTTTTTATTTTTTTCCATGCCGGATCCTGCCATTTTTTGAATCTTGTACATGTAAAACTGTCACGTTGTACAGTCTTCACGCTTTTGCCAAAAAACGTGATTACCTTGCCCCTTTGGCTTACTCCTGTATGAGATAAACAAAATTATCGCGCTGCGGCGCCCAGGAGAAGCACATGAAAAAACCGTTCTTTTCACGCATTTTTCTTGCTCTGGCTTGTACAGGACTGCTGGTTCTTCCCGCGCAGGCAGCTGAAATGACCGTTTCAGGCGCGGCCAGCCTGACCAATGCCTTCACCGAACTGAAAGGCATGTTTGAAAAGCGCCACGCCGATCTCAAGGTCAATGTGAACTTTGCCGCGTCCAACCCCCTGCTCAAGCAGATTCAGGAAGGCGCGCCCGTGGACGTCTTCGCGTCCGCCGACCAGGCCACCATGGACAAAGCCGTGGCCGCCAAGGTCGTTAACCCCGCCACGCGCGTGAACTTTGCCGAAAATGATCTGGTTCTTATTGTCCCTGCGGGCAGCAAGAAGCCTCCCAAGCTTGACGACCTCAAGAAGTTCAAGAAGATCGCCATCGGCAATCCCGACTCTGTGCCCGTGGGCCGCTACACCAGGGACGCCCTTGGCAACGCCAAGTTGTGGGAAGCCGTGCAGCCAGCCCTTATTCAGGGCAACAGCGTGCGTCAGGTGCTGGACTACGTGGCCCGGGGCGAAGTGGACGCGGGTTTTGTGTACGCCACCGACGCCAAGCAGATGGCTGACAAGGTGGACGTGGTGATGGTTGTGGGCGGACACGAACCCGTGACCTATCCCATTGCCGTTGCCCTCACCGGCTCCAACCCCAAGATGGGTCAGGCATTCGTCGATTTCGTGCTCTCGCCCGAAGGGCAGGCGGTTCTGGCCAAGTACGGTTTTTCCAAGCCGTAGGGCAGATGTCGCTGCGAATGTGCTTCGGCAAGGGTACTGAGTATTTTAAAGGCAATCTTGTTTAAGCCAATAGATACAGTGCGTTGTAAATAAACGGCTCACAAGGAACAACCGCGTCGCGCCGGGCGTTAGCAGCGTCCGGCGCGTTTTGCTCCTGCCGGTTTTGCTCCTGCCGGCTTGGCCGCTGGTGTACTGGGCACAGGCAGGTTCGAGAGTTTCCGGGCCTGAAATTTGCAAAGCCTGTTTGCCGGGCATGCGGCCAGAAGGTCGCAACTGACGCCAAGCCCGGTCCGGTCTTGCTGTCCGCGCGGTGAGCGCTGTCCGCGCTGTCCGCGCAGTCTGGGCGGCGGATGGCCGGGGGCAAGAGAGCGTGCGGCGAGGGGCCGCGTGCGCCAGCAATGTGTGGAGGGGACGCATTTTAATGGACTTTGACGGCATTTCCATCTGGAGCCCGCTGGAGCTTTCGCTCCGGGTGGCTGGCACGGCCACGCTGGTGTCCTTTGTGGCGGCCACGCTCATGGCCTGGGCGCTGGCCCGCAAAAAAGGCCCCATGCCCGCACTGCTGGACGCCCTGTGCACCCTGCCGCTGGTTTTGCCGCCCACGGTGCTTGGCTACTACCTCATCTTGCTGGTGGGGCGGCGAGGGGTGTTCGGCCATTGGCTGGCAGAACTTGGCATCAATCTCATCTTTTCGTGGAAGGGCGCGGTAGTGGCGGCCACGGTGGTGGTGTTTCCGCTTATCTACAAATCCGCCAGAGCGGCCCTGGAACAGGTGGACGGGCACCTGGAAGACGCCGCCCGTACCCTCGGCGCTTCGGAGTGGCGCGTGTTTGTCAGCGTGTCCCTGCCGCTGGCCTGGAAGGGCATTTTTGCCGGGCTTATGCTGGCGTTCGCGCGCGGGATGGGCGAATTCGGCGCGACGCTCATGATTGCGGGCAACATCCCCGGCAAGACCCAGACGCTGGCCCTGGCCATTTATGACGCCTTTCAGGCTGGCAACGACGCGCAGGCCACCTGGCTTGTTCTCGTCACGTCCCTTGCTTGCGTGGGACTGCTCATGGCTGCGGAATTGCTGTTGAAACTGAAAAGGCGGCGGCGATGATTTCCCTGCGTTTGTACAAGAGCTTCAAAAACGCGGCAGTGCCTTTCAGCCTGGACGTGGACTATGAGATCGGCGGGGATCACAAGAATGTGGTGCTCTTCGGGCCTTCCGGTTCGGGTAAAAGCCTGACCATGCAGTGCCTTGCCGGTCTGGTGCGCCCGGATTCCGGCCATATACTTCTTGGCGGCCGCACGCTGTACGATGGAAACAACAATGTCTTTGTGCCCGCCCAGCGGCGCAAAATCGGTTACATGTTTCAGGATTACGCCCTGTTTCCGCATCTGACCCTTTTGCAGAATGTGGCCTACAGCGGCACCGGCCTCTGGCCGTGGCGCGTGTGCGCGGCACAGCAGCGGCGCGCCCAGGACATGCTCGAGCGGTTCGGCATCGGGCATCTGGCCCGCAGCCTGCCTTCACAGCTTTCCGGCGGCCAGCGGCAGCGCGCGGCTTTAGCCCGCGCGCTCAATGCCGATCCGGAGCTTCTGCTGCTGGATGAGCCGTTCTCGGCGCTTGATCCGCTGCTGCGTGAGCGTCTGCGCGAAGAATTGCTGGAACTGATGGCGGATCTCACCATACCTGCGGTGATTATTACGCATGATCCCGGCGATGTGGACGTGTTTGCGGGCAGTCTGATTCTTTATGAGCACGGCCATGCCCGGATGGTGCCCAACTATGCCGAACTGCGGCGCGATTTTGACAGCCCCGGCCGCTGCCTGCGATATTTGCAAGAGCAAGGGCAAGAACAAGGGCAGGAGCAGAGGCAGGATATTTGCATGGGAAAGTCTCACTGACGAGCCTCCCCAGGGCAGAAAGGTGCGCTCTTGCAGCGCGACAGCGCACAGCCAACGCGACTCCGGCTGTGCGCTGTTTTTTGCGTCCGCTGACCGTCAGGGATTTTATGGAGCTGCAGGGCAAAAAGACACGGCTTGATTGCCGGATGTCCTGCGGCTGTTGCGTCGGGGTACGCCCCGATCATTGGCAATACAAAATTGTATAAAATAAACGTGAATCTTCCCGCAGCCATGGTGAAGAATGCATGGAAAAAAAAGCCCGAAACCGCACTGGGTAAGCGCCTATAGGCATTGCTTTTTTACAGCGGAAGTTGATACAATTTCGCATCACACCAGTACCATAATGTTGTTTGACACAACGTGCATTATGGCTATGCTGCCCTTCAAAAAACTGTATATTTTCGAATGGATGACGATTGCCCTCAGTGGCTGTTCCTGCTTTTTTGCTGGTGCGCCTCGTGGTTGTCATCCATGAGCGGCATCCAAATCGGAAACCCTATGTGCGTCATGAAAGAAATCACTACCGAGGAAATATCGCGGGCAGTGGCCCGCCTGGCCGTGGACGCCTGCTGTTTGTTGCCCGACGACGTGGCGGTGGGACTGGCCCGCGCCAGACAGGAGGAATCTTCGCCCATTGGGCAGGCCATCCTGGAACAGTTGCAGGAAAATGCCGCCCTGGCCAGGGCCGAGAACATGCCCATCTGCCAGGACACGGGCCTGGCCGTGGTCTTTGCCAGCGTGGGGCAGGACGTGCGCATTGTGGGCGGGGATTTTGAATCGGCCATCCATGAGGGCGTACGTCGCGGCTACACGCAAGGGTATCTGCGTAAATCCTGCGTGGCGGAGCCGCTGTTCGAGCGCAAAAATACCGGGGACAATACCCCGGCTGTCATCCATACGCGCATTGTGCCTGGCGACGTCCTGCGCCTGCGGCTGGCGCCCAAGGGGGCGGGGTCGGAGAACAAAAGCCTGCTCAGGATGCTGGTGCCCGCCGACGGGATCGACGGCGTGCGCCGGGTGGTTCTGGAGGCCGTCAAGGCCGCCGGGCCCAGCGCCTGCCCGCCCATGGTGGTTGGCGTGGGTATTGGCGGCACTATGGAAGTGGCCGCGCTCTGCGCCAAACGCGCCGCCGCCCGCGACCTTGAAAGCCGTAATGCCGATGGCCGTTACGCCGCGCTGGAAGAAGAACTGCTTGACCTGGTCAACAGCACGGGCATTGGCCCGCAGGGATTCGGCGGCCTTGTGACGGCGCTCAAGGTACATGTGGAGTGGGCTCCCACGCATATTGCAAGCCTGCCCGTGGCCGTGAACATCAATTGCCATGCGGCGCGTCACGCCGAAGTGGCGCTATAGGAGGCCCCATGGCAGATCAGGACGCCAGGCGCATTCGCGCTCCTTTTGATGACGTCACAGCGCGCTCGCTGCAGGCGGGGGACAGGGTGCTTATTACAGGCACGCTGCTGGCCGCGCGCGACGCCGCGCACAAGCGCATGGTTGAAAGCCTGGCAAAGGGCGAACCCTTGCCCGTGGATCTGAAGGGGGCGGTGGTCTACTATCTGGGGCCAAGCCCGGCGCGGCCGGGGCAGGTCATCGGCGCAGCCGGGCCGACCACGTCCGGCCGCATGGACGCCTATACGCCGCAACTGCTGGAGTTGGGCCTCAAGGGCATGATAGGCAAGGGGTACCGCAGCGAAGCAGTGGCGGAAGCCATAGGGCGTTTTGGCGCGCCCTATCTGGCGGCCATTGGCGGCGCAGGGGCGCTGGTGGCACGCAGCATCAAAAAATACACGGTGCTGGCCTATGCCGATCTGGGGCCGGAAGCCCTGGCCGCCCTTGAGGTGAAGGATTTTCCCGCCATTGTGGTTATGGATGCGCACGGCGGCAATTACTATGAAATGGGCCAACAACCGTACCGACGTGTATAGTTGGTGGAAATGACAGGAATTTTTTAAGCCGGAAAGCAAACATACTGAAATTGCATGGATAAAATGGCCATATTTTTTCACAGCTGAAAATTATGTGATAAATATTGTAGTTATAGGTGGTTATGCTGCGAAGGGCTGCTTACAAACTTTTGTAAATGCAGCGTGCGGACACGGCGACAACGTTTGGTTGATTGATCGACCCGCAGGGTCGCGGGAGCAGCCAGCAGCGCGGGTTTTTCGAACCAGTAATGGTTCTGGGTGCAAGGGGGTTGAAGTTTTTTTGCAGTCAGTGAAGGCGAGGCGCTAACGGCGTTTTGTAATCGGAGCGTATCTTTTTTATGATAATATACTGAAAATGCTTTATTTTGTCGTTTCGTAAAAAAGTGTCTGACAAATAATTGCTGCAAATTTTTTTGCAGCCATGGACATAGGGAAGCGCTCATGGTATCACTTGTATATATTGTGACATCACAGCAATAAAATTTTCAAAAATGATATCAGACTTTTTCATAAATTCAGTAGGAAAAATAGAAGAAGGTGTATTTTTTCAGAAAATGTTTTGCCGTAGGGTGAAGCGTTCTTTAAAGGGTTGAATATTGAAAAATAACTATGCATGAAGGGTTTATTTTTTGAATATATAGTGTCTCGTGTCCATAGGTAGTGTTTTACATGGGTTGCCATACCCATATGCTGATACTGACAGCAGTGGATATTGCTGTGCCCGGAACGGGAGGACGTTGTGGTCAGTTTTGACAGACCGGTGTGGGCGGAAATAAGCCTTTCTTCATTGCGGCATAACATGCGCCAGATCAGGTCGCTGCTTAAGCCCGGAGTGCGTTTTTGCCCCATCATCAAAGCAGACGGGTACGGACACGGAGCAGTGCCGCTTGCCCATGAAGCCGTGGCCCTGGGCGCGGACTATCTTGGCGTGGCCATTCTGGACGAGGCAGCCGCACTACGCGCCGCCGGCATTACCGTGCCCATTCTCATACTTGGTTATACGCCGCCGCAGGCGGCGTCTTTTGTGGTGAGCAACCACATTACCCAGACCATTTTCAGCAAGGAACAGGCGGACGCCCTGTCAGCGGCTGCGGCCGGGCTCGGCATGTCCGTCAAGGTGCATGTCAAGGTTGACACGGGCATGACGCGCATCGGCGTGCGCCCGGAAGAGGCGGCGGCATTCTGCTCCTACGTGTCCAGCCTTGGCAATATTGCGCTTGAAGGCATGTTTACCCACTTCGCCAGTTCGGACAGCGCCGACCGCTCTTACTGCCTCAAGCAGTTTGAGCGTTTTCAGGCCGCCATGGCGGCTGTGGAGGCATCCGGCATACGCCTTGCCATCCGGCATTGCGCCAACAGCGCCGCCATACTTTCCATGCCCGAGGCCCAGCTCGATATGGTCAGGGCGGGCATCATCCTTTACGGACTCAAGCCCTCGGACGAATGCCCCATCCCCATTGAACTGCGCCCGGCCATGCGCCTCAAGGCGCGGCTGGCCATGGTCAAGCAGGTTCCGCCCGGCGTGGGCGTGAGTTATGGCAGCATTTTTCATACGCAGAAAGACAGTATTCTCGCCACCATACCCATTGGCTACGCTGACGGCTACACGCGCATGCTCAGCAAAAAGGCCGAAGTTGTCGTGCGTGGCGAGCGCGCGCCCGTGGTCGGCCGCATCTGCATGGATCAGTGCATGGCCGACGTGAGCCACATTCCTGATGTCCGTGCCGGTGATGAAGTGCTGCTCTTCGGCAGCCCCGAACTGCCCGCCGACGAAATCGCCGCGCACCTCGGCACCATCAATTACGAAGTTGTGTGCATGGTGGGCAAACGTGTGCCCAGGGTGTACGTTGAATAAACCTGTTGCCGTTCATATGTCATCGCCTGCAACTTTTTGTGTGAGGAGAATGCCGTAGCTTCCCGTGGTCGGACGACCTCGGTCATATGCGGATGACCGGATCGCCGCCCGAGATACATACACTACATCATCATGAGGAAAAAGGAGGGCCCCCCCCACTCACGAAACCTCGTTGTCTAAAGGATTGGCATTCAAACTCGTTCACGGTTTGCAAGGAGACCATATGTCGAGCGAAAACAAAAGTGTAACTGGTGAAACTCTAACCCGTGGGTTGGAGTCAAGACATATTCAGCTCATCGCCATCGGCGGAGCCATCGGCGTCGGCCTGTTCCTGGGCTCAAGCACGGCCATCAGAACAGCCGGGCCGGGCCTGTTGCTGTCATACCTCATCGGCGCGGCCGTCATCTTTTTTGTGATGCGCGCCCTCGGTGAAGTTGCTGTGGCCTATCCTGTGTCCGGATCGTTCAGCGCTTACGCCAACATGTTCATGGGCCCGCGCATGGGCTACATAACCGGCTGGACCTACTGGTTCATGTGGATCATCACAGGCATGGCCGAAATCACGGCAGTGGGCGTGTACTGCACCTTCTGGTGGCCGGACCTGCCACAATGGATTCCGGCTCTGATGGCGCTGGTGGCCATGACAACCGTCAATCTCATTTCCGTAAAACTTTTCGGCGAATTCGAATTCTGGTTCGCGCTCATCAAGGTTGTGGTCATTATAGCCATGATCGCCATCGGTCTTGGCATTATCCTGTTCGGCATCGGCCATGGCGGCGTGCCCACGGGCATCACCAACCTCTACGCCCTTGAAGGCGGATTCTTGCCCAACGGCATGACGGGCGTCTTTATGGCGCTGTCAATGGTCATGTTCGCCTTCCTGGGCATTGAGCTCATCGGCGTCACCGCCGGTGAAGCCCGCAACCCCGAAAAATCCATCCCCTCAGCCATCAACAAGGTGCTGTGGCGAATCCTCGTGTTCTATATCGGCGCGCTGTTCGTCATCATGAGCATCTTCCCCTGGAATGAAATCGGCGTGCACGGCAGCCCCTTTGTGCTGACCTTCAAGAACATCGGCATCGCTGCGGCCGCGGGCATCATCAACTTCGTGGTGGCCACCGCCGCCCTGTCTTCCTGCAACAGCGGCATCTACAGCAACGGGCGCATGCTGTACAACCTGGCACTGCAAAAACGCGCTCCTCAGTACTTCGGCCAGACCAGCAAGGCCAACGTGCCCGCGCGCGGCATCCTGGTGTCTTCGTGCATCATGCTTATCGGCGTGTTTCTCAACTATATCGTGCCTGAAGAAGTCTTTATCATCGTGACCAGCATCGCCACCTTCGCGGCCGTGTGGATATGGGGAACCATCATCATCGTTCAGATGAAGTCCCGTGTCAGCAAGTCGCCGGAAGAGGTGAGCAAAATCGCGTACAAAATGCCCTGGTACCCCTATTCCAACTATTTTGCCTTGATTGGGCTGGTGTTCGTGGCCGTGATTCTCTCCATTGGCGAGTCCACACGTATAGCCATGATTGTCGGGCCGCTCTGGATTATCGGCATCAACGTTGTGTACAACCTGCTTGGTTGGAACAAGAAAGACGCCCAGTAACAACAACATATCCAGTACAGTGTGGCGACAACCGCGCATCGGGCGTCGGCTGCCGCGCAAGACATAAAAAGTATTTAACGTCCCAAGGAGTCTCATAATGAAGTTTCAGGGTATGACTATCGGTGTGCCGACGGAAATTATGCACGGCGAACGCCGCGTGTCCGCAACTCCTGATACCGTCAAGAAGATGGTTGCCGAAGGCGCCACGGTTCTGGTCGAGAAGGGCGCGGGCGACGGCGCGTTCTTCGCCGACGCCGCCTATGTTGAAGCTGGCGGCAAGATCGTGGAAGACGTTCAGGAAATCTTTGCCAAGTCCGATGTGATCCTGAAGGTCAAGGAACCCCTGTTCAACAAAAAGGTGAACAAGCACGAAGCGGAAATGGTGCGTGACGGCCAGTACCTGATCACGTTCCTGCATCCCGCCGCGCCGGTGAACCATGAAATGATGAAGAAGCTGGCGGCCACGGGCGTGATCGGCATCACGCTTGACGGCATTCCGCGTATTTCGCGCGCCCAGGGCATGGACGCCCTGACCTCCATGAGCACCGTGGCCGGCTACAAGGGCGTGCTCATGGCCGCCAACCGTCTGTCCAAGTTCATGCCCATGGTGGGCACGGCCGTGGGCGTTATCAAACCCGCCAACGTGCTGGTCATCGGCACGGGCGTGGCCGGCCTTCAGGCCGTTGCCACCGCCAAGCGCCTTGGCGCTGTGGTCACCGCCGTGGACATCCGTCCCGACGCGCGCGAGCAGTCCATGAGCCTTGGCGCCAAGAGCTTTGACGTGGGCGTGCCCGCCGAAGTGGCCATTGGCGAGGGCGGCTATGCCCAGCGCCTGAGCGACGAATGGCTGCACAAGGAACGTGAAGCCCTGAAGCCCCTGGTGAAGGATGCGGACATCATCATCCTGTGCGCCCTGATCCCCGGCAAGCTGGCCCCCATCCTGATCACCGCAGACATGGTCGCCTCTATGGCTCCCGGCTCCAGCATCGTTGACATCTCCATCGACCAGGGCGGCAACTGCGAGCTGACCGACGCCGGTGAAGTGGTGGTCAAGCACGGCGTGACCATTGACGGCACCAAGAACATCCCCGGCATGATGCCCACGAGCTCCACCTGGATGTTCGCCAACAACGTGTTCCAGCTGCTTTCCTTCCTGGCCAAGGACGGCAAGATTGTGCTGGACAGAACCGACCCCATCATCGAATCCACGCTGACCACCATTGACAAGCAGATTGTCCACCGTGGCGCGCGTGAGGCCATGGGCTTATAGAACCGAGCAGGATTCTGCCGGAAATCGCATTTCCGGCAGAATCCACGCCGCTAGCGGCGCGCTGCACTTTTGTGCAGCCACAGGGCATGTAAACTTTTTCAAAGCCGCATGCTCTGGGTTTGAGCGGAGTGTCCGGACGGCGCTTGCCGCCCGGACATCTCGCATGGGCCCCGGAAAAAAAATTCAAGGAAGAGCATATGACCCCAATTACCCTGCTGGCAGTGTTCGTTGCCGCGACGCTGCTTGGCTACAAGATCATCAGCCATGTGCCGAGCCTGCTGCACACCCCCCTGATGTCGGCCATGAATGCCCTTTCGGGCGTCATCATTCTTGGTGCAGTGACGGCGACCTATCTTGCGGGCTCCGTCTTTTTCACCATACTGGGCGCCATTTCCGTCGCCATGGCCATTGTGAACGTTTTCGGCGGGTTTGACATTACTCACAAAATGCTTCGAATGGTCGCCGGGAAAAAGAAGTAACCCTTCGTTCTGGCCTTTGCTACACCCATAAATCAGAAGAAAGGGTTGCAGTGACATGAATGCACTAACCTACAACATAATTGCCGGACTTCTTGTGGCGTCTGTACTCTTTGGTCTACGCCTCATGAACAAGGTTCCCACTGCGGTCAGGGGCAATCTTTTTTGCGCCTCGGCCATGGGCCTCGCCATTCTTGTGACCATGTTCAAGGACGGCTCCATGACGTCTCCCACGCTGTGGCTGGCCATTGCCGTGGGCATGACGCTGGGGCTTACCCTGTCCAATAAGGTCAAGATGATCCAGATGCCGCAGATGGTCGCCTTTCTGCACGGCATCGGCGGCGGCGCGGCTGCCATTGTGAGCTTTCTTGTCCTGACGGACACGGGCGCGCCCACGGCCTTTGAGCGCGGCAGCGCCTGCCTGGCCATGGCCATGGGCATGACCACCATCACAGGCTCCTTTGTGGCCGCAGGCAAACTGCACCAGATACTGCCGCAAAAACCCATTATCCTGCCCGAACACACCAGAATCATTCTGTCCATTCTGGGCGTTATGGGCTTTTCCGTGCTTATGGGCACGGTGTTTCCGCACTTTTTGTTCGGCTTTTTCATCTTCATGATGCTTTTGTCGGGCACGGCCTTCGGCATCGGGTTCACCATCCGCGTGGGCGGAGCCGACATGCCCATCACCATCTCGCTGCTGAACTCCATGGGCGGCGTCTGCGCCGCCATTGCGGGTTTTGCGGTGAGCGATCCCCTGCTGGTGGCCATCGGCGGCATCATCGGCTCTTCGGGCTTTTTGCTGACGCGCATCATGTGCAAGGCCATGAACAGAAAGCTGCTGTCCATCCTGCTTGGCGAGTCCTCTGTGGTCACGCCCGCTGGCAAGGCCGCGCCCAAGGCTGCCGCTGCCGCTGCTCCGGCCCCTGTCAAATCCACTGAGGCCGAAGTGGCCAAGCTGGTGCAAAACGCCAAAAACGTGATCATCGTGCCAGGCTACGGCATGGCCCTTGCCCAGGCCCAGTACAAGGTCAAGCAGCTTGCCGACCTTCTGGAAAGCAAGGGGGCCAAGGTGAGCTACGGCATCCATCCCGTGGCGGGGCGCATGCCCGGCCATATGAACGTGCTGCTGGCCGAAGCCAATGTGGATTACGAAAATCTGCTTGAAATGGACACGGTCAACCCGATGTTCGCCGATGCCGACCTTGTGGTCATCGTTGGGGCCAACGACGTGGTGAACCCTGCGGCCAACAGCGCGGAAGGCACGCCCATCTACGGCATGCCCATCCTTGATGCCGAAAAGGCCAGGAACATCATCATCTGCAACTATGACAGCAAGCCGGGCTACGCTGGCGTGCCCAACCCCCTGTATGAGCGCGCTGGCGTGCATCTCATGCTGGGCGACGCGGCCAAGACCTTTGATACCCTGCTGCACTACGCCCAGGGCAATGCCCCGGCCGAGCAAAGCGCCGCCCCATCCGGTGGCGACAGCAAGGAAGCCGCAGCCGCCAAGCTGGTGCACAACGCCAAGAGCGTGATTATCGTGCCCGGCTACGGCATGGCCCTTGCCCAGGCCCAGCACAAGGTCAAACAGCTTGCGGACACGCTGGAAGCCAAGGGCGTCAAGGTGAGCTACGGCATCCATCCCGTGGCGGGGCGCATGCCCGGCCACATGAACGTGCTGCTGGCCGAAGCCAATGTGGATTACGAAGACCTGCTCGAAATGGATACCGTGAACCCGATGTTCGCGGAGACCGATCTTGTGGTGGTCATCGGAGCCAACGACGTGGTGAATCCGGCGGCCAACACGGCCGAAGGCACGCCCATCTATGGCATGCCCATCCTCAAGGCCGAAGAAGCCAAGGGCATCATTATCTGCAACTATGACGACAAGCCTGGCTACGCTGGCGTGCCCAACCCCCTGTATACCCGCGAGGGCGTGATCCTCATGACGGGCGACGCGGCCAAGACCGTGGACCGTCTGGTGAGCTTCGCCCAGGGTGAAAGCCCCGCCGCAGCCGCCCCATCCAGCGGCGACAGCAAGGAAGCCGCAGCCGCCAAACTGGTGCAGAACGCCAAAAACGTGGTCATCGTGCCCGGCTACGGCATGGCCCTTGCCCAGGCCCAGTACAAGGTCAAACAGCTTGCCGACCTGCTGGAAAGCAAGGGAGCCAAGGTGAGCTACGGCATCCATCCCGTGGCGGGGCGCATGCCCGGCCATATGAACGTGCTGCTGGCCGAAGCCAATGTGGATTACGAACACCTGCTTGAAATGGACACCGTCAACCCGATGTTTGCGGAATCCGATCTTGTGGTCATCGTTGGGGCCAACGACGTGGTGAACCCGGCGGCCAACAGCGCGGAAGGCACTCCCATTTACGGCATGCCCATCCTCAAGGCCGAAGAAGCCAGGAACATCATCATCTGCAACTACGACGACAAGCCCGGCTACGCCGGTGTGCCCAACCCCCTGTATACCCGCGATGGGGTAATCCTCATGACGGGCGACGCCTCCAAGAGCTTTGACAAGCTGCTGGCCTACGCGCAGGGCGAAAGCCCGGCGGGGGCCGCTCCTGCCGCTCCCGAAGTTGGCGGAGATCAGGTGGACAAGGTGCTCAGGGACGCCAAAAGCGTCGTTATCGTCCCCGGTTATGGCATGGCGCTGGCTCAGGCCCAGCACAAGGTCAAACAGCTTGCCGACCTGCTGGAATCCAGGGGCGTCAAGGTGAGCTATGGCATCCATCCCGTGGCGGGGCGCATGCCCGGCCACATGAACGTGCTGCTTGCCGAAGCCAACGTGGATTACGAAGACCTGCTTGAAATGGACGTCGTGAACCCGATGTTCGCCGAGGCCGATCTGGCCATCGTCATCGGGGCCAACGACGTGGTGAACCCTGCGGCCAACACGGCCGAAGGCACGCCCATTTACGGCATGCCCATCCTCAAGGCTGGCGAGGCCAAGAACGTCATCATCTGCAACTATGACGACAAGCCCGGCTACGCCGGAGTGGACAACACCCTGTACGGCAAGCCCGGCGTCATCATGATGCTTGGCGATGCCTCTGCCACTATGGACAAGCTCATAAGCTTACTCCAGAAGTAGCATAGCTGCGCGATTACCCGGAAGGGACGCATTCTTCGAGAAGAATGCGTCCCTTTGTCATTTTGGGCATTGAGGAGCGGAGGCAATGGGCGTATGCAGTGCGGACGGCGGGTTGTGCCCCGCCTAATCATGACGCGGCCAGCGCATAGAGCATTTTAACTTTGAAAAAGTGTAAATGCTCTAACGCTGTACGAAAGTACAGCGCGCCACAACGTGGCGTGGATTCGGCCGAGCTTTAGCCGTTGCGACGAAGGAAGCTACGGATGCTTCAAGTGTTGTGACGCAGGAAACTACGCTTGCTTCAGCCGTTGCGACGCAGGAAGCTACGGATAAAGACAGCATGAGTAACTATCAATTTTGTTTTGTGCAATCGCTGTCGCCATTCGTAAGGCTCGTAGACTCGCCAACGACTGCCGCAAAGACAGCAAGTAATTAATAGAATGTACAGCCTGCAGATGGCTGTCGCAAATCGCATTTTTCGGCTGAATGAAAACTTTGAAATGCGAAACATTTCAAAATTAATCTGCTCTAGACGTAAAGACTACGAAGCCGCGTGAAGGAAGGATGTATGACGACCCTGATCACACTTTTTGCCGTGGGCCTCACCGGAGGCCTGGTTTTTGACTACTTTGACCTGCCTGGGGGCCCCATGACCGGGGCCATGGTGGCGGTGGTCATCTTTAAAAGCTTCGGCGCCGTCAGCACGCCGTACATGCCGCATTGGATCAGGTATGTGGTGTACGGCTGCGTAGGCGTGATCGTTGGCAATATGTACAGCCCCGGCATGCTGAGCGTTGTGCGTGAAACGTGGCCCATCATGCTGCTCTCAACCTTTATCATTCTTGCCGCCGGTCTCGGCTGCTCCTGGATAAGCATGCGCTTTGGCGGCATGAGCGCCGAGGGCGCCTACCTTGCCACCAGCCCCGGCGGCTTCAACGCCATCATGGCCCTGGCCGGAGATGCGGGACGCGAAGCGCCTATGATTATGGTGTACCACCTGGTGCGCATCTATGCCATTGTGCTGCTGTCGCCGTTCATAGCCAAGCTGCTGGTCCTTATGGCCAGGCTGTGACGCGCGTTTGCGTGAGCAGGATAATTTTCTGCCTATGGAACCCTGACCGGGCACAGAAGACTCCTTGCCGCAGACTGAAACAGCAGTAAGCGTTTTAGGGGGAGGGTCCCTCCCCCACAAAGCAGTTCATGCGGTAAACCCGCTAGGCAGACAACTCCACCCGCACCCGCAGGGCGGCGGCCACCATATTTTCCAGGGCCGGATACGCCTCTTCCCAGCGCCGCGTCTTGAGGCCGCAGTCGGGGTTGACCCAAAGCTGGCTTTTGTCGATGTGCTGCAGCGCCAGGTGCAGCAGGCGCACCATTTCGTCCGCCGTGGGAATGCGCGGGCTGTGGATATCATACACGCCGGGGCCGACCTCGCCCACATAGTGAAAGCGGGTGAAGGCGTCCAGCAGTTCCATGCCGCTGCGGCTGGATTCGATGCTGATGACGTCGGCGTCCATGCGCGCGATGGCGGGCAGGATGGCGTTGAACTCGCTGTAGCACATGTGGGTGTGCATCTGTGTGCGGTCTTCAACGCCTGTGGACGCCAGAAGAAAGGCGTCCACCGCCCATTGCAGGTACACGGCGGCCTCGGCGGCTGTGAGGGGCATGCCCTCGCGCAGGGCGGCCTCGTCTATCTGGATGATGTGTATGCCCGCCGCCTCAAGGTCGCTCACCTCGTCGCGGATGGCCAGGGCGATCTGGCGGCAGACCTCGCTGCGCGGCAGGTCGTCGCGCACAAAGCTCCAGCAGAGGATGGTCACGGGCCCGGTGAGCATGCCCTTGACGGGCTTTTGCGTCAGGGACTGGGCATAGCGCGCCCAGGCCACGGTCATGGGGGCCTTGCGGTACACGTCGCCATAGATGACGGGCGGCTTAACGCAGCGGCTGCCATAGCTCTGCACCCAGCCGTTGCGCGTAAAGCAGAAGCCGCCAAGCTGCTGCCCAAAATACTCCACCATATCGTTGCGCTCGGCCTCGCCGTGCACGAGAACGTCCAGACCAAGCTCCTCCTGCTTTTTGATGCAGGCGGCGATCTCGGCCTTGATGGCGGCTTCGTAGTCGGCCTGGGTCATTTGACCGCGCTTGAAGGCCAGCCGCGTCTTGCGGATATGGTCTGTCTGCGGGAAAGAACCGATGGTGGTGGTGGGCAGAAGCGGCAGACGCAGCCAGGCCTGAGCCTGCTTGCGCGCGGCGAAGGGGGATTTGCGGGCCAGCATGGCCGGGGTCACTGCGGCGGCGCGCTCGCGCACCCGTGCCAGCACTGTGTCGGCATGGGCCTGGGCCTCGGCCAGCACAGCGGCGTTGGTTGCCAGAATGTCCGCGCCCTGGCCCTGGCCCTGGCCCTGGGCAATGGCCTTGAGGTCGGCCAGTTCAGCGCATTTCTGCACGGCAAAGGCCATGCGGTTCTTGATGTGGGCAGGCAGGTCGGTTTCTTCCGCGAGATCCACGGGGCTGTGCAAAAGCGAGCAGGAAGAGGCCAGAAGCACACGGTCAGCGCCAAGGGCGCTCACGGCGCGGTTCATGAGGCTGGCGGCCTGCGCGTAGTCGGTCTTCCAGATATTGCGTCCGTTGACCAGTCCGAGGGACAGGGCCATGTGATCGGGCAGGGCGGCGAGCACGGCGTCCAGTTGGCCGGAGCCGCGCACAAGGTCGATATGCAGGGCCGCGCAGCCGCTGTTTACGGCCAGAGCAAGGTGATTTTTCAGCTGGCCGAAGTAGGTCGCCAGCAAAAGTCTGGCTGATCCGGCGCGGGCCGTCGCCGCATTGAGCGTGGCGTATGTTTGGGCAAAGCGCGCGGTGGCAGGGGCGGGCAGCAGTTCGGTGCAGAGCACGGGTTCTTCAATCTGAATGCACTGGCAGAGCGGAGCCAGCTGTTCCAGCAGCGCCGTGTAGGCTGCCAGCACCTCGTCCAGCCGCGCCCACGGATCAGCGCCGTTCTGGCCCTTGGCCAGGGCCAGCCAGGTGAAGGGGCCGATGATGGCGGCCTTGGGCGTGAAGCCCTTGGCGGCGGCGCGCCGGGTGGCTTCCAGCACGGGGTGTTCACCGGGCGTCCAGACGGCGTCGGCTTCGATTTCCGGCACAAGATAGTGGTAGTTGGTGTCAAACCACTTGGTCATCTCCATGGCCGGAATGTTGCGTGAGGCGTCGCCGCGCGCCAGAGCGAAATAGCGCGTCAGGGCGTCCTTGCCGCAGTGGGCAAAGCGGGCGGGCACGGCCCCAAGCATGAGGCTTGTGTCCAGCATGCGGTCATAGAGGGAAAAATCGCCCGTAGTCACGTAGCTCAAGCCGGCCTCGCGCTGGATGGCCCAATGGCTTTCCTGAAGCTGGTGCGCTGTGCCGGTGAGATCCTGGGCAAAAGTGTCGCCACGCCAAAAAGATTCGAGAGCCTGTTTCAGCTCGCGCTGCCTGCCCATGGAGGGAAAGCCGAGAATGTGGGTACGCATGGTTGCTCCTTTCATATGGTGTTGAAAGGGCAGTCTTTTTCACGCTAGAGCTTGTATACCTGAAATGGCGTGTGACCCGCCGGTCTTGCCGCCACTTCACAATACGGATGCAATCCGTACCGACGCGCGGCATTGGTATGCCGCACGGCTCTGGTCGGGCGCGCCAACGCCTGACCGGGCACTTGCCTGAACGCGAGACAGTACTGCCTTGCCGCCGGATGGCGGCAGGTGATGAGGCGTCTCCTGGCTTCCGGCCCCTGCGCGTTTGTGGTTGCGCGTGGCCGTACCTTCCCGTCCCCGGAGCAGATCGATGTTGCGGCATTCCCAACATGTTGACGGTCTGGTCAGTGAACAGTGGCACGGCGCGGGTTTGTGCCGATTACAGTGGCGCGTCCGCAACGGATTTTCACCGTTTTCCGTTTCTCATCACAATATCTAGATAAATTGATATATAACAGCGGGCATGGTGTCAAGCGCAGACAGGCCAAGAATGGTGACGGGTCGCTCTTGAGTCTCAGGGCGGAATGCTGCTGAGCCGCAAATGCAAGGCTGCTTTGATTTGGAACAGTTTTGGTCTTGTGTGGAGTGGCAAGGCGCGGGAGTAACCTGCCACCTGCTTAGGCAGCACTGTTATAAGCGGAACTAAATAAAAGTTTTAGGGGGAGGGGGTGTGGGGGAGGAGACCCTTTTTCAAAAGGGTCCCTCCCCCACAAAGCTTTTCAGCCACCAAGCATTCCCAAAAGAAAATGCTCCGCGTTTAATCCTGGCGGGTGAGGTGGTAGACGGCGGGAATCATATACATGAGGCTCACAAGTTGGCGCGTGGGCTCGTAGCGCGTGGCCACCACGACGGAGCCGAGGTTCCAGAGGTGATCGTCGTCGCTTTCGCCTGCGGAGGGCGCGCCGAAGCGTTCGCTGACCATGCGCACGATGGCCTGCGCCGTGGCCTTGTCCGGCACGGCGTATTCCAGTTCCGCAAAGCCCAGGGGCGAGGGGCGGCCTGGCCCGTAGCAGAAGGCCGCCTGCCGCGCGCCGGGCACAAGCGCGCCGGGCGTGTAGGTGTCGCAGATATAGGCGTCGTCCTGTCGGGACGCGCGCATGCCCGCCTTGGCGAGGGCGTCGCGCATGGCGGGTCGGGTGGCGGTGTCCAGGCGCAGGCCAAAAAGCACGGCACTGGGGCGTGAGGCGGAAGGTCCGGCCATGTCTTCCAGTTCCTTCATGGCGTGGATGGACCCGCGCATGGCAGCCGCGTAGAGCAGAAGTGTGGCGCGTGCCTGATTTTTTTCCACTCCCTGACCGGTGCGGTAAAGATGGCCGAGGCGGGCCAGGGCGTCTGTCTGCTGCTGCGCCGCCGCATGGCTGTACCAGGCTGCGGCCGCCTTGTGGTCTTGGGGCACGCCGTGCCCGCTCTCATACATGAGGCCGAGGTTGTACTGGGCTTCGGGTTGCCCCTGCCGGGCTGCGAGGTCAAACCAGCGGGCGGCCTCTTGGGGGTTGGCGTCAATGCCGCGCCCCTGCTCCAGCATGCGCCCGTAGTTGCTCATGCCGGACGGATGTCCTGCGGAAGCGGAGCGGGCAAACCAGTAGAGCGCGCGCCCTTCGTCCATATCCACACCCTGGCCGAGGTCAAAGAGCACCCCAAGGTTGTTCATGGCCTGGCCGTCGCCGTTTTCGGCCAGATGCTGCCAGATGGCGTGGGCCTGGGCGTAGTCGCCCTTCTGATAGGCTTCGTTGGCCTGGGCCTCGGGGCTGCCGGGGGTAACGGAACTTTCCGGCTTTTCTTCACTTTTGGCTTTTCCGTGCCCGCCATTTGTGGGGACGTGAGGCGCGGAAGCCGCCTCGGACGCTTTGGGGCTATGCGGCGCAGGGGTCGCGTCTTTTTTGGCGTCGGCGGCCTTGGCGCGCGGAGCGCGCTGCGTGCCCTGGCGTCCCCGATCCTGCCGCTGGCGTTCCCTTTCCTGATTCAGCTGCTGCTGGCGTCGTTGCGCTTCCGGCGACTGGGGCTGCATGCCGTCAGCAGCGGGGCTTCTGGGACTGGCGGGAGCGAGCGCGGCAGGCGTTGGGGCCACGGGAGCGGGCGGCGGCACGGGCGCTGGCGAAAGGGTCGGGGCCTGCCCCAGAGCGGCGGCCGCGCCTGTGTGCCCGTTGCTTTTTTGTCCCGGCTGGCCGACCTGCTGTCCATCCTGTTGTTGCAGCGTGGCCGCTTCAGCTTCTGACAGCTGGCCGCCAAAAAGAAATCCCATTATTTCGCGCCCTCTGGAGGGCTGACCATTGTCTGCTGGCTGTCCGCTGCCTGCCCAGCCCGGCCGTTGCCCCCCGCTGGGTGGCTGCAGGGCGGGAGCCTGTATCGTGGGCGCCGGGACAACAGGGGCCTGAACTGTGGGCACGGTGACGGTGGGTTCATGAACCCTGGGCTCGGTGCTGGTCGGAGTAGGAATGGAGGCCGCCGCAGCCAGAGCCGTGCGCGGCGTCATGCCCCCCAGTGCGGCTGCGCAGAGGAGCAAGCCCCATAGCGCGATGGCGCGCAGAAAAGCGACGGTTCGGGCTGGAACGGCGGGAAGGGTGGCGCGCAGGGCCGTCAACACGACCCTGCGCGCAGGCATACTGTTTTGCGCAAAGCCTTTCGGCTCTGCTGTACAACTGGAGGTGTTCCGGCGCATGGCTCCCATCCCTAGAGCAGATTAACTTTGAAATGCTTCACATTTCAAAGTTTTCATTCAGCCGAAAAATGCGATTTTCGGCTGAATCCACGCCACGTTGTGGCGAGCTGCACTTTCGTACAGCGCTAGAGCAGTTACACTTTTTCAAAGTTAAAATGCTCTAGCCAGGCTTCGCGGCATGGCGTTCCTGCGGCTCGGCCTGCGTCAGTGGATGGCGGCCGGGCTCGGGTCTTGCCAGGCCGTTTACGGCCTATGGTTTACGTTTGGGACAGTTGAAATTGTTGAAATCAATTTCCGGCTTGTCCGTGAGGCGCGGGTCAAATACCAGGGCGTGCCCGCGCCAGTCACGGATGGTCGCATTGATCTTTTCCATATTCACGTAAGTCAGCAGGGCGGGCCAGCGATCGGCCATATCCCGCAGCATGCGCGCATAAGTTACTTCGCCGCCGTGGAAGCCGTCAACAAATTCGCAATCGCTGGAGCCGAAGGTGCGCGCATCCGTAAAGTCCATAACTTCAATGCCGCGTGCCAGCAGGGCTTCCCGCAGGTGGAAGAGGTGCGGGTAGTCGGCCTCGCGCTGGCGTATGGCGTCCAGCACTTTCACGGACAGGGGCGAAATAAAGACAAAGGTGGCTATGCCGCGCGCCTTGAGGCGGCAGTAGATTTCGGCAAAGGCGTCCAGATGGGCGGAGCTTATGCCGCCGGGGTCGCGGCTGCCTGCAATGGGCTTGGCGCGAAAAAAGGCCTTGATGCCGTGCCGCACCTGCTTGAGCGTGTCCTCGAACTGATAGTCGAAGGGACGCTTCTGCCCTGTGGTTTCCGCCGTGTAGTACCAGGAGCCGTCAGGGCCGAACCCGTCGTCCGTCTGCTGGGCCATGATGCCATAGCGCCCGGCGCGGAAGCCGCCAGCCGATTCCAGCAGGACGGGGGCAATAAGGTCGTGAACGGATATCTTTCCTTCAAGCAGCCAGGCCCAGGGCTTTTTCAGGCTTTCAAACCCGTAGTTGTAGGAGCCGCTGGTGGGGGGTTCGTCCTTGAAGGGATCGGGCTGCCACTGGGGCATGAACCACCAGAAATCCAGGCCGATGATGACGGCATCGGGCTTGTGCAGGGCCAGCATGGCGTCAAGGGTGGAGCGCAGCACCGAAAGGTTGCCTGCCGTGCCGCCCACGTTGAGAAAGGATTTACGAAAGTAGGCTCCCCGGAACTGCATGACGCGGGATGAGCCCACGGCGGCGATTTCCGGTTTGACCTTGGCGTAAAGCTGCAGCTTGTAGTCCACAAAGTCCTGTGAGACGCCGGAGCCGAAAACGGCGAACTGCCCGGAGGACTGCGCCTCCACCGCGCGCTCGACGCCCACGTCGCCGCTTTTGTAGAGCCACCACAGGGTGTAGGGCAGGGCCAGCAGGCCGACCACAAGAGCCAGAAGCAGCAGCACACGGAAATACCGGGAAAGGTAGGCGGATTCGGTGAGGGTTTTACTCATGTTGTGTCCGCCTCTTTAAAATTGGAAGTACAGGAAGGTCGCCTTGCGGGACACCAGAATGAGCGTCACAAAGGCCAGGCAGGCCAGGCCTGTGGCCCATGCCGCCGAGGGCCGCCAACTGAGGTACGGGCGCGAGCCGTCGCGCCTGCCGTGCAGCAGTTCGTGGCTGTTGGGGAATGCCCAGCACAGCACAAAGCTTATGCCCAGCAGGGCAAAGGGCAGCCAGCCCTGAAGGTAGTTGTTGGGCAGCCACCGGGTTGCCAGAACGCCCATGGCGGAAAGGCCCGCGTAATCCGCCGTCAGGCCTGCGGCTTCGGCGGTGAAGGGGCCAGTAAACATGGCCCCGAACATGGTTGCGGTCCCGTCAAGGCTCACCGTGCGGAAGATCACCCAGCCAAGGTTGATGCACAGGAAGGTGAACAGGATGAAGAAAATCCGCATGGGCGGGGTGGCCAGCACCCTTTCAAGCAGGGTGCCCTTGATGCAGGCCCGGAAAAAGTGGTTGACGCCCAGCATGGAGCCGTGCAGGGCCCCCCAGATGATGAAGGTCCAGCCCGCGCCGTGCCACGCGCCGCCGATAAGCATGGTCAGAAAGAGGTTGCGGTACTGCATGAGCCGCCCTTTGCGGTTGCCGCCAAGGGGGATGTACAGAAAATCGCGCAGCCACGAGCTCAGGGTGATGTGCCAGCGCCGCCAGAAGTCCACAATGCCCGTGGACTTGTAGGGCGAATCGAAGTTTTCGGGCAGGCGCAGGCCCAGCATGAGGCCAATGCCGATGGCCATGTCCGTGTAGCCGGAAAAGTCAAAATACAACTGGAAGGTGTAACACAGGGACCCCAGCCATGCCTCGGCCCCGCTGATGGGAAAGGCCTTTTCCGCCGCGTTGAAAACGGCGTTGGCGTACACGGCCAGCCCGTCCGCCAGCAGCACCTTTTTGGCAAGACCAATGGTGAAAAGCGTGAAACCCTGGGCCAGACCTTCGGCCGTGGAGCCTGAAAGATCGTCAAGCTGCGGACCCAACTGCTCGTAGCGCACGATGGGGCCGGAAATCACGTAGGGAAAGCAGGCCGAAAACAGGGCGTGGCGTGAAAAACCCTGCGGCGTCACCTGCCGCCGGTACACGCTGACCAGCCATGCGATCTGTATGAAGGTATAGAAGGATATGCCGAGCGGAAGCCCCGGCGGGGTGAAGTTCCATTGCGTGCCCATAAGAAGGGCCAGGTTCTGGGCGAAAAACCAGGAGTACTTGAACCAGAGCAGGGGCAGCAGGTTCAGTATGAGGGCCATGGTCAGCAGCCCTTTGCGGCTGCATGCCCAGGCGCTCAATCCTTTCAGCCCGTCGCCCCGGAAAAGGCGTACGCCCTTGCGGAATTTCGTCAGGCGGGAGCCAGCGGCATCAGCCGGGCCGTCCGGGGACCCCGTGGGAGCAGCCAGCGCGTCTTCCTCGGGAAGGATCTCCGTCCCCTCCATTGCGTCGTCAGGCCGGTTTGGGTCGGCCAGGGCCAGCGCGAACGCGTAGTTCATGCCCAGAATGGCCGCCAGCAGCAGCAGAAAGGGCAGGCCCCAAAGAGCGTAAAAAACTACGGAAAAGAGCAGCAGAACCAGGCTCAGCCGCGTGGCTCCGTAGCCTGCGGTCAGCCGCCAGCACAGCAGCAGAAGTGGAAGGAAAAGAAAGATAAAGGAATAGGAATTGAATAGCATGCGCAACTCCCGTGACGTTGACCGCGAGCATTTGTGGCGAAACGGCCCAGGATCAGGCGATAACGCAGCCCAGAACGGCAGAGGCCGGGACACGAAAAAGCGCAGGACAAAAAAATGCCCTGTCCGTGCTACGGCTGACGCTAAAGATACAGCGCGCCAAACCAGCGCGGCAGGGCTTGGCAGGCCCGCCGTGAAGGCGCAGGCGTGTTGTTGCCGACTAGGGGTTCAGTTCCGAGCGGAATTTCCGCGACAGACGGAACACCATGACCTTGCGTGGGGGCAGGGTGATGGTTTCGTCCGTTTTGGGGTTGCGCCCCTTACGCGATGCCTTGTCATAGCATTCGAATTTGCCAAATCCGCTGATAAGCAAAGCCCGGTCCTTTTTGATGGCGGACTTCATTATGTCCAGCAGTTTTTCAACCACGTTCTTTACATCAACGCGGTTCTTGTCGGTTTCTTCGTAGATAGCCTCCACGATGTCCGCTTTGGTCAGTGTTTTTTTCATTGTGAGTTCTCCGGCGCGTAACAATGCGCTGGTATGGCTGTCACAAAACATGATATGGACAGGTATGGCCCAACGGGCAACGAAGACGCGCTTCACATGAAGCGCACTTTTGTGTAAAATACACGCAACTAACGGGCAGAGCAAGATTTTTCTTAAAAATTGTCTTCTTACGCATAAAGAGCCATTGTGCGCGCCGCACGTGGCTTCGCAGCCATTGAGCATACTATGAAAGCGGTATCTGCCCGAATTTTTTCTTCAACCGTGCCCTGGTTCGTACCCCGGCCCCAGGGGCACGCCCTGATTCCCCTCTTTCTTCCTTTCAGCGGCTGTCCGGTGCGTTGCGTGTTCTGTGCACAAGACGTGCAGACAGGGCTTGCCAACTGTATGGACCCTGCCGCGCCCTCTTCCGGCGCGCCGGTTCTGCCTGCGTCTTCTCTTGCGGCCCTGTTGCGCGCAACCAGCGAAAATCTTGAGCAGCGTCATGCCATGGGCTTGCCGCCAGCCGAGCTGGCCTTTTATGGAGGCACCTTCACGGCCATGCCCGTACAGGATCAGAACGCCTGTCTTGACCTGGCGCGCGGGGCGCTTGAGCGTGGCTGGATTCGCGGTTTCCGCTGTTCAACCCGGCCGGATTGCGTGGACGCGCCCGTCCTTGCGCGGTTGCGGGCAGCCGGTTGCCGCTGTGTGGAACTTGGCGTGCAAAGCTTTGCGGATGACGCCCTCGTTGCCTCAAAGCGGGGCTATGACGGGGCCACGGCCCTTCGTGCCTGCGGTCGTGTGAAGGCGGCTGGCCTGACGCTGGGGGTGCAGCTCTTGCCGGGCATGCCGGGCAACAGCACGGCGGATTTTTTGCGCGACGTTCCCCAGGCGCTCGATGCCGGGGCTGACATGCTGCGCTTTTACCCCTGCCTTGTGCTTGAGGGTACGGCCCTTGCCCGCATGTGGCGGCAGAATCTCTATGCGCCGTGGCCGCTGGAAGAGACGCTGGATTGCCTCGCGCAGGGCTGGCTTGTGGCGCAGGAGGCGCGGGTGCCCGTCATCCGCATGGGGCTTGCGCCCGAAGCCGCGCTGACCGAGGCTGTGCTGGCCGGGCCCGTGGACAATGCTCTGGGCAGCCGCGTCATGGGGCGGGCCCTGCTGCTGGCGGTGCGCCGCGCCCTGGCCGCGCTGGCGGCCTCTTTGGACATGACTGCGCCGCCGCGCTTGCGGTCGCTGCGCGTGCCCCCTTCCTGCCAGGGATATATATGGGGAATGCGCGGCGAACTGCGTGCCGCCTGGGCAGGGCTGGGGCTTTCGCCTGACGGCCTGGATTTTGACGCCGCCTGTCAGCAGGAACTGCGCCTGACCGTGATCTGCTGAGTGTGCGCTTCTCGGCCAGAGTATCTTTGAGCTCCTTCACAGTTCAATTTCTCATTCAGCCGAAAATCATATTTTTCGGCTGAATCCACGCCATGTTGTGTCCGCCGCACTTTTCTACGGCATTAGAGCAATGTCTCTTTGAAATTGCTCTGGCGGATGCGGGAGCAGACGCCCGCCGCAGAGGCGTAAGCGCTGTTTATCTGCGCGGGTAAAGCCGGAGCGGGTGTCTTGGAAGCATTGCTTCAGGCGTTGTGACGCAGGAAAATACGCCCGAAGACAGTAGTTGGTTGCGCGACATCTAAGTGAAAGAACCGCTGTCGCTATCCATAGCGATGCTGTCCTGCCCCGTAAGTCGGTTCCCGCCAACGGTTCAGGCAAGTCCGCAGGAGCGGGCAACGGCTACCGCGAGAATAGATATTCTCAATGCGAAAATGCTCGCGTACGGCAGGCAAAAGCCTGCCTACTCACATTTCGTGGCAAGGATTTTCAGAAAAATCCTTGCAGAGCAGTTAACTCATTTCATTCGTAAACTACTCTAATGACGTTCTTCAAATAGTTGTCTTCATATAGTTGGTTTGCGATAGTCTTTTTCTGATAGTCTGCTTCCGATACTGGCCTTGGATGCCTGTCTTCTGCTATAGGCCGATACACATCTTCCCACTTTCATTGCTTTTTCATGGACGGCTGCCCGCTGGCGTGGGCGGCCGTCTAGTGATGCGTCCTCTCCCGTTTGGGGGGCTCCGGTCGATGAAATGCGCTCTTGCGCCACGACCGGGAAAAACTTTTTTGAAATAATTGCGCTTTTGCCATAATATTTTTTGCAAAATAATTCGAAAAGCTATATAGGTAAATTAACCTGGACAGCGCAGTCAGGAATCCTCACCCACCTTCCGGTTCAATTCCTCAGCTCCTCCCTACGACATTCCTCGCTTTCCAGACGTGATTCGGCGCGATTTCGTCCTCCGCCAGTAATCTGAAATACACAAGAATCCAGAGGTCTTGAATATGAAAATGGGAATAATGAACAAGATGATGCTTACCATTCTGGTTCCATCCCTACTGGGCCTGACTGCGGTATGCGGTCTCAGTTATTGGCAGGCAGAACATTCGCTCACAGAGCAGGTCGCGCATGAGTTCGACAGCGTTATAGACAAGCAGATTGAAGGGCTGGGTTCTGTGCAGCAAATGACGCACGGCCTCATCAGAACCAATGCCGAATCGGCCCATGTCAAAAAGGCCCTGTTCACCCGCACAGGCAATCAGGCTGGCCTCGACAGCCTGGGCGAGCCGGATGTCCAGAGCGTGCTTGACGATCTTTCGCAGCATTTTGGCATGGTTAATGGTGCAGGATTGATAGATGCGTCAGGCATTGTGGTGGCCCATACCACCAGGGAAATGATCGGCAACAACCTGCGCGACCGTAAGTCTGTGCAGGTGGCCCTTGCCGGTCAGATGAGCATGGAAAACATCCGTAACCATGCGGGTGAAATGTCCACCATGGTGGCGGCTCCGGTCATGGCCCAGGGCAAATCGCAGGGCGTTTTGTACGCCTACATGAGTCTGGCCCGTCTGAGCGAGAGCACCACAGACACCATCAAGATGGGTAAACACGGGTATTGCGCCGTATATGACAGTACGGGGACGGCCATCATGCATCCCGACAAGTCTTTGCTGGGCAAGGACTGCAGCCAGGAACCCTTTGTGAAGGCAGCCCTGGTCAGCGGAAGCGGGAGCGTGCATTTCGCCCGTGGCGAGCAGCAAATGGTGGCCTACTACCGGCATATGCCCGAAAGCAACTGGCATGTGGTCATGGTCGCGGACAGGGACGAGATGCTCGCACCCACAAGCAGGCTTCTCAAGGCCAACGTGCTTGTGGGCATAGTCACGGCGCTTGTGCTCGGCGTGGTCATTGTGTTTGTGTCGCGGGGCATAGCGCGATCCCTGAAGATCAGCGAAAAGTATGTGCAGGTGGTGGCAGGCGGCAACTTTAACCCTGAGCCGCATGAAGAGGAAGCCCTGGCCAAAGCCGCCAGCAGAAGTGATGAGATTGGCGGGCTTTCCAGCGGCATCCAGAGTATGGTGGGCAAGCTGCGCGGCCTGTTCAAAGAAAGCGAAGAAAAAACCCATCAGGCGGAGGTGGCAACGGGCGAAGCCCGCGTGGCCATGCAAGAGGCCCAGGAGGCGCGCAAGGAAGCCGAAACCGCCCGTCAGGACGGCATGCTGACCGCCGCCGGGCAACTGGAAACCTCCATCGGCGTCATTTCTTCCGCCTCAACCCAGCTTGCCGCACAGATAGAACAGTCCGACCGCAGCGCCACAGAGGCGGCGCAGCGCCTCTCCGAGGCGGCCACTGCCATGAACGAGATGAACGCCACGGTGCAGGAAGTGGCCCGCAACGCGAGCTCGGCGTCAGAAGCTTCGGTGCACACCAGAGAAAAGGCCCGGGCTGGCGCGCACATCGTCGAGCAGGCCGTGCAAAGCATCGAAGCCGTGCGGCGCATGTCCGAGGAACTCAAGGGCGACATGGCCGAGCTTAACGAACACGCCCAAAGCATTTCGCAAATCATGAATGTCATTTCCGACATCGCCGACCAGACCAATTTGCTGGCCCTCAACGCGGCCATTGAGGCCGCCCGGGCGGGCGACGCCGGGCGGGGTTTTGCCGTGGTGGCCGACGAGGTGCGCAAACTGGCCGAAAAAACAATGGATTCCACCAAGGATGTCAGCCATGCCATCAGGTCCATTCAGGACAGCACGGCCAAGAGTATGGGGTCAATGGACAACGCGGTAGGCCAGATTGCCCAGGCCACGGACTTCGCCAGTCAGTCCGGGCAGGCGCTGGAGGAAATAGTGGCAACAGTGGAGGCCACGGCGGATCAGGTCAACGCCATTGCCACTGCCAGCGAAGAACAGTCCGCAGCCAGCGAAGAAATCAATCAGAGCATTGTGCTCGTCAACGAGATATCGCGGCAGAGCGCCATGGCCATGGCAGAGGCTACACAGGCGGTTTCCGATCTGGCTGGCCAGGCGCATACCCTGAAAAACCTCGTGGCGCAGATGAAGCTCGGCTAGCCCGTTTAGGCAAGGCCATTTTGAAATGCTTTGTGGGGGAGGGACCCTTTTGCAAAAGGGTCTCCTCCCCCACGCCCCCACCCCCTAAAACTTTTATTGTTTTTAGAGCAGCTTGCGAGTGAAATGAGTCAACTGCCCTGCAAGGATTTTTCTGAAAATCCTTGGCACGAAATGCGCGTGAGCAGGCAAAAGCCTGCCCACGCGCATTTCAAGTGTGAGCAATGTAACTTTTGCATTGCTCTGACGGCTGCGTGAGCAGACGTTCGCTACGGAGGCGTAAGCGTAGTTTAGCTGCGCGGTTAAACGCGGAAGTGAGCGTGCCTTAAACTTTGAGAATATACATTCTCAAAATTGATCTGCTTTAAAATGAGAGGCGGCCGCCGGGGGCAACCGGCGGCCGAGAGAGGGAGGATGTTCCGATGGTTAGAGGTTCTGTTCAAAGGAGGAGGTTTTCGGGGGGGGGATCCGGAAGCCCTCAATGGGGGCGGAGGGCCTCACGGAAGTTTGGTGTCATGTATATCTCTACCGCCCGTCGGCGGATTGGCTGGGTTGGCGACGCGTTGACGTTTTGGCCTGCCCTGTCTTTGCGCGCCACGGTTTGCCGGACGCCTGAATTGGGGCGGGTTGCTATTGCCAATTGCCGGGTTGGAAAATCCGGCAGTGTTTACTCCTGTCGGCTCCGTGGCGGCGTTGCTTACAGCCTAACTTTTAAATGTAACCAGTAGGCGCTGTTTTGCCGCTTCACGGGATTTTTCCGAAGTTCCGTCTTTTTGACGGATTGAGAAGCTTGCTCTTTTGCGCGGTTAGATTTTTTATTTGTTTGTTTATTTTTTTCTATCCGTTTTACGTACTCTTGCATTATTAAAAGCAATTCTTGTGCCACTATCGACATTGTGGAATGGTTTTTGATAATCGATTTAAATTATTTGAGTATTCCGAATTGGCCTTTCGTGGTGCCGAAAGTTGAGTGTATGCTTTTTATACATGTGTATCTTTGTATGTTTAAAAATTAGACAGTCAGGCCAGATTCGGCGGCATTGCAGTTGGGAAAACCCCGTGTCCTTTCTGTGAGCAATGCTTGAGGCCGTAAACATATCCTGAGATGGTATATATCCGGTTTGCGATAGGCTACTTCAGCCTGTCGCTCCAGGAGGCCGTACGCTCAAAGTCCATTCTACAGCCTCTGCTCGCCAGGGTGCCCAATGGAACGCCAACTTCAAGGCGCATCCTCTGATCTGCATTCATATGCACGGCACGCAGTTCATCGCGCAGAACCTGCAATTCATATCCCAGGCGCGGCAGCGTGTCAGGTGACGTTTTTTGGTCAAAACTAAGACTTTCGAGTTCACATTTCTTTGTCTCGATAAGCTGGCGTAAAGAATAACTTTTTTTCTTAAAATCATCCATGATGGCAATGGCTTTGGCGCATTTTTGCGGGGGGAGGAGATCCAGCGGCATCCCCAATGCGCTCATGGGCATACATGGTTGGGGTTGGGGTGAAATGTCATACTGCTGGTTTTGGGCCGAAGAAAATGCAGGAAGCACCAGACTGGCCATCACAATGGAATGAATAAGTATTTTTTTCATGTCGCAAGCAATCCCGAATCATTTGCATGAGCCGTTAACAGAGAGGCAGTGCCGCATGCTTCCATGGGATCATAGAGGCAGCGACATGTTGCCTTGGCAACATAAAATGGACTATATACACATTGCGAAGCAAGATTCGTGCAAAATATTAAAGGCCAGCCTTGTACACAGGGTGACAGTGCGGCCTCATGAAGCTATATCTGCCCTATGAGTGCAAAACACGATGAAATGTGTGAAGGAGTCGGGCCTGCCGTGCCAAAAGCGCCTGTGGGAGGCCTCTACGCTTCCCTGAAGGGTGCGCGGGGCGTCCTGCGCACGCCGCTTGGCCTGCTCATGGGAGGGGCCGCGCTTGTGCTGGCCCTCATGATAAGCCTGCTGGCCTTTATTTCCATTGAGCGCAGTGAAGCCGCCATGGGGCGTTTGCTGGCCGAAAAGGGCTCATCCTTTATTATTGCTTTTGAAAGCATTTTGCGTTCCGGCATGCGCAGCGAGGCCGGGGTGCGTCTTCAGGTGCTGCTCGAAGAAATGGCGTCCAGTCCGGGCATTATCTTTATTGCGGTGACCATGCCCGATGGAACCATAGTGGCGCACAGCGACCGCTCCCGTCTGGGCGAGATCCTGCGGATGGAAGGCAAGGAGATGGACGAGGAGCGCATGCGCGGGTTGAATCCCGGCATGCTGGCGCGATGGGGCATCATGCACCTGGAGGGACGCAGGGTTTTTGCCGTGTACCGCCAGTTTTCGCCCGGAATGGCCGACGCCATGCGGGGCTATCCCACGCCCATCATATTTCTTGGGCTGGATATTTCACCCTTTGAAATTACACGCAGCCAGAACAGGGACTATGTCGCCATGCTCTCGGCAGTGACCCTGCTTGTGGGGCTGGCCTGCCTTCTGGCCCTGTATTACGCCGAGCGTGCGCGGGAATCCCGCCAGCGGCAGCGCAGGGCCGAGGTGGAAATACGCCGCCTTGAAGGTGAGGTGCGGCGCAAGGAAAAGCTCGCGGCTGTGGGCAATCTCGCCGCCGGGGTGGCGCATGAAATCCGCAATCCCTTAAGTTCGATCAAGGGCTACGCCACCTACTTCGGTCAGCGCTTTCCCGAGGGCAGCGAAGACCGCGCCGCAGCCAATGTCATGGTTAACGAGGTTGACAGGCTCAACCGCGTCATCATGGATCTCATAGGCCTTTCCCGTCCGAGCGACGTGTCCCCGCGCCCCGGCAGCGTTGCGGACGTTGTGCAGCATGTGGTGCGCCTTATCGGCCAGGATGCGGAAAAACGCGGGGTCGAGGTCGAGTGCAAGATCTCCCGCGAGGTGCCCAAGGCTCTGGTAGACCCGGAACGCATGGGCCAGGCCCTGCTGAACCTCTGCATCAACGCCCTGGACGCCATGCCCAAAGGCGGACGCCTGATCCTGGCGGCGGCCCGGAACAAAAAAGGCGTATGCCTTATGGTGCGCGACACCGGCGTGGGTATTCCTCCGCGCCAGTTGCCGCACATTTTTGACCCCTATTTTACCACCAAGGGTCAGGGAACCGGGTTGGGGCTGGCCATGGTGCACAAGATCGTTGAGGCGCATAACGGAGAGATCAGCGTTGTCTCCCGGCAGGCGCCGCCTGGCGGACAGGGCGAAACCCTGTTCCGCATCTGGCTGCCGGAGGCGCTTAATGAGTCGCAACTCTTTGTGGAGCGCAGAAAACGAAAGCGCGTCTAGAGCATTTTACCTTTGAAAAAGTGTAACTGCTCTAACGCTGTATGAAAGTACAGCGCGCCACAACGTGGCGTGGATTCAGCCGCAAAACGCATTTTTCGGCTGAATGAAAACTTTGAAATGTGAAATATTTCAAAGTTAATCTGCTCTAGAGCATTTTAACGTATTTCAAAGGGTAAACGCTCTGACGGCCAGGCCCGCCAGGGAATCGCAGTCCGGAGCCGGCGGCATTCGCAACAGAACCGCCGCGCAAACCGCTGTGCCGCGCGGCTGACAATCAGGCGTCGCGCCCGCAGCGGATCAGGAGGAATGGCCAGAGTGAGCAACAGTATTCTTGTGGTTGATGACGATCAGGCGCACCGCGGCATGCTGCGGACCATGCTCCGTTCGTGGGGCTATGCCGTGGAAGAGGCTTCGGACGGGGACGAGGCCGTGGTTCTGGTGCGTGAAAAAAGTTTTTCCGTGGTGCTGACGGACGTGCGCATGGCCCGGATGAACGGCATAAACGCGCTCAGGGGTATTCTCGAATATAATCCCGCCCTGCCCGTGGTGCTCATGACGGCGTATTCTTCCGTGGAAACCGCTGTGGAGGCCCTGCGCCTCGGGGCCTATGACTATCTGGTCAAGCCGCTGGATTTTGACAACCTGAGGCACACCCTGCATCAGGCCATCGAGCATTCGCGGCTGAGCGTCGAAAACCGCGAACTGCGCCGTCAATTGAGCCACACCGCGTCCACGTCGGGCATTATTGGCCGCAGCAAGGCCATTGCCCGCATGCAGGAGATCATGAGCACAGTGGCCCCCACCGAGGCTACGGTGCTCATTTCCGGCGAGTCGGGCACAGGCAAGGAACTGGTCGCCCGTGAGCTGCACGCCTTAAGTTCCCGTGCCGACAAACCCTTTATCACGGTAAACTGCCCTGCCCTGGCGGAAAACCTGCTGGAATCGGAGCTGTTCGGGCATGAAAAAGGCTCCTTCACCGGGGCTGAGCGCCGGCGCGAAGGCCGTTTTGCCCAGGCCCACGGCGGCACGCTTTTTCTGGACGAAGTGGGTGAAATGCCCCTGTCCATTCAGGCCAAACTGCTGCGCGCCCTGCAACAGGGCGAGGTGCAGCGCGTTGGCTCCGACACGCAGCTTATGGTGGACGTGCGCGTTCTGGCCGCGACCAACCGTGATTTGCGGCTGGAGGTGGCGCAAAAGCGGTTTCGTGAAGACCTGTTTTTCCGGCTCAACGTCATCAGCGTGGATGTGCCGCCGCTGCGTAAAAGGGCGGAGGACATCCCCCTGCTGGCGGCCCACTTTCTTGAGGAATTCGCCAGCCGCAACAGAAAGGCCGTGCGGGGGTTTTCTGCCCAGGCGCTGGACACCATGCTGCGGTATTCGTGGCCGGGCAACGTGCGCGAACTGGAAAACGCGGTGGAGCGCGCCGTCATTCTTTGCCACGGCGACCTCATTACCGGGCGTGAACTGCCCTCCATGCTCTCCAGCGAAGCCCGGGTGGAGGAACGCCCGGCAGATCCGGACGCCTCCCTGGCGGGCCTGCCCCTGGATGAAGTGGAGCGCAGGGCCATTGAGGAAACGCTGCGCCAGGCCGGGGACAACAAGAGCGAAGCCGCGCGTCGTCTTGGCATCACCCGTGCCACCCTGCACAACAAGCTGCGCAAATATGGCCTGGAATAGCGTTTTTGCAACGGCCGGTTATTTGCGCCCATCATCGTACCGGAAGAGCCATGAGTGATATTGACAGCAAAGCGGAGGCCGGGAAGTTCACCGCTGCCCGGTTGGAACGTCTCGCCGATTTTTTTAATGAGGTTGGCATGCTGCGGCACACGCCGCGTACCGGCTACGCCTTTCTCGGCTCCGGCAAGGAAAACGTGGCGGAGCACTCCTACCGGGTCAGCGTCATGGGCTATGTGCTGGCGCGCATGTGCGGCCTTGATCCGGCAAGGGTCACTTTTCTTTGCCTGTTTCATGACCTGCATGAAGCGCGCACAGGCGATTTCAACTACGTGAATCACCGCTATGACCAGTGCCAGGCGCGTCGCGCCCTGGAAGACAGCGTGGACGGCACCGGCCTTGAAGCCGACGTGCTGCCCCTGTGGGACGAACTTGCCGCGGGCGCGAGCCCGGAATCGGTTTTGGCCCATGACGCGGATCAGCTGGATCTTATCTGCAACCTCAAGGCAGAGCTCGACAGGGGCAATGCCTTTGCCGCCCAATGGCTTGAAAGCGCGGTCAAGCGGCTGCGCAGCCCCGAGGCCAGGGAACTGGCGGAGGTTGTCTTGCGCACGGACCATAACCGCTGGTGGTATGGCCGCGTGGAAAAGGACTGGTGGGTGCGCCGCAATCAAGAATAATAGTGATAGCTGTTGCTGTGATTGCGGAAAATTCTTTACAAAATATTTCAGACTAGGCTAGCCTTTCACGCCCAGAATTGTAGAAGGCTTCACTGCGGAGCCTTGGTGTCGGACCCAAAAGGGGGAAGCATGCATTTTCTGGATGATGAGGGAGGACGCGGGGGCGAGATCTGGCCCGCTGCACTGGCCATGGAAAATTTTGCACCCGAATTTGACCTGAAAACCTCGGAAAGCTGCCAGATTCGTCGTCTGCTGGCCCGTATGGAGCAGTATGATCGCACCACATGGCTCATGCAGTATGAATCGTTTCTGCAACAGGCTTTGTGCGTGGTGCGCTCTGACCGCACGGCCAGGCGCTTTGGCCTTCTGCATGCCGACATGCAGGGCTTTCAGGTGCTCAACCGCATTTATGGCGAACGGGCCGGCAACAGCATGCTGCGCGCCTTTGCCGCATTTTTGCGGCGGCGCGAAGAATATGTGTGCGGCAGCCGCATTTTTGCCGATCGCTTCGTCATACTCTTCACCATCCCCGTCGGTTACAGCCTGGAGGCCATAACCGGCAAGCTCGTGGCCGAAGGCGAGCAGTTTCTTGCGAAAAAACGCAAGCTGCACCCGCGCAGCCACCTGGCCTTTGTGGGCGGCGTCTGCCCGGTCGAGGGCAGGCCAGAAAGCCTGCACGCCCTTGTAAGCCGTGCGGATCAGGCGCGGCGTTCCCTCAAGCCCACCCTGCGCTCGCGCGGCGGCGTGTTCACCGAGGCCATGGAGATCTGCCGCCTGCAACGGCAAAGCCTTTACGAAGACGTGACCAAGGCTCTGGAGCACGGCGGCGTGTTCTTTCTGCTGCAACCGCAGGTGGACATCGCCACCGGCGCCATTGTGGGCGCGGAGGCCCTGGCCAGGATGCGCACGCCGGACGGCACGCTGATCATGCCTGGAAATTTTGTGCCACTTCTGGAAGAGTCGGGCGACATAACGGGTCTGGATTTCACCATCTATGGCCAGGTCTGCCAGTATCAGCAGGCACGCCAGCGCGCGGGCAAGACATTGCTGCCCATATCCGTGAATATTTCACGCGAGCATTTCAGAAACCCGGCCTTTGTGGACGATCTTCATGCGCTGGTGCAGTCCTATGAGCTTGAGCCCCGCTGGCTGGGCCTTGAAATCACAGAGAGCGTGTTTGTAAAGAATCTTGAAGAAATCAGCGAAAGCGTGCGCCAGCTCAAGCAGTACGGCTATTCCATCTGGCTTGACGATTTCGGCGCGGGCTATTCCAGCCTGAACGTGCTCAAGGATGTGCCCTTTGACGTCATAAAAATAGACAGGGGCCTCCTGGGGTCGGAAGACATTGCGCCCACAAACAAGAGCATTATCAACAGTGTTGTGCGCCTTGCCGAGGATCTGGACATGGGGGTGCTGTGCGAAGGCGTTGAAAACGCTTCGCAGCGCGAGTTTCTGTCCCGGCTGGGGGCTCTTCAGGCACAGGGGTTTCTCTATGCCCGTCCCATGAGTCCGGAAAACTTCACGTGCCTGCTTGAGGGCGGCAAAAAACTCCTTCCGGCGGGCGAAGAAGCTCCCGACGCATAGACCCTTGAGGCCGTTGGCGCGCCGCCCGTGCGCCCATAAGCCCGCCGCCCATAAGTCCGCCGCCCGTGCGCCCGCCATCCGAACTCCCGCAAGGGGCGTGCCGAAATTTTTGTCACTGCACTCCTCCCGATGATCCGCCACAAACAGCGCGGCAGCCGTGTCTTTTTTTTCCGCGCGTGGGCGCTTGAAACCTGTTGCAAACAGCAGCATACTTCAGGCGTCTTCTGCCTGCCCAGAAAGAACTCTTGGCGCGCTCTGTCGCGTCCACGGGCGGCAGTTATTCATGGAGGATGTATGATCCGCAGTATTCGACTTGGTCTTGCTTTTTGTCTGTCAATGGCCTCTCTGGCCTTGCTTCCCCCGGCTTCCACCAGCGCCCTTGCGGCGGAAGCGTCCGCCCGGAGCATGGAACTGCCCGCTCCGGATAAAACCGGCGGCATGCCGCTTATGCAGGCTCTGGCCCAACGCCGTTCAACCAAAAGCGGTTTCAACGGCGCGCCGCTTCCGGCGCAGCAATTGAGCGATCTGCTCTGGGCTGCCTGGGGCGTCAACCGCGAAGACGGCCGCCGCACCGCGCCTTCAGCCATGAACAAGCAGGAAGTGCAGGTTTTTGTGGCCCTGGACAATGGCGTATGGCGTTATGAACCCAGACACAGCCTGACCATGGTGCTGGAGGGCGACTGGCGCGCCAAACTTGGCGGCGGTTCGCTGGTCTTGCTGTATGCGGCTCCCACGGCGAGCAGATGGTCGGGCATGCATGTGGGCTCCATATATCAGAATGTGGGGCTGTTCTGCGCATCCGCGGGGCTGGGCGGCTTTGTGCACGCCTCGAATTCCTCGGCGCTGGACGGCACGCTGCCGCTGCCCGAGGGCTGGAGCGTGCTTATAGTCCAGAGCGTGGGCTCCCTCAAAAAATAGAGCAGGTTACGAATGAAATGAGTTAAATGCTCTGCAAGGATTTTTCTGAAAAATCCTTGCCACGAAATGCGAGCAGGCGGGCTTTTGCCTGCCGTACGCGAGCATTTCAAGTGTTAAATGCTCTAGTCCGCTCTGGCAGTCCGCTCAGGCCACGCGCGTAAGGAGTCTGCCCGGCAGCCCGCGAGACTTAAAAGTATCCATGTAAAGGCCGGGGCGCGTCCGTGACGGCGCCTCCCGGAGCGGGTAAACCGCGCGTTTGCCTTCAAAAAAAGAGGCAGCCGGAAATTCCGGCTGCCTCTCGGCATTTTTGTGGGGCCTTGCGGGCTCAGTTCACAACCACAGTGCCCAGCGACGCGTCGTCCAGCAGATAGCGGCGCAGGCTCGACGGAGAACGTCCGTCAAGAATAAGCGCGCGCTGGCAGCCCGCGTCCAGGGCGTGCAGGCAGGATTCGACCTTGGGAATCATGCCGCCGGTAATGACGCCTTCGGCCCGCAGCTTTTCTATCTCCGCGCGGGTAAGGGCGGTAATGAGCCTGCCCTCGGCGTCCAGCACGCCCGGCACGTCGGAGATGAGCACAAAGTAGTCCGCCGCCAAAGCTCCGGCCAGCGCGCCTGCGGCCGTGTCGGCGTTGATGTTCAGAGCATGGCCGTCGGGGCCGTTGGCCACCGGAGCCACAACGGGCACAAAGCCCCCTTGGAGCAGACAAAGGACCAGGGCCGGGTCCACGGCCTCCACCTCGCCCACAAGCCCCAGGGCGGGATTTTTCACAACAGCGCGCAGCAAATTGCCGTCCCTGCCGGATATGCCCGCAGCCCGCGCGCCGTGGGCCGCAAAGGAAGCCACCACAGCCTTGTTCACCTGGCCGCACAAAACCATTTCAACGGCTGCCATGGTGGCTTCGTCGGTGACCCGCAGGCCGTTTTCAAAGCGGCTCTCGATATTCAGGCGCGTCAGCAGCGCGGAAATTTGCGGCCCGCCGCCGTGCACCACCACAAAGCCCATGTCCTGGGCGGAAAGTTGGGCCAGATCGGTGGCAAAGGCCGTGCAAAGCTCGGGCTTGTCCATGGCGTGCCCGCCATACTTGATAACGACGGTGGCGTTGTTCATGCGTCTTCCTCATTTACGGGCGGTCGGCCGCGCTGCATGGGCGCGGCAAATGCCCAGTGACGTGGTATTTGATGTGTCCTTGTAGTTGTCTAAACTAGCACCCCGTCATGCGGCGTGCAAGCTGGCAACATGTCGGATGTGCGACAAAATCCTGATGATTCGGGTAGTAATTGCGCAGAAACGCCACGCGGCCACAGGCACGGGTTGATGGCGCAAAACGGCATTGTATTGCAGGGCCAAAAGCGCTAGCCTGCACAACAAGTTTATGGAGGCGTCATGGTGTTAGAGGCACAACAGGGTTTTGGAGAAGGACTCGCCTGGGGGCAGGAGGCCCTGGCAGCGGCCAGTGTTGGGTTGTGGGTTCTTGAGCATGATCCGGGCAGCGGCCTTACCCGCCTGCTCACCAATACGATCACCCGCCGTCTGCTGGGCGTGCCCGATGACATCACCCCGGAAAAGTGCGCGACATTCTGGCGTAGCCGCGTGGACAGCCGCGATAGAGACTCCATATGGAAAAAACTTGAGGATTTCAAAAACCATGGCGACATGCGCGAGATGCGCTACTGCTACAATCATCCGCAGTGGGGCCCCATTCACGTGCGCTGCGGGGGCAGGCGCGTTTCGGGCGATGGCGAACAGCTATTACGCATTGCCGGGTTTCATCAGGACATAAGCGAACTGCATGCGGCCCATCAGGCCTTGCGTGAGAGCCTGTCGCGGCTTTCGCTGGCCTGCCGTCTGGGCTGGCTGGGCGTGTTTGAACTGGGCCGCCGCAAGGACAGGCTGGAGTTCACCTGCAACGAGGTTTTTTACGAACAGTTCGGCCTGCGGGAAGGGGCCAACGCCGAAGAGCGGCTTGCGGCCGTGGAAAAGTGCATCCTGCCGGAAGACAGGCGGCGCTGGCGAAGCCTTTGCCGCTCCGAAGGCTGGACAGTGGGCTTTCAGGAGCATGTGGAACTGCGCGTCAATCATCCCTGGCGCGGCCTCTGCTGGTTCGCCGTGGCCTGCGAAGTGGTGGGCACGCCGGAAGAGCCGCGCATTGCGGGCTATGTGAGCGACGTTACAAAGCACCGCCAGCACGAGCGTATGTTGCGCGAGGCCAAGGAAAGCGCGGAGGCCGCCAACGCGGCCAAAAGCATCTTTCTGGCCAATATGAGCCATGAAATCCGCACGCCCATGAACGGCATCATGGGCATGGCCCATCTTGTGCTCAATACGGACCTCAATGCGCAGCAGCGGGACTATGTGGAAAAAATCCATTCCACCTGCGAATCGCTGTTGGACATCATCAATGACCTTCTGGATTTTTCAAAGATCGAGGCCAACCATATGGAGCTGGAAAACCTTCCTTTCCAGCCCGAGCGGGAGATCGAGGCCGTGCTGGCCCTGCTGCGTCCGCGCCTGCAGCACAAAAACTGCACGCTCGAGAGCCACATAGACCCGCGCATACCGCCAACCCTGGTGGGCGACGCCCTGCGGTTGCGCCAGATCCTGCTGAACCTTGGCGGCAACGCCATCAAGTTTTCCGAGCGGGGCACGGTGCGCATAGACGTGCAGTTGTTGCGCCGCAAACAGCATGACATCACCCTGGCCTGTCTTGTGAGCGATGAGGGCATCGGCATGAGCAGGGATGAACAGGCGCGTATTTTCACGCCCTTTTCCCAGGCGGACTCATCCATAACCCGCCGCTTCGGCGGCACTGGCCTGGGCCTTGCCCTTTGCCGCCGTCTGACCGTGCTCATGGGCGGGCGCATAACAGTGCAGAGCGAGCCCGGCAAGGGCAGCGTCTTCAGGGTGGAGCTGCCCTTTGGCGTGGGCCGGGAAGACATGTTCGTCCCCCCCAGCCTGGAAGACGACGCTGCCATGGAATATGCCTGTCTGCGCGGCCTGCGGGTGCTCATGGCAGAAGACGGGGACATAAACCGCGAGATTATGGAAGTGCTGCTGAGCGGCATGGGCGTGGAGTGCATGGCCGCGGGCAACGGCCAGGAAGCGCTTGATGTCTGGCGCAAGCAGGCGGACGACATCGATCTTGTCCTCATGGACGTGCAGATGCCCATTATGGACGGCTACACGGCCACGCGCGAGATAAGGGCCAGCGGCCTGCCCGGCGCTGTGGACGTGCCCATTGTGGCCATGACGGCCTATGCCATGCGCGGGGATGCGGAACGCAGCCTTCAGGCGGGCATGAACGCCCACCTGACCAAGCCCATTGACGTACGGGAACTGACCCTGACCCTCAAGCGCCTTGCCCGAACCTGCGATGAGCGGCGCGAAGCCGCCTACGACGCTAGCAACCAGAATCTTTGAGCTCCACGCCGGAGTCCGGGTGACGCTCTTCGCGGGCGTTTGCCTTCAGAACCCGGCTGGCCCGAGATCTGTTTTGCAGCAAAACATATCGGGTTTGGCGCAAATCACCGTTGGGAATGCGTATCCCCAGCGTTTACAGGACGCCCGCTTTGGCGTTTGCCAGCGCAGGCAGCCTGCGCTTTTGCGGCCGCCGGAACAATTTCAACGTGAAACTGTTTTACCAACGATACGAGAACAGGCAGGCTGACAGCCCGTTTGTCTCACAAGCCCAGTCAAGGATAACAACATGACGCAAGTGGTTACACGATTCGCCCCCAGCCCCACGGGACATTTGCACATAGGCGGCGCGCGCACAGCCATTTTCTGCTGGCTTCTGGCCCGGCATTTCAAGGGCCGCTTTCATCTGCGCATAGAAGATACAGACCTTTTGCGCTCCAAGCAGGAGTATACCGATTCAATCCTGGCTTCCATGCGCTGGCTGGGGCTGGATTGGGACGGCGACCTCGCCTATCAGACGCAGCGCACCGATCTGTACAACGCCTATGTGGACAAGCTGCTGAAAAACGGCCACGCCTACTGGTGCTCGTGTACCCCTGAAGAGGTGGAGGCCATGCGCGAAGAGGCCCGGCAAAAAGGTCTCAAGCCGCGCTATAACGGCCGCTGCCGCAGCCGCGACCTGGGGCCCGGCGAAGGGCGCTGCGTACGCCTCAAGGCCCCGCTGACGGGCAAGGTGGTCTTTGACGATCTGGTCAAGGGCAAGATCGCCGTGGATGTGGGCGAACTGGACGACATGGTCATCCGCCGCGCTGACGGCATGCCCACCTATAACATGGCCGTGGTGGTGGACGATCACGACATGGGCATTACCCACGTCATCCGTGGTGACGACCACGTGTCCAACACGCCGCGTCAGATCCTGATCTATGAAGCCCTGGGTCTGCCCGTGCCGCGTTTCGGCCACGTGCCGATGATTCTCGGCCCTGACCGGCAAAAGCTCTCCAAGCGCCACGGCGCGCGCGCCGTCATTGAATACCAGCAGGACGGCCTGCTGCCCCAGGCGCTCGTGAACTATCTGGTGCGCCTTGGCTGGTCGCACGGCAATCAGGAGCTGTTCACGCCCGAAGAACTGGTGGAATATTTTGACGGCAGCAATCTCAATCCTGCGGCTGCGGCCTTTGACCCCGCCAAGCTGGAATGGTGCAACGCCCACTTCATGCGCGAAATGCCCCTGGCCGAACTGGCCACGTTGACGGCCCCCTTTGTGGAGCAGACGGGCTTTGGCGTGCTGACGCAGGAAAGGCTGGAGCCCCTGTGCGCCATGTTCCGCGAGCGCGCCAACAACCTCAAGGCCCTGGCCGAAAGCTTCCGCCCCCTTCTGGTGGCCGCCGCTGATCTGGAGTACACAGAAAAAGACGCCGCCAAGCACCTGACGGACGGCGGCAAGGCGCATTTGCGCGCGCTGGCCGCGATCTTCGCGGCTTGCGAGCCCTTTACCGCCGAAAATATCGAGGCCGCCCTCAACGCCTATGTGGCGGACAACGGCCTCAAGTTCAAGGAAGTGGCCCCGCCCCTGCGCACCGCCCTCATGGGCTTTATGGGCGGCTCGCACCTGAACGAGATCATGGCCTTTCTCGGCAGGGACGAAACCCTGGCCCGGCTTGCGAGGGCAGCGGGGTAAGGATGATACACAATGGTCTGTACGGTGAACCTGTATAGAGATGTTTGATAAGGGGATGAACAGCCCCAAAAATGCAAGCAAAGCCCGGATCTGACCAAGACTGATCCGGGCTTTGCTTGCAATAAATGGCTTCCTGTTGCCACAGCGGAAGCAGCCGGGAGCAGGCGCATACTGTCCTAGAGCAGATCAACGTTGAAATGTTTAACATTTCAACGTTTTCATTCAGCTTAAAATGCGATTTGCGACAACCATCAGCAGGCTGGTCGCTCTAGTAACCAATTGCTGTCTTTGCGGCAGTCGTTGGCGAGTCTGCGAGCCTTACGAATGGCGACAGCGATTGCACAGAACAAAATGGATAGTTACTCATGCTGTCTTTATCCGTAGCTTCCTGCGCTGCAACGGCTGAAGCTCGGCTGAATCCACGCCACGTTGTGGCGCGCTGCACTCCCGCGCAACGTTAGAGCATTTACACTTTTTCAAAGTTAAAATGCTCTAATGCTGGCATTAATATTGCAAAACCTTTGTCGCGCGTCAAATTTCAGCATTGCCGGAGAAGATGCCATGCCCCAACCGCAAGCCAATACAGCCAGTTTTATCAAGGGAGCGCCTTTGCGCCAACCGGAATATTTTATTGGCCCTGTGGCTTGGTGGAGCGGCTCCTTGACCTGCGGCGGCGTGGAACGTCAAATTCTGGCTACAGCCAAAGCTTTTAAGGAGATGGGGCGTCCCATTGTCTTGTTGTGCCGGACGTTGTCCCCCACAGGCGGCAATGACTTTTTTCTGGCGGAAGCCAAGGCCAGTTGCAAGGCCGTACTGGAATTTTCTCAGAATGAGATAAAACCTGAAGACTTCCTGGCGGCACGCGACATTGTGGAAGCGGCCTTTGAAAATCCTCCTCCGGTTTTTCGTGACAGTGTAGCCGCGTATGCAGCGTGGTTTTTGCGCCTGAGGCCACGGTTGCTGCATGTCTGGAACGCCGATCATCTTGAGCCCCTGCTGGCGGCGGTTATTGCCGGCATTCCGAAAATTATTATCGGTGGCCGCAGTCTGGCACCACGCAGCCGAGCTCCGTATGGGTTTGAAAGTGTTGAAGAGTCCCTGGCGTATGCCATCCTCAGCAGGGCCATGCAGATGCCTGGCATCGTGATGACCAACAACAGTCGCGCCGGATGCACCGACTATGAAGAATGGCTTGACCTGCCTGCGGGGAGCGTCTCGCTGACGTCAAACCTTCTTGAGCTGAAGGACTGGCCGCGTCCTGAGCGAGAGCGGGTGGCTGCTTTGCGCGTGAGACTTGGCATTCCTGACAAATCCCCGATGGTGGGGGGTCTTATTCGTTTTGTTTCCATTAAGGACCCGGAACTTTGGATTTGCGCCGCCATGCGCGCATGTGCTTCTACCCCTGGGTTGTATGCGGTTCTTGCAGGGCATGGGCCGATGTTCGAGCCGCTGAAAAAAATAGTATCCGGCACAGCCTATGCAGACCGTATTCTTTTGCCCGGGGCGGTCAAGCAAGTTCCCGAATTTTTGTCGCTCTGCTCTGTTTTTTTACACACAGCCTATGTGGAAGGCTTGCCCAATGCACTCCTCGAAGCCCAGGCCTGCGGAGTGCCCGTGGTGACTACCAGGTGTGGTGGTGCCGCCGATGTGGTGGTGGACGGGCAAAGCGGTTTTGTGCTGGCCGGGCGTGACGAGGAGGCTTTGGCCAATCATGTTTCCTGGCTGTCCCAACATCCGGAAGCTGCTGTGACCGCTGGGCAGGTTGGCCGGGCACATGTTGGGCGCGAATTTTCCCTGGAGCGTTCATTGGGACAGCTTCGGAAGGTTTATGCCCGTATTTTGCGAAATCCTGCTGAGCATTGTGGACGCCAGGAAGTCCGTTGACTCAGAAAGCTCATCAAAAGGTTTCGTGGTGCTGTTTCCTGAGGTGTTCAGTAGTGTTGTGTAGCAGGCGTGTCTTGTAGAGGCGATTTTTCGATATACTGTTGGCTGCTATTTCATTAACAGGATGCTCACATGCATAATTCAATTAATTCTTATGCTCGCCGTAAGGGCATGGGTGAGATAAATTTGCACCTTGGGTGCGGTGGGGAAAATATTGAGGGCTGGATAAACATTGATAACTATGATTATGAGGGGCGGGATACCTCACGAAGCGGCGCGTGCTACGATTTAAAAATGGACATCTGCGCATTGGATGCCGCCGACGACAGTGTGGATCGCATCCTTCTTGTTCATGTGCTTGAGCATTTCACACGATGGGCAGCCATCGACCTTCTGGCTCAATTTCATCGTCTGCTCCGCCCGGAAGGACTCCTTCTTATGGAGCATCCCGATCTTGATGCCTGCATAAAGATGTACCTGGAAGGACAGGCGAGCATTGCTACACCCCTGGGGGCGCTTAACCTGGGGTTTTCTCAGTTCTATGGCAACCAGTGGGACAGGCTTGACTATGAAACGCACCGATACGTTTGGACAAAAAATGAAATGGCCAGTGAGTTGATCAAAGCTGGGTTTGAAATCCTTGTGCTTGACAATCAGGCAAAGTTTCATGTTCCGGAGCGCGACATGCGGGTCATTGCCCGCGCCCGCAAGACCCCGCGCTGACCGCCGCACCCGGCAAGGATTCATTCATATGGCCGAATGTAAGAAAATGATTTTTAATGATGGCGGAATCGGCGATGCCATCCTCGTTTCGGCCATTGCCGAGAACAATGGTCTTTGTGTGGCGTCAACAAAATATAATGTCCTTCTTGAAAATAACCCGAACATTGTTTTAAATGATATTAGCGCAAATACTGTTTTTAATTCGCGAGACGTGCATGACGCCTTGCTGCAGCAAGGCATTGCTCCGTTCTACGCCCATTACTGGGACCTTGAATGTAGAAATGGATGTTACCACTGGCGTTACCCACAAATGCATATGATTGCGAAGTGTTGCGCCAGAGCAGAGGTGTACGGGGATATCAAGATTTACCCCAGGATATACCTGAACGATCAGGAAATTGAAGAAAACAGGCCGGTACGCGACAAATATATTGTTATGCAAAGCTATGGCGCAGTATGGAAAACCGCCGGATATGAAACATGGTCTGTGGTAAGTAAGGTTTTAAGTAAGAATTATACTATTGTTCAGGTCGGCGCTGAAAACGATCCTTTGCTTCCAAATACAATAAACTGTCTTCATTATGGGTTAAGGGAAACTGCTGCCGTAATAAAAAATAGCAGTGCCTTTCTTGGAGTTATTGGTGGCTTGATGCACATGGCTCGGGCCGTGGGGACAAGGTCTGTAATATCTTTTTCAGATAGTGAGCCTGAATTTTTTTCTGGTTATATCGCCAACGAGCATGCTATTTCTCAAGAGCGTTGTGATTTGTGCAGAACAAATAAAGTGAATATGTTTAATGGGGATATTTGCCCAAAAAAATATATATGTGGAAAGAGCATATCGCCAGAGGCAATTCTGGCGGCTTTTTTTCGCCTTGAAAAAAGAATTGCACACCCACTAGAATACGATGTCATAAATAATACATCAGAAAAAAAAGATTCAATGCATCAGATGATGCTGTATAGGAAAACACAAAGAAGACCTGTTGCGAAGGGTTTTTCAAAGGTCTTCGCTTAGGGGGTTACCATGACGAAGCCTGAGAAGATGGATGCCGGTGACGCGAAGGATATCCTCCTAACCTCAGCGGTAGACGCGGGAAGACAGGCCCCAGATATGGCTGGAGTGCTTTCCGATGGATTGCGCGACGGTATGCTGCTTAAGCTACGCCAAGGGCCTTTTTCAAAAGGATATTACCGCTTTGCCCTTTACGGGCATGCAGAGACCTATACAGGTGCTTTTTACGAGTTGTTCGACAGCGCACAACAGTGCACGCTGCTGAAAGGCCGTATAGAACCGGCGGGGAAGAACCTGTTGGCCATCGCTTGTCTTGAACTGCAGCAGGATATTCAGCAAATCGAAATTCGTGTTTATGTCCGGCAGGGAACTATCTTGCTGGTGACGCAATGTGTATTGAAATCATGCCTGCCTTTTGATGTGCAGAGCAAAGATGCGTCTGACAATTTTGTCTTTAATGTTTTTGACAGTGATACCTTGCTGCGCTTGCCCATGCCTGGCATCAGAAAAGGCGTGTCCCTGCATGATGGGGCCGCCAGAGGCATAAGTATTCAGCTAGATAAACTGCAGGCGTTCTGTGAGGCTGATCCACTTTTTCATGGCGCTCGGCGAGCCGCGCACGGGCTCTCCCTTGTCACTCGAGAGCGATTTTTGAACATGTTCATCCTGTTGAAATATTACTTGCCCCAATTGGATGGCCATGGCGATATCATCGAATTTGGAACCTTTCGGGGAGGAATGGCTCTGTTTATGGCCTACCTGCTCAAATTTACAAAAAGCAGCAGGCGTGTATACGCCCTGGACACCTTCGAAGGTATGCCCCTGACCGAAAATTCACAGGATTATCACAAACAAGGGGATTTCAAGGAAGAAAACGTAATGGAGGAACTGATCCGGCGGAAAAATACGCTTGGCCTGGATAACCTCATACTTGTCAAGGGCCTGTTCAAGGACACCGTTCCCACGTTGTTTCGGGAAAAGTTATCCTTTGCCCTGGCGCATATTGATTGTGATATCTATGATGCCGTCGCCTACTCATATGAAAGTGTGAAAGATCATATGATCGCCGGTGGTTATATGGTTTTTGATGATCCTTTGGCTGCTTCCTGCCAGGGGGCCATGGCCGCTGTTGAAGAAGTGCTGTACCATAGGGATAAATTGCATGCGGAGCAGGTTTATCCGCATATGGTCTTTCGGCTTGGACTGGAACAGGGTTTTTGACATCACTGATACAGAGGACTCATGGACCGTAGCAGGTTGGTGAACAGCCCGTCCAGTCCCAGAATAAAGGTCTCCACATGGTCGGCCATGATGACCAGCAGCAGGCCCAGAAAGAAAAAGCCCACGCCGATCTTGGCTGGAAAGCCGAATTCCATAATGTGTATCTGCGGCGAGGTGCGGGCCACGAGGCCCAGAGCCACTTCCACCATAAATAGCGCCACCATCACCGGGGCCGCGATTTGCAGGGCCAGCACGAACATCTGCGCGGCAAGGTGCAGGATCTGCCACAGGATGTTGGGGCCGATGAAGAGCCCGCCCGGCGGGATCAGCTTGAAGGATTCGGCAAAGCCCTTGATCATGTACAGATGGCCGTCCAGCGCCAGAAAGGTCAGCAGCGACACCATCCAGAGAAAAAAGGCCGTAACGCCCGTCTGGTTGCCGGTAAGCGGATCAGCGAAGTTGATCATGGTAAAGCCCATCTGGAAGCCCAGCAGCTCGCCCCCAGCCTGTATGGCCATGAACAGAAAATTGACGGCCATGCCCAGCACCAGTCCCAGAACCGCTTCACCCAGAATCATGATCACAATATCAAAAGGGTGGGTGGGCATCTGGTTCCCCGGCAGCGCCAGATGCGGCCATACGCCCAGCGTGAACACCAGGGTTATGGCGGCCTTGACCTGCACAGGAATATTGTTGGTGGAAAACACAGGCAGCATGAACATGACGATGCTGACGCGCATCATGGTCAGTATGAGGCTCAGTACCTCTGCCTGGTTATAGTTGAACACGTCCATGCCGGGGGATTTGCAAAATGGCTGCCAAAGAAAACAGCCTGTTGGGGCCGCCGCGCGTCAGAAGGGTGACGCGCGGCGGTTTTGCGTGAAAAGGGCATGTAGGGGCGCATGACGCCGGGCATGCGTCGGGCACGTGATGACGCGCCACGTCGAGCATGACTCAGGCGCGATCCGGGCATGATCCGGGCATGAAGCGAGGCCCGCCAAGCACGAAATCCCGTCAGCACGTTTGAGGGGGCTCCTGCGGTATGAGGCTCCCGTCGGATCAGGTTTTGCCCTGTTCGCCAGGAGTATAGTTGCGCAGTCCGTTGAAGACCCAGATTCCCAGCAAACACACCAGAAACGCCGCTGACAGCAGCACCGTGCTGTGCGCGGCGGAAAAGGCCGCCTGTCCGGCCTCGGCAATGATCCTGCCCTGTTCGCCGCCTGCCAGTTCCGCTGCCACCATGGTGTCGCTGATGGAATCCGCGACGCCATGCGGCAGGCTTTGCCGCAACTGTTCCGGCAGCCGCAGGGCGGAGCTGTAATTGGCGGCCAGCAGCACGCCAAACCCTGTGATGCCGAGCCCCGCGCCCAGGTCATAGCCCAATGCCTCGATGGACCCGGCGGCCCCGCCCTTTTCCGGCGGCACGCTGCCCATGATGGCAATGGACGAGGCCGTCAGGCCGATGCTGAGTGAAAGGCCCAGCACCACCATATAGGAAGCCACAAGCCAGCCCGCGTCGTGAAAACTTGCCAGGCCAAGCCCGGCAAGGCTGGCCCCTGCGGCCAGCAGCGAGAGCGTACAGACCTTTCGCAAGCCCCCAAAGACCACCAGCTTTCCTGCCAGCGGGCCGCCCACGGCGGAGGCCGCCATGATGGGCAGCATAAAGATGCCAGCCTGCAAGGGAGTGCGCCCCAGAACAAATTGCAGTTCCTGGGCAATGGTCAGTTCCACGCCAGCCAGCGCGCCCGAAACCACAAGGGCGGTCACAAGGCCCACGCGGATGGCGGGCAGCCGGAAAAGCCCCAGATCAAGCATGGGCGTAGCCGCTGTCAGCTGGCGGCGGACAAAAAGCGTCAGCAGCGTGACGCCGCAAACCAGCGCGCCGCCGCACAGCAGCAGTGACGCTCCCTGTTTGAAGACGGCCTTTACCGCATATACCGTGCCCATGAGGCCCGCCGCCAGCGTGAGCGCCTGGCCGATGGGCCATGAGCCGCGCGTTTTTACCTGGGGTTTGGGCAGCAACATGGCGGCCAGAGGCAAGATGCCCAGAATAATGGGCACGTTGATGAGAAAGACCGAACCCCACCAGAAGTGCTCAAGCAAAATGCCGCCCGCCAGAGGTCCCATGGCTGCGGCCACGGTGCTCACCGTGCCCCAGATGCCCAGGGCCATGGCCCGTTCTTTCCAGTCCTCAAAGGTGATCCGTATGATGGCCAGCACGCTGGGCACAATCATGGCCGCGCCCACGGCAAGAAGCGCCCTGGACATGATCAGGAATCTGGCCGTGGGCGAAAAGGCCGCTGCCAGCGAAGCGACCAGAAAGATGGCCAGCCCGACAAGCAACAGCGCCCGTGGCCCGATGCGGTCGCCCTGCGTGCCCATGGGCACCAGCAGACTGGCCATGATCAGGGGATAGATGTCTATGATCCAGAGAATTTCCGTGCCTGTGGCCTGCAATGAGAGCGTCAGCGAAGGCACGGCGATATGAAGAATGGTCATGTCCATAGCAATGGGCAGCCAGGCCACCATAACGGCCATGAGCACGCGCCAGCGGGCGGCCTTGGAAAGACTCTTCCGGACAGGAGCATTGGGAGGGGACGCACGATGCGTATCAGGAGTATCCGTATTCATAAAAACTCATGCAAGGTTCTTGTGGCGGCGGCAGCGCTCCATTGGCGCTGCCGCCGCAGCTTCAGCTTTTTTGCCGGTTGCCGCCACCGGCCAATGGTCTGCCCAGCATTTTTACAATCAGGACAAAGAACAGCGGCGTAAAATAGATGCCAAGCGCGGTTGCCGTGAGCATGCCCGCCATCACCACAGTGCCCAGGGCGTTCTGCGCTCCGGCCCCGGCTCCGCTGCTCAATGCCAGAGGGATGACGCCCAGGATAAAGCACAGGGAGGTCATGAGGATGGGCCTCAGACGCAGCCGTGACGCCTCAATGGCGGCGGCGATCAGGCTTTTGCCAGCCCTGTGCTGGGCGCGGGCGAATTCCACAATCAGGATGGAGTTCTTGGCGGACAGGCCCACGATGGTCAGCACCGCGATCTGAAAGTAGACGTCATTGTTCAGCCCGCGCAACCAGGCCCCGGCAAGCGCGCCCACAAGGCCGGTGGGCACTGCCAGCAGCACGGATACGGGGATGCTCCAGCTTTCATACAGGGCCGCCAGACTGAGAAAGACCACCAGCAGGGATATGGCATAGAGCATGGGCGCCTGATTACCGGAAAGCCTCTCCTGATAAGATAGTCCTGTCCAGGCAAAGTCAAATCCCGGCGGCAGATCTTTGGCGCTGGCCTCCATAGCCTTCATGGCCTGGCCGGAGCTCTGGCCAGGCGCGGCCTCACCTTCAATTTTCACCGCGGGTACGCCCTGATAACGGGTAAGTTTGGGCGAAGCGTTGATGGATTCCACATCAATAAAACTGGCAAAGGGAACCATTTCATCCACACTGTTGCGCACATAATAGCGGCGAAAGTCTTCCGCGCTGGAGCGAAAGGCCGGTTCCGCCTGCAGGTACACCTTCTTGGTGCGCCCCTTGTCCACAAAGTCATTGATGTATTCCCCGCCCCAATATGCGCCTATGGCCCCGTTGACCACGGCTATGTTCAGGCCCTGGGCCCCTGCCTTGTCGCTGTCGATGATCAAGCGGTACTGCTCGGCATCGTCCAGGCCGCTGTACCGGGCATTGGCGATGGCCTTCTGCGTGGCGGCCTTTTGCAGCAGAGCGTCTTTGGCCGCCATCAGCGCCTCGTGCCCCCTGTTGCCCCGGTCCATCAGTTCCATATTGAAGCCGGAAGAGTTGCCAAGCTCCATAACGGCGGGGGGAGCCATGACAAAAAGCTGGGCTTCGGGGATGTCCGCAAACCGGGCATTGGCCCTGCTCATGATGTCAAAAACCCCTTGCCCCTTGCCGCGTTCGCCCCAGTCCTTGAGCAGGGCGAAAGCCATGCCCGAACCCTGGCCCGTGCCGCTGAAGCCCCAGCCCATGACAGTAAAGACGCTCTCCACGGCCTCTTTTTCGTCCTGGCGAAAATAGTCTTCCACCTGCGCCAGCACCTTGGCCGTGCGTTCGAAGGAGGCCCCCGGCGGCAACTGGATATCGAGAAAAAGTATGCCCTGATCTTCTTCCGGCAAAAACGCGCCGGGCAACTGGAACAGCAGGACAGCGCATACGGCGAGGCCCGCCACAAAGAAGCCGACCCAGCGTTTGGGTTTGTCGAGCATGGGGCGCAGGCTGACGGCGTAGCGCCGCGTCAGGCGGTCAAACCAGCGGTTGAACCGGCCAAACAGTCCCTCGCCCTGGCCGGGGGCGTGTGTGTGCAGCATGATGGCGCACAGGGCTGGCGTGAGCACAATGGCCACCAGCACCGACAGTACCATAGACGTAACAATGGTTATGGAAAACTGGCGGTAGATGACGCCAGTGGACCCGGACATGAAGGCCATGGGCACAAAAACGGCCGAAATGACCACGGCCACGCCCACCAGCGCGCCCGTGATTTCCCGCATGGACTTGAGGGCAGCCTCCTTGGGACTGAGCATTTCGTCCCGCATGAGGCGCTCCACGTTTTCAACAACCACAATGGCGTCGTCCACCAGCAGGCCGATGGCCAGCACCATACCGAACATGGTCAGGGTGTTGATGGAGTATCCCGCCAGAGACAGCACGGCAAACACGCCCAGCAAGACCACAGGCACGGTGATGGCGGGAATCAGCGTGGAGCGGAAGCTCTGCAAGAACAGAAACATGACGGCAACCACAAGAACCACGGCCTCCAGCAGGGTGTGCACTACCGAACTTATGGATTTTTCCACAATGGGGGCCCTGTCGTCGGCAAAGGCATACTGCATGCCCTGGGGGAAAAAGCGCGAAAGGGAGGCCAGTTCGGCCTTGATGGCGTTCGTGGTCTTGATGACGTTGGCGCCTGAGGCCAGCTTTACGGCCGCGCCCACGGAAGGGTTGCCGTTAAAGCGCGACTGCCCCATAAAGGTTTCTTCATTGAGCTCCACGCGGGCCACCTGGCCGAGCCGCAGTATCGAACCATCGGCTTCGGTGCGCAGGCGTATGCGCTGGAACTCATCCACTGTTTGCAAGCGGGATGCGGCATTGACCGTGATGCTGATTTCCTGTCCCGGCATTGCGGGGCCTGCGCCAGTCTGACCGCCCGCCACCTGTGCGTTCTGTGCCTGCACGGCTGCCACAATGTCCTGCGGGTTCAGGCGGTATTGCTCCATTTTTGCCGGGTCGCACCAGATGCGCATGGCATTGACGCCGCCGTAAAGCGTGGTGGAGCCGACGCCTTCCACCCGGTTGAGCTGGTCTATAAGGTTGCTGGCCACATAGTCGCTGATTTCGCCCGCGCTCATAGAGGCGTCATCAACATAAAAAGCTATGGTCATAAAGGAGTTTTCCACTGCCTTGCTGACCTGCAATCCCTGGCGCTGCACGGATTCCGGCAGCATGGGCAAGGCCTGCTGCAACTTGTTCTGCACCTGCACCTGGGCAATATCGATATTGGTGCCCGCCTCAAAGGTAAACACCATTTCCACGTTGCCATACGAATCGCTGGATGAATTCATATAGAGCAGGTTGTCGATGCCCTTCATCTGCTGTTCGATGACCTGGGTTACGCTCTGGTCCACAATTGCCGCTGAAGCGCCCGGATACTGGCCGTTGATGGAAATTTGCGGCGAGGCAATGTCGGGGTACTGGGCGATGGGCAGGCTGCGCAGGGCAAGCCCCCCGGCCAGCATGAGCAAGATGGCCAGTACGGTGGCGAATATGGGTCGGTTGATAAAGAAGGCGGCCATCTATCGCCCACCCTGATTGTTGTGGCCGTCCTGCGTGTCGGCCCTGGGCTGCGCGCTGACTTGCGTGCTGGCCTCCGCCTGCCACGGGGTTCCGGCAGCCTTGCCGCCGGGCACGGCTTTTTGCAGCCCCTCAATGACCACGAGGTCACCGGCTTCGAGGCCGGAGCGCACAAGCCAGCGGTTGCCGTGGGGGCGGTCAAGCTGCACATTTTTTTTCTGTACCGTAAATGTCGGGGCCGCGCCCTGCAGGGTCAGGACAAAATGGCGTCCCTCACTGTCAGTCATGACAGCCCGTTGGGGAACAAGAAGCGCGTTTTCGATGACGCCTTCTTCGATGAGCACGCGGGCGTACATGCCCGGCAAGAGCAGTCCTTCGGGATTGGGAAACAGGGCGCGCAGGCTCACGTTGCCGGTGGACTGGGCCACGCTTATTTCCGCAAACAGCAGGTCGCCCGTAATCCAGTGCAGTTCGGCCCCTGCCGTGTCCGCCGTATTGGCCGCCCCATCTGCATTTGGCGCGTCCGCCGCATTTTGCGCACCCGCCGCAGTTGGCGCAGTTAGTGCATTTGACGCGGCGTACGGCGTGCCGTCTTCAAGAATAAGGCGCGCCCCGCTGGCGCCCTTTCCCCAGGCCGGGCCAAGGGACGCGGCAAGGCGGCGCAGGCGCAGCATGCTGGCGCTGGGCTGGGTGATGTCCACATATACGTGGTCAATCTGCTGTATGACCGCCAGAGGGCTTGTCTGGTTGGCCGTGACAAGCGCGCCCCGCGTGACCGACGACCTGCCGATCTTTCCGGCCACAGGAGCCTTGATGCGCGTATAGTCAAGATTGATCTCCGCCGTTTCCAGCGCGGCACGTGCCCTGGCCACGCGCGCCCTGGCCCGGCCCAGTTCGGCCTGCACGTCGTCCAGCTCCTGCTGGCTCACGGCATTGGCCCTGGCCAGCACCCTGACGCGGGCTTCGCGTTTCTGCTGGGCCGCCGCATGCACCTGGGCTTCCTCCAGTTCGGCTTTGGCGGTGTTTCTGGCTGCCTCATATACGGCGGGGTCGATCTGGTAAAGCGTCTGCCCCTTGGCTACGACCGCCCCTTCTTCAAACAAGCGTTGCTGTATGATGCCGTCCACCTGCGGGCGCACTTCGGCCGTGACCAGAGCCGCCACACGGCCGGGCAGTTCGCTGGTCAGCACAAGGCGCTCCGGCGTCACGGGCAGATAGCGCGCCTGCGGCGTGTCGGTTGCGGGGTGCTCCTGATCGCTGCAACCGGCCTGCGCCAGACAGAGGCAGAGCAGGGCGGCGAGGGCGGTGAGAAGCCGGACGTTACGGGGATTCGTGGCTTTTGGGGGTATGGTCATCGTTTCCTCTTGAGGCGGGCGCTGCGCGATTTTATGGCTATTCGTCTTGCTGTCAGTCTTGCTTTTCATAGTGACGTCAGTCACCATAAGGTATGGAGTAACTCCAGAGTCAAGGGGGACATATGAAGTATTTGAGCACGGGAGAATTCGCCAGGCTGTGCAGAACGCGAAAAGACACCTTGCTGTTTTATGACAAGGAAGGATTGCTGAAGCCGCGCCTTGTGTCGGAAAATGGCTACAGGCGCTATCACATCGGGCAGTTTTATGAATTCGACATGGTGGCCATGCTCAAGGAAACGGGCAGTTCGCTGAAGGAAATACGCACCTTCATGCAGGAACCCGATCCTGCGGGCCTGCTGACGCATCTTGAGGAAAAAAAGCGGCTCCTGCATCGGGAGCGCATGCGTATGGCCGCCAGGGAAAAAATGCTTGAAGCGACCATAGCCTTTGGCCATGAAGCACTGAACGCCCGCTACGACGTCCTGGACCTTGTGAAAATGCCGGAAGAGCGGCTTGAATTGACGCCTGTGAGCGAAGAAGACCAGGCAACCGAAGAAGGTTCCATTGAAATATTTGCCGAATTTGCAGAAAAGTTTGAAAAGCAGGGGCGTCCTGTGCCCATGCCTCTTGGTTTTCTGGCGGAAAAGGAAAAGATTTCTACCCGCGTGTATCTGGCGGACTATTTTTTCTGCGGCGCATCAAGGGAAAGCAGACGCGAAAACCTGTTCATTCGCCCCGCCGGGTTGTACGCGAGGTTTTATCATAAAGGTGATACCCAAAGCCATGCAGATGCCTACAGCCGCATGGTGGACGCCATTGAGCAGCGCGGCTGGGTCATCAACGGCCACATGTACGGCTATGACATGGCCAGTTATATCATTTCCACAAACCCCATGGAGTACGTGGCAAAGTACTGCGTCCCGGTATGCGTTACCGAAAATGGGGCGCAGGCACAGACCCAGGAATAGGACCAGGGGCAGGAGTAGAGCGCATACATTTTTTCAAGGGTAGCAGGCAAAGATAAGAGTTTTGGGGGGTGGGGGCGTGGGGGAGGGACCCTTTTGCAAAAGGGTCCCTCCCCCACAAAGCATTTTTTCAAACAGCACGCGCCTGTCGGGGGCGGCTACTTGTTCAGTTTTTCGGCTATGAGCTCACGAATGATCTTGCTGAGGCCGGGCAGGTCGGGCTTGGACACCTGCTTGTCTGCCCCCACCTTGACGCCCTTGGCGTACAGGGCTTCGGTGATGAGCGAAGAAAAGAGGATGATGGGCAGGGTGTTCATGCCGGGGGTGTCGCGAATTTTTGCCGTGAGCATGTGGCCGTCCATTTCGGGCATCTCGATGTCCGAAATGACCAGATGGACGATGTCGGTAAGTTCCTTGCCCTGGGCCTGGGCTTCGTCGCGGGTTTTTTGCAGAAATTCCCAGGCCTGACGTCCGCTGGCCACGGCCGTGACCTGAAAGCCGGATTTTTGCAGCGAGGACTTGATGATGTGGCGCAGCGAGTTGGAATCGTCGGCCACAAGCAGATGAAACTGGGCCGCGCCCTCCACGGGCGAGGTGTCCACCTTGATCTGCGACATGTCCAGCGTGCTGTCCAGGCTGGCCAGAATTTTTTCCATATCCAGAATAAAGAGCACTCTGTCCTGAATGCGCAGCACGCCGGTGATGCTGTCGCGCGAGTAGTTCTGCACGTACTGGTTCGGCGGTTCGATGCGGTCCCAGGTCATGCGGTGGATGCTCGTGACGGACGAGACCAGAAATGCCGCCTGCACCCCGCTGAACTCCGTTACAATGACCTTGGCGTTGGACTCCTCGGCCATGGTTTTGCCGAGCCATGTGGCAAGATTGAGGATAGGCAGCACCTTGCCCCGCAGATTGAAGGTGCCGAGCACCGAAGGATCACATTTGCTGGGCACGCTGGTGATGTTGGGCAGGCGGATGATCTCGAGCACCTTGGCCACGTTGATGCCATAGTGCCCGCTGTAGGAGCTGCCGTCCGGCTGCTTCTCGTCGATGATAAATTCAATGATCTCAAGTTCATTGTTATTGACGTTGAGCAAGCTGTTCTGCGACATGGCTTTTTTCCTGTCTATCCGAGCCGATTGCGCGGCCGAGTCTTGTTCAAAACGGGGGGGAGCGCCTGGTATGGAGTCTGGCGCTGCTGTTCTCATCGACCAGAAAGCCGAACTCTTAAGGCGTAGCTGTTTTCTTGCGTTGCGGGCGCGGCGTTTTGGGGGGCTCAAGTTTTGGGCAGAACGCCGCCATTTCACACTGGCCGCACAGGGGCTTGCGCGCCTCGCACACTTCGCGGCCAAACCAGACCATGCGGTGGTTCACATCGCCCCAGTCCTCACGTGGAAAAAGCTTCATGAGATCGCGCTCAATGGGGACAGGGTCTGTTTCTTCAGTAAGTCCAAGGCGATAGCTGATGCGTTTTACGTGCGTGTCCACAGCAAGCCCTTCATTGATGCCAAAAGCCCCGAACAGCACCACATTGGCCGTCTTGCGCGCCACGCCCGGCAGGGTGATGAGTTCTTCAAGGGTCTTGGGCACCTGCCCGCCGTAAACGTCGCATACGCGGACAGCCGCTCCCAGCAGGTTTTTGGCCTTGCTGTGGTAGAATCCTGTGGGGCGGATAACCGTTTCTATCTCTTCAATGCCTGCTTTGGCCATCTCTCCGGGGCCGGGCCAGCGGCGAAACAGTTCCGGGGTGACGGTATTGACCCTGGCGTCTGTACACTGGGCGGCCAGCACCGTGGCTACCAACAGCTGCCAGGCGGTTTCGGCGTCCAGATGGGTATGCGGATGGGGGTAGCGGGTCCGCAGCGCCTCAAGAACTTTTTTCGCCCGGGCCGGGCGGGTGTTCTTCGTGCTCATGCTTGACATATGCCACAGGCGCAAACTGCCCGCAAGTTTTACGCAGGATGCGGCGGCCAGTGGAGGCCGGTCGCGAGGCCAGTGCGCGCCCAGTGGCGAGCCCGCCGCAGGGCTGCGGCGGGCAGTCGTGATCGTTCGCCCGTTTGCACCTGGCCGTCCGGCCTTTGTTTTTTGCGCGTTTGCGTATAAACTTGCCGCCAGATATCCACAGGCGGAGGAAGACCATGTCCTTTCTGGTTTACGTCACTGCCCCGGATGAAGCGCTTGCCCTTACCCTTGCCAGAGCGTTGGTGGGCGAGGGGCTTGCCGCCGGCGTCAACATCGTGCCCGGCGCGCGCTCCATATACCGCTGGCGCGGTGAGGTGCATGACGTTGAGGAACATCTGCTTGTGGCCCAGGTGAGCCGTGCGGCCCTGCCAGCCTTTGAGGCGGCGGTAAAGCGCCTGCACAGTTATGAGGTTCCCTGCATGGTGGCGGTGCCCATTGAGGCGGGGCACGGGCCTTTTCTGGACTGGATCCGGGAAAACAGCCGTCCGCCCGCTCCCGCAGACGACTAGAGCATTTTGCCTTTGAAAAAGGGTACATGCGTTCACGCCGCACAAGATATTTTTTACCCTATAACGCGAGGATCCTATGGCCATTTACGTTTCCGGCTCGCTGGCCTTTGACCGCATTATGACCTTTCCCGGCAATTTTCAGGATCATATCCTCATGGACAAGCTGCACATGATCAATGTCAGCTTCATGGTGGACGGCATGGACGAAAGGCGCGGAGGCTGCGCGGGCAATATTGCCTATACCCTTGCCTTGCTTGGTGAAAAACCTGTGATTGTGGCGGCGGCCGGACGTGACTTCGACTCCTACGCCCTGACGCTGACCGCCCACGGTCTGCCCCTGGACGGCATTCGCCGTGCGGAGGACGTGTTCACGGCCCTGTGCTACATCACCACAGACATGAACAGCAACCAGATCACCGGCTTTTACCCTGGGGCCATGACCCTGCCCGCCGAGTATGACTTCCCCGGCCTCGACGCGCGGCAGGATCTGGCCATCGTGTCTCCCGGCAATGTGGAAGACATGCGCCGCCTACCCCGTCTGTACCGTGAAAAGGGCGTGCCCTATATTTTCGATCCCGGCCAGCAGTTGCCCGTGCTCACCAGCCAGGAACTGCTTGAAGCCATTGAAGGCTCGCTGGCCTGCATCACCAACGACTATGAACTGAACATGATCTGCAAGGCCACGGGCAAGAGCGAGGCTGAAATCGCGGCGCGCACCCAGTGGCTTGTGACCACCCTTGGCTCGGAGGGCGCGCAAGTGCGCGGCAAGGGCGAAAACATACGCATCGCGCCCGTGCCCATCAGCAAGGTGCTGGACCCCACCGGCGCGGGCGACGCCCACCGTGCGGGGCTTATCAAGGGGCTGGTGCACGGTCTTGCCATGCCGGAAGCCGCCAGGCTTGGCTCCGTCAGCGCGAGCTTTGCCCTGGAAAAGCTGGGCACGCAGGAACACACCTTAACGCCCGCAGACTTTTGTCAGCGGTACGAGGCCGTTTTCGGGCCCATGCCCAAGGGCATTTTTGCCGCGTAACATTTTCGGGCAGCAGGCGGGCCGGGCGGCGCAGAAGCATAGCCCCCGGTCTGCCTGCCCGCCCTGCGGGCAAAGCCTCACGCCGCGTTCGCGTCTTGCCAAACGAAATAAATCAGCGTTTCCTTAGACTTTGCCGGAGGGATTATGCTGTACGTCACTCTCATGATTCTGGCGGGCTGTCTGACGGCCATGCAGTCGCCCATCAACGCGGCCCTGAGCCGCACAGTGGGCGTGCTGGAAAGCAGCTTTGTCTCTTTTGCCTGCGGGGCGCTGTTTCTTGGGCTTGCCATGCTTTTTTTCGGGCGCGGGCACATATGGCGGCTGGCCGAAGCGCCTTCCTGGCAGTGGATAGGCGGCATTTTCGGGGCCATCATGGTGCTGAACACCATCATCGCCGTGCCGCGCATTGGCGTGCTGGCTACCGCCATGGCCATGATTTTCGGCAATCTTCTTATGGCGGCCATTATTGACAACTATGGCTGGTTCAGCGTGCCAGTGACGCCCTTTGGCTGGAGCAGGCTTTTGGGCTTTATCTTGGTGCTGGCCGGTCTGGCTCTGGTGTTTCGGCGTTAGGCAGGGTGCGCTCATGACGACACTGGCCAAGGATGGCTGCGCGCAAACTTGGGGTTGTCTGCTCTCAAAAATGCTTGCCTGTTTGTGGCAAGACATACAACCCAAGATATACAACCAAGGATGAATCATGCGTGTGGATGCGGTAAAGGCCGTGCTGGCAAGTCACGGTCTGGCAGAGGCATATATGGAATTTGCGGTGTCGAGCGCCACTGTGGATCTGGCCGCAGCGGCGGTGGGTTGCGAGCCGGGGCGTATTGCCAAGAGCCTTTCGGTCATGGGTATGGACGGCCCAATGGTGCTGGTGGTTATGGGCACGGCCAGGCTGGACAACCGCAAGTTCAAGGATGTTTTTGGCTGCAAGCCCCGCTTCATCAAGCCCGAAGAGTTGTCTGACATGGTGGGGCATCCCATGGGCGGCGTCTGCCCCTTTGCGCTGCACGACACTGTGCGCGTGTATCTTGATGCGAGCCTCAGGCGCTTTGACCCCGTATACCCTGCGGCTGGCGCGCCCAATAATGCGGTGCGGGTAACGCTGGACGCGCTTGAACGCATCACCGGGGGAACCTGGGTTGATGTGTGCAAGGAGGAGCAGCCCGCCTGAGCGGGCCAGAGGCACGGATGCGCAAATGGCCGAGATGCGCTCGGTGCGAGAGGGACAACGCGGGGCGCGTTGTGCCCCTGGCGCTGCCCCTGCCCGGGGGCCTTGCAAGTGCAGCAGCCATCCCACGCAGCGCTGGGACACGTTCCCACTTTTACAGGTAAAATGCTCTAAAAGCGCCGCCTGTGATGGCAGCCCTCGTGACCACAGGGCTGGTCCGAGCCTTCGCAAAGTTTGTATTCGCCGCCCTCTATGCGCAGCATCTTGCCGTTGACCAGAGCGTCGGCCAGTTTTTTGCGCGCCTCCGCATAGATGCTTTGCACAGTGGTGCGGGCGATCTCCATTTTTTCGGCGCAGGCTTCCTGCGTGAATCCTTCCAGATCAATCAGGCGGACGGTTTCATACTGGTCCACAGTCATGACCACGGCTTCGGCGTGCATGCCGTGCATGCCGTGTCCCGATCCGGGGCCGCCGCCGTGGCCTCCGTGTCCGCCGCGTCCCGATCCGGGGCCGCCGCCGGGGCGCATGCCTCGACCGGAGGGGGGCGCATCCGGCGCGGGGCCGCCGTCAGGCCCGGCCATGGGGCCGAAACATGTGCTCTGGGGCATGCAGCAAACTCTGCGCCATTTTTTGGGTCTTGGCATGGGTTTTCTCTCGGTAACTCGTGAAGCCGCTCCGGCAGGGAGCGGCCTTTTGGCATCAGACGATGCGAACCGGCAATGGGGGCAGGATACCCCTAATCGCCCGTGCCGTCACCTGCGGGTTCGGCGGGGGCTGCGTCAGTGGACGTGTTCCGGCCCTGAGTCATGACGTTGCCGCTGCGGCACTGGCCCATGCCCTGACCGTTCCGGCCCATGCCCATACCCTGCCCATTGCGTCCACGGCCGCCGTTGCCGCCGTTGCGCCGGCACTGGGCCTTGCCCATGCCCATACCCTGGCCGTCCTGAGGCATGCCCAAGCCCTGGCGATTCTGACCGTCCTGGCCGTCCTGGCGCATGTCCATTCCCTGTCCGCCACGTTGCATGCCCATGCCCTGTCCGTCGCGTCCACGGCGGCACTGGCCCATGCCCATGCCGTTGCGCCCACGGCCACCGTTGCCGCCGTGGCGTCGGCACTGAGCCATACCCATACCCTGACCGTTTCGGGCCATGTCCATGTTCTGGCCGTCCTGGGGCATGTCGTCAGTGGCGTTCATGCCGCCGCGCATGCCACCGTGCATGCCATGGGCACCGTGGCTGCCGCGCCCTGTCTGGCGGAACTCCTGAGGATTGTTCTGATTGTCGTTGTACATATACATCTCCTTGATGTGGGGTAGTACTGTTGTTGGTTATTGTTGCGTGCGCCCTTGGGGCGGCTTGCTATTGCCGACATATGTCAAAAACAAAATAGGGCTTGTTTGTGGCATATGTCAATAACAAAAAATCAAAAACCTCAAAACTCTTTGCCAGAAGAGCTGCACAACGCAACTGAAAGGCAAAGATATTTTTTAAAAACAGCCGGTTGTCTGGAAGAAAAATATCGTACCTGGGGGCATCGCACGCCTGCCATCGCTCAACTGGGGCAACGCACGCCTGACAACGCACATGTGGTCACTCTCAGACCAGTGCCCTGGCGGCTGCGCGCGGCGTTTCCCGTGGAGGCGTGTGAGCGGCCTGACTGGCAGGCACATGCAGGACGAGCGCGCTTAAGCTGAGTGGTTACAGGAAGAGGCCAGCAGTCGCAGTGCTGGTACGCATGAGACGGGGTAGTGAAGGTATGCCCCCTGACCTTTACGGCGCAGGGTTTCCGGTGGGGCCGTTCCAGGCAGGCGCTGGCGAGTTTTTGTCAGGGGGGCGGCAGTGCAGGGTTCCGCCGGACATGCAGATATACACGTTGACATATATATTTTATGAAGGATGAAAATGACAATCATTCTGAAAAGTTTTGAGCAGAGGCCCCGCAAAGGCGCGGCCTGCGGCGTCTGCGGGCAGCTTTACCTTATTTTTGTTTTATGGCTAACTTGGTGCAAACCAAGGAGCGAACATGCGTTCATATTTGCAGTTCATCAACGGTAAACTGGTTCCCGGTCTGTCGGACACCATGATAGAAGTGGAAAATCCTTCAACCGGAAAAATAATGGCCCATACTCCCAATGGCGGGCGCGAGGACGCCATGGCCGCCCTGGAGGCCGCCACCAGGGCGCAGAGCGGCTGGGCCGCCCTGAGCTCGGCTGCCCGCGCTGAATATCTGAAAAAATTCGCCGCCGTCATCCGCAAACACCGTCATGATCTGGGCCGCATCCTGGCTGAGGAGCAGGCCAAGACCCATCCGCTGGCGCAGGTGGAAGTGGATTTTACGGCAGACTACTTTGACTATTATGCCGGTTGGGCGCGCATCTATGAAGGGGAGATCATCCAGAGCGACCGCCCGCGTGAAAACATCCTGCTGTACCGCCAGCCCATTGGCGTGGTTGTGGGCATCTGCCCCTGGAACTTCCCCTTCTTTGTCATGGCCCGCAAGGTGGCCCCGTCCCTTCTGGTGGGCTGCACCGCCGTCATCAAACCCAGCAGCGTGGCCCCGGCCACCACAATGGAATTTGCCAGGCTGGTGGCCGAGGAGGTGGATCTGCCCGCAGGCGTGCTCAACATCATCACGGGCGGCGGCGGCAGCATGGGTGAGGCCCTGGCGTCCAGCCCGCAGGCGGACATGATTTCACTTACCGGCAGTGTTGAGGCCGGGCAACGCATTATCGCCGCCAGCGCGGAAAATGTTACCAAGGTTTCGCTGGAACTGGGCGGCAAGGCTCCGGCCATTGTGTGCCGGGACGCGGATATGGATCTGGCCGTCAAGGCTGTCACTGCCTCGCGCACCATCTTCAGCGGCCAGGTGTGCAACTGCGCAGAGCGGCTGTATGTGCACGAGAGTATTGCCGATCAGTTTGCGGAAAAACTGGCTGTGGCCTTTAACAGCGTGCGTCTGGGCAATCCCTTTGACGACCCCGCGCCCGACATGTGCAGTCAGATCAGTGCCGAACACCTTGAAAAGATCGAGGGCATGGTAAAGCGCGCCCAGGCCGACGGTGCGGAAACGGTCACTGGCGGGGCACGCGCGGCACAGGGAAGCGGGTATTTTTATACGCCGACCCTGCTGCGCAACTGCCGTCAGGACATGGAGATAGTACGCAAGGAAGTGTTTGGCCCCGTGCTGCCCATGCTGACCTTCCGCGAGCTGGATGAGGCCATCATGCTTGCCAATGACTGCGAATACGGCCTGACCTCGTCCATTTACACGAGCAATATCTCCAACGCCCTTGAGGCGGTCAACAAGCTGAAGTTTGGCGAAACCTACGTGAACCGCGAAAACTTCGAGGCCATGCAGGGCTTCCACGCGGGCTGGCGCAAGTCCGGCATCGGCGGAGCCGACGGCAAACACGGGCTGATGGAATATCTCCAAACCCACGTGGCCTACATTCAATATTAGGGAAACGCTGATTTATTCCGTTTGGCGGCGTTGCTTCACTTTTTTTGAAACAGTCGAGGACGGAAGAGTCCACTCCTGCTTCAAAAAAAGGTCGCGCCTTGCCAAACGAAACAACTGCGCGTTTCCAAAAGGCTCGTTCTCCATGATCTGACGGGTATAACTGAAAATTCATCTCGTGACGACACTGTCTTGAGCAGTTCGCGAATGAAATGGATCAACCTGGAGCAGTTTGCGAATGAAAGGAATTAACGGCTCTCTGCGGAACAGCCGTATGGACACGGCAGGCTGAAATACCCAAGTGACGCTCGGCATCGTGTTGTAGAAAACGCCATAGGTCGAAAACACCATCGCCCCCAAAAACGGGGCAGAACAAAAAAAACACTGGAGAAGCCGGGCGGCTTCTCCAGTGTTTTTGCGTTCAAGCCTTGAGGCAGAGGAGCACAGAAAATGTGCAGGAAGGCTTTGCTTCTGCTGTAATGCCCCCCCAGACCAGAAAATTCATTGGCATATACGAAATTACACCAAGAGTTTTAGGGGGAGGGGGCGTGGGGGAGGAGACCCTTTTTTAGAGCATTTAACTTTGATAAAAATTAAATGCTCTAATGCTGCACGAGAGTGCAGCGCGCCACAACGTGGCGTGGATTCAGCCGAAAATCACATTTTTCGACTGAATGACAACTTTGAAATGTGAAGCATTTCAAAGTTAATCTGGTCTAAGAGGGTCCCTCCCCCACAAAGCATTTCAACGAAACCTCGCACCGGCGTACGCCCGGCAGACAAGTCTGCCGGGGCGCTGCCCAATGCTATTTCGTGAACAGGATAAGGGCGATCATATCCAGATCTTCGGTGCCGCTGTTGAGGATGCCGTGCACCTCGCCGTCGTTACAGACAGTGACGTCGCCGGCTTTGACCTGTATGGACGTGCCGTTGTCGTTATAGGTTCCCTGGCCTTTGAGCACATAGTAGATTTCCAGTTCGCCGCTGTGCTTGTGGCTGCCAATGGCGCAGCCGGGCTTGAGGTTCACCACGTTGAACAGGCGGCCCTTGCCGGCGAGGCCTTCTTCATTGACGATCTTGGTGAACTTGGTGGTTCCGGGGCCGCCGAACATTTCTTTTTCAAATCCGTCAAGAGCATCAGCGCGATAGATCATATGTTCTCCTTGTGCCTTGGGTTTGGCTGCGGCCCTAGCGGGGCTGCAACTGTAACGCATAACGGTCCCAGGCGGTGGCGGGCCGGGCCGGACGCGTTTTGCCTTGCCTATGATTCGTCTTCGTCATCCTCGGCCTTGCCCTGTGCGGGCTTGGCCGTTACGCCGTCCGCTCCCGTCGGGGCGGATGGCCTGCGCCGGGGACGCCTGGTGGGCCGCCTGCTTACCGGTTGTTCCGATGACGGGCGGGCGCTTTTCAGGCGGGGCGCAATATCCTTGATGTGGACATCCAGCTGCGGGAAGGCCACTTCAATACGCTGCTTGCGAAACTCTTTTTCTATTTCCAGGCGGATGTCCGACGCGGTGGAAGAGCCCACGTCATAGTCGCGTACCCAGAAGGTCAAGCTGAAATCAAGGGTGCTGGCGCCAAAGTCCGCAAAGTTCACGGCTGGCGGGGGGTACTTGAGCACATTGCTGTTGGCGTTGGCCGTGCCCAGCAAGATGCGCATGACCACGGCAGTGTCGCTGCCGTAGGCGACGCCTATCTTGATCTCCTTGCGCACGGTGCGGCTGTTGCGCGTCCAGTTGATGAGGCGGCTGGCCACAAATTCCGAGTTGGGCACGATGATCAGGGCATTGTCAAAGGTTTCCACCATGGTGGCGCGCACGCTGATCTTGCGTACCCGCCCTTGGGTGCCGCCCACTTCCACCACGTCGCCAGCTTGCAGCGTGCGGCTGAAAATCAGGATGAGGCCGGAAAGGAAGTTGTTGACAATGGTCTGCATGCCAAAGCCGATACCCACGGAAAGACCACCAGCCACCATGGCGAGGTTGCTCAGTTCCATGCCAAGGGCCTTGAGCACGAAAAGGCCGAAGAAGCACCAGAGGGCGTAGGAAAACGCCGTCTGTATGGGGGGTATGAGGGTGGCGTCTATTTGCAGGCCCTGCTTGGGCAGACGGCCCAGAAAGCGGGAGCCCATGCTCACGGCTGTGCGCGTGATGTAGAAGGCGCTGACAATCATGAGCAAATGCAGGATGTTGAACTGCGTGGCCCCCACATTGACGCCCCGCAGGATGTAGTATTGCAGCAGGGGCAGGCCGCCGGGCAGGGTGCCCACCCACAGGGTGACGCCCACAAAGGCCACAACCAGCACCACGGGAGCGGCCAGGGCAACGGCCATGTGGGCCAGAGCGGCGCGCACGCCCTCCTGGGGCAGCTTTTCGCTTACGGTGGTCACAAAGCTCATGCCGCCCAGCGACAGTTGCAGCGCAAGGGAGCAGGACACGAAGCAGAGGTAGAGCACCATGCTGTACAGGTGCAGGCCGAAAATGCTCATGACGAGGCATATCCACAGCACCACGGGTTCTGTTTCCAGCACCGACGTTTCCGCGTGCAGGGGGCCGAGATCCTGTTCCTTGCGGCGGCGCATGCGGACGATGTCCACAATGAGCAGGGCCATCCAGATAAGAACCACCAGCGGCTTGACCAGCGGCAGGTATACAAGCACATAGGCGCACAGGGTCAGCGGGATAAGATGCCAGAGGGGCGAGCGCTCAAGCTGCACCTCGGGATATTTGAGCCGCCGCAGATCCCAGGCCAGATATATCTGGGCCACAATGAGGCTCAGGTTGCCGAAGGCCAGAAACAGCCTGAAAAACTCGCCCGACGCGGACAGTGAACTGCCAAGAAGGGCCAGGCCCACACAAAGCCAGGGCAGGGTTACATGAAAGATGTGTCTGACCGCAGGGGTGGATTTTTCGTTGAGCCAGCGGCGTGAGAACATCACGGTAATGACGCCCGTGAACAGCAGGCAGACGAAAAACCGCAGCACGGCCGTGCCCCAGCTTTCCAGCGTTATGGGCACCTCAACGGGGATGCGCAGCAGCATGCCCTGATAGGAATAGGTCATCTGCTTGGAAAAATCCGTCCAGGCCGACGTGCTGAGCCAGGGAACCGGCTTTTGCAGATAATAGTCCTTCCACAGGGCGGGAAGCTGGGTGGCGATTTCTTCACGGGTTTTTTCCAGCCGGTTGAGCAGGGCCAGCGACGGGGCCAGGGCCGTGTCGTACTGGGCCAGCACCGCTGTAAGCCGCAGGCGGGTCATGGCGAGCGAGCGGATGTATTCCTGCATTTCAGGGCTCAGGCGCTCATCGTGCAGGTCTTCGGGCAGGCTGTCGGCAAGATAGCTGATGCGCTCAAGCAGGGCCTGCGACTCCCCGCGCGCGGCCATCAGGGGCGCGAGGATCTTGTTCACTTCCGTTATGGTCACCGTCAGGCGGCGGCTGACGGCCTCCATGGCGTTGGGCCAGTTTTTATAGGTATTGCTCAACACAAGCAGACGGCGCGCCTCTTCAATAAAGGGCTGCACCTTTTCGCTCACGTTGAAGGCGCGGTCGCCAAAGGTGTCGCTCATGGCCAGAGCCTTGGCGTTGACCTCATCAAGCATGTTGTGCTGGTTGCTCCAGACCATGGACCAGGGGTCGTGCAGCACGCCGCCTTTTTCCTCTTCCGGCTCGGCCGCCTGCTCGTCGCCTTGCGCCTCTTTTTTGTCGGTTCCGGCAGGGCGGGCTTCACCCTTGTCGGTCTTGGGCGCGGCGGTTTCTTTTTTCTCGGTCTTGGGCTTGGAGGCAGGCTTTTTTTCGACCTTGGGCTTGGAAGGCTCTTTTTTCTCCACTTTTTCCGGTTGTGACGCGGGGGTTGCCGCGCCGGTTCCGGTTGTGGACGTCGCAGGCTGGGCGGATTCGGCCGGAGGTGCGACAGGCGCAGAAGAGGCGGCCGGAGGCACGACAGGTGCAGAAGAGGCGGCCGGGGGCGCGCCTTCGGGGCTTACGGGCACGGCAACCGGGGGTTCCGGCTGCGCGGCGGGCGCGGGCGTCGTGTCGGCGCTACGGGCAGGGTTGCCGCTTGCGGGGGCGGCAGTGTCCTGTTTGGATTTTTCGGTGGTGGTGGCCGGTTCTTGCGGCGCGGCCGCGTCGGCGGCCAGTGCCCGCTGTTCCGTCATGAAACAGCAAAGGATCAGCAGAAAAAAAGCAAGAAAACGGGATATGGAGTGCATGAACGACCTCAAGAGGATATGCCGGATTTTTCATCACTGCCCGGAGGGGGATTTCTCCCGTGGGCTGCAGGAAAACGGCGTAACATCATTGCCATTACGCCGTTCTGAATGCATACGCCAAGATCCGGACTTTGAAAAGAGCGCAAGGGCGGCAGAATCCCGGCGGCCCCTTGCGCCATGCCGCGATGACGTGCCCGCGCATGACGTGCCCGCCTGTCGTTGGGCGCGCCAAAGGCCTGCGCGGCCGCGCGGAAGTGCGCCATGTCCAAAAACGGGCATACAGGCGCATCCATGCGGCAAGCTTGTGAGGCGTAGCGGTCTGCAGGGCTGCCGCAGGGAATCGGGCGCGGTCGGGGCTGGACAAGGCGACCGCACAGCGGCATATTCGGCCAATGGAAAAACCGTCAGTTTCAGCCCATGCCGTGCCCGTGGCTCTTGCCCGTTGCGAAGGTTACGACCGCCGCTCCCTTGACCAACTGGTGGGAGAAGTGCTGGACGCCGCCCGCATCGCGCAGGAGTGCTCCCTCAAGGTGGGAACCAAGGTGCTTGTGAAGCCCAATCTGCTCATGAGCAAGTCGCTGGCGTGCACCTCGCCGGGGGTGGTGGCCGCCGCCTGCCGCTGGCTGCGCGACCACGGCGCGCAGATGGCCGTGGCGGATTCGCCGGGCTTTGGCCGTGCGCGGTCGGTGGCGCGCGCCATCGGGCTTGAGAGCGCCCTGCGGCCCCTGGGCCTTGACGTGCGTGAGCTCGACAGTCCCGTGCCCGTAACGCTGCCCCTGCCGCCAGGCTCCCGATCGGCGCATTCCGGCAAGGGGGGAACGCGCTTTCATGTGGCGCGCGCCGTGCATGAGTGCGATTTCATTCTTTCTTTGCCACGGGTCAAGGCGCACGGTCAGATGCTGCTTACCCTGGCGGTCAAGAACTGTTTTGGCTGCGTGAGCGGGCTGCACAAGGCTGTGGCCCATGCCCGCGAGGGGCGCGATCCTGCGTATTTTGCGGACTGCCTGGCCGCCCTGTGGGCTGTTTTGCCGCCAGTGGCGGCTCTGGCCGACGGCGGCGTGGCCATGCACGTCACCGGGCCGTCCGGGGGCAAGCCTTTTGTGCTGCATTTGATGGGGGCCAGCGCCTCGGCCGTGGCCCTGGATGAAGCCCTGTACGCCGTCTTCGGGCTTGCGCCCGAGGCCGTGCCTCTTGGGGCCGCCCTGGTACGCCGTAAGGCGCAGGGCAGCGCCGCGTCGGGCACGGAAGTGACCTTTCCCCTGCTGCGTCCCGAAAATTTCGACGCGCGCGGTTTTGAGTTGCCCAGAGAACTCTCCCACACGTCCTTTCATCCCGCACGTTTTGTGCAGAGTTGTCTACGCCGCGTCATCGCAGCCGTTAAAAAATAAGGGAGCCGAACATGGCCAGAATTCTTCCCGGTGAAACGGATATATATGCCATCACGGATTCGCGTCTTTCTCTGGGCCGCCCGCTTGAGGAAGTGGCCTCAGCCCTGCTGGGGGCAGGCGTGCGCATTTTGCAGTACCGCGAAAAGTGCTTCAAAGGCGGTGAAATGCTTGAGGAATGCCGCCTGCTGCGCCGCCTGACCAGGGAGGCTGGAGCCTGCTTTATCGTCAATGATCATATCGACATAGCCATGCTGGTCGGGGCTGACGGCGTGCACGTGGGACAGGAGGATCTGCCTGTGCCCGAAGTGCGCAGTCTTGTGGGGCCGGACGCGATAATCGGCCTTTCCACGCATGAGCCGGAGCAGGCGCTGGCTGCCAGGGGGCTTGGGGCGGACTATCTGGGCGTGGGGCCCATCTTCGCCACACAGACCAAGGAAGACGTGGTGGCCCCAGTGGGTTTTGACTATCTGGACTGGGTTGCCGCCAACATCGATCTGCCCTTTGTGGCCATTGGGGGCATCAAGACCCATAATATCGGCGATGTGGCGCGCCACGGCGCGCGTTGCTGCTGCCTTGTGTCCGAACTGGTGGGCGCGCCTGATATCGCCGCCAGCGTAAGGGCCGTGCGTGAAGCCATGGCCAAGGGTTTGCGCGGCTAAGACAGGCTCACGGGCAATCAGTTTTTGCGAAAGGCGGGACTCTCTGTTGCTGACAAAGAGTCCCGCCTTTGTTCGTGCGCCTGCCGCGTGTGCAGAGAAGCATCCTTGCGGGTTTGGAGCAGATATACTTTGCTATGGTGTGCTGAAAGAGGCCGTCACTGGAACCCCGTTTCAGAGTAAAAACGCTTTATAATATGGCAAGATATACTAAGAGTTTTAGGGGGTGGGGGTGTGGGGGAGGAGACCCTTTTGCAAAAGGGTCCCTCCCCCACAAAGCATTTCAAAGACCCACGGCTCTACTTTCAGGCTTCCTGTTTGTGAAGGCACTGCCGCAGGGCCGTCATATTGGCGGAAAGCATGCCCTTGCGCCAGACCAGTTCCGTGGTGGCCGTGCACAGGGTGTGTTTGAGCGGATGCACGGAAAGAATGCCCTCGGTCCGGCAGAGGGGCAGCACTGATTCCGGCACAGCGCCCACGCCCATGCCGGCAATGACGCCACCCACAATGGCGTGATAGGAGGCCAGTTCCGCTATGCGTTCCGGCTCGCGGCCGAAGGCCCGGAACCAGTTGACCAGGCGGTTGCGGTAGGCGCAGCCCCCTTGAAAGGCCAGCACTGTCTTGCGGCCAATGTCCTCGGGGCAGCGAATGGGGGCGTGGCCTTCGGGCGCGATGACCACCAGTTCCTCGGCAAAGGCGTCCATGCGCTCCAGCCGGTCGTCCTCGGGCATGTCCACCACAAAGGCCGCGTCCAGCCTGTTTTCCAGCATGTCTTCATACAGCGATCGGCTGGTGCCGATGACCAGTTCCAGCGAGATTTGCGGGTAGCCCGCGTGCAGCCGCGCCAGCACTTCAGGCAGGCGTACAGCCGCCGCGCTTTCCAGCGCGCCGATACGGAATTTGCCGCCCGGCGCCATGCCCCTGACGCGGTCTTCCGCCTCATCCACCATGGCCAGTATCTTGCGGGCGTAACCGTAGAGAGTGTGCGCCTTGTCCGTGGGGTAGAGCCGTTTTTTCTCCCGAAGAAAAAGCGGCACCCCCAGTTCTTCCTCCAGCTGGAGAATGCGCGTGGTCACGCCCGAGGGCACACGGTTCAGCTCCTTGGCTGCGGCGGTGATGCTGCCCGCCTCCATAACGCTGACAAGGGTTCGCAGGTCTGTCAGTTCCATATGTTCACCAATTTTGACGGTTATTGTCATTTTTATTCATTTGTAATGAATGTGACTATTATATACTCTGCGAGCAATGGCAAGCGGCGCGGTTGTCTGCGTCGTGTTCAACCTTGACGGTAGGCAGACATGAAAGAGACGTGGAAGTTTTTATGGCAGATGGCCATTCTGGCGGGCCTGTTCTGGGGCTCGGACTGGCTGGTGCGCACCGTGGGCCTGCCGGTGCCGGGCAATGTTTTTGGCATTGTGGTGCTTTTTTTCCTTTTGCTCACAGGGGTCATCAAGGAGCAGCACATCAGCACGGCGGCCAATTTTTTGCTCAAGCACATGGTGTTTTTCTTTGTGCCCGTGGCCGTGGGCCTCATGCAGTGGGGCGGCGTTTTTTATGAATATGGCTGGATATTGTTGATCGCCATTGTCATCAGCGCCATTTTGCCCTTGCTGACCGTGGGTTTGCTGGGCAGGGCACTGCGCCGCAGGGCGCGCAAGGGGGAGGGCGAGACATGCAATCCTACGCAAGCGTAAGCACGGTGCTGTGCATTCTGGGCACTTTGCTGGCCTATATGGCGGTGCGCGCGCTGTACCTGCGCTACAAGCATCCTCTGCTGAATATCGTGGCTCTTGGAGCCGCCGCCGTGATCGCCGTGCTGGTGTTTTTTGACATTCCCTACGCGGTTTACGAACCCTCGGCAAAAATCATGACAGCCTTCATCGGCCCGGCCACGGTGGCTCTGGCCCTGCCCCTGTACCGTTACCGCCGCGTGCTCTTGCGCTACGCGCTTGCCATCATGGGCAGCGTGTGCGCGGGAACCTTTGTGTCTATGTTCTCGGCAGGATTGCTGGCACGGGTGGGCGGTCTGCCGCAGGAGGTGGTCATATCCATTCTTCCCAAGAGCTCGTCCATTCCTTTTGCCATTGAGGTCGCGGGAATGTACGGCGGCATATCGTCGCTGACGGCGGCATTTGTGGTGGCAACGGGCACGCTTGGTTCCCTTATCGGCGGGTGGACTTTGAATCTGGCGCGTGTGGCCGATCCCTTTGCCAGGGGGCTGGCCCTGGGCACGGTATCCCATGCCCAGGGCACGGCGGCGGCTTTGCAGGAAGGAGAAGAGCAGGGGGCCATGGGCGGACTGGCGCTCATACTTGCGGGTATTTTTACCGCAGCCCTGGCTCCTGTTGCGGTTTCGCTGCTGATGCGCGTGCCGGTTTTGGGCTAGATTATAGAGTGTCGGCACATTGAAATGTCTTGTGGGGGAGGGACCCTTTTATAAAAGGGTCCCTCCCCCCCACCCCCACCCCCTAAAATTTTTATTGTTTCTTAGTATGTTGCAAAAAATTTTTAGGTTTAAAGCGGGGGGGCCGGGAATTTGCCTGTGGTGTGCAAGCGGTGGTGCGTAATTTTTACTCATATGTCACGAAATCGTGAGTAAAATTGTCGCACCCCCAGGATGAAGCCCCAGTGGCACTTCTATAAATTATTTATAAAAAGCTTGGAGTTAAACAGATTTTCCATGGCTGGCACGGCTTTTGCCAATAGCTTGTTGCTCCCGCTAAAGGTAAAGCAGGCCAGCCCTCCAGGCAGGGGCTGACCGCAGATTGGATTGTCCACACCCTCCTCCTGTGACAACCCCCACGCGTCAGGCGGGCGCAACCCAGAGCGCCCGCCTGACGTCCATGCTCAACCCAGTGAGCTTCCTTGCAACCCCGCCCGGCACATACCCCGGGCGGGGTCTGGTTTTATTAGGGCTTCAGACTGCTGGGCGCGCCAGCGCGCGCAACGCAGAACTGGCACAGGGCGGTAGTGCCCATTCCCTGCCGGTTCTCCGCCGTCTGCGGCATGTGCGGCATTTCTGCCATCCGCGCTTCGGCGCTTTGGCGCGTGCTATTCCACGCGCTTGAATACCAGTTGGTCGAACTTTCCGTCAGTCTTGCCGTCATTTTTAAGGATGATGGTGTTGGGATCCTTGAGGACAAAGTTGAGGGTGTTGCCGTTGTCGTTTTTGAGGGTGATGGTGTCGCCCTTGTCGGCCACGACGGTAAATCCCCCGGTATAGGCAACGCCGCCAAGTGCAAAGGCAATGGTCTTGTTTCTGGCGTCAACGTCCACACGAAGGTTTTGCACAAGGCCTTCAAGCATCTTGGACACAAGGGGAATATCGGCAAAATCCTTGCGAACTTCGGGGCTTGCCAGCGCCACAGTGCCCGCAGGGTCGCCCCGCCACTTGCCGTCAAGCTTTTCAAGATTGCTGCCGCAACCAGTCAGCAGCAGGACGATAAAGAGCCATGCAAATTTTTTCATCATAAAACCTCCTGCAGCGGGCTATGGGCCCATCCGCTTTTTGGCATTCATTTCTTCGTTGATGCAATGCTGCATGACCGTATAGCTTCCCCGGCCTGTCTGAGCCACATCCGTGCAGTGGCGCAGAATGTTTTCCGGCAGGTCGGTCATGGTTGCAATGGCCGTTCTGGCTTCGCGCTCCGCATCAAAGCAGCCGGATTCGATAAGGGGGCTGCCCATGGCCACGCTTTTGCAGTAGGCGGGAATATCAAATTCAGGCACAGAGCCTGCGTTCTGTTTGTTTTTGCCCACTTTTTGGGGGCCTTTTGTGGCAGCGGCGTAGCCTGCCAGCGCGCCCGCCATCACGGCGGCCTGCTCCTGGCCCAGTTCCTGCCCCTGCCTGCGGTATTCCGCGTCAAGCCAGGCCGTGAGTTCTTTTGCTTCGTCTTCCGTCAGCGGACAGGGCGGCAGGCCCTCCTTGTTCTGGGCCTGAAAGGCCCATACGCCCGCAGCCAGCTTGCGGAGGCTGTCCTGCGGGTTGGCCAGGGCCGGGGTGTATAGGAGCGCCGCCACTATGACGGCAAACAGGCTGATACAAAATTTTCGCACGCCATCCTCCTGGTGGGCTGTCATGCGTCAAGGCTAGCGTCATTTGCTTTGAATTGCCAGCAGGTATCCGGCATCGGGCGGTGGGTGAGCGCGGCAAGGCCGGGCATGACGGTTTGCCTGTGGCGCGTAATGGGGCAGGCCGGTCACCACCATGCGCACGCATCAGGATGCCGTGGGAGTGTTGGCATGCCTGCCCACGGGGTTTTCATGCCATGCCCCTGTTCTGCTCCTCTGCCATGTCGGGCGGGGGCGTGGCGCGAGCCGTGGGCGTGGCGGGGGCGTGCAGTCGAAGTCTTATAGAGCATTTTACCTTTGAAAAAGTGTAAATGCTCTAACGCTGCACTTTCGTGCAGCGCGCCACAACGTGGCGTGGATTCAGCCGCGCTTTAGCCGTTGCGACGCAGGAAGCTACGGATAAAGACAGCATGAGTAACTATACATCTTATTCTGCGTAATCGCTGTCGCCATTCGTAAGGCTCGCAGACTCGCCAACGACTGCCGCAAAGACAGCAATTGGTTAATAGAGCGACCAGCCTGCTGATGGTTATTGCGAATCGCATTTTTCGGCTGAATGAAAACTTTGAAATGCTTCTCATTTCAAAGTTGATCTGCTCCAGTCATGCTTGCGACAGCAGCAAGCCTATGTCCATCCGCGCAGCGTCGGCTCCGGCAAGCGACCGTTCAATTTCAAGTCCCGGCTCTTCACTCAGATCCCGCAGGTAGGGCCGAACGGATATCCCGCCAGGGCCCAGGGCGACTATGACCGTGGGCAGGGCCGGAAAGTCCGGGTTTGTGTGGCAAACTACGCCGCGCTCGCCGTTCGATAGCTGTACGGGCGTTCCGGTCGGGTAGATTCCCAGCATCTTGATAAAACGCTCCACATAGCCCGGCGCCCATACCTGGTTCCGCATTTTGTACATGACAGCCAGGGCCACATTGGCAGGCATGGGGTCTTTGTAGACGCGCTGGGAGGAAAGAGCGTCATAATGGTCGCTCAGCGAGAGGATGAGGCCATAGATGCTTATGGTGTTGCCTTTCAGGCGGTTGGGATACCCTGTGCCGTCGTACTTCTCGTGATGTTGCAGCACGCCTTGCAATATTTCGTGATTTGCGTCTTTCTCCCTGGCGAGGTGGGCGTGGCCAAGCTCCACATGGGCCTGCATGACTGTCCGTTCCGCAGGGGTGAGTTTGCGCGGGGCGTTCAGCACTACCTTGGGGATGAATATTTTTCCGTAATCATGAAAAAGCCCGGACAGCCCCACAAGGTGCAGCTTGTCTTGCGGCAGCCCGAGATACTGGGCATAGGCTATGGCTATTATGGCCACGTTGACAGAGTGCGTGTGGGTGTCCTTGTCGCTTTTTTTGAGCTTTGTCAGGGCTATGAGCGCGTCCCGGTTGCGGTTGAGGCTCTGGATGACAGCTTCGACGCAGGGCCGCGAGGCCGCCATGTTCACGGGTTTTCCCTGGGTATCCTGCATCAGCTCTCGTATGTGTTCGAACGCATCGGCATATACCGCTCGTGCCCTGGGGATTTCCTCGCCCAGTGGAGCCGCCGAAACGCTTTGGCTCGGCCATGGGATGTTGACGGTGGAAAGCCCGGCGTCAAGGTCATGATATTGGCGAAACCGATTGGGATCGTGGCAGATTTCAGTATAGCCCTGCCTGGCAATGTCGGAGATGGCGCTTTGCGTTGTGAGAAACCCTTCCTGCATATAGAGCATGGGATATTCAAGCCACGAGAC